>NZ_LBMG01000037.1 GCF_001005315.1 Kordia jejudonensis
GTAACCAAAAGTCTAAAAAGTATTTTATACAGATTAGGATATAATATCAACAAAGGGAAAGATAGATACCTAATAAATCCAGATAAGCGAACCGCATCATCCACCAAAACAATGAATGATGCTTTATCTTTAGGATTCTCACATTTCTATAAGCAATTAAACACGGATAGAGAATTACAGTTTAAATGCTTACGGAAAACATACTTGACCTATCTATCATCTACTTTGAAAGGAGATGCAAAACGTCTATCTTCGCACGCAACAGATTCAGTACTTAAAAAGCATTATATTGACGAGCGAATCGTAGATAAAGCCATCAAAGAATTAGATATATTTGAAGATTAAAATAATAGTAAAACGGTACTCTTTAGCGGTACTCCTGTGAAAACCAAGAAAATATGAATTAACGAAAAATAGTGGTAAGTGACTTAAATTTAAGAGCTTACAATTTTAAATTTTAGAAATAAAAAAACTAACCAACAGTTAACAACAAACAACAAACAACGAATAACGAATAACGAATAACGAAGTTAAAATGTTGAATGCTACATGTTGAATTTTGAATTGAAAAGAATACTTTTTACCATCAACCATCAACCATCAACCATCAACCATCAACCATCAACCAACAACCAACAACCAACAACCAACAACCAACAACCAACAACCAACAACCAAAACCCAACACCTAAGAACCAGCAACATTCAACTCATACGTTTCCAAATAAAAATACGGAACTGCGGCTAGGAGATGATCAAAAATATCGCCCATAATGTATTCGTAGTTTTTCCACACTTTATCTTTGCTAAAGGCGTAAATCTCCAACGGAACTCCTTGTGGTGTTTGTGGCAACTGACGACTCATAATCATCATGTCATCATTAATGGCAGGATGTTTTTCTAAATATTCTTCAATATACTTACGAAACACACCAATATTGGTCAAATTTCGTCCATTAATCAACACCGATTTATCAACAGCTTTGGCAGCATTAAATTCCTGAATATCTTTTTGCCTGCGTTCTAAATAATCAGCAATCAGTTCAATTTTTTTTAACTCCTCAATTTCTTCATCACTTAAATAATGAATACTATGTGCTTTCAAAATAATCGCTCGTTTAATACGTCGTCCATCAGAATCATTCATCCCGCGCCAGTTTTTAAACGAATCTGAAATCAACGCATACGTAGGAATCGTGGTAATTGTTTTGTCAAAATTTTGCACTTTTACAGTCGCCAAGTTAATCTCAATCACATCGCCGTCAGCACCATATTTTTCCATTGTAATCCAATCACCAATACGAACCATATCATTCACGGCAACTTGAATACTCGCCACAAAACCAAGAATGGTATCTCTGAAGATCAATAAAATAACTGCCGATAACGCTCCTAAAGTAGTCACAAAACCGACAATAGATTTCCCTGTGAGAAGCGAAAAAACCATCACAATCCCAATCATCCACACAAAAATCATAAACACTTGTATGTAACTGTCAATCGGCTTGTCTTTGAACGAATTTAGTGTCTTTAAAAAATCGCGCAACGAATTCAAAAAGCTACGAATAACACGAATCAACAGAATCACCAAAAAGACGTCTATAAACAATAAAAAATTAGCTTGAAAATTTGGGAAATCAACAAACAAGTGCGGAGATGTTTGCTCAATAAACAATACTGGAACTACATGTGCAATATTCTGTGGCAACTTATTTTTAACCAGAAAATCATCAAAATGATTCTTCGTTTTCGGCGCAATACGATTTGCCAAAGCAACCAAAATCCGACGAATCACAAAATCAATGATGAACGCAATGATCAAAACTGCCAACACACCTACAATTAGGTTGATGTAAATAGCCGCTTCCTTGCTATAATCTTGTGCGATCATATAATCATATACAATACGAAACCAATTTTGTCCTTCCATGAAACTTATTTTAGGCAAAGATACTAGCAAAATATAAATAACAAATACTATTACTGAATGTAAAAACTAAAATTTACCTATAAGTAGGGATGTTTCTGTTTTGACTGGCGATATACTTTTAACTATCAAAAAACCAATCACATGAAAACACTACTAAAACTAGCATTTTTACTACTGCCAATCTGCCTTTTTGCACAAGAAAATGAAGTATTTGAACGATTGCACAGCAAAGACTTAGAACAATCTTTATACATATCATTTGATGGAACCAACTTCTTTTACAAATCGGAACTATCGAATCCTGAAAAACCATTTATAAAGCTTACAAAAGGCATAACAAGAAATTTTCAAATTGGAAACGATGATGAAAATACGTTACAGCTATTTATTCAATTTTACAATCCATTAACGCATCAAATAAAAGCTACTACCACAGAAAGTGATGATGAAAACTTTAAAGCTTTAGCGAACTTTATGGAAAATTTATCAACGAATGTTGGGGATTTTGCAGAAGTAAGTTCAATCAGTACAAAATCAGACTTACCAGTTATACCTGAGTTGCCTCAAGGCTTAAAAAAATCTAAGATGTCAGAAGCATTTTTAAGCCTTCTTCTTATGATAGACGAGATAGTTAAAGTAAATGAAGATGATGATAAGATTGATAAAACATTAGACCAAATGTATGAATCATCTCCATTTATGTATAATTGGATTGTAAAATTTAAAAAGGGAATTAAAAATACGGAAGATGATTCAAAAATATTCACAGATCCACTTTATACTAAAAAATTTCAAGATGTGGTCACTACAATCAATGGAATGAAACAAGTAGAGGATTTTTTGTTTCGTAAATTAGATGAATATAATAAAAATGTACCTGAATTAATCAAAGCGGCTCATGATGATTTACGAAATGTTTCGGTAAATGATTTAAAGAGTTTTAAAGAAAAACTAAAGGATTCAAAAGCAAAAGAAGCAAAGCTTACAAAACAACTACAAACCGCTAAAAAGAATTTTTCCAATATTAAAAATCTTTTAAAGGAACAAGAAGTAGCTGTTACAAGCTTTTTTAACGATGATGATGAAGAGACAGAATTTAAAAGTGAATTTCATGATCTTAATAATAGTACAATAGGATACCTTGAAGCTATATTGGGAGATAAAATGCAAGCACACGGAACTGCTATTGCAAAACTAAAAGAACTAAATGACAAGCTTACGAAGTATTGTGAAGCATATGAAAATAATAAGTATCCAACTGGTTATAAACTTTTAGAAGAAGATGCATTTGGATTTCAATATGAAAAAAAACGTACCTACGAAATTGTCGGTGTAAAACTAAATGCAAGTGGTGATGAAGTTGCCACTTCAAAAATCGCAAACAAGTTTGTTGTTCGAAAAAGTCAAGGACGATTGGCTATATTTACTTCTATAGGCGTATTTTACACACCATTTGAATATAAAAATTATGGATTGTTGGAAGGATTGGTCGCAGAAACACAAGGCGATCCTGTATATGTAAGACCTGCTTTTTATCTCAACTTTTTATACCGTTTAAAGGAAGGAGATATTTTTTACCCAATGTTTCAAGTAGGCATCACACAAGGTATAAAAACACCGATGTTTCCTATTGGCGTAGGTTTTACAATTCGAGATAAATTTTCCGTGACAGCAGGACCATTATTGGCTTTTCAACGAGAACTCAATACATTGGAAATTGGCGCAATGGCGGACGATGCTACGTTACAAGACGATTTAGAATCGAGAATTCGCGCAAGTTTTTACATATCGATCAATTTTAGATTATAACGCACATTATCTACCTGTGAATTAGAAAAAAGTGCTGTGTTTTTTATACGGAATCAGATGTTGTTTTACAGGAAACTGTACACATATAAAACAATTCAATTTTGATGATCATTTGTTATTTTTTCAATATTGATGGTTGAAAAATAAAGAATTCGCAAAAGTTGTTTAAAAAAATAACTGTATTTTTACAGTAAACACAAACCGAACAAACCGTTGCGAACCCTAATAAATGTATTTCTTGTATTGCTTTGCAGTATCTCCTGCGCGCAGGAATTACCTCCAATACTAAATTATACTCCGAAAACGTACAATGCCGATAATCAGAATTGGATGATTTCGCAATCGAGCGATTCATACATGTACATCGCAAACAATAAAGGACTTTTAGAATTCAATGGAGCGCAATGGAAACTCTATAAAACGCCAAACGAAACCATCGTACGTTCAGTAAAAGTGATCAATGATAAAGTGTACACAGGATTTTATCAAAACTTTGGTTGTTGGATTCGAAACGATAAAGGAATTCTAGAATACACATCCTTAAGTGATCAATCTGAAATTGAAATTCTAGAAGATGAACAGTTTTGGAATATTGTACAGCTCGATAAATGGGTGCTTTTTCAATCATTAAGCAGTATTTACAGTTACCACACGGAAACGAAAGAGTTCAAAGTAATCCGCGTTGACAACATTCTTACAAAACTCTATAAAATTGACGAAGAACTTTACTTTCACGTTTTAAATGAAGGTTTATACACGATAGAAAACGGAGAAAAGAAACTAATCAATGATGATCCTGTTCTAAAAAATGATCGTATTGTTGGTTTTTTTAGACAAAATAAGAAAAAACTAATCATAACACTTAGCAACGGCTGGTTTCGCTTGGATGATAACGGATTAACGGCAGTAACACTACCATACCAAGAGACAAACAATCAAAAAAGTATTTATACCAGCATACAGTTGAGTGATGGCGGTTTTGTATTAGGAACGATCTCAGAAGGAATCTTACACATTTCCAAAAGCGGAGAATTGCTACATCAAATAGATCAGGCAGACGGATTGAGTGATAATACCGCATTATCTTTATTTGAAGATGCAGAAGGAAATATTTGGGTCGGATTGGACAATGGAATTGACTGTATCAACCGAAAAGAACCATTTAAATATTTTGCAGATCAAAAAGGACGTCTTGGAACTATTTATGCGTCTATCATTCATAATGGATATGTGTATTTAGGCACGAATCAAGGATTATTTTATAGAAAAGAAGGCGCAAAAACAGCATTCAAATTTGTAGAAGGTACAAAAGGACAAATATGGTGTTTGCGTGTCATTGATGACGAATTATTCTGTGGACACGATTTAGGAACATTTTTGATACAACAAGGAACACAACGAAAAATCTCAAATGTATTGGGCGCATGGGACATTAGAAAAGTTCCAGGAAAAAGCAATATGTTCATTCAAGGAAATTACAAAGGACTATATCTATTTACAAAAGAAAATAATACTTGGCAGTTAAGTCACAAACTGAAGAATTTCAACATATCATCCAAGCATTTTGAATGGATTAGTCCCACAAAAATCTTGATGAATCACGAATACAAAGGTGTATACGAATTAGAAATCAGTGAAGACTATCAAAGCGTTATTGCTGTGAAAAAAAATAATGACGTTCAAAAAAGTGCCAACTCTAGCCTTATCCAATTCAGCAATACCATTTATCAAGCCAATAAAAATGGTATCTATGGCTATGATGTTGCAAGTGCTACTTTCAAAAAAGACACAATTCTCAGCAGTATTTTTGAAAATGATGAATACACATCAGGGAAATTAGTGGTCGATAATGTGGGCTATTTATGGGCTTTTACCAAAAATTATATCAATTATGTAACGAAGGAAAAGCTCAACGGAAATTTTAAAATCAATAAAATAGCTATTTCAGAATCATTGCGAAATGAAATGAAAGGCTATGAAAACATTGCACATCTTAAAGGGAAAAATTATTTGCTAGGAACTTCTGATGGCTACATTACCATCAATTTGGACGAAATGCACGTTGTAGATTATGAAATTAGTATAAACAACATTACAAGTACTTCGCTCGTTGGCGGAATGCGCAATATAGTGCTAGGAGAAGAAGGTGATTTCAAAGCAAAAGAGAACTATTTGTCATTTGCATACAGTATTCCTGCTTACAACAAATACGAAGTTGCAGAATATTCATATCATTTAGATGGATTATACGAAGGTTGGAGCGATTGGAGTACGAAGCCAACAGTAGCGTTTGAAAACTTACCACATGGCAATTATACCTTTAAAGTAAAGGCACGAATCAACAATCAAGAAACGGTAAATACGGCAAGTTATACCTTTAAGATTAATAGACCTTGGTTTTTATCAAACTTGGCAATTGCCATATATATTATTTTAACCATACTACTCTTTACAGCACTCAACGGTTTCTACAAACGATATTATAGAAAACAACGTGAACGCTTGCTCGAAAAAACAACACGTGACTTAGCGCTGAAAGAATTAGAAGCGCAAAAAGAAATCATTCAATTAAAAAATTCTCAGTTGAACAGCGACATAGATGCTAAAAATCGTGAACTAGCGATTGCAACAATGAATATGATTAAGAAAAATGAAACACTCAACAGTATAAAGCAAGAACTCAACAAGCAAAAAGGCGAACAAGGACAAAATGTAACACCTGTAATTCGGTTAATTGATAAAAATATCAACAATGCAGAAGACTGGAAATTCTTCGAAGAAGCGTTCAATCATGCAGACAAAGACTTCTTTAAAAAGGTAAAAGACTTGCATCCGCAACTGACGGCTAACGATTTACGTTTATGTGCATACTTACGCCTAAATTTATCCTCAAAAGAAATTGCACCACTACTCAACATCTCTGTACGGAGTGTGGAAATAAAACGATATCGATTGCGTAAAAAAATTAGTTTGGCTCGCGAAATCAACCTAAATGACTACTTTTTAAACCTATAAAAAACTCAACATCTCTTTTTTTTACCACAACATTACCACAACAATAACGTTGTAGTGGACTTTTGTGTGCGGTTTATACTATTTTTTTTATTTGGAGTAATTACTGCGAATGCTTCATAATTGTTAGGTTTATATTGATAAAATGATAAAATAAAACCTATTTTTTTGCCATGTATGCTTTTTGTATAGGTGTTTTTTAAGGATTCGTTAACAATTGTAAATAAATTGTCATCAATTAAAAATCAACTATATGAACCGTTATTTAATCATGCTTTCGCTCATGCTTTCCTGTATATGGACGTATGGACAAAACCTTGAGATAAAAGGAAAAGTACTAGAAGAAGGTACAGAAATGCCACTTCCAGGAGTTAACGTACTTATCAAAAACACAACACAAGGAACATCTACAGACTTTGATGGACTGTTTACCTTGAAAAATGTTCCTACCGGAAGTACACTTGTATTTACTTCAATAGGATTTGCACCGCAAGAAGTTGTGGTAACTTCAAATGAAGAATTAACCGTATTCATGAAAGAAGATGCAGAATCTTTAGAATCTGTGGTCGTAATCGGGTATGGTTCACAACGAAAAGAATTAGTTTCTGGATCGTATGCTACCGTTAATGCTGAAACAATTGTGGAGCGTAACCCTGTCAGAGTGGAAGAAGCACTACAAGGTTCGGCTTCGGGAGTACAAGTAAATGCTACTTCAGGTTCACCAGGTGCCGCACTTAACATTCGAATTCGTGGTATCACATCTAATGGAGACAACAATCCACTTATAATTGTAGATGGTGTCAATGTTGGAAACGATTTAAGTGTTATTGATCCAAATGACATCGAGCAAATCAACGTTATCAAAGATGCGAGTTCGGCAATATATGGTGTACAAGCATCAAATGGTGTCATCTTAATTACTACGAAAAGCGGACGTAGAGATTCGGTAACGAAATTTTCATACAATGCTTTCTACACAGTACAAGAAACATCAAACACGTTAGACTTGCTAAACGCTTCAGAATATGCAGTATATGTAAATGAAACAGAAGTTGCGGATGGAAATGCATTACCATTTCCAGACATTTCTTCGCTAGGCGTTGGAACTGATTGGCAAGATGAGTTGTTTACGCAAGCACCATTAATCAGTCACAGTTTAAGTGCTACAGGAGGTTCTGAAAACATTTCATACGGAATTAGTGGAAGTTACCTAAGCCAAGAAGGTATTATTGCCAGCGACAAATCAAACTTTACGCGTTGGACATTAAAAAATAACCTAAGTATCAATCTTACGGAAAAGCTAAAGGTTAATACATTACTATTATACACAAACAGAAAAACAAGAGGAATTCCAGAAGGCGGAAGAGGTTCTATATTGTATTATGGAGCAAATGCTTCTCCGCTAACTCCAGTATTTGATGGAACTGACGGTTCGGGACCATCACGAGGATTCTCATACATTGGTTCAGAACAAGGAATTGAAATTGTAAACCCGTTTGCAGTAATCAACAATACCTTTAACGAATCAAAAACAAATCGTTTTACTGGAAAAATAGAATTGGTGTATGACATCATTTCTGATTTAGAAATCACATCACGTTTTAACTTCAACTACGCAGATGTAATTTCACGTTCATACAATCCATTACAATATTATGGACCAAACAAAGTACAAAACAATGTAAATGTTGCAAACAATCGATTCATATTAGACACCAATGATGATGGCGATAGAGATGTTTACAGTACCGTTAGTGAAAACACTCAAAACTTCTTTGATTACACTTGGGAAACGTTTATCAACTACAAAAAATCATTTGGAGATCATAACTTCAGTGGTTTATTAGGAACGTCATTACAAAGTTTTCAATACGACGGAATATTCGCAACAGGTTTCTTAGTAAATGGTCCAGATGCATGGAGCAACGCATACCTAAGCAATACACAATCATTCATTATTGATGAAGATGATACGCCAAACGGAGATCCGCAAGACATTCAGCAAACATTAAATGCTACAACAGGAATCGGAGAAGATCGTTTGTACTCAATATTTGGAAGAGTTCAGTACGATTACAGCGGTAAATATCTATTTTCTGCCATGTTGCGTAGAGATGCATCAACGCGTTTTGGTCCTGACAATAGAGTCGGATACTTTCCATCACTTTCAGGAGGTTGGGTTGTTTCGCAAGAAGATTTCTTCAAATCAGATTTGATCAATAGCCTGAAAATTAGAGGAAGTTGGGGAATCACAGGAAACGACAGAATTGGTAGTTTCCGTTGGTTAGGATTCTTACAAGGAGCCAATGCAGAAGCTACGTATCCTTTCAATGATGTATTGTCATTTGGAAACGCAATTGGAGCATTATCAAACTCAAAACTACAATGGGAAACCACTACACAATCAAACATCGGTTTTGATATTAGCTTATTTGATCGTAAATTAGACATAAGTGTAGATTACTATAAAAAACGTACAGAAGACTTATTATTAGTGCCAGAAGTATCAGCATTGTTAGGAACAAGCGCTGGAGGAAGTTCTGCACCAGTAGTAAATGCGGGAATCGTAGAAAACAAAGGGCTTGATTTAGGAATCAATTTCTCGCATAACTTTACAGATGACTTTAGTATTCGAGTTGGATACAATCTGACAAGTATAGACAACAAAGCAATAGAAGTAAACAATGCAGCAGGATTTTTACCAGGTGGATTATTTGATTTAAATCAAACCACATCACGATTCCAATCAGGATTACCAATTGGAGCATTCTGGGGATTACAAACAGACGGAATCTTTCAAAATCAGGCAGAAATTGATGCACATGCGGTACAACCTGATGCACAACCTGGAGACATTCGTTATGTAGATGTTGATGGCGATGGAGTAATTGAATTTGGAAGTCAAGATGATCAAACCATGATCGGAAATCCAATTCCAGAATTCACAATGGGATTAAACTTTGGATTAAACTACAAACAGTTTGACTTTGCAACGTCGTTATATGCTTCTATCGGAAACGATATTGCAAGAAGTTACGAGCGTTTCCTAACCTACAGTAACAAACCTAGTTTATATCTAGATCGTTGGACAGGAGAAGGAACATCTAACTTTGTGCCAAGAGCATCAACAAATGCTTCTAACAACCGTTTATTCTCAGACTTTTTCGTAGAAGATGGTTCGTACTTAAGAATACAAAACATTCAAATTGGATACGCATTGCCTGACTCAGTTTTAGAGAAACTTCACTTAGACAGATTCAGACTATACTTTGGAGTAAACAATTTGTATACGTTTACAAAATATCAAGGATATAACCCTGATGTATCAAACTCAAGTCCATTAGGAGCAGGAGTTGATTTAGGACAATATCCATTAGCTAGAACATTTACAACAGGAATCAATGTATCATTCTAAACACATCACTATGTATAATAAGATAACAAAAATAGCACTCGCAATGCTGATCATTATAGGGATACAATCTTGTGATGATTACTTGGAAATATTGCCACCTGGGCAAGAAAACTCAGAAAACTTTTTCAATACGCCAGACAACTATCAAGATGCACTCATTGGTGTATATGATATTCTATCAACAACGTATTTAAACAACATACTAGGAGAAATTGCTTCTGATAACAGTTTATGTGGAGGCGAAAGTCCTACAGACGTATTAGATTGGCAACAAATTGATGATATGATTCACACACCTGACAATGGTGCGTTGCGTAGCATATTTCAACAAATGTATGCAGGAATCAGTAGAGCAAACTACATTGTAGAATTTCAAGACAACTTAGAATTTGACGGAAAAGAACAACTCTTAGCGGAAAACCTATTCTTACGTTCATACTACTACTTTGAATTAGTAAAGTTTTTCGGAGATGTGCCAATGTACACAGACGGAAGAATCTCTATAGAAGCATCTCAATCCATTGACAGAACACCAGCAGCAGACGTATACGCGCAAATTGAAATGGATTTAATAAACGCTATTCCTTCATTGCCATGGCAACAACTACAAAATGGTAGAGCAACAAAAGGAGCAGCTTGGGCATTACTTGGAAAAATATATCTATATCAGGATAAATTTACTGAAGCAGCACAAGCGCTTAATGAAGTAATCAACTCAGGACAATACCAACTTGTGCAAGATTTCAATACAATATTTCTAAACAATAACGAAAACAACTCAGAATCTGTATTTGAAGTACAATACTCAGGTACACAAGAAGGAGCAAGTTTTGGCTGTTTCCAATGTGTAGAAGGAAATGTTGCTGTCGGATTCATGGGACCACGTTTTCAAGGTGGAAACTTTACGCCATATGCTTCAGGATTTAGTTTCAACATACCTGTGCAAGCAGTTTCAGACATCTTCCAAGCAGGAGATACACGTTTAGCAGCAACTGTATTAGACATCAATGCATTTGTAGCTTCACGTCCAGATGTAACCTTCACAGAAGGTTCAGAGCATACAGGATACTTCAATCTAAAATACATTCCGTATGCAAATGATAATGTAATACAAGATGCAAACATTAACCGTAGTAACAACTACAGAGCAATTCGCTACGCTGATGTATTACTAATGGCAGCAGAAGCAAACTTACGTGCGCCAGCGCCAATAGCAAATCCACAAACATTTTTAGATGCCATTCGAGATAGAGCATTTGGAGATACAAGCAATAGAATTCCTGCGACACTAGAAAACGTATTAGCAGAAAGAAGAAGAGAACTAGCAGGAGAAGGACACCGTTTCTTCGACCAAGTTAGAACAGGACAAACGAGCACAATTCCAGGATTTACGCCAGGAAAGAACGAATTATTTCCAATTCCAAGAATCGAAATAGAATTGGCAGGTAACCGTTGGGAACAAAACGCAGGATATTAATAGCTAGAAAGAGAAAACAATACAATACAAGATGAAAATAATAAAATATGTATTCAGTTTATGTCTTGTCGCACTGTTTGTGTACAGTTGCGGAGAAGACGACAATACCGATTTTGTAAATACGGTAGAAGCGCCTACAAACCTATCTGCAATAGTAAACATAACGCAGGACAATACAGGTTTAGTAACCATTACACCACTTGGAGAAGGTGTAACAACATTTGACATTAACTACGGTGATGGTTCAGAAGTCGCTTCAGAAGTTTTACCAGGAAACAATGTAGAACATACGTACGCTGAAGGTACGTACCAAGCAACGGTAACAGGAAAAGGATTAAATGGCGATACAACGACCATAACACAGGAAATTGTAGTATCATTTCAAGCGCCACAAAACTTAGTGGTAACCATTGAAAACGATCCAGGAATCTCAAAACAAGTAAACATTACAGCAACGGCAGACTTTGCTATGACGAATGTAATTGACTTTGGAGATGGAAGCCAGCCAGTTTCAGGAAACATAGGAGAAACAGTATCGTATATTTATGCAGATCCAGGAACTTATACCATTACGGTAGAAGCCATGGGTGGAGCAATTGCAACGACAACATACACAGAAAGCTTTGAAGTTACAGCTATTGTACAACCATTAGCGGCAGCACCAACGCCACCAGCACGAAATCCTTCAGATGTAATCTCAATATTTAGTGCTGCATATGACGACTTGCCAAACACCAACTATTTCCCAGATTGGGGACAAGGTGGACAAGGAAGTAGTTGGGCTACATTTGATCTTAACGGAGAACAAATGTTACAATACACTAACATTAGCTACCAAGGTATTGCCTTAGCAGATGGAACTTCAATAGATGTGTCAGGAATGGAATTCTTACACATTGATGTTTGGACAGCTGATGTAGTGACAGATATAGAAACGTCGCTAATCAACGGACCTGGAGCAGCAACAGAAGCACCAGTAACACGTCCGTTATCAGCAGATTCATGGACAAGTATCGAAATTCCAATATCAGAATATACAGATCAAGGATTATCAGTAAATGAAATCTTCCAATTAAAATTTGTAGGAACGCCATGGGCAGCAGGAACGGTATTCATTGATAATATCTACTTCTACAAGCAAGCTTCAGGACCAAGCCCGCTAATCGGTACATGGAAAGTAGCGCCAGAAGCAGGTTCACTAAAAGTAGGACCATCACCAGGATCAGGAGACTGGTTCTCAATTGACGATGCAGGAGTTGCAGGTAGAGCATGTTACTACGATGATACCTACGTATTTGACGCTAGTGGAGCATTCTCAAATGTATTAGGAGCAGATACTTGGATAGAAGGATGGCAAAGTGGAGCGCCAGATGCTTGTGGAGCACCAGTAGCACCACATGACGGATCGGCTTCAGCAACCTTTGTGCATGACGAAACCGCAGGAACACTTACACTAAACGGAACAGGAGCATACATAGCATTACCAAAAGCAAACAATGCAGGAGAACTTTCAAATCCAGCTGATGCGCCAGCTTCAATAACATACAATGTTACCTTTATTGATACAGACACCATTGAAGTTGCTATAGAAGCAGGATCAGGTGTGTTCTGGACATTCAAACTTATAAGAGACAGCGCACCAGTTTCACCAATAGTAGGTTCTTGGAGTATTACACCAGAAGCAGGATCACTTGCAGTAGGACCGTCGCCAGGATCTGGAGATTGGTTTTCAATTGACGATGCAGGAGTAGCGCAAAGAGCATGTTTCTATGATGATGAATACGTATTTACAAGTTCAGGAACTTTTACAAATGTTTTGGGTGCCGATACTTGGATAGAAGGATGGCAAAGTGGAAGTGGAGATGCTTGTGGAGCACCAATAGCACCACATGACGGACAACCAGCAACATACACTTACGATGCTGTAGCAGGAACAATAACGCTAAACGGAACAGGTTCATACTTAGGAATACCTAAGGCTAACAATGCAGGAGAACTTTCAAATCCAGCAGATGCGCCAGCTTCAATAACATATGGAGTTACTATTGTTGATAACAATAACATTACGATAGAAATAGAAGCAGGTTCAGGCGTATTCTGGACATTTAAACTTACAAGAAATTAAGACATGAAACAGATGAAAAATTTTAAATACTTATGTACCGCTTTATTTGGTCTTCTGTTGCTAACAGCTAGTTGTCAGGAAGAAGCCACAGTGGGAGATATCATAACACCAACAAATTTACAAGTAACAGCTACAATTGTTGGACAAGATGCAAACAATCCTAACGGAGATGGAAGCGGAATGGTTACCTTAAACGCTTCCGCAGATAATGCAATCACATACAGATTTGCGTATGAAAGTGATGTAAAAACCAACGCCGTTGGAGAAGCATCATTCATATTCTCTACTTTAGGTGTAAACACATATACTGTAAACGTTATTGCTTACGGAACAGGAGGAAACTCAACGTCGACAGCTATTACGGTTGAAGTATTAGCTACATACGCTGCACCAGATGATTTACAAGCCTTGCTATTTGGTTTCGATCCAGCAAATCCAAATGCAACTACTTCAAAAACATGGAGAATCAAATCTGAACAGGCAGGACACTTTGGTTTAGGACCTGTAGGCGGAACTGTGCCAACAGAATGGTATGGTGCTGGACCAGATGAAAAAGCAACCGTAGGAATGTATGATGACAGATATGTATTTTCTTCAGACGGAACATTTACGTTTATCACAGACAATACAAATGACGATCCATCTACAGATACATCAGGAACAGTTTTTGGTCGTGATGGTTTAATCAACGAATTAGGCGCCTCAGGTGGAACTATAAATGGTGCGGATGTAGAAAATCTTCCATTCAACGATTTCAGTGAAGGTTGGGCACTAATTGCACCAAGCGGAGTAGAAACAATTACACTAACAGGAAATGGTTTTATGGGCTACTACACAGGTGGATCACATACTTATGAAATCTTTGATCGTTCAGTGCCAAACGAACTCATCTTAAGAACCACAGATGGTAACGGAGAATTCGACTGGTGGTTTATCATCACTTCGGCAGAACCAGCATCAAATAACTTCCAAACGCAATACAATAACTTAGTTTGGGAAGACGATTTCAATACAGATGGCGCACCGAATGCAGCAAACTGGACATACGATCTAGGCGATGGCGGCTGGGGAAATGGAGAATCTCAGAACTATACGAATGATGCATCTAACGTAATCGTAGAAAATGGAATGCTAAAAATTAATGCTATTAAAGATGGATCAGGAAACTATACATCTGCACGATTAAAATCTGAAAACCTTTACGAATTTACCTATGGTAGAGTAGAAGTACGCGCAAAATTGCCTGCTTCACAAGGAACTTGGCCAGCAATTTGGATGCTCGGAGCGAACTTTGATACCGTAGGATGGCCTACTTGTGGAGAAATAGACATCATGGAGCAAAAAGGACAAGATAAAAATACTGTGCTAGGAACAGTACATCATCCAGGTGTGTCGCCAGGAGCTGGAGATTCAGCTACGACATCGTTACCAACATCAACTACAGAATTTCATAACTACTCAATTGAGTGGACGGAAACTGAAATTGTTTTCTTAGTAGACGGTTTTGTATTTCACACCGTAACTAATGATGTAACATTACCTTTTAACAATGATTTCTTCCTCATCTTAAATGTTGCCATGGGAGGAACACTTGGAGGAACTATTGATCCTGCATTTACACAAGATACAATGGAAATTGACTATGTTAGAGTATATCAATAATTAATTTATTTTGATACAGCTACACAACTTGCCATAACTATTTGTTCTTTTTTCATGTCGATGAAGAACAAATAGGGCAAGTTTTTTTTTAATCCATTTTTAAAAAACAACAGATACAATTCATATAAATAGCAACCATTATAGAACGACATCGATTTCGTAATTTTTTTAAGAATATATCAAATAGGCGATAAAGCCTCAATACAAAGGTTTTATATGTATCCAACAGGCGATATAACCACTACAACATTACCACAACATTTTGCTAAACAGCTGTAAAACAAGGGTTGTGTTAAAAAAATATTAAAAAAATAAATTCATTAAGAATCCTTTAAAATCAAGGGGTTTAAATTGAGTATAATCAAATTTTTCGTTGTTTTTATTATCATGTATGTTTTTTGTTGTGGTTATTTTTGAAGATTTCGCAATAATTATGCATAGTTTTAGTAAAAACAAAAAATGTTGAGTGAAAGCTCAATAATTTTTAAAACCAATCAAAATGAAATGAGCTGTAATTTATTTTAGTTGATTAACTAAAGACAAATTATTAGCGAGTTCCATCTGACCTAATTAATAAATTAAAAACAAACAGATGAAAAAAACCTTTCTAACTTTAGCACTGATTTTTTTAACGACATCTATGTTTGCACAAGCAGATAAAGTTGTGGTTCAAAAAAATGATCAAGGCATGAAATTGGTTGTTAACGGAAAAGATTTTATGATCAATGGTATGAACTGGGATTATGTACCTATTGGTTCTACAATTACAGACCCTGGAATCTGGAACAGATCAGACGATGTGATCATGTCAGCTTTGGATGCTGAAATGATGCTACTAAAAAACATGGGTGTCAACGCAATTCGAACGTATGGATTAAAACCAAAATGGATTACATACATCTATGAAAATTATGGTATTTACACCATGTTAAATATTACTTTTGGTGCATACGGACTTACAATTAATGGTGCATGGACGCCACAAACAGACTATGCTGATCCAGCAACGCGTGAAATTTTAATGACTGAAGCCAGAGAAATGGCAGAAACATACAAAGACACGCCAGGATTACTACTCTACATGATTGGTAATGAAAATAACTATCACTTATCGTGGACGGGAGCAGAAACTGAGGCAATTCCAATAGAAGGAATCGATTCAAACAAAATAAAAGCAGCACGTGCTTTATACAAAGCGTTTAATGATGCTACACTAGAAGTTAAAAAATTGGATACATCGCATCCAGTTGCAATTTGTAACGGAGATTTATTATACATAGACTTGGTAAAAGAAGAATGTAAAGACGTTGATATCTATGGTACAAACATGTATCGAGGAGTATCATTTGGTGATGCATTCAAAAGAGTCAAAGATGAACTCAACATGCCAATATTATTTGCTGAGTTTGGTGCAGATGCTTTCAATGCGAGAGACAATAAAGAAGATCAGTATTCACAAGCATACTACATGACAGGAAACTGGAAAGAAATTTATGCCAATGCTGCTGGCTTAGGAAAAGCAAATAACTCACTTGGAGGATTTACGTTCCAATTTTCAGACGGATGGTGGAAATACCTTCAAACAAAAAACTTAGACGTACATGATAATGTCGCAGTATGGCCAAATGGCGGGTATTCTCGCGATCAAGCCAATGAAGGAGATTTAAACATGAACGAAGAGTGGTTTGGTATCTGTGCAAAAGGACCAACTGATGCAAGAGGTTTATATACATTATATCCACGTGCAGCATATTACTCATTAAAAGAAGCACATCAAATAGATCCATATGCTCCTGGAATGACAGCTGATTTTCTTTCAACTCATTTTGATAATATCCAAATTATGGATGCTGTCCTAAGAGCTAGAGGTGACAAAGCTGCCATGGGCGGTGGAAGTAGTCAAAAAATAAGAATCAGCCAGCTTAGAGCTGAATTCACAACATTCAACACAGGTGGAAGTCTTCTAACAACACCGAACAATCCTGATCCAGACGAAAATGCATTTCCAAATCAAACCGGTTTTGATCATATGCAATCGTACTTCATAGGAGTGGAAGGAAATCCTGCTCCAAACATGAGAGCAAACGTAAACTTTAACATTATCGGACGTGCTGCTGAAAATCCAATCGATGAAATATTCTATGAAAACAGAAATCGACAAGTCATCGTAAACGGAAATGGAGAAGAAGTAATATTAAACGATATCAATCGTGTAAATGTATACAACGCAGAATTTGAATGGAATGCTAAAGATTTCGATCTTAGAGGTTTCTATCGTACAGGACATTACCATTGGGGATATGAAGGAGATATCTTCGGATTATATCCAGAAGCAAATTATGGCCCTAACTTAGACATCTATGGTGGTGAAATTTTAGGAATAGAAGTAGATGGTAAAGGAGCATTAAAAGGTGCAAAAGCTGCATTTGGTCCACAACTTTGGTGGGGAGCCAATCCAACAATGCTTTTCAAATACACAAAAAATATAAAAGGATGGGACGTAACGGGAATCTATCACAGAGATGTAAACACAGACCTCGAATTTGACGAAACTGGACGTCGTGTCTTAGATCAAAATCAAATACGAAGTGGTGTTATTCCTGCATGGCCAATGGAAAGAGCAACCTTAGCTTTGGAGCGTGACTTTGGAAAAGTTGGCGTACAAGTCGGAGGAATCTGGGCAGGAAATCCACTTAACGGAAGTGTATACCAAGATGTAAGAGGAACTTCAGGAAACTATACGGTAGTTGAAGACAAGGTTAAATCTACTGATAATTGGGGAGCAAAAGCAAAACTGACTTATGCAGGTGGACGTTTCAATATATACGCACAAGGTTCCGTAATGGGATTAGTTGCCAATGGAGGCGCTGACCAAACACAAACATTTACAGGATGGAGATTAAGAGACTCAGGAAGTGGAAACATGACCAACTTCTTATCAGGTTTCACATATACGTTTGGAGACTTCCAAATTGCACCAAACTTTATGTGGCAAAAACCATTAGTAGATGCAATGCCAACCGACGCACCAGCACCTGGAAGATTACGAAATGTAATTGATGATCCATTTGCAGTACGCGGTGGAAACCGAGAAATGACAGCAGGAGAAATCCTTTTCACCTATGATCCAACACCAGGAACATGGATGTATGAGTGGAATAACGATAGAGCAGAAGACGCAAAATTTGCAGCAAACCTCGGATTCGTATTCCGTCACTTACCAACACAACAAGATGCACACATTGGTTTCAATGCCAATCGTACATTCTTTGCGTTCCCAAGTACCGTAGCTGCTGAAGACTTATGGGAAATCAACTCACGTATGGTGTCAAAAATATCGCCAGAACTTGGAATCATTGGTAATTTCTACTACGGAAATGCGCAGGCTAATGGTGATGATTCACGATTAATCAAACGATTTGGAGCTGATGTTAGAATGATCTATAACAAAATTCAAGTAATGTCTCACGTTAAAATTAACGATTGGGGACCATTTGATTACCATAGAGATTTCAACTTAACATACCCAACACAATTAATGTTAGATGTATCTACATCACTTGGTAAGCCAGATTGGTTCTTACTGCCAAGTACAAGAATTGGAATCAGAGGAACATGGCGTGCATTAAATGAATTCTCTCCAAGATATTCGCCAAATGCTACTGCTGACGAATTTGCAACAGCACCAATACTAAGTCCAGTAGGATTTGACAATGGTACAGAGTGGGAAATAAGAACATACATTCACATCAACATAGGAAAATAAAAAGCTAGACACATGAAAAGATTAACATATTTTAAAAACACACTACTTGCTGGTTTGGTAATTGCCATGACCGTAAGTTGTGAACGAGATATATCGGATGATGCTGTAATAGCAACATTCCCAAACACACCAGACATATTTACTGATGCTCCCGTAGGACTGACAGATCAATTTTTTCAATCATTCAATCCTGCTTTTGGAGCCAATCCAAATGGTTTTGGTACAGATGACAATGAAGCTTACGAAGGTACTTCTTCTATTCGAATAGATGTGCCAACGCCAAACGATCCAGATGGTAACTTTATTGGAGGAATCTTTACAGATCGTGGTGCTGGTAGAGACTTATCTGGTTATGATGCGTTAACGTTTTGGGCAAAAGGCTCACTAACGGCGTCTATAGAAGTTGGTTTTGGTACTGACTTTGAAACAGATACATATCCAGTTTCAACAATAATAGAATTATCAAGCGGTTGGAAAAAATACGTTATTCCAATGCCTGATCCTTCTAAATTAGTACAAGAAAGAGGAATGTTTTTATTCTCAGCAGGATCGTTTGATGTGCTAGGAAATGACAACTTTAATGATGCAAGTACATTTGCTGACAATCTTGGATATACATTCTGGATAGATGAATTACGATTTGAAAAACTAGGAACGATAGACTTATTATTTCCTTACATACTAAATGGACAAGATCAAGAAACTGATATCTTTACAGGATATACACAAACAATTGGCGGCTTAGGCGCAACCTTCAACTTAGGAACGGGTAATAATGTATCAGTAGTTGCAGCGAGACCTTATTTTGATTTCTCATCATCAGATACTTCTGTTGCTACAGTAACGTCTACTGGCGATGTAACCGTAATTGGTCCTGGTGTAGCCACAATCACTGGAAGCATAGGAAATGCACAAGGAAATGGATCGTTACAACTCAATTCGGCTGGTTCATTCGTAAATGCTCCAATTCCAACACAAGCACAAGCTGACGTAATTTCTATATACAGCGAATCGTATACAAGTGTTACAGGATTTAATCCTGGAGTTTTTGCAGGTTCAAATACGGAAAGCATCTCAGTACAAGGTTTCGATGGAAACAATCACGTTAACTACGAAGGAATCGACTTCATCGGAATTGGATGGGACGGAACCGTAAACGTAACTGGCGAAACAATGGTACACTTAGATGTGCAGTTGACAAGCGCTCCTGGTTCAGCGTTGGTGATGGAATTAATAGATTTTGGACCAGATGATACTGACAATGGTTTCGGAGACGGATCGGCAGGTGGATTCAATGTCAGTAGTCAATTAATACAAGGAGAATGGGTAAGTATTGACATTCCTTTAAGTTCCTTCACATTGCCAACTGGTGGTGGTGGAGCAGGTTCTCCAAACTTAGGTAACATAGGCTATATTGTTTTTGTTTCATCAAACGGAGCATCATTTTTAGTCGATAACATATATTTCTATTAAGAATTCATAACATTTTAAATATGAAAAAAATAATAAAAAATAGTATTCTAGCATTAACAATCATATCAAGCACTGTTTTTGTTAGTTGCGATGCGGATGAAACCCAAACAGTTGCGACACTAAACAATTTGGTAATGGCAGATGAGTTTGATGTGGACGGCGCACCAAATTCAAGTTTATGGACCTATGATTTAGGAGATGGAACACAACAAGGATTGCCTCCAGGTTGGGGAAACAATGAATTGCAAGTGTATACAAACAATGCTGAAAATGTAGAAGTTCAAAATGGACTTTTAGTCATCACTGCCAGAGAAGGAAATTCAGGCGGTTACACATCAGCCAGAATAAAAACACAAGGATTATTTGAACAGCAATACGGTCGTTTTGAAGCACGAATCCGTTTGCCGCAAGGAAAAGGATTATGGCCAGCATTTTGGTTATTAGGAAGTGATTGTGATCAAAATCCTTGGCCAGCATGTGGCGAAATTGATGTCATGGAGTATTTAGGAAACAAACCTACCGTGGTTTTCGGTAGTGTACACGGACCTAACTATTCAGGCGGCGATTCTATCTCAAAAGAATACGAACTAACTGACGACAGATTCGATACAGATTTTCATGTCTTTGGTATCGAATGGAGTCCAGGTCGAATTAATTACTATGTAGATGATGTATTATACCAATCTATAACACCAGAAACCATTGCAGAAGAAACCAATGGAGAAGGTACTTGGGTATTTGATAACTCTTTCTACATTATCTTAAATGTTGCAGTTGGTGGTAACTTACCTGGCTTTCCAGATGCAAATACGACCTTTCCACAAAGAATGTTTGTTGACTACGTAAGAGTTTATAACTAAAAAACACAAAAACATGAAATTTTTAAAACATACCATAAGCCTACTTTCTCTAGTAGTATTCTCGTTCACGATGTTTACCTCTTGTGAAGATGAAAATGAAAGTGGCGTAACACTCGTAGGCTTGGAAGCCAAATTTGTAAAAGAAATAGATTCCAAAACAATTTCGTTTATCAATGTTTCTAATGAAGCAACGTCGTATGCTTGGAATCTTGGAGATGGTACAACTTCTACATTCACAAATCCTGTACACCGTTATGATAATGGTACGTACACGGTAAGCCTAACAGCATTCAACGACAAAGGGCAATCGAGTACGTATGAAGAAACAATTGTAATTGATGGCTGTAATGATGAAGTCGATGAAAATACTGATCCAGCAAATGGCGATTTAAACTGGACTTTCTTAAACGAATCTACCTTTGATGCGTTTGGAAACATTGGTGGAGCCGTAGTGGCAAACCCAGTACTCGATGCTGTAAACAGTAGCTGTAATGTACAAGTCTATGAAAAAACAAACGGTTGTGAAACATGGTCTGGAGTAGGAGTTGAATTGGCAACACCACTAGATTTTTCAACAATCACAAACAAAACATTCAAAATGAAAGTCCTAGCACAAACACAAATTACAGATGTGACGCTACGACTCGAATTTATGCCTTTCCCAAATGTAAATCCTTTCCAAGAAAGAATTGCAAGCATTACCCAGGTTGGAGAATGGCAAGAACTTAGTTTCGATTTTACAAATGTTGCATCGGGAACCTTTAAAAGTGTCATCATATACTTTGAAAGAAATGCTCCATGTGACGGTGATATCTATTATTTTGATGATCTCACTCAAGAATAAAATTTGAACTATACATTAAAAATTCCCCTAGTTCTCTAGAAGTAAAATATTGACTTGTAATGATTAAAGAAAATAATAGCTTAGATCAAGATATCCTATCAAATATGTCTCAAATAGAAACCGTTAACATACAAAACGAAAGTTTTTACAAAATTTCAAACAGCGATACCATAAGACCATTTTTTATGAGTATCGTAAGTGATTCCAATCATTGGATGTTCATCTCCAGTAATGGTGGATTGTCGGCTGGACGTAAAAATTCAGAATACTCACTTTTCCCATATTACACAGATGATAAAATCACCGAATCCGCAGAAATCACTGGAAGCAAATCTATATTTCAAGTTACTAAAAATAACAAATTACAACTCTGGGAACCATTTTCAGAACGCTACGAAGGAATGTATAAAGTAACACGAAATCTTTACAAAAATAATTATGGTAATAAAGTAATGTTCGAAGAGATCAATCATGATTTAGAACTTACATTTCGCTACCAATGGAATTCTAGTGATCAGTATGGTTTTGTAAAACATTCATATTTAGTCAATAACGCTGAAGAAAATGTACATGTTTCCATTCTTGATGGAATTCAAAACATCTTACCCTATGGAGTTGGTTCTGATTTGCAAAACGCAAGTAGCAATCTAGTAGATGCATACAAGCGAAACGAATTAGAAGAAAAAACAGGATTAGGAATCTATGCGCTTAGCGCGATTATTGTTGACAAAGCCGAACCAAGTGAAGCTCTAAAAGCTAATGTAGTTTGGTCAGTAGGATTTGACAATGCTACCTATTTACTATCATCATTACAACTGCGCGCATTCCGCAAGCGACATCCAATTCAGCAAGAAACTGATGTAAAAGCGGAAAAAGGTGCTTACTTTATCAACGCAGATGTAATCTTAAAAGCTTCTGAAGAAAAAACATGGATGACAATTGCCAATGTAAACCAAGATCATGGAGACATTGCAAAATTGTCACATCAAATACAAAACGAAGCTGACTTAGCAGAAAAAGTACAACAAACAATTGATGTTGGAACAGAACGTTTAGTAGCTTTAAATGCGGCTTCTGATGCGTTGCAACTATCGGCAGACAAGTTTAGAGATACACGTCACTTTGCTAACACGCTGTTCAATATCATGCGTGGAGGAATCTTTGATGACAACTATCAAGTTGAAAAGTGGGATTTTAAAGATTACATCACAAAAGCAAACAAAAAAGTAGCTAGAACTTCTGAAGATGTCATCGCAGCATTACCAGATGTATTTACAATAAATGAACTAAAGGAAACGGCATACGAAAGTCAAGACAAAAACTTTAGACGTTTATGTTTAGAATACATGCCATTAAAATTTAGCCGTCGTCACGGAGATCCAAGTCGTCCTTGGAACAAATTTTCAATCAACACGAGAAGTGAAGTTGACGGTTCAAAAATACTTGATTACGAAGGAAACTGGCGTGATATCTTTCAAAACTGGGAAGCATTAGCACACTCATATCCCGAATTTATCGAAAACATGATTCATAAATTCTTAAACGCTACCACATTTGATGGGTACAATCCATATCGTGTCACAAAAGGTGGTTTCGATTGGGAAACTATTGAACCAGACGATCCTTGGTCGTACATTGGCTATTGGGGAGATCATCAAATTATATACTTGCAGAAATTCTTAGAGATCATTGAAAATCACAAACCAGGAAAACTGGAAAGTTTCTTTAACAAAGATCTATTTGTATATGCAAACGTACCGTACAGAATAAAAGCATATCAATATTTACTAAAAAATCCAAAAGATACCATTGAATTTGACGAAGATTCAGATCATGAAATTCGTCAAGAAAGAGAAAAACTAGGTGCCGATGGTGCGTTACTTCGTGATGAAAACAGATTCATTGTCAAAGTAAATTTTGTAGAAAAAATACTGGCAACAACACTGGCAAAACTTTCTAACTTTATTCCTGAAGGTGGAATTTGGATGAATACACAACGTCCAGAGTGGAATGACGCCAACAACGCATTAGTAGGAAACGGAGTCTCAATGGTAACACTATACTATTTAAGACGTTTCTTGAAATTTTTCAGTGGAGTATTTGCCAATTCAAAAACAGAAACGGTAGAAGTTTCAAAAGAACTTGCAGAATTCTTCCATAAAATCGCAAACACATTCTCAACACACAAAGGCTTACTTGCTGGTAAAATAAACGATACCGCAAGAAGACAAGTACTTGATGGTTTAGGAATTGCAGGAAGCGATTACCGAATGAAAATCTATAACAATGCATTTTCAGGACGAAAAATAGCACTTAATATTAGTGAAATTAAAGAATTTGTTGAAACAAGTTTACAATACTTAGAACACGCTATTGAAGCGAACAAGCGAGAAGATAAACTTTACCACGCATACAACTTAATGACTGTGGAAGACAACGGCGATGTGTCCATATCATATCTCAACGAAATGTTAGAAGGACAAGTAGCAGTATTAAGTTCAGGATACATATCTTCACAAGAAGCAGTATCAGTACTCGATGGACTAAAAAACAGTAAACTATTCCGACCAGATCAGTATAGTTACTTGCTCTATCCAAACAAAGAACTCAAAGGATTTATTGAGCGTAACTCCATTCCAGAAGAAGCAGTTGCAAAATCAAACCTATTGCAACAATTGCTAAATGATCACAACGGAAGTATAATTACTAAAGACATCAATGGCGATTATCATTTCAATGGAAACTTTAAAAATGCAGGCGATTTAAGTGAAGCGCTAAATGCATTGCAAAACACAGCTTACGGATCATTAGTAACTACAGATGCCGCCTATGTATTAGAGGTATTTGAAGACGTATTCAATCACAAAGAATTTACAGGTCGTTCAGGAACATTCTACGGATATGAAGGATTAGGATCTATCTACTGGCATATGGTTTCAAAACTGCAATTAGCTGTATTTGAATGCTGTATCAAAGCCATTCGTGAAGAGGCAAGCGCAGAAATTGTTGGTCGATTATTAGAACACTACTACGAAATTAATGAAGGTATCGGTGTGCACAAATCGCCATCACTCTATGGAGCATTTCCAACTGATCCGTATTCGCATACACCAGCAGGAAAAGGCGCGCAACAGCCAGGAATGACAGGACAAGTAAAAGAAGACATTCTAAGTCGTTTTGGCGAACTAGGTGTTTTTGTATCACAAGGCGAACTCTACTTTGATCCATGTATGTTACGTAAAGATGAATTTTTACAAAAAGACAGTACGTTTAACTATATAAATATTGCAAAAGAGAAAAAACAACTTCCAATAACCAAAGGATCGTTGTGTTTTACCTACTGCCAAGTACCAGTAGTATATACCATTGCTGATGCATATGGACTCACAGTTCATTTCAGTGACGGATCATCAAAGGCATTTGATAACTTACGTTTAGATGCGAGCACAAGCCAGCAAGTATTTAATCGTGCAGGGAAAGTAACACAAATAAATGTGCATATCAAAAAAAGTCATTTAAAGTAAAAAAGAGAAACAATCATGAGAACATTAAGGAACATATCTATATTTCTATTGGTAACGCTCTTCATAATGTCTTGTGAAAATTCACAAAAAAAGAAGGCATCGCCAGAACCATTAACACAAAAACAAGTGACAGCTAAAGATATATTAGGAAATAACAACTATTTGGCAATCTCATACGGAGGTTATAGAGACTCATTGCGAGAAATACAACCGACAATTGAAGAGTTAAAAGAAGATATGAAGATTCTCCATGCGATGGATATCCGAATTTTGCGTACATACAATGTACAACTGCCACATGCAACTAACGTTTTAAAAGCGATCAGGGAACTGAAAAACGAAGACAAAAATTTTGAGATGTATGTCATGTTAGGTGCGTGGATTGATTGTAAAAATGCTTGGACAAACCAAGTACCCGATCACAATCAGGAAAGCGAACAAAATGCAGGAGAAATTGAACGCGCTGTCGCATTGGCGAATCAATTTGAAGACATTGTAAAAGTAATTGCCGTTGGTAACGAAGCTATGGTCAAATGGGCAGCGAGCTACTACGTACAACCAGGTGTAATTCTAAAATGGGTAACTCATTTGCAAAATCTTAAAAAAGAAGGAAAACTGCCAAAAGACTTGTGGGTTACAAGTTCCGATAACTTTGCTTCTTGGGGCGGAGGCGATAGTTTATATCATGTAGAAGATTTAAATAAATTGATCAAAGCGGTAGATTTTATTTCCATGCATACCTATCCAATGCATGACACACATTACCATCCAATATTTTGGGGAATTGAAGAAAATTCAAAAAAATCAAGTCTCGAAAAAATTGACGATGCGATGTTAAGAGCCAAAAAATATGCCATCTCTCAATATGATAGTGTGTACAATTACATGACAAGTTTGGGTGTAAAAAAACCAATTCACATCGGAGAAACAGGTTGGGCTTCCTATTCAAACGGACATTACGGAAATAACGGAAGTAAAGCCACAGACGAATATAAAGAAGCCATCTATTACAATCACATGCGTCAATGGACTAAAGAAGCCAACATGTCGTGTTTCTACTTTGAAGCCTTTGATGAAATCTGGAAAGATGCACGAAATCCTGGCGGTTCAGAAAATCACTTTGGACTATTTACCATCGATGGAAAAGCAAAATATGCACTTTGGGACTTAGTAGATAAAGGTGTATTTAAAGGACTTACCAGAAGTGGAAACCCAATCACAAAAACATACAATGGTAACAAAGATTCGTTGTTACTAGAAGTACAATTACCACCAGTAAAAGCCAAATTAGCTGTAAATCACTAATCAATTATGAAAAACGTAAAAACATACAGTTTGATAATAATTCTTACCATGATCATAGCGTGTAAAGAAGAAGCTAAAACACTTGAATTAGAAGTGCAAGTCTTTGAAACGTCTGAAAGCGGAAACAAATTGACACCAATCACTGAATTTACACAAGCAGAAAAAACGACTGAAATTGTATTAACACCTTCAAAACAATACCAAACAATCACTGGTTTTGGAGGTTCATTTACAGAATCATCAGCATATTTACTAAACAAACTAAGTCCAGAAAACAGAAACAAAATAATTCAAGCATACTTTGGAAATGAAGGTGCACGCTATTCACTAACGCGTACACACATTAGCTCATGCGACTTTTCATTAACCAACTACACATACGCACCCGTTGCAGATGATATGACGTTGGAAAACTTCTCAATAAAAGAAGACAAAGACGACTTAATTCCAATGATAAAAGATGCAATGAAAGCTTCCGAAGATGGATTTAAAATCATTGCCTCACCTTGGACGGCACCGCCATGGATGAAAGACAATAAAGAATGGGTTGGTGGTAAACTATTGCCAAAATACAATGATACCTATTCGTTATTTTTCTCAAAATACCTAGATGCGTACAAAGCAGAAGGAATTGATATTTGGGGAATCACCGTTGTAAACGAACCACATGGTAACGGAAACAACTGGGAAAGCATGCATTTTACGCCAAAAGAAATGACAAACTTGGTTCAAAACCATTTAGGACCAAAACTAGAAGCAGATGGTAAAGGAGATGTCAAAATCTTAGGATACGATCAAAATCGTGCAGGAATAAAAGAATGGGTTGACGAAATGTACAAAGATGAAGCCTCATCAAAATACTATGACGGAATTGCTATTCATTGGTATGAAAGTACCTATGATTTTTTCCCAGAAGCATTACAATACGGACACAACAAAGCGCCAGACAAATACCTCATTGAAACGGAAGGTTGTATAGACTCACAAGTGCCAGTTTGGAAAGACGATGCTTGGTACTGGAAAAAAGAAGCCACCGATTGGGGCTGGGATTGGGCACCAGAAGATCAAAAATACTTACATCCAAAATACGCACCTGTCAATCGGTATGCGCGCGACATCATCGGATGCCTAAACAATTGGGTTGATGGTTGGGTAGATTGGAATATGGTACTAGACAGACAAGGTGGACCAAACTGGTTCAAAAATTGGTGCGTGGCGCCTGTAATTGTCGATCCTGATGCAGATGAAGTATACATGACACCATTATACTATACCATGGCGCATTTTAGCAAGTACATTCGTCCAGAAGCAAAAATAATAGATGCTAAAAATACAGACAAAGATTTAATGGTTGCAGCCGCAGAAAACCCAGATGGAAGTATTGCCGTAGTCGTATTTAATGAAGGAAAAACAGAAAAACATTTCTCCTTAAAACTTGGAGATAAAACCAAAAACATATCGATTAATCCACAAGCGATTCAAACGATTGTACTAACCAACTAAAATATATTACCTATGTCAAACCAAACTACTGCCGCTAAAGATAAAGTACCTTTTTTACAAAAGATATCCTTTGGTTCTGGTCATTTTGTCTTGAATATATTACCTGGAACATTGGGTGTATTTATTCAATATTTCTTGCTTACCGCTTTTGGTATGGATCCTTTCTTAGCAGGATTACTTGGTGGTTTACCAAGAATTTTTGATGCGCTTACCGATCCTATCATGGGATTCATTTCTGACAATACAAAATCAAAATGGGGAAGAAGAAGACCATACATATTTTTCGGTGCTATCTTCAGTGGAATTATGTTTATTCTCATGTGGCAGATTGATGAGAATAATCCAGAAATGTATAACTTCTGGTACATCATGATTCTACAAATCATATTCCTAATTGGAAACACAGTATTTGCAACACCTTTAATAGGTTTAGGATATGAAATGACATCAGACTATAACGAACGTACACGTTTAATGGCATTCTCTAACACAATGGGACAATTTGCTTGGATGATCGTTCCATGGTTATATTTCATCATTCCTGATCAAACACTTTTTGATACACAAGCAGAAGGAGTTCGCTTCATGGCAGTTGTAGTAGGAATCATATGTATTGTTTTTGGTATCATACCAGCAATTTTCTGTAGAGGTATCGATTCTGCAAATATGTCAAATCGTAAAGAAATTAACTTACGATCTTTATCCACAAACTTAAAAGACCTATTCATCGGAATAAAACAAATTTCAAAAAACAAACCGTTTATGAAACTTTGTGGAGCTACATTCCTTGTCTTTAACGGATTTCAAATGGTTGCAGCCTTTAGTGTTTATATCATTGTATTTTATATGTACAACGGAAGTTACGAAGCAGCAGGTACGTGGCCAGCTTGGTTTAACACTGTAAATGCACTTGCGACAGCATTCTTGATTATTCCAATCATATCATGGATGGCGAATAAATTAGGTAAAAGAAAAGCATTCTTAATCTCTACATTCATATCAATTATTGGATATTCTCTCAAATGGTGGGCATTTGATGTTGATAGTCCTTATTTAGTATTTATGCCAATACCATTTATGGCATTTGGTCTTGGTGGATTATTCACACTTATGATGTCTATGACGGCAGATGTATGTGATTTAGATGAGCTCGAAAACGGAATGCCACGTAAAGAAGGAACCTTTGGAGCTATCTATTGGTGGATGGTAAAACTCGGGCAAGCCATTGCGTTGATCTTAGGAGGATTGGTGCTAAAACTCATCGGGTTTGATGGTTCGCTAACTACACAATCTGCCGAAACATTATATCAATTACGTATTGCAGATATTGTAATTCCCGCAGCTACGGCTGGATTAGCAATGTTGGTTATGTGGAAATATAGCTTGAATGAAACTAGAGCTAGAGAAATCAAAGAAGAATTAGTAGAGCGAAGAGGAGAATTATAAATCAAATTATAAAAAAAATACAATGTCATACAGACACGAAGATTATCGCTTATACGAAGGTGTGAATTTTACAGAGCACTCAGGTATAGATTTTGGAAAATATTCCATTGAAGATCTCAAAAAACTTTGGAGAGTAACACTCGAAAAAGGAATGCATGGTATATGCTTTAGCATGTATGAAGACGGACAAGAGCCCGGTGATGTCATCAGTGAAGCACAAGTAGAAAGAAGAATAAACATACTAAAACCATATGCGAAATGGGTACGCTCTTTCTCTTGTATAGAAGGAAACGAACACATTCCACGTTATGCCAAAAAACATGGAATGAAAACAATGGTTGGTGCTTGGCTAGGCGATGATAAAGAAGACAATGAAAAAGAAATTGAAGCACTTATACAACTAGGTAAAGAAGGTGTCATTGATATTGCAGCCGTTGGAAATGAAGTACTTTATAGAAACGATCTAACACTTGATGAATTGTTAGACTACATCAAAAGAGTCAAAGAAGCATTACCAAATGTTCAAGTAGGTTATGTAGATGCATACTATGAATTCTCTGTGCATCCTGAACTTGTTGAAATCAGTGATGTCATTCTAAGTAACTGTTACCCGTATTGGGAAGGTTGCCATATAGATGGTTCGTTGGCACACATGCAACGTATGTACGGACAAGCAATGCATGCAGCTCAAGGCAAAAAAGTAATCATTACTGAAACAGGATGGCCAAGTCAAGGTGGAAGCTTGCGAGGAGCAGAATCTTCGGAAGAAAATGCGATAAAATATTTTATAAACTCAATGGTTTGGGCCGATAAAGAAAATATTGAAATTTTCTATTTCTCATCATTTGACGAATCATGGAAAACAGGAGATGAAGGAGATGTAGGAGCATATTGGGGACTTTGGGACAAACACGAGCAACTCAAATTTTAATGAATTAAAACAAATGTCTTTACGAAAGGAAAAATTTTTTGCACTTGCCGCTATCGAATTTGAAGGTCAATCTCTTGATGACTTAAAAATTCAATGGCACAATACACTTCATGACGGAATGCATGGTTTGTGTTTCTGTCCTTACGAAGAAGGTCAAAAACCAGGCGACATGCTATCAGAAGGGCAAATACGTCGTCGTTTAGAAATCATAAGACCATACACCAATTGGATACGCTCTTTCTCTTGTACAGAAGGAAACGAGCTAATTCCGAGAATTGCCAAAGAGTTGGGCATGAAAACCCTTGTAGGCGCTTGGTTAGGAAACGATCCTGAAACCAATGAAGCCGAAATAGCAGAGCTGATTCAACTAGCAAATCAAGGTTTTGTGGATGTAGCCGCAGTAGGAAATGAAGTCATGTACAGAGGCGATCTTACTGAAGAAGAATTATTACAATTTATCTATTACACAAAAGAAAAAATAAAAGGAATTCCTGTCGGATATGTAGATGCATACTACGAATTTACGGAACGTCCAGCAATTACAGATGCGTGTGATATTATACTAGCAAACTGTTACCCATTTTGGGAAGGTTGCGATCAAGACTATTCATTATTGTATATGAAAGACATGTACAACAGAGCAAAAAAGGCAGGTAATGGTAAAAAAGTTATCATTACCGAAACGGGCTGGCCTACTAAAGGAACAAGCCTAGAAGGAGCATATCCATCGGATATAAACGCAATAAAGTATTTTATTAACACTCAAAAATGGTCCCGAGAAGAAGACATTGAAATATTCTACTTTTCATCATTTGATGAATCATGGAAAGTTGGTGATGAAGGTGATGTCGGTGCGTATTGGGGACTTTGGGACAAATATGAACAATTAAAATTTTAACTTAAATTATTATGAAGAAAATTACCTTTTTATGTATGCTACTGATTTCATCGCTAGCATTCGCACAACCAACTACAAGCCCTGCAGCACCAACAAATGACGCTGTGGATGTAGTTTCAGTATACGGTGATACCTATACAAATATTGCAACGAACTATGACCCAAACTGGGGACAATCGGGTCATACACAAGTAAATCCTAGTTACGACGTAGGAACTGGAGCACTCGTATTGGCATATCCAAACTTTAACTACCAAGGAACTGAAGTAACTACAACTGATGCTTCTCAAATGGAATTTTTACACATTGACATTTGGACTTCAGCTAGCCCAGGAGCAACGGACATTCAAGTAAGTCCAATTAACAACGGATCTGGAGCAGGAGAAACATTGGTTTCTATTGCATACACATCTGGAACTTGGACAAGTGTCGATATTCCAAAATCTGCCTTTACAGGAATGACTTGGGATAGCGTTTTCCAAATGAAATTCGCTGCTAACGGACCAGGAAGTACTGTACCTGTAGACATTTACTTAGACAATGTATACTTTTGGAAAAATCCAACAGCTCCAGGATCGGATGCTACATTAAGTGCTTTAGAAATTGACGGTTCGCCATTTGCGAGCTTTGCTTCAGGAATTACAAATTATACAGTAGAATTATCACCTGGAACAACAGTAGTTCCACAAATTACAACAGCAACAACTTCTGATCCTGCTGCAAATGCAGTAATTACGCAAGCACCAGCAATACCTGGAGATGCAACAGTAATGGTAACTTCTCAAAATGGGACGGTAATGGAAACATATACTATATCATTTGTAATTGCAGGACCAACATCAGCAGCACCAACGCCACCAACGAGAGCGCCACAAAATGTGATTTCTCTATTTAGTAATGCTTACACTAACACAACTATTGAAACTTGGAATGCTTCCTTTGACGATTCGGTTTCTGAAGATGTAGTTGTTTTTGGTGATGACGTTAAAAAAATTACGTTTACAAACTTTATTGGAGTAGAATTTACAAATAATAGAATTGATGCCTCAACAATGTCACATTTCCATATGGACTTTTGGACAGACAATCCAGACTTAGTTGGAAAAGTATTCAACTCTAAATTCTCACAATGGGGAGGAACAAACAGTGAAGTTTCTGCTTTAGAACTAAACATTAATGGAGGAACTACACCAGCATTAGCAACAGGAACTTGGGTTTCTATTGATGTTGAAATTGATACTAACTTTTCAAACAACCTTACAAGAGACGATTTAGCACAATTCTTAATCACATCAAACTTAGGTGTTGTATATGTTGACAATATCTATTTCCATAACAATATCTTAAGTACTGAAGAATTCAATGCAGCATCTTTTAAAACATATCCAAATCCAACTAACGATTCTTGGAATGTAGTAACAGATAATGTTATTATCAATGCAATTCAAGTATATGATATTGCTGGAAGACAAGTAACAGCAATGACGCCAAATGCGTTAAATGCAACGATTGATGGTTCTGCGTTAAAAGCAGGAATCTACTTTGCTAAAATCCAAACAGACAAAGGACAGAGTAGTATCAAATTAGTGAAAAACTAAGTCATATATTATCAAAATAAATCAGGTGTGCTTATCAATAATAAGCACACCTTTTTATGAAAATAAATTAATATATTTGGTAAAAAATAAATCCTTTAACTAAAACCCTATAGAGTATGAAGAAATTTTACTTTTTTATTGCATTATTAATTAGCTTTACTAGCTATGCTCAAAACGATGTTACGTTTACCGTAGACATGAATGGATACGGAACTGCTTTTACAACAGTATACCTAAGTGGTGAACTTAACGGATGGTCTGGTACGGCTAATCCAATGACTGACATGGGCGGCGGAATTTGGTCTACTACAGTTAGTCTAGCAGATGGAGAATACCAATACAAGTTTTCGCATGATGATTGGGCAGGACAAGACAACTTAACCGCTGGTGATGCATGTACAGTAACTGATGGCGGCTTCACAAACAGAATTTTAGAAGTAAACGGATCAGCAATGACACTTGATACTGCTTCATTCAATGCATGCTATGATGATGGAAACGCAGGTCCACACAATACTACATTTACCGTAGATATGAGTGGATACGGAGCAGCTTTTACCACAGTATACATCAGTGGACAATTTAACGGTTGGGACGGAACGTCTAATCCATTAACCGATATCGGTGGTGGAATGTGGTCAGTAACACTTCCTTTACCTGAAATATATACAGAATTTAAGTTTCAGATTGATGGTTGGTCAGATCAAGAAAACTTTATGCCAGATGATGCTGGGACAGTAACAAATGGTGGATTTACAAACCGATACATCAATGTATTAGGAGAACAATCAAGAAGCTATGTATGGAATGCTGAAGGAAGTACACTAAGTACAGAAGAATTCACACCAGCTTCATTTAAAACATATCCTAATCCAACAACAAATTCATGGAATGTAGTTACCGATAATGTAACCATCAATACCATACAAGTATATGATATTGCTGGAAGACAAGTAATGGCAACAACGCCAAACGCAGTAACAGCAACTATTGACGGAGCTGCATTAAAAGCAGGAATTTACTTTGCGACTATTCAAACGAATAAAGGACAAAGCAGTGTGAAGTTAATCAAAAACTAAACACGAATAAACAGTATACCAAAAGTGTGTTTATGAAAGTAGACACACTTTTTTATACGTATCGAGTTTCAAAATACAGTACGTATAACCAAGATACAGGTACAACCAAAACATAAAACCTATGAAAAATGTAGTCTCTCTAAAATCATTAGCGAAAGAATTAAACATATCTGTATCAACGGTATCCAAATCATTAAACGATAGCGAAGAAATCAGCGATCAAACCAAAGAACGCGTTAAAAACTTAGCAAAATTAAGAGGCTACTCACCAAATCCTATTGCAGTTCGTTTGCAAAAACAAGAAACCATGCAAATAGGTGTTGTGGTTCCAAACATCGAAAATCCGTTTTTTGCATCAGTATTAAAAGGAATTGACGAAGTTACGAACACTTCAAAATACAACATCATCACCTTCTTAAGCAATGAAAGTCTCAAGAAAGAAAAAGAATGTCTTGACTATTTTTCGAAAGGAAATGTTGATGGCATCCTAATTTGTATTGCCGAAGAAACCAACAAAAAGAAAACATTTGATCACATCATAGACATCAAGCAAAAAGGAATTCCGTTAGTACTTTTTGATCGTATTCCAATGCAACCGCTTGGTTTTGACGCAGTACAAGTAAATGATTATGATAGCATCATAAGCGCTTACGAACATCTCGAAAATAAAGACTGTAAAAATATTGCCTTTGTATCTTCAATTCCAACACTTATTGTTGGTCGCTTACGCGAAGATGGATATCTGGCAAAAACAGACAATCCAACAGTCATTGCATTTGAAGACTTAAACGAATTACAACGCACACTTGATGAAACGCTAAAAGAAGGTAAAATAGACGGCTTAATTGCAGCTGACATTGATGCAACACTACTTTGCAACAGCGCCATTCAAAAAAGAGGCTTAAAATTCTCTGAAGAAATTTCTCTTATTGGTTATGTAAATGCGTCTCAAAACGAATTATCGTATCCTAAAATATCATTCATAGACCAACATCCGAAGGAAATAGGAAAAAAAACAGCGCAAATCCTGTTAGATCGCTTAGAATCCAAAGAAGAAAATATTCCAGCTAAAGATGTAATTCTAAATACTACGATTACAATTGGCGATACCAGCTCGTAAAAAGAATGTTTAGTTAAAGTTAAGAAAACATGCTGCTAAATAATTTATAATTAAACACCTATAAAAGCTGATGAGATTATTGTACTTTTGACAAAAGTAGAATAATGAAGTATACATTTCCCACATTACTAATGCTATTGTTATGTCAATTATCTTTAAGTCAGGTAGTTGTCATTAATGAAATTGATTGCGATACACCTGGAACCGACACAGGAGAATTCATCGAATTAAAATCACAAACACCCAACTTTGCCTTAGATGGGTACGTTTTAGTACTATTTAACGGTTCAACTTCTGGAAATGATAGTAGTTATTTTTCACTCGATTTAGACGGACAAGTTACAGATGTAAATGGTTTGCTTTTAATTGGAAGTAGTACGGTTTCACCTGTACCACAATTATTGATAGGTTCTAACGTAATTCAAAATGGAGCAGATGCTGTTGCAATCTATCAAGCAGATGGATCCGACTTTCCACAAGGAACACAAGCTACAATGTTTGACTTAGTTGACGCTATAGTTTACGATACGGGCGAAGCTGACGATACAGGATTACTTAATTTACTAGGATTAACAACACAAATCAGCGAAGGCGGAAACAACAATACAAACTCTATTCAGCGTAACGAAACCAACGGATCATACTTCACAGGAACACCAACGCCAAGACAACTAAACGATGGAAGCGGAATAGCATTAAACGGTATCACAATTTCTGTTTTGCAAGATCAATACACAGAAGGAGAAACATTCTCAATAGAATTTACAACGGAATCTACTGTTACTTCAGACCTCGATCTTACAATTTCACTAGACAATGGAACTTTTGATAGCAATGACTTTACGGGAAATACTACGGTTACCATTCCCACAGGACAATCTTCTGCATCAACATCAATAACACTTGTAGACGATACAGACGATGAAGGCGATGAAGAATTAATCATCAATATTGAAGACAATTTATCTATAGAATACATCTTTCTAAACAATAACGTACTTGTAAGAGCTGTTGATAACGATTTTACTGTCGCTCCTTTCGGAACACCATTAAATCCAACATTTGGCACGGTTGCTAGTACAGCACCAAATGGTTACTATGACAGTATGGATGGTTTGGCAGATGCAGCATTACAAAATGCGATGCAAGCCATAATTGCCGATGTCAACACCGTACGAGCGCAAACTTATGCAGATGTATATGATATGTTACGCGAAGCCGATCAAAATCCTGCCAATAGCAATCAAGTTTGGTTGGTATATACGGAACAAGGACGTGCAAAACTAGATCAACAATCAGGTTCAAACAGTACGGGAGCTTGGAACAGAGAACACACCTTTCCACGTTCATTAGCAGGTTACGGAAGTATTGAAGGCGATGATATTGCAGATGGAAGAGATGTATTTTGGATTACCAGACCAGATTCATTACGACATGGAAACTCTGACGGACATGCGTTACGAGCGGCAGATGGACCAGAAAACAGTTCACGCGGAAATCAACACTACGGACAATATACAGGACCAACAGGAACGGCAGGAAGCTTTCGTGGCGATGTTGCCAGAAGTGTATTATTCTTAGCAGTTCGTTACAACGGATTATCTATTGAAAACGGTTTTCCAGCAGTAGAAGGACAATTAGGAGATTTAGCAACCTTATTAACTTGGCACAGAAACGATCCGCCAGATGATTTTGAAATGAATCGTAACAATGTAATTTACACATGGCAATTCAATAGAAATCCTTTCATAGATCATCCTGAATTGGTGGAACATATTTGGGGAAATCAAACGGGCGTGGCATGGACACAACCTTTATCTACGGAAGAATTTACGACAGAAAACATCAAACTATATCCAAATCCTGCTAAAAATCATATTACCATTGCAGGAATCAGAGACGAAGCAATTATTGAAATCTATTCCATAGATGGGCGAAAACTACTTGCGAGTCAATTCTCGGGAACGGAAATCATATCATTAAACTTACAAAGCGGAATCTATTTGTCAAAAATAACTTCGAACGGAAAAACACTTACGAAAAAAATTATCATAGAATAGCTTGAAACTTTTCTTTTCCGAAGTATAGCAGGGATTTTTCGTTAAAATTTTTGAAGCCTTGGAAATCGAAGATTCATGAACTCCTTGATTTAAAATAAAAAGATTGTGAACTAAAAAATTTAGAAAAATTCATGCGGTTTTAGTTTTTCCCTAAAAGAAAAACTAAAAATACCTCTGGAAAAGTTCCCTTTCCTTTGTTGACGCCTGTGCTGAACTTGATTCAGTATTCTTTGGGTAAGCAAAGAAAACGAAAGTGAAAACAAAAATGTGATACATAACCGAAAGCTTTAAATCGGAACAACCTTGAATCGAGCGAAGCGAAGCACATCTAACTTCGTTTCGTTCCATATGCCAAATCACCAGCATCGCCCAAACCTGGAACTATATATCCACGACTGTTCAATTGTTCGTCTACGGCAGCAATCCATAAATGTGTATGTTCAGGAAAATGCGTTTGTACATAAGCAACGCCTTCTGTAGAACCCAACACAGAAATAATATGAATATTCTTTGGTGTTCCTTGTTGTAGCAACACTTCATAGACATTTTTCATGGTACGTCCTGTAGCCAACATCGGATCAACTAACAACAATGTTTTCCCTTCCAACGATGGCGCAGCCATATAATTGACTACAATTTCAAAATCGTCTCCATCATCTACATGATCACGATACGCAGATACAAACGCATTTTCTGCGGCATCAAAATAGTTCAAAATTCCTTGATGCAATGGCAATCCAGCTCTCAAAATAGAGCAAATTTTCACATCTTTATTAGGCAAATCCATTGCTTTAGTACCTAATGGAGTCGTGACGATTTCAGAAGTATGTGCTAGTACTTTACTACATTCATAACTCAGTATTTCCCCAACACGTTCAATATTTCTGCGAAAGCGCATGGAATCTTTTTGGATAGAAACATCGCGTAATTCTGAAATAAATTGATTCAATAAGGAAGACTGAGAAGTAAAATCGTGAATGGTCATAAAATGAAATTTAGTGTTGCAATATTACTAATTTTTCAATTGGTAACATAAGCATAGCGATAGGAAAAGGTAACTTTCAGATAACTTAGCATATATACATTATCAAATCTCTTTTAGTATATTCGCCAAAAAATAATGCTATGTTAAAAGGAGTTTTATTTGATATGGATGGTGTCATTGTAGACACAGAACCGTTACATCACAAAGCGTATCATATGATGTTTGATGATGTGAAAATTGACGTTTCTCCAACGTTATACCAATCATTTACAGGACAATCTACCATCAATATCTGCAAACGTTTGTGTGAACATTTCGATTTGTCTGATGCGCCTGAAACTTTAATGTATGCCAAACGAAAGCACTTTAAACATTTATTTGCAAACGATCCAAGTTTAACATTAATTGATGGTGTATTAGACATTATCCAAGAATATCATCAAAATAATTTAAAACTTGTATTGGCATCTTCGGCTTCTATGATGACGATTGACAATGTTTTTGAACGTTTTGATTTAAACCAATACTTCATCGCAAAATTTAGTGGAGCCGATTTAAAACAATCCAAACCACATCCTGAAATTTTTGAAAAAGCAGCAAATGCGACAGGTTTTGAACGTAAAAATTGTATGGTAATTGAAGATTCTACTAACGGAATAAAAGCAGCAAATGCAGCAGGAATCTATTGTGTAGGCTATGATAGTGTACATTCTAAAAATCAAGATTATACGATTGCAGATATGGTAATTTCAGACTTTCAAGAAATTAAACACGATACAATTCAGGAAGTATTTCAAGGAAAAACTCGTTAATCTTCATCAGTATACCAACGTGGTTTTTTTGTGTAAATATCGTCATCGGTAAATGCAATGCCATCTTTTCCTTTGGAGAATATAACAAAATCTTTCCCATCGTTAATGTGTTCGTAGAAAAATGTATTTCCCCAAGCGTCTGTTACAACATCTTTTGTGTTGAATCGATTTTCATGTCTAAAACACTCAATATCAAAAGGATATTCATTCGTATCTTCTTTTTCTAAAATCAACAAAACAGTACATGTAAATAACGTATCTTCCGTTACTTTGTATTTTCTAAACGGAATATAGGAAGACAAAAATAGGGTAGAGATCAACACAAAAATGCTGATAGAAGTATAAGAAACAAGTTTACGAAAGGCTTTAAAAGTACGCATAGGTATAAATATAAGCAAATTCTTACTATCTGAAAAATGAAACCTATATTTTGAGAAATGCATGAAAATAGATTCAATTTTCAAATACATATGGATAATTAATAGATTCTAATATAATTTACGGTGTTCCCGTAAACACTTCCTATTTTATTTCTTTAAATTTTCAACTTAAATCAAAACTTTATACAATGAAAAAAAGAAATCTTAAAACTTTAAAAGTTAACAAAACAGTTATTTCAAAAATTGACAAGCAAAACATAAAAGGCGGATTGCCAATTAGTGTAATTTTCTTTTCTTTTTGTTGCGGAATTGACAAACATTAACAAAGTATACAAAGCGGGTTTTGCCCGCTTTTTCTTTTTAAAATCATTCCAATACCTTGTGCATAATAATATCATCTTCAGTATCCAAAATACCATCTTTTCCTTTTGAAGTAAGTATAAAATTTTCGCCGTTTTCGGTTTTTTGATACAAAATCTCATTGTCCCAGCTATCCACAGATAAATTGCCATACGTTGGATTTCTTCTCGCAAGTCTTCCAATCTCATCTGGAAATTGTCCTGTAGCTTCTTTTTCTTGCTTCAATAGATATGTGGTAGCTAACATGGTATCTTTAGTTGCGTTGGCTTTTTGAATTGGCGCGATATAGGAATATCCAATAAGACCAAGTATAAACACGGCAAACAATACAGTAAAAGCAATGGCATATGATTTCTGCACGCGTTTGGAAGATATTTCTCCAGCGAACAAATCTTCTTTTAAAATATAAAACTCTGCAATTATTTCTGTGATCCCAAGTCCTAACATACCTCAATTTTTTAGATGAAAATTACCAAAACTTCCACCATTTCTTCTTAGGATGAGTAGTCTTTGTGTGTTGATTGTTACTTTCATGTTCACTTTTTTTTCAGGAGTTTCCTCTTCAATATCCAATGAATTTAACATGTCTTCAAACGAATACGAAGCAATCTTACGGTAACAATCCGTTATATCAAAATAAATAGATTTTCCACTTTGAGTGTGAATGCAATCATACGTTTTTTCTTCTTTTATAAGTGCTTGCGATGCAAATTCTTCTCCGATAAAACTCAAAAAATCGCGTTCATCACTCACGCGCAACACCATATATGGATGTTCCTTGCTTCCGTCGCCAGTAGCGAGAATTCCTTCTAAAATACGATAGCCTAAAAAATCTTCAGAAGTGGCATCTTTTTCTCTTCCCAATTGTGTCGCAGCATATTTTTTCATCAAATGCACTCTTGGACTCAAAATGGTATTGATATTTGTATAATTCATCACTTTTTCATACTCTTTTTGCATTAAAAGATCTTGAATAATCGTCGGATCGTCCGAATACGGATTGTAATCTTCATGCGCTACAATTTGTGCTCTAGCTTTTAAAAAAGCTTCTTTTGTGGGTTCATTTAAAAAATCGAAAAAATCGTCTTTCATAAGGGAATGTAAGTTTATATAAAGTAAAAAATTACGTTTTAATTTTTGAAATCGTCGTTCCAATAACGTTGGAAGATGTATTCATGTCGGAAAGTGAAAGTTGTATGGCTTGCTTAACTAAATGTTGCACCGCGTCATTTCTGTAATCGGCAACAGTTTGTATGGGAATATGACGAATCAATTTTCCAGTTCCAACAAGTAATTCCGTCGGATCTTCAAGTACGGTTCCTTTAGTAAAACCTAAATTGAGATGATTGGTATATATTGGAATCATGCAAAACGCGTCTGAAAGCTTTTCGGAGGTTGTAAAAACACTTGTCAGCGCATGTGTATGGTACAAAAGTTCGTTTGCTTCTGGATACAATTCGAACACAAAATTTCGTACATCGATATACAAATCAATACAGGTTTTAGGTTTCAATTGTAAAAATTGTTCAAAATCGGGATGAATAGTGCGTAAAAGATTCATAAATCATAGGATTGTATGCTCTAAGATAACATTTAAAATTATCAAAACTTTACAACACTAAAATTTGTTCACAATTCAAATTGACTTAGCTTTGCAAAGCTAAAAAAAGAAGAGCCATCGAAGATATAATAATAACAATGTTGTGGAGCATTTCGCCGTTTGGAGAAGCCAAAGTTGGTATTCCAATCGGCCTGAAATCTGATGCGAATCCGTATCTCATTTTTGTAGCAGGTTTTGTGGCAAATGTGATGGTATTTCCTATGATGATTTTCTTCTTAGATCATATCAACAGATACTTATTACGTTGGAATTTCTACAAAAAAGGCGCTTTATTTGTGGCAAGACGAGCAAAAAAAGGCGCTAAAAATAATATTCAAAAATATGGCTTTTGGGGATTGATGTTATTCGTAATGATTCCGATTCCAGGAACTGGTGTCTACGCAGGAACCATTGCAACGTACTTATTCAACATTGAACGCAAAAAAGCATTTTTAGCAAACACAATCGGTATCTTTTTCTCTTCGGTAATTATTTGGGTAACGTTTTACTATGGATTCAGTTTTTTTGAATAAGCTTACAAAAACAGACTTGTAATTGATAAAATAAACAGCGATCCCAAACCAATTGCAAAAATCATAACCATTTTCCCGATAGCATTATCTTTCTCTTGCTGTGACGCTTTTTCATAGGTTTCATAACGCTTTACATACTTTTTCTTAGATCCAAAAAAGAGTGCAACAATCAAATAAATAATACCAATTAACGGAATGGCAATAATTTTACCAATCGCTTTTCCTGTACTATATCCGAAAATACTTTTCAGAAATCGTGTCAAATCTTTGGTAAAATCTTCAGAAAAAAAGCTCCAAATAATCACAATCACAAAAAGATAAATCATTACGGTTGCGGCAAATAATAAATTTCCATACAATCGTCCTTTTTGGACATCATATCCTTTATTTTTCAATTCCCAGTACTGACTTCCGTATAGCGCATCTAAAACTGTCATGCTTCAAATATTTGTTTAGATTATAAAGTTTAAAAAAAAATAGAAATTTTGCAAGCATGATTTTTTTGGAGGTAGAATTGAGTATTGAGATTTTAGAATTGAGTAAATTACTTTACATTCAACATTCAACATTCAACATTCAACATTCAACATTCAACATTCAACATTTAGCATTTACAACAACTTCTTCCGAAACCGCGTCGGCGTCACACCTTTAATCTCTTTAAACTTCCGATTGAAATTCGACACATTAAAAAAGCCACAGGAATACGCAATCTCAGCAACTGACAATTGTGATGGATTCGTCAAAAATTTACACGCATTTTCAATTCTGACTTCTGTCAAAAACTTAAAAAACGTCTTATTCGTTCGTTGTTTAAAATATTTGCAAAAGGCATTCGGTGTCATATTGGCAATGGTTGCAACTTCATCTAACACAATCTTTTGATCAAAATGATTCATGACAAACTCAAAAACTGCACTCATCCGTTTTCCTTCGTCGTCCGTATACTTTTTTTGGTTGATAAATGATGAAACGGTTTCATATTCAGAAGTAGTCAAAATTGATAAAATATCAAAAAAAGTAGCAAATCGTTTGATCGCTTTTTGATGGATAATCGCTTCAAACATTGGCTGTAATTCAGCTTGATGTTCATGAAATTTTACACCAAAACTAGCATCTTTCAACAATTGTTGCACATTTTGAAGTTTTGGTAAGTCAAAAAAATGTGCGCCAAAACTATCATGGGTAAAAAACAACGAAATCATATACGAATCTTGGTTTGTAGAAACTTCACTCTTCAATACATGCGGAATATGACTGCCAAATAATAACACATCATTCGGTTGAAAATCACAAATTGCATCTCCAACAATAAAAGTGCCTTTTCCAGAAACCACATATGAAAGTTGAATCTCTTCATGCTGATGCAATTGTTCATAAAACGTACGTCCACGATCTTCCTGAACGATCAAAATATCGCGTTCAGCTTTTGGTATCTTAAATGGTAAAACCTTCATTATGAATTATTTAAATCAAATATCAGTTGGCAAAAATGATAAAGTAAACAACTGACCATCATTATAGTTTATATAACAAACTAAATATGCTAAAATTAATCCAAAAAATAATATAAGATAAATTTTAGGATAGAATAGTATCAAAACTGGATAATATCTACAATCTCAAAACAAAAACTACATACTACTTTTACTACATCAAAAAATAAACACATGAAAATCAATTGGAAAGGCGTTATGCCAGCCGTTACGACAAAATTTACAAACGACGATACACTCGATTTGGAAATGTTTACGATAAACATAAAAGCACAACTAGACGCTGGCGTTCACGGAATCATTCTTGGCGGAACGCTTGGAGAAGCAAGTACATTGACAAATGAAGAAAAACGGACGCTAGTTCGTGAAACCGTAAAAATTGTAGACGGAAAAGTTCCTGTGATTATCAACGTTGCCGAACAATCTACAGCAGTGGCAAAACAAGTTGCACAACAAGCAAAAGAAGATGGCGCACATGGTTTAATGATGTTGCCACCAATGCGTTACAAAGCAGATGGAAGAGAAACGGTTGCCTACTTTAAATCAGTTGCCAACAGTACCGATTTGCCCATAATGATTTACAATAATCCTGTAGATTATGGCATTGAAGTTACCTTAGACATGTTTGAAGAATTACTAAACGAGTGTCCAAACATTCAGGCAGTAAAAGAATCTACACGTGATATTTCTAACATTACACGCATCAAAAATCGTTTTGGTGACCGATTGGCTATATTATGCGGAGTTGATACCCTTGCGTTAGAAAGTTTACTCATGGGCGCTGATGGTTGGGTTGCAGGTTTAGTATGCGCGTTTCCAGCAGAAACTGTGGCAATTTACGCTTTAGCGAAAGCAGGAAAAGCACAAGAAGCCATAGAAATCTATCGTTGGTTCTTACCTTTACTTGAACTCGATATCAACACGAAACTAGTACAAAACATAAAACTGGCAGAAGTTGCTACAGGAATCGGCACCGAAAATGTACGCGAACCAAGATTGCCATTAGCTGGAGCTGAAAGAAAAAATGTGCTAGAAATTATTGACAAAGGTGTAAAATCACGTCCAAACTTACCAAAATATAAACAGTATCTTTAGTTTTTAGAATTGAGAAAAAATAACCGACAACAAACAACTGACAACCGAAACATGATCACAGGAAAAAACTATATAGGAAACTCACGTTCCGCCAACGGAAACACTACATACAAAACCTTCAATCCGAAGACAAATACGGAAAATGAAACCGTTTTTACGGAAGCAACTTCGGAAGAAATTCAGGAAGCTGTCAACTTAGCTTCGGAAGCTTTTAAAACGTTTAGCACGATTTCAGGAGCTAAAAAAGCAACGTTTTTAAACGCAATTGCAGATGAAATTTTAGAGTTAGACGATGCACTTATTCAAACGTATGTGTCCGAAAGTGGATTGCCTGAAGGAAGAGCCAAAGGCGAACGTGGCAGGACTATTGGACAATTACGCACCTTTGCCAAACTCATTGAAGAAGGTTCTTGGGTAGACGCACGTATTGATCCTGCGCAACCAAATCGTGAACCAAATCCACGCGTTGACTTACGAAAAATGCTTGTTCCCATCGGTCCAATTGTGGTTTTCGGCGCAAGTAACTTTCCATTGGCATTCTCAACTGCCGGTGGCGATACGGCTTCTGCATTGGCTTCCGGTTGTCCTGTTATTGTAAAATCGCATCCAATGCACGCAGGAACTGGCGAATTAGTTGCTGGTGCAATTGTAAAAGCTGCTCAAAAAACAGGAATGCCAAATGGTGTATTTTCAAATCTAAACAGTAGTGGAATTGAAGTCGGACAAGAATTAGTAAAACATCCAAACGTAAAAGGTGTTGGTTTTACAGGAAGCATTCGTGGTGGACGCGCATTATTAGACTTAGCTGCAAAACGAAAAGAGCCAATTCCTGTATTTGCTGAAATGGGAAGCGTCAACCCTGTAGTATTATTGCCGAAAGCCTTGGAAACCAAAGCGACTACTTGGGCAAAAACGTATGCAAGTTCCATCACGTTAGGAACGGGACAATTCTGTACCAATCCAGGATTAATCTTAGGAATAAAAAGTGAGCATTTAAACACATTTATACACACATTAGCTGAAGAAATTGTACAAATACAACCGCAATGTATGTTACACCCAAACATTCATTCGGCTTACCATAAAAACAAAACTCAGGCGCAAGATCAACAAAATGTTAAAACTGTGGCTGCTATTAATACAGTTGTAGCTGAAAACTACGCGACACAAGCTGTTGCTTCGGTTGATGGAAAAACATTCTTAGAAAATTCAACCTTACACGAAGAAGTTTTTGGACCATTTTCGTTAATAGTGAAATGTGAAAACGAAGCGGAATTGGAAGAAATTCTTGCCAATTTGGAAGGACAGTTGACAGGAACCGTCATTTCTGAACAAAATGAAGTTGCAACACATGCCAACATTGTAAAAGCGTTGTCAAATAGAGTAGGACGGATCATTTTCAATGGTGTTCCAACGGGTGTGGAAGTCGTGCCTGCAATGTTACACGGAGGACCATATCCTGCGTCTACGGACAGTCGTTTCACGGCGGTTGGTAGAGATGCCATCAAACGTTGGGTACGACCATTTAGTTACCAAGATTGGCCAAATGAATTATTGCCTGATGAATTAAAAAACGAAAATCCATTACAAATTCTTCGCTTGGTAAATGATGAAGAAACGAAAGCTGCATTATAAATGTATATTTAGTTGATTAAGAATGAATAACGTTTCATTTGTTAGAGATAAATTATTTTTGCTAAAATGCTATTATGAGAAAAACTTTTTTCTGTATTGATGCACATACCTGTGGAAATCCTGTGCGCGTTGTTGCTGGTGGCGGACCAAATTTGAATGGTGCAAACATGAGCGAAAAACGACAGCATTTTCTCAATGAATACGATTGGATTAGAAAAGGACTCATGTTTGAACCGCGCGGACACGACATGATGAGTGGAAGCATTTTATTCCCGCCAAGCAATCCTGACAACGATTTTGGCATTCTATTTATAGAAACTTCAGGTTGTTTGCCAATGTGTGGACACGGAACGATTGGTACCATTACCATTGCCATAGAAGAAGGCTTAATTACACCAAAAACAGAAGGAAAAATTAAGATGGAAGCGCCAGCAGGTTTGGTAGAAATTGACTACCAACAAACTGGAAAAAAAGTAGATTGGGTTCGTTTGACGAATGTAAAAAGCTATCTAGCTGCTGAAAACTTAACGGTTGATTGTCCTGAATTAGGAGAAATTACCTTTGATGTCGCATATGGCGGAAATTACTACGCAATTGTAGATCCGCAAGAAAATTTTTCAGGTATTCATAACTTTACAGCGAGCAAAATCATTCAATATTCGCAAGTAGTTCGGGAACGAATTAACGATAAATATCCAAATCAATTTACTCATCCAGAAAATGAAACGATACGCGATGTTTCGCATCTATTATGGACAGGAAATCCTTTAGATAAAACATCTTCGGGAAGAAATGCTGTGTTCTATGGAGATAAAGCTATTGACAGGAGTCCTTGTGGAACAGGAACTTCGGCGCGTTTGGCACAATTGTATGCAAAAGGAAAATTAATACTAGGCGAGGAGTACATTCATGAAAGCTATATCGGATCTAAATTTATTGGTCGTGTTGAAGAAGAAACAACTTTGGATGGCAAACTAGCAATTATCCCAAGTATTCAAGGTTGGGCAAAAGTGTACGGTTACAATACAATTATCATAGATGATGAAGATGATCCGTATGCACATGGTTTTCAGGTAATTTGATTTTTAAATCAAATTACTCTGAACTTGTTTTAGGATGTTAGATTTTAGAATTGAGTATTGAGTATTGAGAATATTTGAAGCGTCAGATTAAGTGTTCTTTGAAATCAAAATACTTCTCGATACAATTTCTTTCAGAAATCACTCGAAGTGACGATTGAAATAGAAAACACGTCAAGCTGAACTTGATTCAGCTTCACATAATCATAAGCAATGTTAGATTCCTGCCTGCGCAGGAATGAAAAATAAAATTCAAGTGAATTGAAAAAAGAAGTCATAATTATTGGTGGAGGCATTATTGGACTCTGTTGTGCGTATTATTTACAGCAAAATGGACACCAAGTTATGATTGTGGATAAAAGCGATTTGTCTAGCGGCGCTTCTTTTGTAAACGCTGGTTATATCACGCCAAGTCATATAATTCCATTGGCAGCACCTGGCATGATTTCCAAAGGTTTGAAATGGATGCTCAATTCGTCAAGTCCTTTTTACGTAAAACCAAGATTAGACGCTGATTTCCTAAAATGGTCATGGTTGTTTAAAAAATCTGCTACAGCAAAACATGTAGAGAAATCAATTCCTATTATTAAAGATATCAATATATTAAGTCGTGAATTGTATACAGAAATGCACAATTCAGACGATTTTGATTTTCATTTGGAACGTAAAGGTTTATTAATGTGTTACCAAACAGATAAAGTAGGCGAAGCAGAGTGGAACATGGGCAAGCGTGCTATTCAAGAAGGTTTGAAGGTTCAAAATTTAACAAAAGAAGAAGTCAAAACCTTAGAACCCAATATTGATTTCAATATCAAAGGAGCTGTGTATTATGATTCGGATGCGCATATGACTCCGACGAATTTTATGTCGCAAATGATTACTTTTTTAAAAGAAAATGGTGTTGAGTTTTACACGAACGAAGCGATTACAAATTTGCATGTTTCTGATGGAAAAGTTGTTTCGATTGAAACTGAAAAACGAACGATAAAAGCAGATGAATTTGTACTTTCAGCAGGTTCATGGAGTGCTGTTTTAGCAAAAAAACTAAATATAAACATTCCGCTTCAAGCTGGAAAAGGCTATCGAATTGACGTTTTAAACGATACAAAAATTACCATGCCTGCAATTCTAGCGGAAGCCAAAGTAGCGGTTACACCAATGCACGGTTTTACACGATTTGCTGGAACGATGGAAATAGGAGGTATCAATCATACGATTAACCCAAAACGTGTCAACGCGATTGCAAACGCTGCCAAAAACTATTATAATGAATTAGAAATCCCAGAAGCCGCGATTGCAAACGCAGCTTGCGGATTGCGTCCGTGTTCCCCAGATGGTTTGCCATATATCGGAAAAACGAAATATTACAAGAATCTTACAATTGCTACAGGTCACGCGATGATGGGTTGGAGTTTGGGACCAGCTACGGGAAAATTGGTTAGTGAATTAATAGGCGAGAAGCCACTTTCAATAAAATTAGATGGTTTTGAAGTGGAACGGTTTGGTTAGACTTGCTTTGCTGTTGGATTGTTGGTATCGCTTTGCTCTTAGACGGTTTGAAGTTAAAAAAGACGTCATGCTGAACTTGATTCAGCATCTCACAAAAAGCTAATTTTCAGTTAGTTTGACTTCATAAATTTTTGTTTTAATGATAAATTCCCAAAACCAAAGACCCAAAACCCAATACCCAATACCCAATACCCAATACCCAGAACCTAGTACCTAAAACCGATACACAACACTCGCTTTCGCAAAGAAAGGCGTTCCAGGTGTGAAATGAATTTCTTCTGTGGATTGTGTTTCATTTTGTAAACGTGATTCCGTAGCAAACTGTGTTTCGTTCCATTCGGTATCAAATAGGTTCTGAATTTGAATTCCAACACTTACCTTTTCCCAATTGTAACCAATATTCAAATCAAAAACCGAATAGCCTTCTGCTACAATAGAATTATCCTCATTTGCAGGTCTGTCCTTGATGTGTTTGAGATCAATTCCACCAAAGAAACCATTTTCAAATTGCACCGTGAAACCACTTGTAAGTGTAAAATCTGGCGCAAGCGGAATAAAATCTTGTCCACTTGGTTCTTCCGAAGAACGTGCATGTGTGTAATTGGTGTCTACATTCCAAAATAACCATTGAAATGGCTGGTAACGAAGGCTCAAATCAATTCCTTGTCGGCGAGTTTTCCCGCTTGGTTCTACAATTCCCGCATCGCCTACATATACAAATTCTTGTTCTAAGAATAATTGCCAATAGGCAGTATTTACAACCAATTCAGGAATCGGTTTCCAAATGAATCCAACATCAAAACCATACGCTGCAGGTAATATTTCTTTTCCATTTTGAGCAATCACAACACGCGTATCGTTGGAATGAAAGCCTTTTCCCGTTTTTATGTATGCTTGTAAATTGTCAGAATGATTGTATAAAAAGTTCAGTTTTGGACTTAGAATGGCTTCGTTTTGCGATTGTGTTTCGTAGTTTGTTTGTAAAAAGTCATTGTATTTGAAATCGAAATAATCTACTCGTAATGCAGGATTGATCGTCCATTTTCCAAATTCGAATATAGCATTTACATAAGCACCAATGTTCGTTTCGTCAATATCTCCAAATTGAATTTGCTCAAGCGTTTCACGACGATTCAAGGTTCTTGAAAGTTCATTGTTGTTACTTTGATCTTTTCGCAAACTGATTCCTGCTGTCCATTCGCCATCAAGTGAAGTTGTTGAAAATGCACGCGTATATTCACTTTTAAATCCAAATAATGCTCTGTCTTCTTGTTGCTTTATTTGATCTCCATTGATAGGATCTTCTAAGAAAAATGTGAAGTTTGAGTAGAGCTTGAAATCGTATGTACTGTAATAGAAACTGTTTTTGATTGTAGCTCTTGGCGAAAGCTTTTTGTCATAATTGAATAGGAAATTAGTTCTACTTGTGGTACCACCTTCAGTATCATCAATGGCTCCAAAACGACTGATGAATCCACTATTTACAGCACGTACAGGAATTTGACCTGATGCGTCCCACGTACTTTCAAAGTGTGAAAGTGTAATGCCAATGTTATCATTTTCAGAAAGTGAAGCTGTGTATTTTCCGAAGATATTGAAGCGACTAAAGTTTTGTGGACTTTCAAAAGGTCCGTCAGTTGCCAAGTATTCCGTAGCTACGTATGCTGTATGATTTGCCGTGTTTAGTACATTAAACATTCCCAACATTCTGAAAGTATCAAATTGTCCAGCTTCTAGCTTGATTGTACTTTCTTTTAAACGTTTTTTCGTTTTGAAATCTACATAACCAGCCGTATTGAAGTTTCCTTGATTTGCATAGTATGGACCTTTTCCAAAATCGATTTTATCCAACGTTTCAGGAATGAGAAAGTGCAAATCGGCATATCCTTGTCCGTGCGCGTGCGAAACCATATTTACGGGAATTCCGTCGGCTGTGATGGTAATATCAGTTCCGTGATCGATATCGAATCCGCGAAGAAAAATTTGTTCTGCTTTTCCGCCACCAGCGTGTTGCCCAATAAATAATCCAGGAACTTGTTGCAATACTTCTTGCGAAGAATTTACAGGATTTACCTGAATGTTGATATCACTAATTACATGTAATGCGTCTAATTCAGGTGTGATGACAACTTCATTTAGAGAGATTGATTTTTTCTCCAAAAATATATTCAATTCTTGCGAAAGTTTAGCAACAACAATATATTGTGTTTGATATCCGATGTGTGAGATTCGTAGTGTATCGCCCACCGAAACATTTTCTAATAGAAATTTTCCATAGTCATCGCTATGGGTATGTTTTTTATTTTGTTGATTGTGGATTTGTGCTTCTGGAATAGGAATTTCGAAAGCATCAGTTATGAATCCTGAAATTGATTGTGCGGAAGCGTGTAATGAAATGCAGCAGATGGCTATAACTGCAATAAATCGTTTAAAAATCATTGTGATGTAAAATTGATTGATTTGCTTTTATATACGCAAGAATTGAAATTGTGGTTTTATGTTTTTTTAAAATTATTTTTATATAATTGATTTACAAATACTTAATATTGAATTTCCTGTTTAGTTTTGCTGAATCGCTACTAAAATTTTAGCAATGAACACTAAAGAATCTCTCGTAGCTTCCGTTTGATTGAGTGTTCCAGAAATATACACATCTAAATTTGGGCAGTAATATAGAAATGAAGCCGTACTTCCTGAATGTCCAATAAGTTCTAGTTTTGGCAGACTTTTGTCTAATTCGTTTAAAATTACTTTTCGGAGTCCAAAACCATATTCCATTCCTAACGTTTCTGGCGTCCAGTTTTGCATTGCTTGAAACGTTTCTTTTTTGACGAGTTTTCCATTGTTTAGTGCTTTTTGAAACGTGATGAGATCATTTGTGGTAGCAACAATGCCGCCACCAGCCCAATCAGCACTTAGACTTTTGAAAGTTGAAATTTCATACGTACTTGCATACATTTCTGCCATTTGTGCAGTTTCTTTTATGGGCGTTGATTTTAGATTCATATACGTATGTTGTATTTCCAACGGTTCAAAAATGTTTTGTTTGAAAAACTCGTGCAAGTCCAAACCGCTTACGTTTTCAATAATTAAACCTAACAATACATATTCTGTATCTGTATAATGATAGCCTTTTCCAGGCGGAAAAAGAGGTGTCATTTTTTGTTTTGAAAACGCGATTAATTCTTTCGGTTTCCATGTTTTAGAAGTATCTATAAAAAGCTGATTGATCATGTTTGGCGAGCCATCTACAGTAGTGTCTTCAAAATAATCGGGCAAACCAGATGTATGTTGCAAGAGTTGTGCAATGGTAATTTCATTTGAATAGTCAACACCTTTAAAAATGTGTAGTTTGTGTATGATTTCTTTTGGTAAATGTGCACTAATTTTATCTTCAAATTGTAGTTTTCCTTGATCTGTTAACATTCCAATTGCCGTTGCTGTAAACGTTTTTCCAATACTTGCTACGTAAAAAGGATTGCTATTTGTAATAGTTTTTCCATTTTTAAATTTTCCAGCAACATATTGGAAATCAATTGTTTTTGATTCAGAAAAGACCTGTAGATATACATTGTGAATGGATTCTTTTTCCAATTCAGCTTTGCATAGTTTTGAAAGCGCTGTTTCAATGGATTGCTGTCCAAAACTTACACATGAACAGAAAAATAGGATTGCTATGATTCGTATTGTATTCATGATTTGTTGATTATGATAGATTCTATAAATGTAGTTATTTTACAATTATATTCATGAATGGCTATGCGTTTCATGTTTAATTTGATTGATGCAGCAAATATCTTTCATCATGTACACATATAAAAGTAGTAGCTACCGAACGGTAAAATTAGATGGATGAATTGTTTTTGGCGAATTGACGGTATTTTACGACATGTAGATTACTTTCCAATACAAAAATTCGCAAAGATATTTCCCAATAAATCATCACTGGTAATTTCGCCTGTGATTTCTCCGAAATGATACAAGGCTTGGCGAATATCAATTGCCATTAAGTCGCCTGATAAACCAGATTCCAAACCGTAATGTACTTTGTCAATTTCTTCCAAGGCTTTTAGTAAAGCATCGTAATGACGTGTGTTGGTAATGATGGTTTCATTATTACGTAAAGCGCCAGTATTTACAAAGGAAACAAGCTTGTTTTTTAAATCGTCGACACCAATGTTTTCTTTGGCAGAAAGCAATAATAGGTTGTCAAATTCGAAGGTATTTTTGATGAAAGTAGTATCGCCTTTGTCAATTTTGTTCGCAATGATTACAATCGGTTTTTGCGGAAATTTATTTTGAAGTTTATGAATTTCCTGCAACATAAGTTTTGACTTTTCTATGTCGTTTGATAGGAGTGAAGCGTCAAACAAGTAAATGACAACTTGTGCTTGTTCTATTTTTTCAAATGTTTTTTGAATTCCAATACTTTCTACGACATCTTTCGTTTCTCTAATTCCAGCGGTATCAATGAATCGGAATGAGATTCCATCAATGACCAATTCGTCTTCAATGGTATCACGCGTGGTTCCTGCAATGTCTGATACAATTGCACGTTCTTCATTTAACAACGCATTTAATAATGTAGATTTCCCAACATTTGGTTCGCCAACAATTGCCACAGGAATTCCGTTTTTGATCACGTTTCCAACCGCAAAGGAATCAATTAAGCGTTTTAAGACAAATTGAATACGTTTTACCAAGGTTTTAAATTGTGTACGATCGGCAAATTCGACATCTTCTTCTGCAAAATCGAGTTCCAATTCTATCAACGAAGCAAAGTTTAAGAGTTCTTCACGCAAGTTTTTGATTTCATTACTAAACCCGCCTCGCATTTGCTGCATTGCCAATTGGTGTGATGCTTCTGAGTCACTCGCAATTAAATCTGCGACAGCTTCCGCTTGTGATAAATCGAGTTTTCCATTAAGGAATGAACGCAACGTAAATTCTCCTGCATTGGCGTTTCTACAGCCATTTCGCAATAGTAATTGAATAATTTGTTGCTGAATGTACACAGAACCATGACAGGAAATTTCAATCGTATTTTCGCCTGTATACGAGTTTGGTCCTTTAAATAACGAAACTAAAACCTCATCCAAATAACGATCTTCATCAATGATATGTCCTAAATGTATCGTATGTGATTTTTGTTTGCTCAACTTTTTATTTCGAATGGATTTAAAAAGCGGTTCACAAATCGTAATTGCATCTTTTCCTGAAACGCGAATTACAGAAATTGCACCAGCGCCAGAAGGTGTTGCCAGCGCGACAATTGTATCATTTGGAATCATATCAACTAATTTGTGCAAAAGTAGGAAATATGTTTGGTTTCATAAGTTTTTGATGTTAGGTTTTTGGTCGCTTCGTTGTTAGACATTAGGACGTACAAATTTCAAAAAATTGCAGCTTAAAATCTAGCGTAGCCTTTTTTTATTTCCTTGAATAATCAAAAGTATTTGAGTTTTTGAGTACATTACGCTTTATTTTTTATCAAACATAGCCAAGTCCATTGAATACAAGCATACAACCAAAAAAGAAATGGTATGAACACATTCCGCATGCGGTAGTGATCATATTTTTAATCATCGTTTTTGTAACGATACTTTCCTATATTATTCCTGCGGGAGAATTTAAACGGATGTTACTTGATGGTCGCAATCGTGTGATTCCAAATTCGTATACAACCATTCCAAATACACCTATTGGTTTTTTAGACATGTTTAAAGCGATTCCATTAGGTTTTAAAGCCGCGATAGAAGTGATGTTTGTTGTTTTTGCTGGCGGAATTATGTTTGGAATCATGGAACGTACAAAAGCTATTGAAAATGCAGTTGGTACGTTTGTGAAAATACTTGGACAAGAAAGAAAGTACCTAGCGGTGGTCATTATGACGTTCATTTATGGAGCGCTCGGTGTTTTTGTTGGGTATGAACATAATATTGCAATGGTTCCGATTGCGGCAGTAGTAGCGTTGGCACTTGGTGGCGATTTATTGTTAGCAGCTGGAATTTCTGTTGGCGCTATTACCATTGGTTTTGGACTTTCGCCCATTAACCCGTATACGGTTGGTGTTGGACATAAAATAGCAGAACTTCCTTTATTTTCAGGAGCTTTGTTACGAAGTATATTGTGTTTTTCTGCACTTAGTTTTTTGGCTTTTTACAATGTTAGGTATTTAAAAAAAATTACTGAAAATCCAGAAAAAAGTCTCGGTAAAGGTTTAAATATTGATGGAATTTCGTTATCAAAACCTATTTCAGCATATAAAATAACTACAAATAATTGGCTTGTCATTTCTGTATTTGTAATTGGTTTGGCTGCCATATTGTATGGTGTTTTCAACCTAAAATGGTATCTCAACGAAATTTCAGCCGTATTTTTGATGGTTGCTGTTGCTGCAGGAATTATCGGAAAAATGAATACAACGGTATTTAGTGAAACACTATTAAAATCAGTTGCTTATGTTGCACCAGGAGCATTTATGGTAGGTTTTGCAACGACGATAAAAGTATTGTTAGAAATGGGTCATATTAGTGATACGATTTCATTTCAATTGTCAGAATTGTTAAAAGATTTGCCGTTATACGTATCTGCTGTTGGTATGGCATTGTCACAAAGTTTTATTAACTTTTTCATTCCATCTGGAAGCGGACAAGCGTTGGCAACGTTACCTGTAATGATTCCTTCAGGAGAAGTCATCGGATTAACGCGTCAAACCACTATCTTAGCGTTTCAAATTGGAGATGGAGTTTCTAACTTGATCAATCCTACACTTGGCGGATTAATCGCCATGTTAAGTATGTGTCGAGTTTCTATAGATCGCTGGTTTCGATTTATTTTTCCAGTTGCCATCACAATTTTTATTTTTTCAACAATCACACTCGTAATAGCAGTATTAACAAGCTATCAGTAACTATGAACGTAACTACGATATTGAGTCATTTGGTAAGTTTTCCTGTCTTGGGCGGCGAAAGTAATTTGAGTATTATTCATTGGATTCAAACATATATAGAATCGCATGGAATTACCACAACATTGGTTCCAAATGAAGAAAATACCAAAGCTTCGTTGCACTGTAGAATTGGTCCTGCGGTTGATGGAGGCGTCATCCTTTCTGGTCATACTGACGTTGTACCCGTAAAAGGGCAAGTTTGGCATACAGATCCTTTTACCTTAACTGAAAAAAATGGTAAACTTTACGCACGTGGAAGTGCTGACATGAAAGGTTTTGTAGCGTGTTGTTTGGCTGTTTTACCAACAATGATAAAGGCTGACTTAAAAAAACCAATCTATTTTGCATTTAGTTATGATGAAGAAATCGGTTGTTTGGCAGCTCCTGATTTAATAAAACACATCAAAAAAACATACGATGAAACGCCAACATACGCCATTATTGGCGAACCGAGTTTGTTGCAACCTGTTATTGGTAAAAAAGGAATTTGTTATGTAAAAACGGAAGTCAATGGTTCGGCAGGTCATAGTAGCGGAATTCATAAGGAAATTAGTGCCATTCATGAAAGTACACGTTTGATGGTGTGGCTGGAAAATAAAATGAAAACAATGGCGAACACTTCTGTGGATGATCGATTTGATCCGCCACATTCTACCATTCATGTTGGACAAATTCAAGGTGGCGTAGCGACCAATATTGTTGCAGATTATTGCAGTTTTGAATGGGATATTCGTGTGATTCCAAAAGACAATATTCATCAAGTATTTGAAGAATATTTTGCTTTCTGTGCGGAAAGAGAAGTAGAAGTTCGGAAAAAGTTTGCCGATTTTAAGATCAGTAACACATTAATTCATCCGCCAGTTCCTGCATTAGACACGAAAGAAACAGATAGTATTGTTGGTTTGGTGCAAAAATTGACAGAAAATTATAAATGGGAAACTGTTGCGTATGCAGCAGAAGCAGGACAATTTCATGAAGCCGGATATGAAAGTATCATTTGTGGTCCAGGAAGTATAGAACAAGCACATCGTGCGAATGAATTTGTCACGCAAGAACAATTGGATAGTTGTGTGGTTATGTTAGAAAAACTCATAATGGAGCTAAGTTAAGCTGTGTTTGATATTCAGTTTGGATGTTCCTATTTTTTCCTTTTTCGGAATATAGCAGGAAGTTTTTTAATTGTCTTAGGTATTTGGTCAAACTTTGGAAGTCCAATTGAAATCAATAGTTATAAAAGACCACAACACGATTGTATTGCACCTTTAACAGCTAGCGGGTTTTCCAGCTTTTATGTGTATTAGAACAATTAAGAAATAAGCGGCTCGTGCGGAAAAAACTAATAACATCATTGCTTATAAAAATAGGACGATTTTGACTTTAGTAAGAGTTTATTTTGTATTTTCAAAGACCGCGATATTTTTAATTTTAGTATTTTAGCATTAAAAGATAAAATAGAAAATTAAAAGTATAGCTCGTAGTTTAATCCGAAAAGTATCACATACAATTTCCCAACTTTTTGATACACAAAACCGTTATGTACAAGCTAAAGAAACATCCTACTAACCAATAATATGATTGATTTTATAAAAAAATATTCTTTACTACTAATTATCGGATTAGTTCTTTCCCGAATTTTGGCTGGATTAATTTTAATTGCATTTCCAGACGTATTAACCACTGAATTACCTGATGGCGGAATTTCAACTTTAAGTGGTGGCTTTTTGAGTAATGGAATTGAATATTTAGTCAATATAGGTTTCATCATTCTATTAGCAAAAGATATGAGAACTGAAAAAATAAATTCACCTCTAATTCTACTAATGACTTTTTTCTCTGCGTTTGTAGGTGTGGTTTTATTTCTATTAACAGTTGCTAGCACTAAAGTTTGTCAAACTAAAATTGAACTTAATGAATAGACTTTTGAAAATTTTGAATAAGTATATCATTCTTTCAATTCTGTGGTCGATTATTGAAATGGTTTGGATTTATATTCAGCCAATTATTATGCAAAAAGGAAGTATGAGTTCTAATGATTATGAATTATATTCATTTATAAATACTTTGCCAACATATATTGACTATCTAATTCGTATAATCATTGTTATTTTAATAGTAATTGACTTTAGAAAACACAAATTGAATTATGTCGTACTGACTTGCATTGCATCTTTATTTTATCCTTTGCTTGGAATTGTAATATTTTCACTTCTTTTAATAGAAAAATGGAATAATAAAGTCAGTGAATGATATTGAGTATATATTAATTCCTTCAGAATTTTCACGAGTTCGTATTTGTTTACTAAATTAGTTCTTTAACTACGCAACTACTCATAGAACCGTTATTCATTATTTGAGAAAACCGAAATGCCAAAGATATTTAACCGAAATATAAAATCTGACTATGAGGAAAGGCTTACCAAAGCTTTCCCGAAAAAATTGCATGCGGATTTAAGCGAAGTTTTAAAGATCATTCCATTTGACAATAATAAAGCAAAGCTCTTTGACGGAACAATGCACCAAGTTGACAATTTGATTCACGAAAATGAGTTAGATGTAGTACTTGACAATGAAACTCTGACAATTCCTTTCAGGCTTTATTTTGACGAACCAAAATCAGCATTAGAGAAGAGTCTGACCAACAAACAAAAAGATATTTTGAATTGTATTTATTTGCGACATCATAATGGATATTTGAGAGAAAAAAGATTGAGATTATTATCTGATAATTTGGAGAAATGGGCAATTCCTTTTGTAATTCAATTAATCGGAGAATATGTTTATGAATTACTGCCAATTATTGACAAAAAAATAAATGATAAAACGCTGAACTTTTATGCTGAATTTAGAGATGAAAATCCAAAATATTGGCAACAGACAGAAAGTAGAATGATAAGCTATTGGAATGAATATTATAGATATAGATTTCCAAAACTGAAAGAATATTTGGGATTCGAAATTATAAACCGAATACATACTAATGTATATAAAACTTAACTAATAAAAACTATTTGTATATCCAGCTTGACTTCGACTCTCGGAATTATAAATCAGAGTGACATTTTTTATTCAAACATATTGTTCGGAATTAAGCTAATTGAATTTGATTCAATATTTCTGATTTCACTAATTATTTATCTGATTTTGAATAGAGAACTGCTGAACAAAATATTTCCTAAAAGAGAATTGACAGAAAGAAATGCGGAGAATATTTTACAGAATACATACGTGCTAACACCGCATAGAGTTTATTGCTTTGGCAAGTACTTATCTATAAATTCGTTAGGAATTTTCACGAGTTCGTATTTGTTTACTAAATTAGTTCCTTAACCACGCAACGTAATCATTCATAAACACGTTGGCAAATATTTAGAAACGACTTATGAAAAAAAGAAAAATTATTTCATCATTGCTTTTGATTATTGGATTTGCTTTAAGTGTTGCATTTATATCAAAGATTGAATTTCCTCAAGGATTCGAAGCATATTTTAAAAGAGCATATTATAATCAATTTGGTCCTTTAGCAATAAGTGTAGAGCTATTAATTGCAAGTTATTACCTTTTTATAGGTCATAAAAAAACGAATTTTACTTTGGCACTTTTTGGATTTACTGCTTTATTAGACCCTTTTTTCAATCAAATAGGGCTTTTTAACAGCATAGTACCATTATACGGAACAATAATTTTATCGATTTGTGCTTTGTTATGTTTATGGTTAGCATTTGCGAATACGTTCAAATTAAAACGTTTATCTCATATTGCAGCTGTATTAAGTTTTGTGCTTGGTATTCTTATTGAACTATTCTTCAATTATCTGTAATTACGTTAGTAATCTACTATCCAATGGCGTATCGATTTTCTATCTTTTTTTAAAAGCTTTCCAAACACGGAAAAAAAAGTGTAACAAATAGTATGTTTCTACGTCCTATATACATCAATCAAAAACATTTACGATCATGAGAAGAAAAGACAATCAATTAATAGTTATTACACATTTAAGTCAATTATCAAGTTTTGTGTTAGGTTTTGGAAGCTTAATAGTTCCACTAATTCTTTGGGCTTGCAACAAAAATGATGTGTATGAAATGGACGAACAAGGAAAGCAAATTGTAAACTTTCAATTGAGCATGCTTATATATACAATTGCTTCAATTCCGTTAATTTTATTTTTCGGTTTAGGATTATTATTACTACTTACTGTTTGTGTTTTATTATTTATTATGCCAATTATTAATGCTGTTAAAGTAAGTAATGGAAACGAACCTTATTATCCAATGACATTAAATTTATTATAGTAGTTAGTATTAGTAGTGAGATATTAGTATTGAGTATTGAGAATACTAGCTTGAATTATAAAAAATAAAAGCCGTTACAAAATCGTGTAACGGCTTTTTCTATGTAGAATTATTTCTTATTATTTTAGGATTTGATACTAATGCCTAACAGCTAATACCCAAAAGCGTAGCGTACTAATTAATTATTCAACATTACTGGCATCACCAACATTGTAATGTGTTCGCCTTCTTCTAAACCATCAATTGGCGTTAAGATTCCTGCACGGTTTGGTAACGACATTTCTAATGAAACATCATCAGAACCTAAGTTGTTAATCATTTCCGTTAAGAAACGCGAGTTGAACCCAATTTGCATATCATCTCCTTGATAATCACATGTTAAGCGCTCTTCGGCTTTGTTTGAGTAATCAATATCTTCCGCAGAAATGTTTAATTCCGCACCAGCGATTTTTAAACGAATTTGGTGTGTCGTTTTGTTAGAGAAAATACTAACACGACGAACCGAGTTTAAAAATTGATTTCTGTTGATTTCTAACTTATTTGGATTTTCCTTTGGAATTACCGCTTCGTAGTTAGGATATTTCCCGTCAATCAAGCGACAAATTAACACCGTATTGTCAAACGTAAATTTTGCGTTACTATCATTATATTCAATCGTAACTTCGTCTTCGCTTCCGCCCAAAATTCCTTTTAACAAGGTTAATGGTTTCTTTGGCATGATAAATTCAGCAACTTGAGAAGCGCTTAAATCGGTACGTTGGTATTTTACCAATTTGTGTGCGTCAGTTGCAACAAACGTTAAATTGTCTTGTGAAAACTGGAAAAATACACCACTCATCACTGGACGTAAATCATCGTTTCCTGAAGCAAAAATGGTTTTGCTAATTGCAGTTGCTAAAACATGTCCTGCAATCGTTGTTGCGCTTGGATCTTTTAATTCGACAGCATGTGGAAACTCAGCGCCATCGGCGTATGCTAAGGCATATTTACCGTGATTTGAGCTAATTTCAACCGTATTGTTATCTTCCACAACAAACGTTAATGGTTGTTCTGGAAACGTTTTTAAAGTATCTAATAATAACTTTGCAGGAACGGCAACACTTCCTTCGCTATCAGATTCTACGTCTAATTTTGAAGACATCGTAGTTTCTAAATCAGAAGCTGATACCGTAAGTTCGTTTTGATTCAATTCAAAAAGAAAGTTATCTAAAATAGGTAAGGTATTGCTATTATTAATAACGCCTCCTAAAACTTGAAGCTGTTTTAATAAATAGGTGCTGGATACAATAAATTTCATGTGTTTGTGTTCTATTTAAAGTTCAAAAATAATGCTTCCAAACTAAAATACATAGCTTTTCGATGGCTAAATTGTATTATGGAATTCACTTTTTTGTATTCCTACAAATATATTTCAAAAGTCGTTGTAATGGAAAGAAACTTATTAACAACTATTTCGTGTACTTCCGTTTTCTAATGTAGGCAAAAGCGAACCCGAAAATAGCAAGGATTACTAGCGGAAGTCCAATGTTTATAGCTTGCCAAAACGTTTTTTCTTCCAGTACTTTTTCAGTATCCAAGAACGCTAATTTTAATTCTTTAGATCGAATGTTTATAAGTCCGTTGTTGTCTAAAAGGTAATTTACTGAATTTAGTAAGAATTCTTTGTTTCCATATTGGCGTTTTGTGGCAATATCAAAACCGAGTTCTTGTGGTCGTCCACGTGTCACTTGATTTTTAATTACATCGCCGTCAGCAATTACTAACATTTTAGAGATTCCTTCATCTTTTGGAGTTTCCAATTGAAAAGGTTTGATTCTTTTTGTATACATAGAGGTAAAAGTACCTTCTACTAAAACTGCTAAATTCTGATTTCCTTTGCCTTGGTAGGTTTCGGTTTTTGGTTCATTTTCAATGACAGACAATGAAATTGGTTTTGGCACACCTTCAAGCTTCGACAATGGCGAACTTTTTAGTAAGATTGTCTTTTCAGTACTACTTTTTAAGGTATCAATCTGATTGGCAAATTCGAACTTCACCAAATTTGTATTGTTTGTAATCGGATGATTTAACGTAGGATTTACCAAAGGATTGTATCGCCACTGAATTGGTAAAAACTGCGTGTCATTTCCTTCGCCAACTGCCATCATGATAGGTGCGCATTGTACATCATTTACCAATTTTGAATTGATTCGAATTCCATATTGAAAAAATAAATCGCGCAAACGTAGAACTCTAGGAAATGCTAAGGTTTCGCCATTTGCACTATACAAACTGTCCATTTCGGCTTGAACATTGTCAACCAACCATAAGGATTTTCCACCATTTAAGGTATATTGATCTAAAATGTATTTTTCTTCATCTGTAAAGGCTTTTGTTGGTTTTGGAACAATTGCCAAATCGAAACGCTGTAGGTTTTCCAATGATTTTTCAGGATTGTCTGGAAATGCTGTTAAATCGAAAGGAGCAATTTTGTAATAGTCTTTTAAGGTTTGCAAAAAACTTGTAATGTACACATCTTCCAATTCGCCATGACCTCTAAGAATCGCAATGGTTTGTTTTTCCATCAACGTAAGTTTGGTAAAAGCATCTGTAAAGGCATATTCTAAATGTTGTACGGAACTTGCTATTTTTTCACTTTCAGAACTTGCCAAATTGTTTTTGTACAGAGGAATTTTGACTGATTTGTTGTTGTGCGTTGCTATTGCCCACGGAAATACACGTTCTCGTGAAATTTTATTGGTGGCTTCTTCTGTAATGTATTTTGGTTGAATGCCAACAAGATTGATTAAATATTCTTCTGCGCCTTCTTCAATTGGATCAATAAATTTATATTTTATGTTTGAATTGTACGCGGCAAATTCTTCCAATAATTGTTCGGTTTCTGTTGCCAAACGTTTGTAATCTGAAGGAAAATCGCCTTTCAGAAATACATCTATTATAATAGGAGAATTAACACTTGTAATGGTGTTTTTGGAAGCTTCAGAAAGTGTATACCGTTTGTCTTGTGTTAAATCGAAACGTGTAAATACACTACTTGCAATGGCATTCACGATAATGAGTACTACGACAAGTAGCAAAATTTTTGTGCTAGTATTGAGTTGTTTCTTCAAGCTTATCGTTTTTTTAATTGTACTACAGTTAAGAATAAAAAGAAGATTGTTACACTTACAAAATAAACAACATCTCGTGTATCAATAACGCCACGCGCAATGCTGTCAAAATGTGTTTTCATTCCCAAACCATCAATGTTTTCATTAATATTTCTAAATATATCAGCATTCCCAAGACTATCCATTCCAATGGTTGTGACTAAATTATTAAATCCTGTAGAGAAATCTATAGAGGATAATCCATCAAATCCATAAAACATGAAAAAGCAGATAAAAACAGATATTAAAAATGCCACAATTTGATTCTGCGAAAGCGTAGATGTAAATACGCCAATACTTGTATATGCTGCAATTAAGAATAACAATCCGAAGTAGGAGCCAAGTGTACTACCGACATCTAAATTCCCAACAGGATTTCCTAAACTATAGACCGTGTACACATATAATAATGTTGGAATGAGCGCCACGAGAATCAACACAAAAGCACCAAAATATTTTCCTAATACAATGTGCCAACCTGAAATTGGTTTAGTCAGTAATAATTCCAACGTTCCTAAGCGTTTTTCTTCTGAGAAACTTCGCATGGTTATGGCAGGAATTAAAAAAATCAATATCCAAGGTGCTAGTGTGAAAAATGGGGTTACATCTGCAAATCCGTAATCGAAAATATTGAAGTCACTTTTAAAAACCCATAAGAACAATCCGTTTAGGATTAAAAATAAAGCAATGACCAAATATCCTATGGACGAGGAAAAAAACGAGTTGATTTCTTTTCTAAGTATGGCGAGCATTTAGTTCTTTTTTAATACAATAATGTCTTGGTATGATAGCGTATTTTCAGTTCTTCCTGACCAAGTCCCTGGAAAAAAGTGAAGGATTTCAAAGCCTTTTGCTTCAAACTCTGAAAAAATATAGTCTTTATCAAAAGCAACATTGGCTTCTTTTACTTTTTCATCCATCAGCGCATATGTTCCGTGCTGTACACTAAAATTCATCTTGCTAGTTTGCATTTGTTTTTTAGACGTTTCATCCAAAATAAAAAACGTTGCAAAACATATTTTTTCAGTGTCCAACACTCTGTGAATTTCTCCCAAATAATGCAAAACGTCAATAGGCATCATATGTGTAAACACTGATGTTAGAAACGCAAAATCGAAACTTTTATTTTCATACGGAAATATAAAATTTTTAGCTTCTTCATTTGTATTTAGGTTGTACAAATCATTTTTCAGCGGTGTATGTTTAAAGTGAAAGTTTGGATATTTTGACGAAATGTGTTCCGTACACCAATCTACACCTTGTTTTACAACATCAAAACCTTCGTATGTTCCGTCGGAAGTTAAGAATTTTGTAAACGGAATTGCCATACGACCGATTCCTGAGCCAATGTCCAAAATGCGGCTATTGGGTTGAATATTTCCATACGTTTTAAAATATGCAAAGAACAATTCGCCGATTTCAATATAATTTCCAGGACCTGTATATACGTATCCTTTTGGCGGTTCGAGTTCGTGACGTTTCCGAAAAAGATCAACAGGGAAATATACTACTCGTCTCAGTAATAATCGTTGTTTGGGCGATAATTTGTAGTATAATGATCTTAACATATTTTTTTACTAATCATTCTATTTTAGAATGTATGAATGTATTTTTTTAGGATAAACTTACCAATGTATCAACGCTCCATGCAAAAGGTTTATCGTTGAACATTGCTTTGGTTTGTTTCCAAACATTTTTGAACAAATCTGAATTTCGATACGCTTCCAAGTCGTCAGGATGATTCCAATGACTGTAAGTAAAGAATATCTCAGGATTTGTTTTATCTTGATATAATTCTAAAAATTCACAACCTTTTCGGTTCTTAATAGCTGCTTTCTTTTCATCAAACATTTCTAAAAATGCAGGAATATTTTCTTTGTGAAAGCTCATTTTTACAATTCGTACAAACATAAACTATTTTAGGATATAAAATTAATGGTTATTGTATCTCTAAATCGCAAGCCAAATAGCGTAGAAGCACTTCCAACGGTTTGCGGATTACTTTTATAAATTGCCAATTCTAAAAAATTACCAGAATTGAACAACGCTAACTTTTTGCCATCTTCTTCACGTTTGTGTTTTTCTACCGTAAAATTGATACTATCGCTGTAGCGTTCGTGAATGCGTTTAAATTTATAATTACGTGCCGAGATTTCAAAATTTCGTCCTTTTCCAACATCTCTAAACAGTTTTCGGGTAATATTTGTCACAACATTTCCATAATTGTCAATATAAATCACGTTTCCGATAATTTGCGTTTCATCGGTATTTACTACAGGTTTTATGCCTGTTAGGTGTTTTATATCAGGAATTGTTTTTCCGATCACTTCTAATGTTCCGCCGCGTGCAATGTGGCAAGCAACTTTGACAAAAACATCTAACACGGGAAAATTTGTTTCAATACGATCGTGAATATTGATCTCAACAATTTTTTCAGGAACGATCTCAGCAGCGATCAAACTCATAATTCCGTTATTGGCACATACAAAATAATGATCGTCTAATTTCAAAGCAATATGCTTATTTTCAGGATTCAATTCAGAATCGATACCAATAAGATGAATGCTTCCTTTTGGGAAACTATTAAACGCATTTTGAATAACGTAGGCAGCTTCTGTGATGTTAAAAGGACTAATGCTATGCGAGATATCAACAATACGAATATCTTCTAGCTCACTATATATAGCTCCTTTAACTGCGCCCACAAAATGGTCTTTTTCCCCAAAATCAGTTGTCAGTGTTATAATTGCCATTGACGAATTGTTGATATTTTTTTAAGTTAAATCTATTAAAAAATGGTAAGTTTGTTATGCAAATCTAAAAAAACAAAACGGAAATCTAACCTTAATACGAGTCGCTTTTGAACGAAATTATTTTTGAACTTTCTGAGATCAGTCCAAGAGAGTTTTTTGGGCATCAAAATACCAACATAGAATTACTAAAGAAATACTTCCCAAAACTCAAAATTGTAGCCAGAGGAAACAAGATAAAAGCTTACGGAGATGAAGCTTTATTAGAAGAGTTTGATAAGCGTCTGATGATGTTAATGGAACACTTTGGCAAGTACAATAAAATTGATGAAAACGTTATTGAACGTGTTTTAACTAGCGAAAGTGCTAAAGATTATGACACTTCTGCGTCAAGCGGAGAAACCATAGTACACGGAACTAATGGAAAACTCATCAAAGCCATTACGGCAAATCAACGCAAGTTAGTTGAGTTAATGAACAAAAACGACATGGTGTTTGCTATTGGTCCAGCAGGAACAGGAAAAACATATACTGGAGTTGCATTAGCGGTAAGAGCTTTGAAGAATAAAGAAGTAAGACGTATCATATTAACGCGTCCTGCGGTAGAAGCGGGCGAAAGTTTAGGTTTTTTACCGGGCGATTTAAAAGAAAAACTAGATCCGTACATGCAACCGTTGTATGATGCATTGCGCGATATGATTCCGCCAGAAAAATTAGCCAAATACATTGAAGATGGAACCATTCAAATTGCGCCAATGGCATTTATGCGAGGTCGTACACTGGATAATGCATTTGTAATTTTGGATGAAGCACAGAATACAACACATGCGCAAATGAAGATGTTTTTGACGCGTATGGGGAAAAATGCAAAATTTATGCTGACGGGCGATCCTGGACAGATAGATTTACCAAGACGTGTAATTTCTGGTTTAAAAGAAGCATTACTCGTTTTAAAAGATATTAAAGGTATTGGAATCATTTATTTGGATGACAAAGATGTGGTTCGTCACAGATTAGTCAAAAAAGTAATTGAAGCGTATAAAAGTATTGAACATCAGAATTAGGAAAGTTGAATGCTAAATGTTGAATTTTAAATTATAAATGTTTTTTTTTGAATAAAGAATAAAGAATAAAGAATAAAGAATAAAGAATAACGAATTATGAATTATGAATTCTGAATTACGAAAGTACTAAGCAGTAACCTTGAACCTTGAACAATGAATGCAGTATATTCGTTTAAAAGTTTATGTAAAATTGCAAAA
>NZ_LBMG01000038.1 GCF_001005315.1 Kordia jejudonensis
AAAAGCATTATATTGACGAGCGAATCGTAGATAAAGCCATTAAAGAATTAGATATATTTGAAGATTAAAAAAATAGTAAAACGGTACTCTTTGGCGGTACTCTTATAAAAATCAAGAAAATAGCATTTTAAGAAAATAAGTGTAAGTCCCTATAAATAAGGTGTTTGAAAATAAAATTACCCAAAATAAATAAACTAACTAACAGTTAACAACCAACAACCAACAATAAACACCGAATAACGAATAGAAAAATTAGTATTGAGCTATGAGAATTGAGTATTGAGAAGTGTTCTGAACAAATAACGAACACCGAACACCGAATTCAGAATTCAGAATTGAGAAGTATTCTGGACAAACAACCAACAACAAACACCGAATAGAAAAATTAGTATTGAGCTATGAGAATTGAGTATTGAGAAGTGTTCTGAACAAATAACGAACACCGAACACCGAACACCGAATTCAGAATTGAGAAGTATTCTGGACAAACACCAAACACCAAACACTAAACACCGAATAACGAATAATTAATTCAGAATGTAAAAGTACTCAGCAGCAACCTTGAACATAGAACTTTGAACAATGAAAGCAGTGTGTTTGTTTATAAGTTGAAAAGTTTAATTTTTGAATAACAAACACCAAACACCAAACACCAAACACCGAATAATGAATAAAGAATTCAGAATGTAAAAGTACTCAGCAGTAACCCTGAACATAGAACCTTGAACAATGAAAGCAGTGTGTTTGTTTATAAGTTGAAAAGTTTAATTTTCGAACAACGAACAACGAACAACGAACAACAAGCAACGTCACTTCGAGTGAAATTTCCCAAGAAATTTTGTATCGAGAAGTACCTAAAAGGCATTTATTTTAAATGAAGAAAGATATTTTTAAGACCCAAGACCCAAGACCCAAGACCCAAGACCCAAGAAAACTACAATTCCGTAGCAACAAACTCTTCACAAAACGCTTTAATTTGTGCTCTTGCTTTCTTAAACGCGTTAAAAATTTGTTCTTCCGAGCCAGTTACTTTTGAAGGATCAAAGAAATTCTGATGAATGCGTTTGGCGTTTTTACTTGGAATGTATGGACAGTGTTCATGTGCATGATCGCAAACAGTAATGATGAAATCGAAATCAATATCTAAATATTCAGAAACGTTGTTAGAAGTATTTTCAGAGATATCAATTCCATCTAGTTTCATAATGGCAACTGCTTTCGGATTGACGCCATGCGTTTCAATTCCTGCACTGTAAATAGTGGCTTTTTCTTTTGCAAAATGGTTCAGATATCCATCTGCTATTTGACTTCTACAGGAATTTCCCGTACAAAGCACAAGTACATTTTTCATAATTTTATGGTAGGTTTGTGACTAAAATTTGAAGAACAGACACACTTATTAAAGTAAAGAATCTTCAAAAACTAATCAAATTTAGTCACAAAAGTAAGTAGAAGAGTTATGAAAGGAAGCATCGTTTTGAAAAAATGACCTTATTTTAACATAGGATAATGGACTAACTTTTCGATTGGCAATTCACTTGAATCTTCACAAAGAAATCATTGATAGTTCTACGGTATTGATTGAGCAATTCAGTATCAATAGCATAAAAGATATTTTTCCCTTGATTTTTCTGCTTTAGTAATTTTATTTTTTTGATTTCGGAAAGATGTTGCGATATCGTTGGTTGCGCCAATCCTGTAGCTTTTACCAATTCGTTGCAATTGCAATATTCGTTTTTGCTGATGTGTTGTAAAATGGAAATACGCGCAGGATGTCCTAAAACTTTCGTAATTAAAGCTGTTTGATTTTGATAGTCATCAAAGATGTGATTTTTTGTAATTCCCATAACAATTATTATAATGTAATATTACAATAAAGATAAAAAAAGCTGGAAATATTCCCAGCTTTTTCGTTTTTATTTTTTATGTTATGGTTTGATATTGATTATTTTCCAAACAAACGTTGAAAGAAGCTTTTTGTCTTTTTCTTAGTTTCTTCAATGGTTTCTTTGGCTTCTTCTGTGAAGTCTTCAATGCGTTCGCTCGCTTCTTCTGTAAACTCACTTACTTTTTCCTTTACATCTTCGTATGCTTCTTTTACTTCTTCTGAAAATTCACTGGCCTTTTCCTTGGCAACTTCTGAGTATTCTTCAAATTTTTCCTTGGCTTCTCCTGCAAATTCGGTAGCTTTTTCTTTTGCATCACCAATCGCTTCTTTCGCATCTTCTGCAAAGTCAGCCGCTTTTTCTTTGGCTACATCAGCGTATTCGTTAATTTTTTCCTTGGCTTCTCCTGCGAATTCGGTAGCTTTTTCTTTTGCATCACCAAATGCTTCTTTTGCATCTTCTGCGAAGTCAGCCGCTTTTTCTTTGGCTACGTCAGCGTATTCGCTAATTTTTTCTTTGGCTTCTCCTGTAAATTCGGTGGCCTTTTCTTTGACACCTATAAAGGCTTCTTTGGCTTCACTTTTAATTTCGTCAATTTTATTTCCAGTCGCTTCTGTAGTTTCTTCTTTTACTTCCTGTGCTTTTTCTGTTGCTGAATCTTTAATAGTTTCGGCTTTTTTTGAAGCTTCCTGCGCAGTATCTTCTATTTTCTTGTCTAACTCTTTGTTGTCATCACTCATAATTCAGCTTTTTTGATTGGAGTCTAAAAATAAAGGTTTTTTTTGAATTTTTATAACTCTACTATGTTTGTAATCATTGTTTTATTCTAATTAGTTTACAATAATCACAAATTGTTACATAGTTGAATCAGTATATACATTTATGTATCCAAATTATTTAAAAGCATCATCTTTAGGTTCCCACAATTCTATTTTATTTCCTTCAGGATCCAGAATCCAACCAAATTTACCATATTCGTATTCTTCAATTTCGCCAATAATAGTAACACCTTCTTTTTTTAAGACGGCTAGTAATTCCACTAAATTTTCGACTCTAAAATTCATCATGAATTGTTTTTCACTTGGCTGAAAATAAGTAGTGTCTTTTGCAAAAGGACTCCATTGTGTAGAACAATCGTTCCCGTCTTTATCTTTCCACCAAAATGTACAACCGTAATCGTCTACAGGTAAGCCTAAGTGTTTTCCGTACCAACCTTTGAGTTTTTTTGAATCTTCTGATTTAAAGAAGAATCCGCCTAAACCTGTTACTCTATTTTTCATACTGTATTCGTTTTTTATTGTTGTTATGAGGTTATTCTTTTTTGTGTAAAAGGATTGCTGAAAGTAGTGAAATGATGACTCCAATGACGAAAACCATCATCGTCATGACAAAAAATACGGTGAACGGATTTCCATAAGCTTCACTTTGTTTTTGTAATGATAGTTTTTCAAATTTGATATCTTCCAGCGATAAATCGGTTCGTGCATCTAACAAATTAAATTCGTACGCTAAGTATTGTTCTGCAAAATCAGGATTTATTTGTGTAATGTAAATTGCATCCATCAGTCCAAAACCAATAGCTGTACAGAGAGAAATGAGCGCGCCAACAACGAAAGCTGTTTTGAAACTTATTTCACCATTTAATTCATAATTTTTATAGTGTTTGATGCCAAAATAGACAAAACTTAAGGAAATTATCATCGTAGCATAGCCAAGAATTTCTTGTGTTTTAAACGAAAGTCCTTGACCAAAATATAATGCGATAAAGAATAGCAAAAAAGCGGTTAGAAAACCATACAATCCATATTTTAATACTGTATTTTTCATATGTGTAAAAGTTTAAAAAATTGAACACTTCAAAAGTATGACTAGCTTAGAAATCATGACTCATACGAAAGTACCAATTTCATCATACGAAGGTAGTAATTTTAGGAAATAGGTAGTATTTGAAGCTCTTTCGCTTTTTGAATGGCTTGTGTGCGACGCTTTACATCAAGTTTGACGTAGAGATTAGAAACGTGCGTTTTTATCGTACTTTCTGAAATAAATAGGAGTGAAGCAATTTCTTTATTGGTGTGTCCTTGTGCTAATTTGCACAATACTTCATATTCACGTTTGCTAAGTCCTAAAGTTTCAATTTGTGTGTAATCAACGGTTTGTTTTTCTGTATTTGTGTTTGATGTAGAAGTATTATTTTTTGCTTCGCGTTGTTTGTTAATGTAAATACCAACAAACAGAAAAATTACAGCAACTGCGGCAATGCTAAATTCTAAGGATGAATTTCCTTGCATCACAGAAAATTTGCTGAGTTGAAACAATACAAGCAATGCAATGATTAAGGTCGTAAAAATGAAAACTGTTTTTTTCACTTTAGTGATAGTATGCTGTAAATTTATCTACAATGGTTTGCGCTAATTTTTCTTTACTTTCCTTTGTCCAACCAGCAACATGTGGAGAAAGTAATACATTTTCTGCCTGAATTAAGTATTGAAATGCTTCTGGCATTTGATCCTCATTGAATAGATTTTCAAATGAGCTTTTTTCATATTCTAATACGTCTAAACCTGCACCCAAAATTTTTCCAGTTTGTAATGCTGCGACTAAATCTTTGGTTACCACACTTTTTCCTCTTGCCGTATTGATAAACCAAAACGGATGCTGAAAACCTTCGATAAACTCTACGTTAATCATATTCAGTGTTCGTGGCGTTTGCGGCGTGTGTAAACTCAATACCGTACTTCTTTGTTGCAATTCTGAAAGTGACACTTGTGTAGCATTTTCGTCGCCAATATTTTCTTTTAAATCATAAAAAATAACAGTTACATCAAAACCACGAAGTTTTTTTGCAAATGCTTTTCCCATATTTCCATATCCAATGAGTCCAACAGTTTGTCCATCTAATTCGAAACCTCTGTTGGTTTCGCGCAACCATTTTCCTTCGCGGACTTCTTTGTTTGCTTTGTTGAGTTTGTTTAGTAGAGAGAGCAGCATGCCCAATGCATGTTCGCCAACGGCATTTCGATTTCCTTCAGGCGCAGCAATCAATTTTATTCCTTGTTGTGCTGCAAATTCACAGTCAATATTTTCCAAACCAGCGCCAACTCTTCCAATGAATTTTAGATTTTTTGCTTTCGTGAGAAAATCTGCATCAATACGAAACCGACTGCGAATGATAAAGCCATCGTAGTTGTGAATTTTGGCTTCAATTTCTGCTTTTGATGATGTGTAATCTTCATGATTGGTATGACCTAAATCTGCTAATTGTGATATAAGTAATGGATGATTTTCATCAAGATGTAATATCTTCACAGGAATAAATTTTTGATTTAAATTTTTGGGTAATTGGCTTGTGTAAGTTCGTGTTTTACATCGCCAGTATGTGCTATAGATCGTTTTTCAAACAATAAAAGATGTACTTCTTCGCCGTCTTTGGTTACAGGACAATGTTCTACACCTTTTGGCACAACAATCAATTCGCCTTCCTTAACGGTTACCGTTTTATCGCGAAATTTCATATATAATGTTCCTTTAATGACTTGAAAAAGTTCGTCTTCATTTTCGTGTGCATGCCAAACAAATTCGCCTTTAATTTTTGCCAAAATGACTTGCATATCGTCAACAGTAGCAATTTGATGCGGATGCCATTGTGTGTTTACAAGGGCAATTTTTTCTTTGATGTTGATTGTATTCATGTGACTAAAGTACTTTTTTTTGACGAAAATTTTTAGAATCTCAGCAGGTTTTCACCTGTATGCTTTTTATTTATGCATAAAAAAAGCCTCACATGGGTAAAGTGAGACTAAGTTTTTTATGTTTTTTGATGATGATTATGAGCTGTTACTAGCGTTTAGCTGTTTTCTGCTTGAATGGCATCTGTATCTTTTCGGTATTTTAAAAGTCCGATTCCTGCAAAGAAGAAAACTACTCCCAAAATTGTCATTGGCCAAGTAGCACTTCCCATGCTCATGTTTCCAAAAATTGATAATACGCCTAATATAAGTGCTATTGCTGCTCCGATTGTCATTATAAATCCTAAAGTCTTTATCATATCTATTTTTTTTGTTGATTAGACTGTAAAATTACACATCATTCAAGTTTTTTACGTTACATATTTTTTGCTAATTGTTATATAATTATATTTTGAAAGGCTGTTAGTCAGGGTTTTATATTTTGAAGTAGTGTGTTTAGAAGAAATACACTTTATAAATTTTAAAAAAATTGACTATGAATTAATGATCAAGGGTTTTCATCATAATATTAAAAACAAAGTCTTCTTTTCCGATAGTGAATGATTGTGTGTGATGTTTGTAAAATTTGTGTCTATTGTAAAAATTCAGTGTATGTTGATCTGTGTGCAATTCTTTTAACCAAACACGTTTAATACTAAGTTTCTGAATTTCTTCAAAAAAATCTATTTTTAATTTTAAACCGTTTCCATTTGAAATGTAATCTTTTAAAATATATAGTTTTTGAAGTTCTGCCGCTTCTTTATATGCCGTATCAGGAACGGGAATATTTTTTTTAAGTTTTGCGTATCCTACGGGAAGCGTATGTGCGTAAGCAATCAAAAATACATTTTCACTTTTTTGAAGCGAATCTTTCATTTTTTCCACAGAAAATTTTTGATCAATATACCGTCTAAGTTCTTCTTCGGAAGCAAATAAATTACTGAAGGACTCTGAAAAGTTGATTTTTGCCAATAAGGATATAAATTTTGCATCAGCGGGAACTGCTTTTCTAATTGTATGATTTTCCATTTCGTTTGTAACCTTGTATTCGATAATTGTCGGCTTAGTGTTGTTTTATAGTATTGATATTCAGAATGTTATATATAAGTTACTTTTTCTGCAAAACCTTGATTTTCAGTCCGTTAATTCGATAATCACGGTTTGCTTTCCTTTTTTAACTACAAAAATAGTGCTTCATTTGTTTCATCATTAACGATTTAAAAAATATTATATTATGAAGAAAAAAAATTTAAAATCATTAAAACTGAACAAGCATGCTATTTCTCGATTTAATCATACAAAATTAAGTGGAGGAAAAGTGATTCGACCTACAAAAGACATATCTTGTTATCCAGAAGATTGTCATACTGTTCAAAGTATCAATGATTACACATGTGATTTATCATTTATGTATGGGTCTTGTGATTTATCATGCAATCCGCTTTTTATTTGCTAAGAAGCAGTTGTTTGTTACCAAAGCGTACATTTTTAATTGAAACCTAAAAAGTTATTCATGACATATTGGGTTTAGAAGCGAGCTTCGGCTCGCTTTTTTTTAGATACCAATAATCAATTTGGCAATCATGAAGTAAATTAAAATTCCGAAGATATCATTGCTTGTAGTAATAAATGGACCTGTAGCGATGGCAGGATCAATGCCGCGCTTGTCTAAGAATAATGGAATAAACGTTCCTATAATTCCTGCAACAATAATGACAATGATTAAGGAAACTGAGATGGCTAAAGCAGCTAAAAAACTATCTTTCCAAATTAAAACAACTATAAATAGAATAATTGCTAAGGCAATTCCATTTAGTGTGGCCAATAACATTTCTTTTATCAAGCGATTTTTGATACTTCCTTTCAAATCGTCGTTTGCCAAACCTTGTACAATAATGGCGCTCGATTGTACACCTACATTTCCAGCCATTGCTGCAATTAGAGGTGTAAAGAAGAAAAGAATGGCATATTTACTAATCATTCCTTCAAAACCTTCCATGATGGCTGCTGCACCAATTCCGCCAAGTAATCCTAAAAATAACCAAGGCAAACGTGCGCGTGTGAGTTCCCAAATGCTATCATCGGCTTCTACATCTTGTGTAATACCTGCTGCTAATTGGTAATCTTTTTCCGCTTCTTCACGGATAACATCTACAATATCATCAATGGTAATACGACCGACCAAACGCTTCATTTCGTCAACGACAGGAATGGCTTCCAAATCGTATTTCGACATTACTTTGGCAACATCTTCTGCTTTGTCGTTTATGTTTACATAATCTACTTTCGGAATGTATACATCACTAATATTTGTACGAGTAGAAGTTGTTAGTAGATCTTTTAGCGATAATCGTCCTTTTAGAATATCATCATCATCAACGACATAAATTGAATGTACGCGTGTTACTTCTTCTGCTTGTTTTCGCATTTCTTTTACACAGGTCAGTACATTCCAGTTTTCGTTGACTTTTACCAATTCTTTCGCCATTAATCCACCAGCAGAATCTTCATCATAGCGAAGTAATTCTACAATTTCTTTGGCATGTTCTCTGTCTTCTAACTCTAAAATTACTTCTTGCTTTCGCTCATCGGGAAGTTCCGAAATAATATCTGCGGCATCATCCGTATCGAGTTCGTCAATTTCTTCGGCAATTTCTTTGGCAGAAAGATTTTCAAGAATTTTTTCACGCACATCATCATCAACTTCCGTAAGAATATCGGATGTTTTTTCACTGTCTAACAGTTTGATGATATACGTTGCTTCTTCAAGATTTAGTTCATCAATGATTTCTGCAATATCCGCATAGTGAACCTCTTCTAGTAATTCTAGAAGTAGTGAATCTTTTTTGTTCTCAATATGCGCTGCTACTTGCGCAATGAGTTCATTACTGAGTTTAAACGGAATCATTTGCTATCTTGATGGTTAAATCTACGAATCCTTGAACAGCTAATTGTTCAGGTCGAAGCCCAAAGATAGTATCTTCTTTTAAATTATCGGAAAGATTGAATGTTTTTAAACTGTTTCGAAGTGTTTTTCTTCGTTGTTGAAAGGCAGTTTTGACAACTCTAAAGAATAATTTTTCATCGCACGGAAGTGTGTAATTTTCTTTTCGAATGAGTCGCATAACGCCCGAATCTACTTTTGGTGGCGGATTGAACACCTCTGGCGGAACCGTAAAAAGGTATTCTGCTTCGTAAAAAGCTTGCGTTAAAACCGATAGAATTCCGTAGGTTTTGTTTCCATGTGATGCACAAATACGTTGCGCCACTTCTTTTTGAAACATGCCACTAAATTCAGGAATTTGATCGCGCATTTCTAAGGTTTTGAACACAATTTGCGTGGAAATGTTGTACGGGAAGTTTCCAATAATGGCAAATGGTTCTTGCTGAAATGTTTGTGTAAGATCGTACTTTAAAAAATCTTTTTCAATAATTCTATCCGAAAGCTGCAAATAGTGAGCTCGTAAGTAGGTTACGGATTCTGTATCAATTTCACAAACGTAGGTTTTAATGGGTTTGTCTAACAAATATTTCGTCAAAACGCCCATTCCTGGACCAATTTCCAACACGTTTTTATACTTGTTTAGCGTTAGTGTATCCGCAATTCGTTCTGCAACTTCTTCATCTTTTAGAAAATGCTGTCCTAAGTGTTTTTTTGCTCTTACTTTATCTGACATTTCTTATTATAAGTTAGCAGTTTCTATTTGTTGAATGATCAGTGATTCGATTTCGGTTCTATCTTTTTTTGAAAACCAAGAAAGTTCAATGTCTAATTGTTTTCCATCATTTGAAATAATGTACGGTTCGCTTCCACCTTTGCCTTTGTGATATGATTTTATTTCCGAGAAATCTCTTTTAAAACGGTTGGTGCGAAGTGTTGTTGCATTGATGGTAACTTGCGGTTTTCCTCTCACAATCACTAAAAGAATGGCGAGTAAGAGAATGATACCCACGAAAGCATTCAATACATATTCTGTAGCAACCATATTTTTTCGAAGTGCTCTGCTAAGTTTTTCTGCAATTAGATCTGATGCTTCCGTGATAAAATAGAATGCCAAACCTAGTAAAATAACAATGAACAGTATTTTGATAAAGTATGAAAATTGTGAATAATATCGTTTCTCTTTCATGTGTCTAAAGTCAATAATTATGCTGTGAAATCTTGAATTACACTGAGTTCTGTGCGGAATGCGAGCATTTTATCAGCAAATTTTTTCATACCATCTTCTCGCAAACGCGTTGCATCTTCATTGTAATATGCTTCTATATTTTCTTTTGAGGTTGCAGTGTATTGTACGGCATACGTAGTTCCGCCCATTTCTTCTTCGACCATCACTTGGACGAGTCGCGCACTTGTAAATTTACCTGTGGCTAAAACTTCAGGAATATGTGTTTTTATCCAAGTTAAAAACGCTTCGTGAATACTTTCGTCAACATTGATCGTTACATTATAAATGTACATAGCTGTGTTTTGTAATTTGAGTACAAAATTACGATTTTTAAATTTCAGAAAGGGAAAACAGCCACTAATTAATTGTGTCGCCGCGTAACTTTCGATAGGCTTTTTGTGCTTCTACGTAGTGAATACTGTCTTGATGATTGAAAATGATTTCTTCAAAGTAATCTTTTGCTGTATCAGGATCATCAAATTCGGTAAGGTACAAGTTGGCAATCGCAAAGTATGCATCGTCTACCAAAATATCATCTTTAAAAAACTCAATGATTTTTTTGTAGTTCAATCGTGCTTTGTCAAACTCATTTCGTTTTTCGTACAATTCGGCTTGCATCAACAAAGCTTCATCTTCAATTTTTTCGCCTTTATGATTTTGTAAAATATCTTCTAAGGTATTGATGGCTTCTGTTTCTTTTAATTGATACGCCAATAAATCTGCTTTCGCGTATTTTTTCAAGGCTGTTTGTGTAGAATCTTCTAAGGAATTGTCTGAGATAATTAATTTCAACTTTAAAGCATCATTTGCAATGAGTTGTGAAACCGACGATTTTAAAACTTTTAGCTGTGTTTCTGCCCAAGCAAAGTCGCCTTTGTAATAACTCGTGCGCGCCACTCGATACCGTGCTTCTTGTCCAATAATATCGTTTTTCAAGGCTTTTTGAACTTGTGAAAAGTAAATTAACGCCTGATTGAATTGTTCTTGATATACCAAAATATCGCCGAGCGCCAATTTTACGGTGGCAAGCTGTCGTTTGTTTAGCGGTTGCTGAATGGTTTCTTTTAAATACGTAATTGCAGCATCTGGTTGATTTTTCTGAAACGCCATAAAGTTTGCGTAATCACGTTGCAACAAAACCGTTCGGTAGTCGCGCGGATATTCTGTAAAAAGTTCGTCAAATCGTTTTTGAATTTCTTCGTAATTTCCGTTTGTTACAGACTCAATATCGAGCTGAATTAACAATTGTGAAGCACGAATAATCGTTTCATTCTGATTTGATTTTTCAATAATATATGTCAACACTTCACGTGCCGTTTCGTCGTCATTATCTTCAATACTCATGCGCGCCAAGTCAAAAATCCGTTGCAAAGAAGCATCGCCTTGCATGTAGATTGCCTTTTCTTGGATAAATGCTCTTTTGTATTGTTTTTGTTGAATAAACAACCAACTCAAGAGTTCATTCCACAATAAATCTGGTTCTTGTTGATTGCGTTTGAGCAAAATTTTTCGGAAGAGAATATTGTTTTCATCATTGGGATCATTTCGTAAAAACTGACTAATAATCCGTTGTGCATATCCTTTTTGTTCTACACGATCTTTGATTAAATCCAAATAGCTTGAAAACATTTTTTCGATGTCTCCTTTTTCGCCATAAATTCTAGCAATATTGTTGAGAAAATTATAATTTGGATTTGCCGCACGTGCTTGTTGGTAAACGCGCAATGCATAATCAAGCAATGACTTTCTTTCAAAAGCACGTCCAACGATATAGGAAGCCGAAATTTTAGATTCGGTATATTCAATTCCTTTTTGGTAATATTTTTTTGCGTTAATCGAATCTTTCTTCAAATCATAATTAAAGCCAGTTTCAACAAATAATATAGGACTCGCTTTGGGCTTTTGAATTGCTTCTAATAGTAGTTTTTCGGCAGTATCAAAGTCTTCCATTTGCTGGTAACTATTGACGATTCCAATGAAATAATTGATTTTACGCGGCGATTCTTTGTAGAGTTTTTCAAAAGCGACAATTGCTTTTTTGTATTCTCCTTTTTCATAATATTGACGCGCCAATGCATCATTTTGTGCCAATGTAGTGCTGTACATTCCCAAACTGATGAGTAAACATAAAATATAACGCATAGAAAAGCTTTTATTCAAAGATAACATAAAGTATGTTAACGTTAGTTTAATATAAACTCCATTGAAGTTAAATTTCAAAAAAAACAGCTTTTATTTTCGTTTTCTTTGCTCGCACAAAGAAAAGAAACAAAAGAAAGTGCGCTTTTCCAGAGGTATTTTTAGTTTTTCTTTCTGAAAAAAACTAAAACCGCATGAATTTTTCTAAATTTTTTCCAAGGCTTCAAAAATTTTTAACGAAAAATTCCTGCTATACTTCGGAAAAGATTGTAAACGGAATTAAGTTTTAAATTCGACTTTAAGTATGTTAAATAAATTGTAATGTTATTAGAAGTTAGACCGCTATCGCTTTTAGATTTTTAGACTGCGCTTTTGTATTGTGTGAATTCGTACTTCAATTTCAGATTCAATTTCAACTTCAACTTCAACTTCAGATTCAATTTCAGATACAACTTCTCAAAATACAAAATGCCCGAATATTGTTCGGGCATTTCTATCAGCTATAAAATTCCATAGATTAAAACTATTTAAAACTAGGTTTGGGTGTATAGCATTTCGTGTTTAGTTCTGCATGTTACGTACTAGCTATTAACCTATGGATTACGTAACATACATGTATGTTCAGATTTGGATGACAAACATACTTCAATTGTCGGCAAAAAGCAAAAAAGATCGACAAAATACATTGTCGATCTTTTTTAATTTTTATAATTGCAGTATGAACTTTATGAAATACTATCGAAACCTGTGTATTTCTGTAATACTTCAGGAATTTGAATTCCGTTTTCCGTTTGGTAGTTTTCTAAAATTCCTGCCAAAACTCTTGGCAATGCCAAAGCACTTCCGTTTAAGGTGTGTGCCAATTGCTTTTTACCATCTTTATCTTTGATTCTCAGCTTTAAACGATTAGCCTGAAATGTCTCAAAGTTAGAAACCGAACTAATTTCTAACCAACGATCTTGCGCCGTAGAAAACACTTCAAAGTCATAAGTTAACGCTGCTGTAAAGCCTAAATCGCCACCACACAAACGTAAAATTCTGTATGGAAGTTTCAATTCTTCTAACATTTCCTTTACATGCTCTACCATGGTGTCTAATGCTGCATATGAATCTTCAGGACGTTCGATACGGACAATTTCTACCTTATCAAACTGATGCAAACGGTTTAGTCCACGAACGTGTGCGCCATAACTTCCTGCTTCACGACGGAAACAAGGTGTGTAGCCTGTGCAACAAATTGGCAAGCTTTCTGCTTTTAGCAATTCGTCACGAAAAATATTCGTCACAGGAACTTCTCCCGTTGGAATTAGGTATAAATTATCGCCTATAACATGATACATTTGTCCTTCTTTATCTGGCAACTGACCAGTTCCAAAACCAGAAGCTTCATTGACCAAATGTGGTACTTGATATTCTGTGTAGCCAGCATCGGTATTTTTATCCAAGAAATACTGAATTAACGCACGTTGCAAACGCGCACCTTTTCCTTTGTACACAGGAAATCCTGCGCCTGTAATTTTATTTCCGAGTTCAAAATCAATGATATCGTATTTCTTAGCCAATTCCCAATGTGGTTGTGCGCCTTCATGCAATGTTGGAATGTCTCCTTTACGGAAAACTTCTTCATTATCATCTTCGCTATTTCCCGCAGGAACTATACTATTTGGTACATTCGGAATGGTATATAAAAGTTGGGCAACGGCTTCTTCTTTTTCTTTCAAATCATTCTTTAGCGTTTCCGAAGTTGCTTTTAATTGCGTGCTTTTTTCACGTAAAATCCCAGCTTTCTTTGGCTCTCCGCTTTTGAATAATTGCCCAATTTCTTTGGATAATTTATTAGAGGAAGCTAAGGTGTTGTCTAACTCAACTTGCAAACTTCTACGTGCTTCGTCTAACGAAACGACTTCGTTTACAATTTCAGTAGCATCAAAATTTCTCTTCTTCAAAGCTTCAATTACTGCGGCTTTGTTGTCTCTAATAAATTGTAATTGTAACATTATACTGTTGTTTATGGCGTTTCCTCCGATGGCTCTTCGGTCAGGCTTTCGGCTTTTCCTTTTATATCTAAAAAATCATAACCTACTGATAGTTAGATGTGTAAATAAAAGCAGAATGCCAGGTTAACGCTGAATCGTATTCGTTTTTGTATTCTTATTTTATTAAGTTATATGTTTCAAAAATATGGATAAATCTTTAATTTTCTTTGTTTATTTGAATTAAAAAAAATCACCCCCACCTTATTAAATATCAAGACAGAATTTTATCAAGTATCTGTATCGGTTATTTAGGACTAGACAATCATAAAAACTTAAATAATTCCCGTAAATTTTAAATAAAAAAATATGTGATTCTGATTTTTTGAAATTTTTATTTAAAATTTTTTGATTAAAATACGCAAAAAAACTTTAAAAAAGTTAAAATTGGATTTCTGCTAATAATCGCTTTTTAGTACTTTAAAAGTTTTTACCATCAAAAAAACAAAGAATTTGGACAAAAAAATATATGTAAGTTGAGTAATAAAGCTAAAAAGTTTACAAATGAATATGAATTTACAATAACAATTTTTACTTTTTTTGGGTATTAAATTCACTTTTAAAAACGTCGAGTTTAATTAAAATTTGTACATTTGCAATAAGATGAACAAGGTTCTAAACAAAATATTCGTTATAATTATGGCATTTGTAGTTTTTGTATCTACAATGTCATTTACCATCAATTTACACTATTGCGGAGATACCTTAGTTGAAACATCTATTTTTAATAAAGACAAAGGTTGCGGTATGGAGATGGAAAAACCCTCTACCGAAGGATGCTCTATTACTAAAAAAAAATGTTGCGATGATAAACAATTAGCAATAGAAGGTCAGGACGAATTACAACTGCAATTTGACAAAATTACGTTTGAGCAACAGGTATTTATTGCTTCATTTGTCCATACCTATATTTACCTCTTTGAAGGTTTAGATAACAATGTATCTTCTTACGAAGAATATAAACCGCCACTCGTTATAAGGCGTATCTACAAGATTGACGAGACATACTTAATTTGATTTTTAAACAATAGACTGTTTTATCCTATGGCTTTATAAGTTTATAAGGATAATTTACTGTATTCGGTGTTTTCCTAACATCAATGTCTAACTGTTTAATAATCAAACTATATGCTTAATAAAGCAATCAAATTTCTTATAGAGAATAAACTCGTTGCAGTACTACTACTCGTTCTTTTCGTAGGATGGGGAACAGTAAATGCACCTTTCAATTGGGATACAGGATTTTTACCAAGCAATCCTGTAGCCGTAGATGCCATACCAGATATAGGTGAAAATCAACAAATTGTATTTACAAAGTGGGATGGTCGTTCACCACAAGATATAGAAGACCAAATTACCTATCCACTAACAACATCTTTGTTAGGTATTCCTGGAGTAAAAACCATTCGTAGTTCGTCTATGTTTGGTTTTTCAAGTATCTACATCATTTTTGAAGAAGACATAGAATTTTACTGGAGTAGAAGTCGTATTCTCGAAAAACTAAACTCATTATCAAGCGGTTTATTACCAGAAGGTGTTAATCCTGCTTTGGGTCCAGATGCAACAGGTTTGGGACAAATATTTTGGTACACACTTGAAGGACGTGATGAAAACGGAAATGTTACTGGTGGTTGGGATTTACAAGAATTACGCAGTATTCAAGATTACTATGTGAAATATGCGCTATCCTCTGCAAGTGGTGTTTCTGAAGTCGCTTCCATTGGTGGTTATGTTCAGGAGTATCAAGTGGATGTCAATCCAGAATTAATGCGTCAATATAACATTAACTTAAACCAGATTGTAAAAGCGGTAAAAAGTAACAATCAAGATATTGGTGCGCAGACTATAGAAATTAATCAAGCTGAATATTTAGTACGTGGTTTGGGTTATGTGAAATCTGTTGAAGATATTGAAAACGCTGTAGTGACTTCAGAGGATTTTACTTCAATTAAGATCAAAGACATTGGTAAAGTATCATTAGGTCCAGCAACGCGAAGAGGTTTATTAGATAAAGAAGGTGCGGAAGTGGTTGGTGGTGTTGTAGTGGCACGATATGGAGCAAATCCAATGGAAGTCATTAACAATGTAAAGGCGCAAATTGATGAACTGAAAGGTGGATTACCAACAAAAGTATTGGCAGATGGACGAACATCTCAATTAACAGTCGTTCCTTTCTATGACCGTACAGAGCTTATTGAAGAAACATTAGACACGCTTAATGAAGCATTGACACTAGAAATATTAATTACCATTTTGGTTATTATTGTTATGGTTTTCAATTTAAGAGCTTCTATTTTAATTTCTGGATTGTTACCTGTTGCAGTCTTAATGGTTTTTGTTACTATGAAACTGTTTAACGTAGACGCCAATATTGTAGCACTTTCTGGTATTGCTATTGCTATTGGAACTATGGTAGATGTAGGCGTCATTCTAGCAGAAAATATGATTCGCCATCTCGATGATGACAAATTACGATTACGAGAAGATGGTACAGAGTTACCTACAAATGAAGTGGTTTATAATGCCACAGCCGAAGTTTCTGGAGCGATTTTAACTGCGGTATTAACTACAATTATCAGCTTTGTTCCTGTGTTTACAATGATTGGTGCAGAAGGAAAACTGTTCAGACCACTTGCTTTTACCAAAACGATGGCGTTATCAGCATCTTTAGTCATTGCATTGTTTTTAATTCCACCATTTGCAGCTTATTTATTCAGAAAAACATCACTTAAAAATTCTTTTAAGCATATTTTAAATGGTGCTTTAATAATTGCTGGAATCGCAATTATAGGTGTTGGATATTGGTTAGGTATAGTTTTAATTGCTTTTGGTGTTACAGGTTTATTAGGAGTTTCGGGAAAACTGAACAAAAAGAATAGTAATCTTATTAATATTGTCATCTCTTGTGCTGCTATTGTATTCTTACTTACTGAATATTGGAGACCGCTAGGTTTTGACAGAAGCATCTTCATTAACTTAATTTTTGTAGCGATTATTTGCTTCGGAATTTTAGGAATATTTTCAATTTTCAGAAGGTATTATGGACAGATTTTAAACTGGGCTTTAGCAAACAAACTTTTGTTTTTAATGATACCAACTACCGTGCTTATTTCTGGTATTTGGATAATGAACAATACTGGAAAAGAATTTATGCCATCTTTAAATGAAGGTTCATTTTTATTAATGCCAACCTCATTACCACATTCTGGTGTTGAAGAAAACAAAAGAGTGCTTCAACAATTAGATATGGCAGTAGCTACTATTCCAGAAATTGAAACCGTAGTTGGAAAAGCTGGTCGAACAGAATCGGCTTTAGACCCAGCACCTTTGTCGATGTATGAAAATATGATTAAGTACAAATCTGAATATATGCGAAATTCCGAAGGAAAAAGGCAACGTTACAAAGTAAATGAGGACGGTTTATTTAAATTAAAAGATGGTCGTTTAATTCATAACGAAAATATAGCTGTCAGTTCGAGCGCAGTCGAGAACAAAGTGATAATCAAATCAACTTTATTTAATGTCCAAAGGTCTCAACTAATTGAAGACGATAATGGAGAATACTACAGGAATTGGCGACCAGAAATACAATCACCAGACGATATTTGGAATGAAATTGTTAGAGTTACCAAATTGCCAGGCGTTACTTCCGCACCAAAATTACAACCCATAGAAACCAGGTTGGTAATGCTTCAAACAGGTATGCGAGCACCAATGGGAATAAAAGTAAAAGGACAAGATTTAAAACAAATTGAAGCGTTTGGTTTGCAATTAGAAAGTCTTTTGAAACAGGCAGAAGGTGTTAAGGTTGAAGCTGTTTTTGCAGATAGAATTGTTGGTAAACCGTATTTGCTCATTGATATTGATAGGGAAAAGATAGCACGTTATGGTGTGTCAATTGAAGATGTGCAAAACGTGCTAAAGGTTGCAATAGGTGGCATGGCTTTAACGCAAACGGTTGAAGGTAGAGAGCGTTATGCTGTTAGAGTACGTTATCCAAGAGAGTTGCGTGGTAATCCAGACGAAATAAAAGGTATTTATATTCCTGTTGAAAAAGGAAGCCCTATTCCATTAAGCGAATTAGCGACGATTAGGTATGAGCAAGGTCCGCAGGTAATTAAAAGTGAGGATACCTTTTTAGTTGGCTACGTGTTGTTTGATAAATTAGATGGGTTTGCAGAAGTGGATGTTGTTGAAAATGCACAAGCATTGTTTCAGCAGAAAATAGATTCAGGAGAATTAACTGTTCCTAAAGGCATTAGTTATAAATTCACAGGAACTTACGAAAATCAGTTACGAGCAGAAAAAACATTGTCCGTTGTCGTTCCATTAGCACTTGCTATTATTTTCTTGATTCTGTATTTCCAGTTCAAATCTGTTACTACGTCACTAATGGTATTTACAGGAATAACGGTTGCATTTGCAGGTGGTTTTATTATGCTATGGCTTTACGGTCAAGATTGGTTTTTCAATTTTAGTTTGTTTGGAGAAAATATGAGGGAACTTTTCAATATGAAAACCATCAATTTAAGTGTGGCGGTTTGGGTAGGTTTCATAGCTCTATTCGGTATTGCAACAGATGATGGTGTCGTTATGGCAACATACCTCACGCAAACTTTTGAGCGAGAAAAACCTGCCGATAAAAAGAGCATTAGAACTTCCGCTTTGCAAGCAGCCGAAAAACGTATTCGTCCGTGTTTAATGACAACAGTTACTACCATTTTGGCGCTGATACCAGTATTAACATCCACAGGAAAAGGAAGTGATATTATGATACCTATGGCGATTCCAATATTTGGAGGAATGGTTATAGACATTACCTCTTATTTTATTGTACCAGTATTATATAGCTGGAGAGAAGAGTTTAAATTGAAAAGGGCAAACAAATGAATAAAATAATTTATACACTTATTGGTTTATTAGCTTTTAGTACTTCTAATGCTCAACAATTAGAAATACTAATAAATGAAGCACTAGCCAATAATCCAGAAATTCAAAAATTTGAAATACAATACAAAAGAGTTTCTGAAAAAGTGAACGAAGTAAACACACTTCCTAATACAGAATTTGGTGTTGGCTATTTTGTGAGCGAGCCTGAAACAAGAACTGGTTCACAACGATTTAAGGTTTCAGCTAAACAAATGCTACCTTGGTTTGGTACTATTAGCTCGCGTGAAGATTATATATCAGCATTGGCAGACACCAAATATCAAGACATTGTTATTGCAAAACGTAAATTAATGGCTTCGGTATCACAATCCTATTACGATCTGTATGCCAACCAAGCAAAACAGCATGTAATAAGTGATAATATTAAACTTTTAGAAACTTACGAAACAATGGCTTTAACATTTGTTGAAGTTGGTAAAGCATCCGCAGTAGATGTATTGCGTTTACAAATACGACAAAACGATTTGAGACAATTAAAAAACGTATTGCAACGAAAGTATTTAGCAGAACAAACTAATTTTAATAACTTTTTAAATAGAGATAATACAATAAATGTATCGGTTTTAGATAGTTTAACAATTCCAATGAAAGACTTTAAATTTAATTCCGAAAACTTATCTATACATCCTGAATTAGTAAAGTTTGACAAACTTTATCAATCTATAGAAAAATCAGAATTACTTAACCAAAAAGAAAGCAGTCCTATGATTGGTTTTGGATTAGACTACATCAATGTTTCTGAAAGACCAGATATGAATTTCTCGGATAACGGTAAAGATATTGTGATGCCAATGGTTTCGGTGTCAATCCCAATTTTTAATAAAAAATATAAATCTCAAACTAAGCAAAATGAGTTAGAACAGCAAGAAATAACAGCTCAAAAACAAGAACGATTAAACACTTTGGAAACGCTTTTAAGTAAAGCGATTAATGAACGAATTTCTGCAAGAATAAGTTATGCTACGCAAACCAAGAACTTAAAACAAGCCAAAGATGCTGAAGAAATTTTAATCAAAAGCTACGAAACAGGAACGATTGATTTTAATGATGTTTTAGACATTCAAGAGCTACAATTAAAGTTTCAAATAAATCAAATAGAATCTATTAAATCTTATTTCATCCAAACGACGATTATTAATTATTTAATTCAGTAAACAATGAAAACCATTAATACAATACTTCTTTTATTCCTAACATCAATTGCATTTGCCCAAGTAGGAACAAATGGCGATGACAGAAAAGAAGAAGGAAGAAATATAAAAGAATATAACCTAACTATTGAAGAAAATAAAATGACACTTGGAGGCGTAAGCGCAAATGCTATGACTATTAATGGAAGTATTCCTGGACCTACTTTAGAGTTTAATGAAGGAGACCTTGCCATTATTAATGTTACCAACAAAATGGATGTGGAAACTTCTGTTCATTGGCACGGTTTAATTCTTCCTAATTTTTATGACGGTGTGCCCTATTTAACCACACCACCTATTAAAGCAGGCACCACATTTCAATATAGAATTCCTATCAACCAATCGGGAACCTACTGGTATCATTCTCATACAATGTTACAAGAACAGAAAGGAGTTTACGGATCTATAGTCATTCACCCAAAAGAAAAAGTATTAGAGTATGATAAAGACTTAGTTGTTTTATTATCTGATTGGACTTATGAAAAGCCAATGAATGTGCTTCGTAACCTTAAACGAGGTAACGAATGGTATCAAGTAAAAAAAGGGACAGCTGTACCATTAAGTAGAGTTATAAAAGAAGGTGCATTGGGCGCACAATTTAAGTTTTGGCGCGATAGAATGGAAGGTGCAGATATTGCAGACATTTATTATCCTGCTTTTTTAACTAATGGTAAAAAAACGGCAAAATATCCAGATTTCAAATCAGGAGAAAAAGTACGCTTACGTTTTATAAATGCTTCTGCATCGACTTACTATTGGATGGATTTTGGGACTGGTAATCCGATGATGGTGTCAAGTGATGGTGTAGATGTTGTTCCAACTTTAAAAGAGCGTTTTCTTTTTGGTGTTGCCGAAACCTATGATGTTATTGTTACCATTCCAGAAGGAACTTTAGAGGTTACTGCAACAGCACAAGACGGTTCAGGACACACATCACTTCATATAGGAAAAGGAACATTATTTCCTGCTAAAACTATAGATAGACCTGATAAAATAGAGATGATGAAACAAATGTCTAAAATGGATATGAAGATGGGGGCACCTGCCACAATTGGTAATAAAAACAAAAAAACACCTGAATATCTTAAAGAGAATTATGGCATGCAAATGAATATGAAAGATGGCAAGATGAAGATGAGTATGAGCGACAAGATGTCTATGAATAAAGATCAAATGAATAACTCAATGGACATGAAGATGGATAACAAAAATGCACACAAATATCATAATATGTCCAAAATGTCAAAAGACACCTCTTCTTTTAATTATGAAAACCGTAAAAACTATTTTAATTACAATCATTTAAAAGCAAAAGAAAAAACGGCTTACAATGCAGACCTACCTGTAAATGATATTTTATTAAATCTTACAGGAAATATGCAACGATATATATGGAGTATGAATGGTGTACCTCTTTCAGAGACTGATAAAATAAAAATTAAAAGTAACGAAGTAACTCGTATTACTTTCAATAACCTTACTATGATGCACCACCCAATGCATTTACATGGTCACTATTTTAGGGTAATTAACGAAAACGGAGAGCGTTCCCCATTAAAACATACCGTTAATGTACCACCAATGCAAAAAGTAGTCATTGAGTTTTATAATGAAGAATACGGAGATTGGTTTTTCCATTGTCACATTTTATATCACATGATGGGTGGTATGGCTCGTATTTTTAGTTATGATACGCCACGTGATGAAAGAATGAAAGATTTCCCTGTTCAAAAATTAATTGATGAAACAGACCATTATTATTCTTGGGGATTGTTGCGTGGAGGTTCAAATTTTAATGAACTCTTTTTAATGTCAAGCAATATCCGCAATGGATTTGGTTTAAGGGCAGAGTTTGATTATGACAAAAACCTTGAAGCCGAAATAAATTATGACAGATACCTTAATGACTGGTTACGTCTCTATGTAGGAGTGAATACAGAAACTGAAATACCAAATTCCTTTGATGAGTTCAATACGGTGGGTCTTGTTGGTGTAAAATACTTTACACCCTACAGGTTCAATGTAGATGTGAGTATGGACAATCAGCTACGCCCAAGGATAAGACTTGATAGAGAACTTTACCTATTTCCAAGAATTTTCCTCGAGGGAGAATACGAATATAGAGCAGACTTTGGATGGGTCAATGATTTAGGAGGCAGTTCTTTTGAGAGTGAAACACAATGGTTAGTAGGTCTTTCTTATATACTATCAAGAAATTTTTCAATACAAGCAAACTACAATAATCGTTATGGCTGGGGTGGTGGTCTTTTGGCAAGATTTTAATTAATGAAAAAATATCTTTACATAAAAAATATGGTATGTAACCGTTGTAAAATGGCGATACTTAATGTATTCAATAATCAAAATATTGAAGTCAAAACCATACAACTTGGTAAAATCACAATTGATAAAAAGGTAGAGATAAACTATCAAAAGCTTGATAAACAACTTAAAGATTTGGGTTTTGAACTAATTAAAGACCCAGTAGATACATTGATTGAAAAAATCAAGATAAAACTAATTCAGTATGTAGAAAATAGTAATGACAACACTATTGTAACCTATCTCGAAAATGAAATAGGAAAAAGTTACACAACATTAAGTAAAACATTTAGTAAAAACGAAGGAATAACCATAGAGAAGTATTATATCAATCTAAAAATTGAAAAGGTTAAAGAATTAATTCAAATGCAAAAACTAAATTTTTCTGAAATCGCTTACACTTTAAATTATAAAAATAGTAGTCATTTAGCAAAACAATTTAAACAAATAACAGGTATGTCTATGACAGATTATAAGAGCTTACAAATTGATACCAGAAAAACTTTGGACAAAATTGTATAAAAAGTATCCAATATTAGAAAAGCTTAAAATATACAGTCAAAATAATTTTGTGAGTTAAACTTTTAAAAAATGAAAAAATGAAACACAAATATCAAATTCAAGGAATGACCTGCAAAGGATGTATGAGAACTGTTAATAATGCTTTGTCAGAAGTGGAAGGAGTAGAAAATGTGGAGATTGATTTTGAAACATCAACAGCAACCATAGAAATGACAGCGCATATTTCAATAGACAATTTTGAAAAAGCGCTACAAGAAAAAAAAGCAAAATATCATATTCATCCAAATAAAGGTAATGGCTTAATCACAAGAACTTTTCCAGTTAATGGGATGACCTGCAATGGCTGTAAGGCTCATGTAGAAAAAACACTTTCTTCTGTTGAAGGTGTTAAAAGTGTTTCAGTCAATTTAAAAAATGCCGAAGCTACTATATATATGAAACCAGAAATACTAATTGAAAAGTTTCAAGAGGTTTTAGAAAAAGATGGGGGAACATATAGCATTTTTAAAGCAGGTCAAAGACCTGATGCTAATCAAGAGAAAAAAGAAAAACCAAAAGGACAAGGCACAGGTACGTTCTACTGCCCAATGCGTTGCGAAGGTGACAAAACCTACGATGATCCAGGAGACTGTCCTGTTTGTGGTATGGATTTAGTCGAAGAAGTAAGTCTAACCACAATCAACAAACAGCAATGGACGTGTCCTATGCATCCAGAAGTTGTAAAAGATGAAGAGGGCTCTTGTCCTATTTGCGGGATGGATTTAGTACCAATGGAACCTGAAGCATCAGCGGAAGAAAAAACCTATAAAAAACTATTGAAAAAGTTTTGGATAGCATCCGTTTTCACTTTCCCAATTTTTATAATCGCAATGAGCGAAATGCTTAATAACAATCCATTGTACGATATAATGGAACAAAAATATTGGAATTGGATTCAGTTTGCTTTATCCATTCCAGTTGTATTTTATGCGACTTGGATGTTCTTTGAACGTGCTTATAGAAGTATAAAAACGTGGAACCTCAATATGTTTACACTCATTGGTATTGGTGCTGGTGTCGCTTGGCTATTTAGTGTTATTGGTATGTTATTTCCAGATGTCTTTCCATCACAGTTTAAAACAGAATCAGGTGCAGTACACGTCTATTTTGAAGCAGCAACGGTTATTCTAACCTTGGTGCTTTTAGGACAGTTGTTAGAAGCTCGTGCGCATAGCAAAACCAATTCGGCAGTAAAAGAATTATTAAAGTTAGCACCTAATAAAGCCATAAAAATAATAGATGGTGAAGAAGTTGAAGTCAGTATCGATAAGATAGAATTAAATGATATTTTAAAAGTAAAACCAGGCGATAAAATTCCCGTAGATGGTGTGATAACAGAAGGTGAAACAACCATTGACGAATCTATGATTACAGGTGAACCTATTCCTGTAAACAAATCACAACAAGATAAAGTAAATAGCGGAACAATTAATGGGAATCAATCCTTTTTAATGAAAGCGGAAAAAGTAGGAAGTGATACGCTTTTATCTCAAATCATTCATATGGTTAATGATGCCAGTAGAAGTCGCGCACCCATTCAGAATTTAGCAGATAAGGTATCAGGTTATTTCGTACCAGTTGTAGTTCTTATTTCTATAATCACATTTATGGTATGGGCAATTTGGGGACCAGAACCTGCTTATGTATATGCATTGGTCAATGCAATTGCAGTACTAATCATTGCTTGTCCTTGTGCTTTAGGTTTAGCAACACCAATGTCGGTAATGGTTGGCGTGGGTAAAGGTGCTCAAAACGGTGTATTGATTAAAAATGCCGAAGCTCTCGAAAAAATGGATAAGGTAAATACACTTATAGTTGATAAAACAGGAACAATTACAGAAGGAAAACCAACAGTAGAAACAGTAGGTGTTTTTAGTGATACTCTAAACGAAAAAGAGCTACTACAATATATCGTTTCATTAAATACGAATAGTGAACACCCATTAGCAGAAGCTACTGTTAAATATGGAAAAGAACATAATGCTGAAATAATAAAATCTGAAAACTTTAGTGCAATCACAGGAAAAGGTGTTGAAGCAATAATAAACGATAAAAAAGTAGCATTAGGTAATCCAAAAATGATGGAATATGCCAAAGCAGATATTACTTCTAAAATGAAAGACGAAGCTAAATCTTACCAACAACAGGGTAAAACAGTTTCTTATTTGTCGATAGATAAAACCGTTGTTGGTTATGTAGTCATAGGAGATAAAATAAAAGAAACAAGTGCCAAAGCAATTAAAATACTTCAAGATAAAGGCATTGATGTTATAATGCTTACAGGCGATAATCACGATACAGCACAAGCAGTAGCTTCAGAACTTAATCTTGCAGATTTTAAAGCCAGTATGCTACCAGAAGATAAACTCAAAGAAGTTGAGAAATTGCAAGAAAAGGGAAAAGTGGTTGCAATGGCAGGTGATGGTATAAATGATGCACCAGCATTGGCAAAAAGTGATGTAGGTATTGCAATGGGTACAGGCACAGATGTAGCGATAGAAAGTGCAATGATAACTTTGGTGAAAGGTAATTTACACGGAATAGTAAAAGCTAAAAATTTAAGCCATTCCGTAATGAAAAATATTAAGCAGAATCTATTTTTTGCACTTATTTATAACACATTAGGAGTACCTATTGCAGCAGGCGTATTATTTCCATTCTTTGGCATTTTATTGTCGCCAATGATAGCAGCATTAGCAATGAGTTTTAGTTCTGTTTCAGTAATAGTAAACGCATTAAGATTAAGAAATATTAAAATATAATTATGAAGAATTTAATAATAGTATTTGTATTAACAGTTTCAGTTTTAAGCTGTAAAAATCAAGAACAGAAAAAAGAAGAGCACAACCATCAACAGACTCGAACTGAAAAGGAAGATGCACCTAAAAAGAAACCTTTAAGCCCACATACATCTTCAATGGCAATGATTGGAGATGCACATATTCATATAGACTATTCATCACCAGGAGTTAGAGGACGAATTATTTTTGGTGGATTAGTTGGTTATGATAATGTCTGGCAAGCAGGTGCACATAATGCCACTTGGATTGAAACCAATAAAGATTTAATTATAAATGGTGAGGTGCTTCCAAAAGGAAAATATGGATTTTTCACGATTCCTTCAAAAGAGAATTGGACTGTAATGATTAATAAAAACTGGAATCAACACGGGAAAGACGATTATAATGAAAATGATGATGTGATACGATTTAAAGTGACACCAAGTATTTCAGATAAAATTACAGAGCATTTAGAATATAAAGTAAATAAGATTAGTGAAACAGAGGGCAGTATTTCTCTTGCTTGGGAAAAGGTGACAATTAGCTTTCCATTCAAAATAAATCAATAAAATGGTAAACAGGCATACAGCATTAAAAATTAGAAAAACCCATAGATATTTAGGATTGTTTTTGGGTATTCAATTTTTGTTTTGGACTATCAGTGGTCTGTATTTTAGTTGGACAGATATTGATGAAATTCACGGAGACCATTTTAAAAATATGCAATACCAGCCTAAAGCATTTAACAACCTTATTAGTCCATCACAACTTAATATTTCTGAAGGTGTTAACACCATCGCTTTAAGAGATATTGGTAACGTGCCATATTATTGGGTAAATGGCAAGCAGTTGTATAATGCTATAGATGGAAGCCCAAAGAATATCATCACAGAGGAAGAAGCACTCTATATTGCTAAAAACTATATGAAAAACGGTCTAGAGGTAGACGCTATTGAGCAAATAAATAAGGTTGGAAAGCATCACGAATATAGAGAGAAACTATTGCCTGCTTATGTGATTTCATATAAAACAGACGAAGCCCTTAAAGCCTATGTATCTGTTAAAGACGGAAAATTTCAAACCGTTAGACATCGTAGTTGGCGTTGGTTCGATTTTTTATGGATGACGCACACTATGGATTATGAAGGTAGAGACAACTTTAATACAATAGTTTTAAGAGCCTTTTCTCTATTAGGCTTAATTACTGTATTAAGCGGATTTTTACTTTGGTTTACTTCCTCACCTACGATTAGAAAATTGAAAAAGAAAAGAAATTAATATAAAAACTAAAAATTATGAACACACAAGAACACAAAAACAACGAAAACGGAATGAGCAACTACACAAAATTCTTTTTAATGTTAGGGGCATCATTTATAGCAATGTACATCACAATGTATTTAAATACCTATGAATTTGACCACGTATGGTTTAGTCTCACACGCTTTTATATGGTATGTTTAGGTATTGCTACTATGGCACTTATTATGTTCTTTTTTATGAAGAATATGTACAAGAATAAAAAGAAGAATTTAGGAATTGTCATAGGTAGTATAGTGCTTTTTCTTGGTGCTTTAGGATTAGTGCGAGACCAAAAATCAACAGTTGGAGATATACTATGGATGAAAGGTATGATACCACATCATTCCATAGCAATCTTAACAAGTGAAAGAGCAGATATTAAAGATCCAGAAGTAAAAAAGTTAGCAGAAGATATTATTAAAGCACAGAAAAAGGAAATTGAAGAAATGAAAGCAATGATAAATCGATTACAGAATGAAAAATAATAAAATAGTCATATACGTAGGCTTACTTGTAGTAGGTTTACTCTTGGGTTGGTTGCTATTTGGAAGTTCGTCCAATGAAAGTACAAAGCACAATCATACGGAAACAACAGAAACCAATCAAATGTGGACCTGTTCTATGCATCCACAAATTATGCAACCAGAACCAGGTGATTGTCCTATTTGCGGAATGGATTTAATTCCTGCCGAAAGTAGTGCAGATGGTTTGTTGGCAGACCAATTCAAATTAACCGAAAATGCGATAGCATTAGCAAACATTCAGACAACTATTGTTGGCAAAGGAAAAATTGATGGTAACACCATCAAATTATCTGGTAAAATTGCTGAAAATGAAGAAGCAAACGCAGTACAAGTCAGTTATTTTTCGGGTAGAATAGAACGATTGAATGTCAGTTTTACAGGCGAGGAAGTTCGTAATGGTCAATTATTAGCAACCATTTATTCGCCAGAATTGTATGCAGCACAACAAGAATTGATTACAGCTTCATCATTAAAGGAATCACAACCTGCATTATATAAGGCAGTTCGTAATAAATTGAAGTTGTGGAAACTTTCTGAAAGTCAAATTAATCAAATAGAAGAAACTGGAAAAGTAAAAGAAAATTTTCCAGTCTATGCTACTGTTTCAGGAACAGTTACCGAAAAATTAGTAGAACAAGGCGATTACATAAAACAAGGTCAACCATTGCTAAAAATTGCAAATCTTAATACGGTTTGGGCAAACTTTGATGTCTATGAAAATCAAATCGATTTGTTTAAAAAGGGGCAAGAAGTTTTAGTGACTACAAACGCTTATGCTAATAAGGAGTTCAAAGGGAAAGTAGATTTTATTGACCCAATTTTAAATACCAAAACAAGAACAGTAACCTTACGTGTGGTGCTTTCTAATAAAAACGATGTATTTAAACCAGGAATGTTTGTAACCGCCAATATTGAACGAGTTTCGAGAAGTAATGATGAGGTATTAACAATCCCAGCATCAGCTGTACTTTGGACTGGTGAACGCTCTGTGGTCTATTTAAAAATCAATCCAGACCAAACCGTTTTTGAAATGCGTGAAGTTGTTTTAGGTAATCGAATTGGTAATGAATATGAAGTTTTAGAAGGTTTATTTCTTGGAAATGAAATCGTGACTAACGGAACATTTACGGTTGATGCAGCAGCTCAATTACAAGGTAAAAAATCAATGATGAATAAAGATGGTGGCAAAGTAATGACTGGTCACGAAGGACATTTAGGAATGGATAATAATGCATCAAAAAAAGAAAGTAACCATACTAATATGAACCAAAGATTGACGGTATCAGAGAAATTCCAAAAACAATTAAAATTTGTTTATAATGATTACATCAATTTAAAAGATGCTCTAGTTAAAGAAGATTCAAAAAACACTTCAGTTAATGCAATAAGTTTATTAAACAATTTAGATAAAGTTGATATGAAATTATTATCTGACAATAACGCTCACGCGCATTGGATGTCATTAGTAAAGGAAATACGATCTTCTGCAACATCTATTTCTAAAACTTCTGATATAAAGGCTCAAAGAGACCATTTCAAACATCTATCATCACGTTTAATAAATGTAGTTCAACTCTTTGGTATTAATGAAAAAGTATATGTTGAATTTTGCCCGATGGCAGATAACGATAATGGTGCGTATTGGTTGAGTAATGAAGAACAAATACGAAACCCATATTTTGGTGATGCAATGTTAAAATGTGGTGAAGTAAAACAAACAATAAAATAAATAAACACAAATAATAATTAAATTTTTAAAAAATGAAGAAAGTAATTTTAAGTGCAGCTATCATAATAGCTTTAGGTTTTACAAGTTGTAAAAACGACACAAAAAAAGAAGTTAGTTCAATTACTAAAGAAGTTTCAAAAGAAGTTGTGATGACAGACTTATCGTTTGGTGTAAGAGGTAATTGTGGTATGTGTAAAAGTACCATTGAAAAAGCTGCTAATAGTATTGATGGTGTTACAGCTGCAAACTGGGATAGAAATAAAAAGAAAATAGACGTCTCTTTTGATAGTTCTATAGCAGATGCAATGGCAATCCATAATGCAATTGCTGCATCTGGGTATGATACTGAAAAAGTAGCAGGTAATGAGGAAGCCTACAAAAACTTACCAGGTTGTTGTAAATATGACCATACTATGGCAATGAATCAATCTGGAGAAAATAAAAGTGAAGACCATTCTCAACACAATCATTGATTAAGAAAAAGTGGTTTAAAGGGTTTTGTGATCATTACCCTTTAAGGTTGCTTTTCGCATCCCTTACAGCTTTCACTAATCCGCTATAGGCGCTTACATAATATTTTGAAACCCTTAAAAATCCGTAAACAACAATTCCTGAAATGATAATTTTAGTAGTTGGATGCTTTAAAATTTCTTTTGTGTTTATGATGGGTTTTATTTCTGATTTTATCGAATCTAAATCGAGTTTACCTTCTATTGAATTTTCTTTTCTTTTCATGAAATAAAGCTTTGTAATTAAAAAATTATTTAAGGAGATCAAAGCGTTATACTTTGAATGCTGTAATTATTCAGAATCTCTAAATTCCGTTATGAAGCAAAGATGAATAGAAGTTGTTAAAAATCATTTGTTCACTTTTGTAACTTGAACAATTTGAAAGGAGTCAAAAATATCCAATTACAAATTTAGGATATAAGCTTTAGAAGATTTTTACAATACCAATAATGAGTTCAACGGTTTTGAGTAAAAAGTGACTCACCAAACTTGTTTACCAAAATGCAAGCATGTAAAGGTCTAATAATCAATAATTTGAATTTTTAAATTTTTTAAGTCATTTACAGGGTATTCTTTGGTAAAATATTAGTCAATTCTGAGTCATTCTTTGGTAACTTATAGGGAACTCTTGAGTCACTTATTAGTCATTATTTAACTTAAATTTCATGAAAAATTCTTTCGACTATAAATTATTTAGGTACGAGAATAGTCTTATTTTCTTATATTAAAACCGCTTAAAATTGCTATAAAATAAGTTTAATATAAATTAGTGAGTCATAAAGATCGACAAATAATTTTTGCACAGCAATTGCAACAAATAATTCATATATTTGACCAAATGAAATTTTTAGCTGCAATATTATCAATATATATCTTTTCACTAAACTTTTTCCCATGTGGAGATAGTAGTAATGAAGAAAACGAAATCAAAACAGAAATTACCTATGATGTTAATGACGATTATGGGCATCAAGATTCTGATTTGTGCTCACCGTTTTGTCATTGTAATTGTTGTCACATCAATGTTATGCAATTTAAAATTGTTGACTTTACTTTAGCAACAATAGATATTTCTGCAAAAATCTTTTATTATTCGGCTGGATTAATTAAAAACTTCAATCCAACTATCTTACAACCTCCACAAGTATAATTTAGTTTTTACAGGATAACTACACCCTTTTTTAAGCAAAAAAGGAATTTTCATCATTTCGTATTACAACTATAATCCGTTGTAATTCGGACTGTTTTAACTAAATTAATATATTTTCTATGATAAATAAAATCATTGATTTTTCAATCAATAACAAGTTTATTATTGGTTTGTTAACCCTTACCATTATTGGAGCAGGAATTTGGAGTATGACTAAAGTACCTATAGATGCTGTTCCTGACATTACTAATAATCAAGTACAAGTAATTACCCAATCTCCGAATTTAGGAACTGAAGATATTGAGCAAATAATTACCTATCCTGTAGAGATCGCAATGAGTAATCTTCCAAATGTGGAAGAAATACGTTCAATCTCTCGCTTTGGTTTATCTGTGGTTACAATAGTTTTTGATGATGATATGGGAACATATCTTCCTCGTCAATTAGTTTCAGAAAAACTAAATGAAGTAAAAGAACAAATTCCCGAAGGTTTTGGAGAGCCATCAATGGGACCAATCTCAACAGGATTAGGAGAAATTTATCAATATACTTTAAAGGTAAAACCTGAATACAGTAACAAATATTCTATTGCTGATCTACGTACAATGCAAGATTGGATTGTACAACGTCAAATGGCAATGGTAGATGGTGTGGTGGAAGTAAATGCTATAGGCGGTAAAGTAAAGCAATATGAAGTAGCCGTTGATCCGAATGAGTTAAAAGCAATAGGATTAACAATTATAGACATTTTTGAAGCACTTGAAGCCAATAATCAAAATACAGGAGGTGCTTATATTGAAAAAAATCATCAAGCCAATTTTATACGTGGGGAAGGTTTGGTTCGTAATTTTGAGGATATTAAAAAAATTACGATTAAAACTATAAACAATATTCCCATTACAATAAGTGATGTTGCAACTGTTCAGTACGGCTCGGCAATTCGTTATGGTGCTTTAACACAAGATGGCGAAGGCGAAGTTGTTGGTGGTTTAGTAATGATGTTAAAAGGTGCTAATTCCAATGAGGTTATCGACAATGTTAAAAAACGAATGGAACAAATCCAAAAGTCGCTACCTGAAGGTGTTGTCATAGAGCCACTTTTAGATAGAAGTAAATTAATTGGCGAGACAACTTCTACGGTAGCAAATAACTTAATTGAAGGTGCGTTGATCGTAATATTCGTACTTATATTCTTATTAGGGAATTGGAGAGGTGGATTAATTGTCGCTTCAACGATACCATTATCGTTACTTTTTGCTTTTATATTAATGAATGCTTTTGATGTTTGGGCAAACTTGATGAGTTTAGGAGCTATTGACTTTGGAATCATTGTGGACGGCGCAGTTATCATTGTTGAAACGACAGTATTCTTAATTTCTTCACAAATACTCAAAAAGAAAAAAATGTCTTCTAAAGAGAGAAATGATATAGCATCTTCGGCTTCAAAAAAAATGATGAATGCAGCATTTTTTGGTCAGTTAATTATTCTAATAGTTTTTTTACCAATTCTAGCGTTACAAGGTATTGAAGGAAAAATGTTTAAGCCAATGGCACTAACTTTCATTTTTGCAATGATTGGTGCAATGGTTTTATGTCTTACCTATGTACCAATGATGTCAGCTTTGATATTGAGAGCGCCTAAATCCGATAAAAAGTCGTATGGAGATAAATTTGTGCATTGGGTAGAACGTAAATACCAACCATTATTGGAAAGTTCCTTAAAAAAAGGGAAACTCATTATTGGTCTTGCTATTGGTTTTTTTGCACTAGCGGTTTTTATGTTTACTCGAATGGGTGGCGAATTTATACCACAACTCGATGAAGGTGATATTGCATTTCATGCTATCTTAAAACCAGGGAGTTCTTTAAGTGAAACTATTGAAACAACCACTAAAATTGAACAAATTGTAAAGTCAAAATTTCCTGAGGTCGATAAAATTGTAAGCCGTATTGGTGTTGCTGAAATACCCACCGATCCAATGCCTATGGATATCGCTGATGTTTTCGTAATTCTAAAACCAAAAAGTCAATGGACAACAGTTTCTTCTAAAGATCAACTCATAGAAAAAATGAAAGATGCCATTGAAATTGTTCCAGGTGTTAATTATGAATTTACACAACCAATAGAAATGCGATTCAATGAATTGCTTGAAGGTGTTCGAGAAGATATTGCTATAAAACTCTATGGCGATGATATCAACCTACTTTCTAAAAAGGCACAAGAAATATCTAAAATTATAGCAGGAACACAGGGTATTGGAGACATGAAAGCCGAAGCCACAACAGGATTGCCGCAAATGACGATTACTTACAATAGAAATAAATTAGCACAATACGGACTTCAAATCAATGATCTCAACAAGATTGTGCAATCTGCATTTGCTGGAGGTAATGCAGGTGTAATTTTTGAAGGAGAAAAACGTTTTGACTTAGTAGTTCGCTTAAATACCAAAAACAGAAAAGATATTACAGATATTCAAAATCTTTTTATCAATATTCCATCAAGAGCCCAAATACCACTTCGAGAAATAGCAGACATATCATACAAATCGGGTCCAATGCAAATTAGTAGAGATAACACTAATAGGAGAACCTATGTAGGAATAAATGTTAGAGGTCGCGATGTGAAATCATTAGTAACTGAAATTAAATCAAAATTGGATGCGCAATTAGAACTACCATCAGGCTATTTTATTCGTTATGGCGGCGCATTTGAAAATTTGGAGCGTGCCAGTAGTCGTTTATTTACCGTTGTTCCTATTGCATTGTTACTTATTTTTATATTGATTTATTTTGCACTAAAATCATTACCTCAAACATTGATGATTTACATTGCAATTCCGATGGCTACTATCGGTGGTGTTGTAGCGTTGTGGCTAAGAGATATGCCTTTTAGTATATCGGCAGGTGTAGGCTTTATTGTACTCTTTGGTGTTGCTGTTTTAAATGGACTCGTAATGATTAGCGGACTTAATGAGTTAAAAGACGAAGGCGTAACCAATCTAAAAGATAGAATTATTGAAGGTACTAAAAGAAGAATTAGACCTATTATGCTTACAGCATTTACAGATATTTTAGGTTTCTTACCAATGGCTATTTCTGCATCAGCGGGAGCAGAAGTTCAACGTCCATTGGCTACTGTGGTTATTGGCGGACTATTGACCTCTACTTTACTCACATTATTCGTTTTACCTATTTTATATCATTGGGTAGAAAATAAATCCTTCTCATTGAAACCAAATAAAAAATTAGCTACACCAACAATGGTAATAGTTATGTTATTTAGTTGTTTAACACAGGTAAACGCTCAACAACAAAACAATGTACTTACAGAAATTACATTGCAAGAAGCCGTAGAAATTTCAAAAAATAAATATCCTTTATTAAAACAAAGACAACTAGAAGTAACCAAACAGGAAAAACAAAAAGCAATTGTTTACGAACTTGGAACAACTAGAATCTTTACAGGAGGAGAAGAAATAAATAATGATAATGGTATATATACAACTATTGGCATTGGACAATCCAATATAGATATATTCGGTATTGCTCCAAAAAAGAAGTTACAGCAACAACGTATACAGTTAGCTAAAAAAGCATATCAATTATCTGAACTTGAATTGGAATTAGAAGTAAAAAAGGCATGGTCTAATTGTTACCAAATGAAAAGAAATTATCTACTATTTGAAGAATTAGATAGTATTTATTCAAAATTTGAACAAGCAGTTGCTTTGAATTATGAAGTAGAAGCTATTTCTAAATTAGAATATTTAGCAGCTAGAAATCAATATTTCCAAATTCAAAATAAAAAAGAACAGGCGTATAGTAATTATCTAATTGCTTTACAAGAATTAAATCTCTGGTTGGCTTCGGATAAAGTATTTACAGTTTCAAAAGATTTTGATATTGAACCATTCTCTAACGTAGAAAATTTTACAGTAGAAAATCATCCTTCGTATACTATCTCACAAAATATTGTGGCAGAAGCAAATGCAAAGTATAAAGTTGCCAAAGCTAATAACTTACCTAAATTCAATATACAAGGAGGTTTACAAAGAGTCAATGGCAATTCAGGATTCTACAGTTATCAAGCTGGTATTTCAATCCCTTTCTTGTCAGGTACGAATAAATCCAAAACACAAACAGCAAAAATTGATACAGAGATAGCAGAAATAAATGCTAAATTTAGAAAAAAAGAAGTTGAGTCAAAATTTATTCAGGCTAAAGAAGATTATTTAAAATGGAAAAAAGCTTGGAAGTTTTATGAGAGCAAAATTTTACCATTAACAAAAGGTCAGAAATCAGGTGCTTTGTTAGCATACAGAGAAGGTGAAATTGATTATACAGCATTTACACAACTCATAAAGGAAGCCATCGAATCTGAACAGCAAGCACTAACGGCTTTAGCAAATTATTTAGAAAGTACTTTCCAATTACAATATTTTAATCAATAATACAATGAAAAAAATATCCTATAAATACATCATATTTATTTTTACAACACTAATAATTGTGTCTTGTGATAGTAAAGAAAATCATACTGAAAATGATGGACATTCACACGAGCAAGTAAAAAATGATAATGAAGAAGATCACCAAGAAAACGAAGTAATGCTAAACGCAAGACAGTTTGAAGCATTGAAAATGAAAATAGATACACTTACTTTACGAAATATGAGTGGCTATGTGGAAGCTAACGGAACATTAGAAGTGCCACCACAAAACGAAGCTGCAATTACTGCTGTAATAGGAGCTAATGTTGTATCTATTAAAGTCATTGAAGGCGACAAAGTTAACAAAGGGCAAGTAGTAGCCTATTTATCTCATCCAGATATCATAAAACGACAAACTGAATATTTGAATGCCTACAGCAACAGTAATTTTTTAAAGAAAAACTATGAACGACAAAAAAAGTTATACGATGCAGGAGTTGGCTCTGGTGCTAATTTCCAAAAAGCAGAGGCAGAATACAAAGCATCAATGACATTGGTTAATGGATTGGCTGCTCAACTAAAAATATTAAACATCAATGCTACTTTTGTTGGTGACGGAAATATTGTACAAAATGTACCCTTGCGAAGTCCAATAGAAGGTTTTGTTCAAAAAGTAGAGGTAAAAACAGGACAATATGTAGCACCGCAAACTGAATTGTTTGATATTGTAAATACACATCATATTCATGCGGATTTAATGGTTTTTGAAAAAGATGTATTTAAGATCAAAAAAGGTCAAAAAGTAAGTTTTTCAGTACAGTCAATTCCTGATACAGAACTTACCGCAGAAATATATTCTGTTAGTAAAACTTTTGAAGAAAATCCAAAAGCAGTTCATGTTCACGCTGAAATAGAAAACAAAAAAGGAAATTTAATTCCTGGAATGTACATTCAAGGTAAAATTCAAGTAGATAAAAGTTACACGAAAGCATTACCTGAAAATGCTATCATAAAAGAAGGAGAAAAATTTTATGCTTTTACAGTAGCAAAAAAGAATGACAAATGGAGTTTTATACCTATTGAAGTGATTACAGGAACAAAAGATGGAGATTGGATAGAAGTTACTTTTGTAGAAGAAATTAAAAATAACACCCTATTCGCTTATAACAATGCTTATTATCTAATTGCTGAAATGAAAAAAGGAGAAGCAGAACACTCACACTAATTATGAAAACGATTGAAGAACTATTAGAGTCAAAAAAAATACGTATAACAGCAATGCGCTTATTAATTTATAAGTTTCTTGCTGAAAAAAAAGTAGCAGTAACTTTGAGTGACACGGAAAACGCATTTGTAAAAGCGGATAGAACAACACTCTACAGAACTATTAAAACATTTGTTGAAAATGATATTGTCCATCAAATTGATGATGGTACGGGCACAATAAAATATGCTTTATGTGAAGTAGGATGTAGTTGCGATATTAAAACCGATTTACATTTGCATTTCTATTGTAGTAATTGTAACGAAACTGTCTGCTTAACAGATCATAAAATCCCTCAAATAAACGTTCCCGAAGGTTTTATTTCTGAAAACGTAAACCTAGTGGTAAAAGGTATTTGTAATAAATGTAGTAGTATGTAAATGCACTTCCTTTGCATTATTTTTAAAAGTATTTTTGTAAAAAATCATTTAATATGAAATTCAATTTGAAAATACCAAAACCTTTAAAATTAGCCTATTTAGCAGAATTAAAATCTTACAGATATAGTTTAAAACATAAAGACTTTAATAAAGCTTGGTATCATTTAGAGAGGAGTCATATTATAGGGCAGTTATATCCTATTGAACATACATATTCGCATTTGTTAATGTTGAGATTTGGTTTGATGCAAAAAAACACTAAAGAAGTTTTTGGACAAATTATTAGACTGCTTGTTGGTGGCTGGAAATCATTTATTAATCATGTGCCACTTGGTAACACAGGTGGAGCAGACATACCACCACTAATGCGTATGCCTATTGATGATGATATTCAAAAACTATTTGATAAAAATGAGAAAAAAGAATGTTAATTTAAAAGATATAAAACCGAATATGGAAAGTAAACATAGTCACGATGATGGACACAATCACGGAAGTTCCACAAATAATTTCAAAGCTTATATTCCAGCTATTGTAAGTTTTACAATGCTAATTATTGGAATTGGATTCGACTATTTTGATGTAACATTTTTCAAAGATTGGATTCGGATAATTTGGTATGGTATCGCTTACCTACCTGTCGGACTTCCTGTAGTAGTTGAAGGTTGGAGAAGTATCATTAAAGGCGACGTATTTACAGAATTCTTTTTAATGTCTATTGCTACAATCGGTGCATTCATTATTGAAGAATATCCAGAAGGTGTTGCTGTAATGCTATTTTATGCAGTAGGCGAATTATTTCAAAGTGCAGCAGTTAATAGAGCAAAAGGAAATATTAAAGCATTGTTAGACGTTCGCCCTAAAGAAGCAAATGTTTATCGAAACGGTGACTATAAAAAAATTTCTCCTGAAAACGTTAGTATAGGTGAAAAAATTCAAGTTCGGGTTGGGGAGAAAATTCCATTGGATGGTATGTTATTATCTGATAAAGCATCATTAAATACAGCAGCTTTAACTGGGGAAAGTAAACCTAGCTCTATTGTAAAGAAAGCCAAAGTTTACGCAGGTAGTATCAATTTAGAAAATGTTATTGAAGTTGAAGTAACTAATAAATTTGAAGATAGTTCTATAGCAAGAATATTAGATTTGGTTCAGAATGCTACAGCTCGAAAGTCAAAAACAGAATTGTTCATCAGACAGTTTGCTCGTATATACACGCCTATAGTAGTGTTTTTAGCAATTGGAGTTACTTTACTACCATACTTTTTTGTAGATGATTACATCTTTAGAGACTGGTTATATAGAGCCTTAATATTTTTAGTTATATCATGCCCTTGTGCATTGGTTATTTCTATTCCTTTAGGGTACTTTGGTGGATTAGGCGCTGCTTCAAAAAATGGGATTCTTTTTAAAGGTGCTTCATATTTAGATGCTATGACCAAAATTAACACTCTAGTAATGGATAAAACAGGAACTGTTACAAAAGGTGTTTTCAAAATCAAACAAATAAAAACCATAGATTGGAAAGAATCTGAATTTATGGACTATCTAATGGCTATGGAAGAACAGTCCACGCATCCTATTGCTAAAGCTATTATGGAATATAAAACAGATAACAATATACTTGAAGCAGAAGCAGTTTCAGAAATTGCGGGGAAAGGCTTAAAAGGAGTTGTAAATAGTAAAGTAGTTTTAGTAGGAAACAAGGCGTTAATGACTGCAAACAGTATTGATGTTCCCGCTGAAACTGAGTCTATCGTAGAATCCATTGTATTGGTCGCTATAAATAAAAAATTTGCGGGGTATGTGGTTATTGCAGATGAGTTGAAAGATGATGCTAAACAGACTATCACGGCATTACACAAAGTAGGTGTTAAAAGTATTATGATGCTTTCAGGTGATAAAAATTCTATTACCCAACAAGTAGCAAAAACATTAAATATTGAAAATGCTAAAGGTGGTTTATTACCAGAAGATAAATTAGAAGAAGTTGAGTTGCTCAAGCAAAATTCTGAAAATAGAGTAGCTTTTATTGGAGATGGTATAAATGACGCTCCTGTGTTAGCCGCTAGTAGTGTTGGTATAGCAATGGGCGGTCTTGGAAGTGATGTTGCTATTGAAACCGCAGATGTAATTATTCAAACAGATCAACCTTCAAAGGTTGTTACTGCTATAAAAATTAGTCGTTCCACAAGACAAATAGTATTACAAAATATTGTATTAGCATTTGGTGTAAAAGTAATCGTACTTATATTGGGCGCAGGTGGTTTAGCTACAATGTGGGAAGCAGTTTTCGCAGATGTTGGTGTAGCATTATTGGCAATACTTAATGCAGTCAGACTACAACGAATGAATTGGAAATAGGTTTAATATCAAATTTGCCTAGATATTAATTTTATCTCTAGTGAATAATAAATTACAACACTATAAAATGATGTTCCTTGTTGGTTTTCAAAATTAATCCCCACAATATTTTTACTGAGAATAAATTATCATTGTGATGATTCTTTTAAAGATTACAACTATAAGACATTAGATAAGTTAATAAGATAGCTGTTCATTGATTTCGAGTATTATGTGAATTCCGTATTACCTAATTTAATTCAGCACACCCATTTACAAAATATTTGGAAACTTTGATTATTCTTTAAATGGCAATACCACATATTACCAATTTTGTAACAGATTAGTTTAATATTTATGAGAAAATAACTTTTATAAGACTACGATTGAAGTAGAACTAAAGAACTAACTTTTTTCTTGTAAAGAACTTTTAACTTTTAAATTTTTCAACAACCTAATATTTTGTTTTTTTAGCTCCTCTAATACTCTTTTTCCATACTGGGTATGATACTTATGATTTGTAAGGAAGTCGATATTTAACTGACACCATTCTTCATCAGTAAGCCGAAGTCCTGCATATACACTCCACTCGCTTCTTAACAACTTATTTTTCAATAAGTATTCTTTACTTGCCAAATGTAATAAATCAGCATCGCAGATTATAGATTCTAAAAGTGTTTTAGGATTCTGTGGCATTACAGTAGCTTTAATACAATTTATAACTGCAACTATTTTTTTGTTGGAGAAGTTTAAATTCCTCAAAAAATCATGCGCATATTTGGCACTCATATTTTCATGTTTATCAAATTCAATCGACATTCCTGTATCGTGAAATAAAGCTGCTAACATCAAAATTTCTAAATCAGTTTCGTTTAAATTTTCATATTTACCTATAACCTGTACATTTTCAAAAACTTCTAAAGTATGTTTGTAGCTATGAAATGGTAATGACTTACATTTACTATTTGTCAGTAAATCCAAACAGTATTCTTTCGCTTTACTTATTAGGGTTGTATTCATAATTGAGTTTTAATATAACGCAGACTTTTTGAAAAAATTTGAGGCTTAATTTTTGTAAATTTTCTTGAAATAATAATTGTCGTTTTAGCTTGTGTCAGAAATTTAGACTTTGTTACTATAACTTATCAGTACCAACGTCTTGTAAATAGTTTAATAAGTGTTGATATACTTAAGGTCACTTTAAATCGAATTTTATCAGTGTATTTATATTGCGATAATTCAAAACCATTGTTTGAACTCACTGGTAAATAGAGTTCGAAGTAATCCTCAACCAAACTCAACTTAACACCTGAATCATGGGCAAAATATGGCTTTAATCCTTTATTTTTTAGGTAACCTATATCTCCATAAGCGTGAATCCAATTCCAAATACTCACTTCTCCATTTAACGTTGCTATCCACTGGTTTGCAAATCGAGTGTCAAGTATTGACTTGAATCCTCCCTCTGCCGTTATATATTGTTGCGAAACAATACCTTCATCCTCAGACCTTCCAAGATAGTTGTAATCAAATAAATAATCTGTAGGTCGATCAAGTGCAAAGTCAAAAAAGTTATTGTCAGACTGCGTTTTATTATTCAAAAAAGTACCTAAATACAACCTTGCGCTAATTTTTCGATTGTCAAGAAATAATTTTCTGTAAAATACTGTTGCAGATATTTTGCTAAAGTTTTTGGAAAGCTCAAAGTCTCCCTGAAACGTAAAACTATTTGAAAAATTGAAGTCACGAAAAAGGTATCTAGCATTGAAAACACTATAATTGGGTGTTTCTAGCGGAAGCTCCGAACTTTCATCTCGTGAAATAGCAACATTCCTTAATATAATTGATTGACGTAAGTTACTTCTTAAATCTTTTCTTCTATAATTGAAATCAATGTAGGGAGAGAAACTATTTGCAAATAAGTTTGGAGCATAACTTGTTCTATCTCCAGAAAGTCCTATCGTATATGAATACCAACCATACTCTTTTATCTGTTGCGTAAAGACTAACGATGCAGAACCAATTAAAGCATTAGATTTAAAACCGTAAGTAGGTGTAATTTTATATATAAGCGGTGCTTTAAAAAGTGTTCTATTATATATTCTTCCGCCCAAAGTTAACCCATCATAAATATTATCAAATTCAATGATGGGCATAAAAAAAGTTTGATTTTTACTAGGATCTTCAATATCTTGGAGTAATCTTACTTGTAAGGGTTTATTCAGTAATCCCTTTAAATTTTTGTAATTATTTGATCGATCAACCTCAGGTATATTTCTTTCGTAATCTATAACTAATTTATCCGCGTTGTCATTTTTTATTTTTATTGTTTTCTTTCCTGTAAAACCATCAATCCATATTTTGTAAATTGCTTTATCATCTTTAATTAAAGATACGGAAACAGGCATCGTATTTTCACGTTTGTTTTTTATCGTAATTATAAGAGAATCACCTATTTTTTCTACATTTTTAAATTTGAAATCTAGTTTCTTATTATCAGAAATGAATTCATTAAAAAACCAATCAACATTTTTATTTGCTAGCGTGTCAATTATCTTTTGAAATTGTTTAGCAGATGACAATTTCAATTTATTTCCTGAATAAAATTGCTTAATACTTTTGCTAATAGTTTTATCTTCCAAATAATCTTCAAGATATTTTAAGCCTAGTCCAGCTTTATATGTATTAGTAATATTATAATTAAATTTGAGTAAAGAGTCTCTTGGAGTTTTTAATGGTTGATCTATAAAAAGTCTAGCCATGTTTTTATATCCTAGATAATATTGATCGTTAAAATACAAATCTGCGGCATGAAACCATCTTAAACCTATTACTTCTGTCAAAGCTCCGCCCAGTTTCATTTCAGGATAATTGTCGTTTATGTATTTCATCATTAAATACACTAATATCCCATCTGTCACCCATTTTTCGGTTCTTGGGTTTATGACCAACGTTTTTTTCAAAACAGCGTCAATCGTACTTTTTAGTAATGAAATTTCAAACTGAAACTCATCAGAAAACGGTCGTAGTTTTTGGGGAAGCTGATTAAAACCATAAACAGGGTTTTTACGTTGGTCTATACTTGAAATTATTAGTTTATCCGTAGACAAATCTCCTAAATTATTTTTTAAAAAATCCCCAATTTTATTTGCTACTTTATATTTTGTAGAAGTATTTGTTTTACCTGAATTAATGTTTGTTACTAATTCAAATTCACCTGTTTTTACATTATAAAAATTCGATATTTTTTGGATATATAATTTTACGTCTCTGAGATTATTTCCACGTAAAAAAATCTCTTTTTTATTTTTGGTAACTTGTTCATCTTGCATCATTTCAGAAGCCAAATTATATCCATTTGGAATTTTTAAATCAATCTCATAGTTTATCAGAGGAGCATAAAAATCAAATAAGTCTTTATTACTATATATCTCCCATTTTGAATTATAAACAGCAGGAATTAAATACCAATGTCTTAGATTGTAATTTTTTTCATTTGTATATCCATTTCCCGTAAACTTATAATGTGGAAGCTTTATCGAATATGATAAATTGACAATAGTACTATCTTTAGGATGTAAAGGTTTAGATAAATTAATTTCTAAAATATCTTGAATATCATTAAATCTTTTCCAAGTCAATGAGTCTTTAGTATTATTAAAAATTGAATTAATTTCAGTGAAACCACGTGTTTTATATCCTGCAAAATGAAAGTTACGTCTGAAATCTTCAGCAAAACGCACAGCTAGAGGAGTTTCTTTATCGGAGTAACTATTTGCCCAATCAAGCAATAAAATAGTAGATAAGGTATCTTTTGAAGTATTGAGATATACTAACTTCTGATTGATTTTGATAGTATTCGTAACAGAGTCAAGCTCCGCTTTCATAATTATTTTATGTTGCGCGAAGCCTACAGTTGAAATGAAAAAAATAATATTAGTTATAAGTTTTTTTACATTCATTTAGTTAAGGATATACTACTCTAGCTTGATTTTTTAAATCCATTAATATTTAAAATTTTATTCATTTCACTATTAATTCCGTGTTTATCATTAGAATTTATATTTAAACCCAAGCATATAATTTCCTTCTCCGCTATTAAAAGTTAACTCGAAATGTTCTCTTTGATAAGGAGTTGTAAATAAGTACGTACTTCCAATACCAACAACTATTCCTCCTAAAATGTCCCATCCATCGTGCCTGTCATTAATACCTTCGATTCTACTATATGCTACAAATCCTGCAACTGCATAGGCAGGAATTCCATAGCCCCAACCATAACGTCTTTGTAAAAAAGAAGCCCCTGAAAAAGCGACAGATGTATGTCCAGAAGGGAAAGCTTTTCCATCAGTTCTTCCATCAGGTCTTGGTTTGTCTATTGCATATTTTAATATATAGGTCAATCCAAGTGTCGTACCATAAGATTTTGTGAATTGCCAAAATCCTTTTTTATCTTTTTCAGCAATAATAACGACTAAAGATGTTAGAGCGGGTAAGTGCTGTAAATAATCTCCAGCTAATTCTAGGTTTGTTTCTCTCCTTATTTCAGATGGAGAGTCAAAATCTTGTGCCAACATAACTAATGGTGTAGTAACCATTATCAATAAAAAAAATATTCTCTTCATTAAATTAACTATGTGAATTAAAATTTATACGTAAAGCCAACGAGAAAGCCTTTTTCATCACTCTTAAAAGTGAGTTCCATGTGTTTTTGTTGATATTCAGTAGTAAACAACAAATTACTTCCTAGTCCAATAATAGAGCCTGCAATGACATCTAATAGATCATGCTTATTTGAGTCTATTCTGCTTGCTGCTGTAAATCCTGCTAGTGCATACGCGGGTATGCTGTATTTAAAACCATAGCGTCTGTGGATGTATCCTGCACTATGAAAAGTTATGGAAGTATGACCAGAAGGAAATGAATTATCATTACTCATATCTGGTCGTTGTTTATTGATACTAAGTTTTAAGGCGTAAGTCATTCCTGTAGTCAACAAAAATCCTTTAGTGAATTGCCAAGCTCCTTTATTATCTCCTATAATGAATGAAGTACTCACAGATGCTAATGGAAGACTTATTAAAATTACATCTCCAATTGTTTGTGTTGTTCCTGCTTTTGGTTTTGTTTCACTGGTATCTTGCGCTGTAAGATCAGCAGGATAGATACTTAAAAAAAAGCATAATAATAAAGTCTTTATAAGCTTACATTTCATTAAAGGGTATAATCTGGGGGTTATATTGTAAATTTATATTGGAAATCTTAAGAAAATTTAAAGTCTTTTCAATAAAGTATATTTTACATTATCACATTTAGTGCATTTTTCTTAATGTCAATTAATAATATATTATTTTCTATTATTGAAAATTCGCCATCTATTTGGGAAGAAAAAAACTCACCTTTTTTCATTGCTAGAAAGATTGATGATGATCTATAATACTTAGCTTCTTTAAATAATCTTGGTTTTTTGATGAGTAAATAAAAACCAAACAAAAGAATTTTCAGCCTACTAATTTTGGGAACTATAACGATATCTAAAAGTCCATCTTGCAAGGATGCAGAAGGAGTTAAACTAAAATTATAGCCTAGTTGATTAGAATTAGAAATAAAAATGAGGAAAGGGTTCATTAATTCGTAATTACCGTCAATGTTTATGATAACTTCTTTTCTTTTATTGTATTTGAGAAAAGACTGAACAGTCGCTTTTAAATAGCAATAAAGTGTTCTTCTGTTGAGAGCTTCATAGTTTTGTATGACATTAGCGTCAAAGCCAAAACCTGTATTACTAAAAAAATAACGTTTATTTACACAACCTGCATCTATTTTAGAAATTTCGCCATTTCTTATTTTGTTTAACGCTTTATTAATATTTTTCGGAATACCTAAATGAGACGCTAAACCGTTTCCTGATCCTTTAGGGACTATTCCAAATAGAATAGAAGTTCCTACAAGAACAGAAGCAACTTCATTAATGGTTCCATCACCACCACAAGCTACAATAATATCAACTTTTTGATGTACTGATTCTTTAGTTAAATCAACTGAGTGCCCTTTGTAATTTGAAAATTTTATACAAATATCAAACATTTCTACCTCAAAATAATCTTGGAGAATTTTTTTAGAAATAGTATTGCGACCAGATCCTGCAATTGGATTAACTATGAAGTGAATTTTTATCAATACAATTTTATATTTGAATATTTTACAGATGATACCATCTTGTAAATGACTTTGAATCTTGATATAAAACTTCCGAAATTACTATTGAAATCTTAATTAATTCTAAAGAAAAAAATGATCAAAAAATCTTTAAGTTTTCTTTAGAATTCGACTATAAATTGGCGTAAAAGTTAAACATTACAACTACAATGTTCCCCTTTATTAACTTGATTCTGAAGTCAATTTTATGATAAACAGTATAGCATTAGATACCTCCATAAGAGATAAAATCAAAACTGATAGTATCGTTATCCAAAATTTTAAAAAAGTAAGTTTGAATTTAGTAATAGTACCATTTTTATTATTACTAATATTCTTTAGTTATTATTTATTTTCATTTGATGGTTCTTTTGTAAGCACCTATGTTGATTCACAAAAAGATATGTTTTTAGAGCTAAATGAAATCTTATCAACGTATCCAAATCTAGCATATAATGTGACATATTTAGGAGATGCAAGAGTAATGTTTCCATTTATTTTTATATTTCTTTTTGTTGCACCAAAACTTTGGGAAGCTTTATTGACTTCATCCATACTCACATTAATTACATCAGCCATTCTTAAACATATATTAGCAGTTCCCAGACCCGCAGCCGTAATGGACATGGATACATTCACTATTATGGGAAGACCAAATATTTTACATACTTCATTACCATCTGGACACGCAATGACCGCGTTTATGATTATAACTATTTTATTGTTTGCGTTCATGCCAAAAAAAATGGTGCATAGAATTTATTGGACACTTTTTTTAATTACAATCGCTTGTATTATTGGTCTTTCAAGAGTTGCTGTTGGAGCGCACTATCCTGGAGATGTCCTCTTTGGAGCTTGTTTGGGTTTTATTATTGCTGTTATTGGTATTAATTTGAATAGAAATATCAGTTGGTTGTACTGGATGAAATTAAAAAAATATTATCCAATTATTTTTTTAATTTTAATGTATTGGTTTTACTTGATTCTTATGAAAACTGTAAAACATAATATTCCAATATTTTATTTTTCTTTAATAGCATTAATGTTTACTTTTTTCTCAATAACAAAGGAATATGTCAAAAAAAATTAAATTAAGTTACTTTGCGCTATTTGTAAGCTTTATTAATTTAATTCTCTATCAATATCCTTTTTTCAAGTTTGTTTTCGCAAATAAGAATATTGGAAGTTTTAATGGCGTATTATTTCTTCTTAGTCTAATAGTTGCTTCGATATTATTAAATGCGTTTGCCTTTTATATTGGTATTTATTTAATGCGAGTTGTTGGTAAGTATTTAATTATATTACTATTTAATATTAGTGCCGTTGCAGTGTATTTTATAAATACTTATGGAGTTATTTTGGACAGGACTATGATTGGTAATATACTCAATACTAATTATGAAGAATCTACAAGTTTTTTGTCATTCAACTTATTTTTATATCTGATTATTCTTGGAATCATACCAAGTATCTTCATATACAAGGCGGATATCATAATCCCTAAAATTAAAATATTTGCGTTAAATTCTGTTGTAACGTTACTACTGCTTGGAACCTTAGCGTATGTAAACTCATCTAATTGGCTTTGGATTGATAAAAATTCAAAAACTTTAGGTGCTACTACTATGCCGTGGTCTTATGTTGTTAATACTTTTAGATACTACAGTCATATCAATAAGAAAAATGAAAAACAAATTTTATTGCCAAATGCTACTATAAAAGATTCCACAAAATCAATTGTTGTACTGGTTATTGGAGAATCCGCTAGAAGTAGTAATTTTTCCTTATATGGATATGATAGAAACACAAACCCTTTACTTTCTAATATTGATAATGTAAACCATTTTAAAACTCAATCTTGTGCTACATATACAACTGCTGGTCTTAAATGTATCTTAGAACATGAGAACACAGGAAAACTTTATGAAATATTACCAAATTACTTGTACAGGAATGGTGTAGATGTTATATGGAAAACTACTAATTGGGGAGAACCTACAATAAAAGTAAAAAGTTTTCAAAACAAAGATTTTTTAAGACAAAACTGTGAAGGTGAAATTTGTGGTTACGATGAAATATTATTAAAAGATTTACAGCAAGAGATAGAAAATAGTGAGAAAAATAAAATTCTCATTGTCTTACATACAAATACAAGTCACGGTCCAACATACTACAAAAAGTATCCGAAACAGTTTGAAAAATTTAGTCCAGTATGTAAAAGTGTAGAATTAGCTAATTGTACTCAACAAGAACTTATAAATGCGTATGATAATACGATTCTTTATACTGATTATATATTAGCGACTTTAATTGAACAATTGAAAAAGATAGAAAAATATGAGTCATCTATGATATACATTTCTGATCATGGAGAGTCATTAGGTGAAAATAATCTTTACATGCATGGAATACCATCAAGTATAGCTCCGACAGAACAATTAGACATTCCTTTTATTGTATGGTCATCTAATACATCTAAAATAATAAAAGAGGATCAAGAATATTCACAACACAACATATTTCATACTGTCTTAGACCTATTATCAGTTGAAAGTCCAATTTATGAGGAAAGTATGAGTATCTATGAAAAATAAAGGATTCTTGTAAATTTTAAATACTTTATATCCTAAACTAGATGATTTTGATATTTGATGCTAATATTTAAAAGCACCAAATATCAAATTTATCTATTAATCTTCTTTAATAGTGCCAACTATCTTGCCTTCAAGATTAATAGAAACTTCTAACTCAGCATCACCTTTCTTTAAGCTAAACTCATACAATGTTACAGAAGGTGTTTCAGAAATTTCTATTTCGTCTATGTTATAGTTCGGAAATTCTGCTTTTAAATTACTCAGAATTTCTTTAGAGATTTCTGAAACCTCTATCTCATGTTCGGTTTCTCTCCATGAACCATCTAATCCAAAATTAGCTGAATATTTCGTAGTATTCATTTCAAATTCTGCTTCCCATTCTGTATCGTTTTCTTTTTCCCATTCTATTTTGGTAGCACTAGGAAACTTTGATAAGAAAGCTTCTTGAACTGTTTTAGGGGCGTTAGTTTGCTTAACTTCTTTTTCATCGCATGATAAAAATAGTAAACATATAAATACATTTGTAAGTAATTTTATTTTCATAAATTCTTTATTTTATAAAAGGTAAGTTATTACTAAATTCTAAAGACTATTTAAAGGAAATCTAAAGTTTATCAAAAAAGTTTTTTGAAGTAATGTAAAATTAGAAAACTTGTCCTATGCCTATATAAAATAGTCCATCCTCTTTAGATTTACCATAATCAAAAGAAATTATGGTAGACTGATTCCAAGCTACACGTAAACCTGCTCCGTAAGATGTTTTAATTTTACTAAAATTTAAGTTTTGCCATTTGTCTCTAACGGTTCCTGCATCAAAAAAGGGAGCCACACCAAAAGCTAAACGCTGTTTTCCTATAGAGAATTCAGTAAATCTATAACGTAGTTCAAAATTTGCAAACCATAGTGATCTTGCCAAAAACCTATTGGCTCTATAACCACGTAGCGATTGTTTACCTCCAAGCGCATTAATACTTCCGTCTGGACTCCATTGATCTTGAAATTCAAAAAATGGAGCATTACTGCCAAAAATATTACCTATACCCAATCTACTTGCAAATACTGTACGCTTGCCGAACGGTATCTTTTTGTAATATCTACCTTGAATGAATAATTTATTGAAATTGAATTCAGAACCAATGATATTACTTGAATATTCATTTGCGATTTCAAAATAAAATCCTTTTGTTGGATCTGGTTCAAAATCTCTAGTATCATATATTAACGCAGTCTGTAATATAGATACCCAACCACCATCTAATCCTGATATTTTATTTTGTTCAAAATCTCTCCGTAATAGTGAAACACCATTTGGTGCCTGAATAGTATTTCCTGTATTTGGGTCTATTGCGTCTGCTTCCTTTCCTTCAAAAGTTTTATACTTTAAATTTTGTATTTCATATCCTCCCATAATACGCCATTTTCCATTACCAAGAGCATAATCTGCCTTCAAATTAAGCATATATTCTGTTTCACGAAAACGGTTAGACAAGGCATCGGTTACAAAATCTGCTTCTCCATTTTGCCCTGGACGTAATCTTTTTCTAGCTCTATCATAATCAGCATAGGTGCTGAATGTTTCTCCATTTTGTGATGATGGCAATCTTAAAGGGTTTAAGGTTGCTTCTGTAAGTCCAAAATAGAGATTAGCAGGATTCTGCTGTATTTTAACATCTACCTTAAATCTCCAACGAGAACCTTTGTAATAAGGTACATCTAAAGATAAAGTCAATTCTCTAGCGTTTGAAGTATAATAAGCCACATTTGCTTTCAGTTTCGCTAGATAAGGTGTGTACGCAAACAATTCGTTGTCTCGTGTCCCATTCCAATAAACATTACCTCTTACTCCAAAACCAAAGCCAGTGATTGGGTCAGAAGAAAAGTCTGGAATTCCAGTAAAAAAAGTTCCTTCCTTTTTTTTAGCCAAATCATCATCAGACATTCTTTTGGATTTAATAAAAGAGAGCGAGTCTTTAACTTGAGAATTACATAGGTGTGTTGAAAAGGCTAGAATCAAAGCTAGAGTCCAAACCTTATTAATTATTTTCATACGTTCTTAAATTAACTATACAAATTCAGAGGCAAAATTAATTTTAGAATCTAAAGACTATTTAAAGGAAATCTAAAGTGAATTATAAGAGAATGTATATTGGTGCATACTGTCTTTAAAATGGTATTGAATTGACATTTTATGATAGTCACAAATTTTTTTGACGATAGCCAACCCTAACCCTAAAGATTGAGTGTTATTGTTTTCTTTGTAAAAGCGTTGAAATATTTTTTCAGGTGCATGTAAGATTTCAGTTCCACTATTACTTATGGATAAATTATTCTCGGTAATCGAAATAACTATTTTTCCATTTTCAGCGGTGTATTTAATTGCATTACCTATTAAATTTGAAATTAAAACATCCAACAAGGTTTTATTCATTAATAGTGTAACTATATCGCGCTCCTTGTAAGAAATTAGTATTTTTTTACTTTTAGCTATTTCTTCAACCGCTTCTATAATTGATGATACACGCTCATTAAGATTGATACTTTCTGTTTCTGAAAATTGTTGATTATCAATTTTAGTTAGTAAAATAAGACTTTTATTAAGTTTTGATAATCGTCTTACATTTCGCTGTATATCATTTAATGTAATTGTGTCTCTTTCACTTAAAACACTGGAATTGTCTATCAAGTTTTCAATTTTGGCTTGGATAATGGCTAAAGGAGTTTGAACTTCATGAGAGACATTTTCAGTGAATTGTTTTAAGTTTTCATAATCTGAAATAACCTTTTCTGTTAATGATTTTAAATTGTCATTAAGTTCAACAAACTCTAAGATATCAGAATCCTTCAATTCAATTTTTGATTTTGACTTAACAGAAAATGCTTTGATTGCTTCCAAATTTTCAAAAAATGGCTTCCATATTATTTTATTTATGTAGTTAGTATAAAAGTATTGAGCTAAGTACATCACAAAAAATATGATAGCAAATGCAATCAAGATTGAGATTAATATATCTTCAGATTCTACTACAAGAGTCCTAACTGTAATTTTATAGTTAACATTATTTACTTTTATAAATGTATTTAACTCACGAAATTCTTCATCTTCATTTTGAGAAGCATCATAAAGAACTACATAACCAATTGATTGTGGTTTAATTTCACTGACTTCACTAACTTCAAATAAAGGACTCAAAGAAGTTACTGTTTTGTTTTGTTTTAAGAGTTCCTCTATTCTATGAGTAGATGAATAAAGACCTTCATCAGTCTCATCTTTAATAATAGCATTTGTAATAAAGTATAAGGAAATAAGACATAATAAAGCAAGAACTAATCCGAACTGAATGTAGCTTTTTGCAATTTTTTTTAGAAGCTTTATTTTGTCTTGATGTGTTTCCAAATTATGAGTTTTCAGTAAATTTATATCCGCTACCGTAAGCGGTTTTTATGTACTTTGCTCCAGCAGTACTTATTTTTTTTCGCAAGTTATTAATATGTACATAAATAAAATCAAAATTGTCTAATAAATCACTTTGATCTCCCCATAAATGTTCTGCGATGGTTTCTTTTGAAAGAACTCTTTCCTTATTGGTAATAAAAAATAATAATAAATCATATTCTTTTCGGGTTAACTGAATTGAATTATTATTTACAAAAACTGTCCTAGCGTCAGTATTCATTTTAATTTCATTAAAGATTATATGTTCCCCACCATTTTGTTTCCGTCTTCTAAATATTGCTTTTATACGCGAATTTAGTTCCGCTAGATGAAAGGGTTTTGTCATATAATCGTCTGCTCCTAAATCTAATCCTAGTAATTTGTCGTCCAAAGAACTGTTAGCTGAAATGATTATAATGCCCGTATTATTATTTTTATCTTTCAGTAATTTGATAACATCTAAACCACTTCCTGTAATAAGATTAATATCTATTACCGCAATATCATATTCGTATAATGACGCTTTATAAATCGCTTCTTCATAATCAGAAGCGACTTCACACACATTATTCTCTCTTTTTAAAAAAGTAACAATAGATTGCTGTAATTCTATTTCATCTTCTGCTATGAGAATTTTCATTTTAAAAAAAATTATAGATAAATATAGTGTATAAATCTAAATGTATTCTTAAGAAAGTATTAATGTACACTGCGATTAATATAGTTATTAATTACGCTACTATCTACAGAATCCTTAAATGTAAATGTTTATGTAGAGTGAGTTCGAGCATCTAAGAGTTTTAGTAATGTTCACCAAGAGGTAATGAATTTAATTAAAATACAACCTACACGAAAAATTAGGTGTCATACCTAGTGAAAAACGCTGTATATCAGAAACAGTATCTTGTGAATTAATTCGGTAATATTTTTCTATTTGATTGTTAGTATTTAGTACATTCCAGAGTGCAAATGCAAAATCTAATCGCATCTTTTCTGATAATTGGTACGCATATTTAGCTGAAAAGTCTAATCGGAGATAATCTTCTAATCGTGAAGTATTTACTTGTTCGTAGTTGATTTCTCCGTTTGAGATTTCGTTTCCAACAATAGGCATCGTTATTGGTTTTCCTGTTCTCCAATTTAGTCCTAAGCCTAATTTTAAAGAATTATAAGAATAAGTAATCCCAGAAGTTACCGAATGAGTGATATCATAGTTACTAGCAAACGGATTTGCTTCTAATGACTTGAACGTGTATTCATTGTTCATATACGAATAACTAAGCCACATATTTAAGTTGTCTAGTTTTTTTCTAAGTAGCATATCAATTCCATAAACACCATACTGTCCACTTGCTTTTGTAAATTCATATTGATTTTGAAAACCTTGACTTTGTGTGGTAATTCCATCAACTTCTTTAAAATACCCTTCAACACTTGCCAACCAATTATTTTTTTGATAGTTAAGTCCAACCGATAGTTGTTTGCTGGTAAGTACAGGAATATCGCTATCATTCGATAATTGCCAACGTCTTTTTTCAATACCCAAAAAATCATTTTGAAAGTTCACAATTTGTGAGGTGTTTTGATGTTTAAATTCTGCTTGTGCTTCCACAATAAAATCATCCAAAAACGTATGACTCAAACTAAATCTTGGTTCAATGATATGCTTTTTAAACTTATCTAAATAGTTATAACGTCCTCCAAAACTGATTTGTGTGTTTTTATCATTTGAGTTATAGTTAATTCCTGAAAAGAAAGCATGCGTACGCAACACTTCCGATAGTAACAAACGAATCAAAGGAATGTCAATATCGTCCAAATTGGTCACTTCTGTTTCTACAAAATGATATCCTGCATTGATGGTAAAATTATCATTGTACAAATAATTCAATTTTAATTTTGCACTGGTTTCTGAAACTTTATTTTCTTGTAAAAAACGTTGTGAATCTAACAGATTAGCGTTTATAGCTCTTAGCTTATAGTCTGATTCGTAAATTTCAAGTGTTGTAAACAGTTTGTCTCTCCAATTATTTTTAAAATACAATCCTGCACCAAAACTTTTTTGTTCCAAGTTACTTTCTCTGGAATCTTCAATAGTACCTGTTACTAATGTTTCGGTAAAACTTAATGTATTAGAAACAAAAATTCCATTCAATCGTAATTCATTACGATCATCTATGTTATACAACCAACGAAAAGAAGTATCATAAAAATCAAAGCCCTTATCAGAATTGATAATATTTTCTTGATTTTCTGCTACTTCGGTATCCTGTTCTATTTGCTCAAAATAGGCATTGTATGCGGGCGTTTCTATCAGATCATTAATTGATTTCCGAGCTGCAATTTGTATAGATGATTTTTTACCAAGTGGCGTATCAAAAAATACATTCGCATCCGTAAAATTTACTCCTACACTTCCTTTAAAAGTTGTTGAAATATTTTTGGCTGTTTCCATAGCTATCGTACCCGAAACACCATCTGTTTCACTTATATCTGTACCATTTTTTAAGAGTTGAACTTTTTGGGTAATTTGAGGATTGTACATCGAAATCAACCCAAAAAAATGTCCCGATTGATACATTTTGATACCATCCCATTTAATCAGGTTTTGATCGTGAGTTCCACCACGAATATTCAAATTAGATACTGTTTCATTAGTACTTTGAATACCAGGAAACGCTTGCACAGCTTGCAATACATCATTCTCTATCATTCCTGGCAACAAATCAAAATTCTTAAAATTTAATGTGAACGAACCATTGCTAAGTTTGCTAATTCCTGATGCTATATAGTTAGATATAATGACACTAGAGAGCGATTCTGCTTGCTGGATAAGATATACGCTTCCGCATCCATTTTCAGTAAAATTTTCACTAATGCGTTGTATGGTTTTATAAGATATATGTCGTATAGTAATCAATTCTTTCGGAGAAGAAATTTGTAAACGAAAAAAACCATTTTCATCACTTGTAGTGGCGTTTGTCAAGCCTTGAATGGTTGCTGATTCAATGGGAACATTTGTGTCTTTATTTTTTAAAAAACCACAAACAATTACCCCTTTTTTTAACTTCACAATAATAAAGCGACTGTCCATTTGTTGGAAAGTAAACTTTGTTTCTCTTTCAAGTTGTAGTAATATGTTGGAAAGTGATGTTGAAAAATCAGGAGTTGTGACACTGACTTCTTTGAGTTGTTCTTGTGAATAATTAAATTCAACCTCAAATTTTTTCTTTACATTTTCTAAAACCGCAATCAGCGATTCTTTCTTATCAGGAGCGATACTATTTTGCCCAAAACTGTATGTAGCAAAGAGCAAAATAATAAGAAATGTATATATGTTATTGGTTAACTTCATATACGATTACACTTTTTTCAGTATCTATTTCAAAGCGTAAATTCATAGGTTCGGTAACTGATTTTAAGGCTTTTTGTAGGTCATCATGTTGAAAACCTCCTGTAAAGAGTTGACGACCATTCATATTTTCTGTAGAAATTTTTACATTAAATTGGCGTTCCATTTCGTCAAAGACTTCTTGCAACGGTACAGCCGAAAACGAACTGAGGTTTTGCATCCAGTATGGTTTTGTATCGCTTAATTTTCGTTCTATCAATTCATCATTTAGAATCACCAATTGATCGCCGTGTTTTAAAAGACGTTGATGTGTTCCTGTTACAACTTTTACTGCGCCTTCATAACACGTTACTTCAAAATAGTTAGTTCGCTTTTTTACATTAAACTGCGTTCCTACCACACGAATAGTATCTTTTTGTGCAATCACATCAAATGTTTCTCCTTTGGCAACTTTAAAAAAGGCTTCTCCATTTAATTGTACCATTCGCTGATTGTTCCAATTCTCTTTGTCATATTTAATTGATGATTCAGCGTTGAGCACAATTTCAGAGGTATCAGGTAATAGAATAGTAGTTTTTTCACTAGCTACAGTTGTAATAGTTATAAGGCTGTTATTAAAAAAGAGTGTATATAGTCCAAATAAAACTACAAAGACACCTGCCATTTTTAAAATCGGCATAAAAATTCTTGAAAAATTTCGTTTTTGTGTTTGCGATGATAATTTGTTAGCCTTGAAAGTTTCAAAATCATCAACGGTTTGAAAATTTGAAGCTTTAAATTTTTTTGCATTTTCTACAATAGACTGATAATATTCAAAATCAGCACTCTGTTCAAAATCTTTCAATTCAGATTCTGAAAGCTCCTCATTTAGCCATTTTTGTATCAAATTATCATTATCCATTTCTAGTGCATTTTATATGTAACAACTCATTTTAAAAAATCCCTGATTATTTTATGGAAAATCCTTCTAATTGTTCTTTTAATATCATAAAAGCTCTGTGAACCCTGTATTCTACTACCTTAACAGTAATACCCAACATTTCTGCGATTTCTTTTTGTTTTTTGTTTTCTGCCTTGCTTAACAAAAAAGCGACTCGGTATTCCTCTTTCATATTTTCTAAAACTGAATTGTATTTCTCTAAAAACTCCGCTTCTTGCATAATAAATTCAGGACTCTCGTTGGTATGGGTTTGAGTATTGGTTTTTTGATATTTCAGTTTTACTTTTTCATGTTTTAGTTGATTTAGTACTAAATTATTAGCAACTGTAAAGAGAAAAGATTTTGCTTTGGAAGGAGAAACCATACCACAATTCTTCCAAAGTTTTAAAAAGGCTTCTTGTGTAGTATCATTAGGATTGCAAGTGCTACCATATTTGTAATATAAAAAATCATGTATATTTTTTGAAAGCTTCCGATAGATACTTTCAAAAATACGTTCTTCGCAAACATGAGTTTCTAGTTCTTTTTCCACGTATAAAAATGTTAAAAAATCAAGATACTCATTTTTTTTTAATCAAAAGTCAGGGATTTTAATTTCATGGTTGTTGTATTAGCAAAAGAAGAAAAAACTAAACTTAAATACTTATGAAAGCACTAACACAACTTTTCGCAATTGCATTACTTTTTGTAATGGTAAGTACTTCCTGTAGAACAGAAGACATGGAAGTTATTGAAGCGCCACAGGAACAAACGTTGGATATCAACTCTCCAGTAAAAAGCCTGATGCAACGCACTGCAACCAATGATGGTTCTTTTGATAATATTATTGATAATGCAAATTGTACTACTGTTCAGTTGCCTGTCACGGTAGTTGTAAATGGACTGGAAATAACAATTGATTCCCAAGAGGATTTTGCCACTATTGAAGCTATTTTTGATGAATTTGATGATGATAATGATAATTTAGAAATTCAATTTCCTATTACCATCACATTAACTGATTTTACAGAAGTAGTGATTAATAATGCCACTGAATTTGCAACATTTACTGCCAATTGTAACGGTCAAAATGTAAGTGATGACGATATTGAGTGTTTAGATTTTAATTATCCTATTGTCGCTTCATTCTTTAATACAAATAATGAATTGTTAGAAACTATTTCTATTATGAATGATGCAGAAATGTATGCGTTTATTGAAAATATTGATGACAACGATATCATTACCATTCAATTTCCAATTACAGTGACAACCTTTGATGGACAAACCATTACCATCAATAACTTTACAGAACTAGAAAACACGATCAATAACTATGATGATGTATGCGATGAAGACGATGACTATGATTATAATGATGACGATTGCAACAACTGTACAAACGATCAATTAGCAACCGTATTAAGTCAATGTTCCAATTGGATGGTAGATAAGTTAGAACGAAATGACAATGATTTAGAAGATACCTATGTAGGTTACAATTTCAACTTTGGAACAGATGGAAGCATACAAATCACTTCTGGTACTGGAAACTTTGCAGGAACTTGGCAATCTTCTGGTTCAGGAAATAACATTTCAGTCATCATAAATATACCTGATTTCCCAGACTTTAACGCTACTTGGAATCTTCATGAGATAGAACAAGAAAATGATGAGACAAAAGTAGATTTACGACTTGGAGATGATCGTCTACGATTTGAAAGTGACTGCACATCTTCAGGAAACAATGGAAATGTGGATGACACTGCTTTAGTCAATTCACTTACTATGGGCGATTGGTATATTACTTATTATTTTGATGATACAGATGAAACAACAAATTATACAGATTATGTATTCAATTTCGCTTCTGATGGTTCTGCAACTGCTAACTTAATGGGAACAATTACGAATGGTTTTTGGAATACGTCTGTTGGCGATCAAACAGCATTAGAACTCAACTTAAACTTTGGTAATACTTCTCCTTTAGACGAACTGGCTGAAGATTGGGATGTGTTGGAAGTTACCAATGACATTATACGCTTAAAAGATGTGAGTGGTGGCGATGGAAGTATCGACTATCTAACTTTTGAACGCAATCCTTCAACTGGCGGAAGCACAAACAATTTAGACACCATTCTAAGTGATGGCACATGGATTGTAGATTCATACACAGACGATGGAACTGATGAAACTTCTGACTATACAGGATATCAACTGACATTTATGAGTAATGGAACTGTACAAGCAACAAATGGAACTATAATTAATGGAACATGGAATGTTCAAAATGCTGGAAATGTACTAAACCTTAATTTCAGTGGAATTCCATTTGACGAATTTAATGACGATTGGGATGTGATTTCTGTAACGGCTACGGAAGTAATTCTCCAAGATGTTAGTGGCGGTAATGGTGGAACAGATGTGCTTAAATTCTCTAAACTTTAAATATTTACAATTATGAAAACAACATTCAAATTAGTTTTTTTATTAATGATAAGTTTCTCTCTTATGTCAACTACTTGTGAAACAGATGATGATGTGCTTATTGACAACTCTCAAACCATTGCCGAAATAGCAAATATTGCCGAATCAGGCACATGGAGAATTACAAGTTTTGTAGACTCTGGACAAGATGAAACCAACGATTTTAATAACTACAATTTTACCTTTGAAGCTAGTGGAACAGTAACTGCTAGTGATGGAACAAATCAAATACAAGGAACTTGGTCTGTTTCAGATGATAGTAATAGTAGTGATGACAGTAGTTCTGATGATGATATTGATTTTAATATCTCATTCAACGTACCTAATACAAGTGAATTTTTCGATTTGAATGACGATTGGGATATCATCAGTTATTCTTCTACTACAATTAGTTTACAAGATATAAGTGGTGGAAATGGCGGAACAGACACCTTAGTTTTCCAAAGAAACAATTAATCTTTTTTTGCCCTAAAAAACCTTAATAGTTAGTTGAAGCTGCCTTTTGTAAAAAAGGTAGCTTTTTTGTTTTCACCTTGATTGAAGATCAATAAAGAGTGCAAACTATTTTTCATAAAGAAAGTGATATTATTAGATGATAATTTTTTTTAAAACACTTAAAGTATTACTTTAAATAACCTTAGCTAATATTTATCTCGCAATTTCAAAAACAAAAAAATCAATTCAAAAAGTATATAAAAATTCATCAAATTCTTTTAGAACTTTTTAGTAAAAACAATATAAACTTTTTGCAATTTCACTTAAAACATAGCACAATTTTTACACAAATCTAGTACAAACAAAAACAAATTTTATTAGATATTTTTACAAAAATTTATTGAAAATTTGTGAAGTTTTTGTGGAATATTTGGCAAAATTTATTGAAAATTTTATCAAGTTTTATTGAAATACTAAACAAACATTAATATAATTTTTGACAAAGTTTATACCAATATTAAATAAATACTAATCAAAATTTTGTCAAAAACTAGATGAAATTTTAATAAAAATTATTCTCAAAACAATTGATTTACAAAACCTTATACCAAAAAGTTGTTTTTTATTATTTTCTAAAAATAAATAAAGTAACTATTTTACTCATCTTTTAACGAATTAGCACTTAGAATTTGATTTGTACGTTTCATATCAATATAAACTCTATTTCCCTGATTTATAAATTTGTCAAGTATCGATTCTGAAAGTCCAATATTTTTAGCTAATAAATATCCAATCACAAAATCAAATAAGAAGCTTACGTATAGTAACTCAAAGTCAGAATAAATACCTCTATTTTTTTGATTACTATGAACATGATAATCCCTTGATCGTATCACTTTTCCTGCAAATGAACTCCATTCTTCATCAGTCAATTTTCCTATAGACTTAAAAATTTCTTCGTAGTTCTTAATATACTTTTTTAAATTATTTTGATCAATACCTGAGTAAATTTTACAAAACGCTTCAAACGTAGAAATACTATTTGTAAATCGCTTACTATGACTAATACCACTTGAGATAAAATTATCCATTAATCTATGTAGACAAAATCTAAAATTATCGTTAGTATAAGCTGCAATCAGAATTTTAGATAATTCACTTTTAATGTCTTTATATTCTGTATATATAAAATTATACGTACTTTTTGATAGTTTTTTATCATTATAGTAAACCTCTTGCCAAGCATTACAACCTAAACATTGAAATTTAAATTCGCTAAACTTGCTGGAACCTCCTCTTAAAAACTGAAGCACTTCTTGAAATTGATCATAAATTTCGATGGCTTTTAAAACACTAACAGCTTCTTTTAAAATAAACTTTACCTTTCCGTGATTACTTATAACAAGTTTTGAACGATTCTTCATTCGATAACTTATGAATTGTTGAATTTCAATCATAAATTCATCTTGTTGGATTTCGTATTGATCTGTAAATTCCTTTTTACTCAAAGAGTTTGTCTGATTATTATACCAGACAGCGTGATTTATCCATTTGACTATTGCTTCATTAATGACATAGAATTCTTTTATCAATAAATTTTCAGTTAAAATTATATGTTCATTACTAACAAAAAGATATTTAGGCTTGTAAACTCTGGATTCTATAATCCCTGAAGTTTGATTTTGTATTAAGCAGTCAACAAAAGTTGCGTATCCAAGTCCTGTAAAAACACCTACGATTTGTAATTCCTTAAATACCATTTCAGAAGAATGTAGATTGGTTTCAATAAAAATATCATCCTCCTTAAAGAATAGAATACCGAATTGTTTTTGACTTTCTTTTCCTAAAAACCATATTTCGCCGTGATATCTTTTTTGCTTATCCATTATGTTATTTATATTATTGCTCTGTTATCATGTTTTTGTTAAGATTCACAATGATTTTTTTTTGGAGTGTAAACAAAATGATCATAATGAGTTTTTTTTGTATGTATTGAAATAAGAAAATTTTAATACGATTAAATTATAGTTAGTATCAAAAACATTTTTTTCTGATGTAAAACAAATATAATTTGATGTGAAAACAAGATAGTATATTATTTCATATAAATTTCTTTAAAAGTAAATACCATTTAGTCAGTAAGGCAAAACCATAATTCCACATTTTGAATGAAAATTCGCTATTAAATATTATATTTGATTGTATAATATTACTACTTTAGCTATAACTTTACAGTGTTTATAAGGTGTAAATTTCTGACTACTGCCGTTTTCATATACATTTGATTTAATGTTAATTATTAAATCAAACAACCATGAGAAAAATTGTATGTATTAGTGCATTAGTGTTCGGATTATCACTTTTTAATAGCTGTACACCTAATAGTGTTGAAGAACAAGAATATGAAGAATTTCAAGCAACAGACAAGGGAGACGTTACAGCTCCAGGAGTCGAAGACGAAGAAGATTCAAACGACTAGATTTATTTTATACATAACTGCAATAATTTCTGTTATTGCAGTTTTTTCTCATGTATTTTTTCCAACTACGAATCCAGAAGTAGTACAAGCAAGATCTGCACATAAAAAAGTAAAAAAGGAAAGAGATACTAAGTTTGCAGAATTGAGAATAAACCAAGAACACTATTCTAAAGGTATAATTACCAAAAATGAATTTGACGAACTTAATAGGAGTTTATTAACTGATTACCTTATTCTTTATGATGAATCTAACATAAAGTATAAAGAACTTGGTTTAGTTAAACAAGAATCAAAAGTTTTCTATTTTAAAAACATGAATGTTTTTTTATATCAAACTAGCGTCTTTGTAGTGCTGTTAATTTTATCAGTTTTGTTCTACATTACGCTTCAATTGATAGAATACAAATCATTAAAAAGAGCGTATCAATTTTGTTCTTTTGCTTTTATGACTATTGCATTCTATTATTTAGTTTGGATTTTTTACCCAAAATCTGAATTACCCTTCTTAGCATATATTTTCACAATGTTGGTTATTGCTTCAATTTCAACAGTTGCAAGTAGGTATTTTTTAAAGTGGATAATTCAAAAAGAGTCTATCGTATTCATTCATAAAGAAAACTTTAAACGTTTATGGTATTTCATAATCAATATAACACCAAATTTTATAAGCGATACTAAAAAGAAAGAAGACTATATTGATGGATATACAAAAGAAATAGAGGAATTTAAAATACCCTACCATGAAGAACCATAATATCAAAAAAGTAAAACATTTACACAAACTCGGATATTTAAAAAAAGATTCTTCTGATAAAGCAATAGAGGAAATTGAAAAAAAAGTAGAAGAACTCCGAAAAGAAGTAGAACGCATGAAAAAAGAAAATGACCATTATTTAAGTCACCTACCTAAAGGTATTGATTTAGCTTTTTAATCGGAATCTTTATCGGTTGAATGTGGCTTGATAATTCCAAACTCAATTAATCTTTGACGTATTTTTTGTTCTGCTAAATTATCTATAAATAACTTCAAATATTCCGACTTCTTATAATATTCCTCTTTATTCTTAACAAAGTGATCTACCAATTCTATAAGTTCAAAACGAACACCAAGCTTCTCTAAGTATATATCTTTTGAATCATTCGATTCTAGTAACATTTCCCCAGTGCCATCCGTCAACCATTCGCGAGATACATTAAACTCTGTACACAGTATGTCGGTTAGTACTTGTCTTGATTTTTCTCTTGGATTGTCAATGATTCCGTTTTTAATTTTATCAGCCGAAACTTGAGACAGCAAACCGTTACTAATCTGTTGGATTTTATACCCGCTAATATCCAATTCTTTCATGGCATTACGTATTCGATTGATATTCATATTTTTTAATTTGTATAAAAATTATATAATTTATAAAACTTTTATTATATTTGTTTTGGTCGATAACCAAAGATATTAAAATTAAGCGCAAAGAAAGCTGCTATTATTAATTTCTGAATAATAAACAACACAAACAAATACCATATTCGGAAAAGACAGAAAATAAAAGTAATTTACCTAAAATAAGGGGAAGATTCCCCTTACTTATTGTGCAATTTTTTAGTTTATTTGTAGTTATCATATTATAGAATGATTCCCCTATTTCCATAAGTTGTATTGCAGAATTTAAAATGGGCGATGCTGAAAACCCTATTAGAATAGAGTAAGCAAAACTATTATTTATACACTTATGAAAGTAAACAAGTTTAAGCAAATCGAAAAAGTTAATTTATCTCAAATTTATGGAGGAACAAAACTCCATAAAACTACAATGGGCGATCCTGAAAAACCAGAATATACTGATGTTCATATTGATAGAGACGACGATGACAAATGGAGTGAAGGAGACGAATTCGTAGTCACTAGACTTTAAAAATTTATTAACAAAATTTATTAGAAAATTATGAAAGCAAAAAGTATAAAAAAATTAAAAACTTTAAAAGTAGAAATTCCTTCTATCTATGGCGGATTTGATGGAATTCATGCAACTGGAGGTGGAACTATTCAAAATATGGCTTATGAAAGTGATTTATTTGTAGATGATAATGGCGATGGAAAATGGAACGCAGGAGAATCGATGCATTTTTACCACACAACACCTGTAATAAACAGATTGTAATTTTTATATTATTAAATCAGTAACCTACTTATACTAAAGTATTATTTGTATAAGTAGGTGTTAAAAAACAAGATCATGAAAAAAGTTATATACCTGTTTTTTCTTTTACCATTAATATTGTTTAGTCAAGAAGAAAAAAAGAAACAAATACTAGCTACTTCTTTAATTGAAGAAATTGAATTGATGTCTGAAAAAGATCAGTTATATAGAAGTGGTATTTTTTACGATCAGCAACATTTACTAAGCGAGGAAGAAAGGAAAACACTTTGGAAGTTTCAGTTTTCAAAAGATGATGAAAATACCAAAAAGCTTATAGAAATTATTAAAAAGCACGGATATGTTGATGAAACTAATTCAAATCTTGAATATGTATCTATACTTCCATTCTTTTTACACGCTCCCAAAAAATATTGGAAAGAAATAAAAATCATAATAAATAAAGAGCGAAAAAAAGGGAACATTGATGATGCTAAATACAACAAGATAATAGAACACATGAAATTTAGTATTCCAGAAGATTTAAAAATTAATTATACAGGACGTAAAAAGAATGATTCTATTAATAAGCAGTAAGTATGATGTTTCAACAAATAATGTCATAAAGTGGTTGAATTACTATGGAATTAACTTTTTGAGACTAAACACCGAAGATTTCAATTCTTTGAATCACTTTTCACTAAGCAATACATCATCAAAACTGAAAGTTAATAATGTTGATTTAGATAGCATCACATCAGTATGGCATCGACGCGGTAGATTAAGACACGTACCCAATTCTTTAAATGGCTTAGGAAAAGTAACGGACTATTTAAAGAAAGAAGAAGATAGTTTAGTAAAGTCAATTGAAACATATTTAAAGAACACTAGAAAATACATTGGTTCTTACACAAGTGAAGTAGAAAACTATAAGCTAGAACATCTCATGATGGCGCGAGAATGTAATTTGAATATTCCAAATTCTATGATTACTACGAACAAAAAAGAATTGATTGATTTTTACAATACACATGATCAAATTATATCAAAAGACTTACGTTATTCAATCAATATAAAAACTGAAAAAATTTGTATTAATTCAATAGGAACATTCAAAGTTACGAACGATTTAATTAAAGGTTTGGAAGATCAATTTGCACCAATTTATGTGCAAGAGTATATAGAAAAAGAATTTGAAATTAGAGTTTTCTATTTTGAGAATAAGATGTTTGCAATGGGTATTTTTTCTCAACAAGATGAACAGACACAAGTTGATTACAGAAACTATAATAATCAAGTACCTAATAGGTGTGTGCCGATTAGTCTACCAACTGATATAGAAAAAAAGTTGTTAGAATTTACAAAAAAAGTCAAGTTAAATACTGGCTCAATAGACCTTATTTATTCAACTGACGAACGATATGTTTTTTTAGAAGTCAATCCAATGGGGCAATTTGATTGGGTGTCCAAAAACTGCAACTATTATATAGAAAAATCAATTGCTAAAGAATTTTTAGAGGTATGCAATTAATAAAAATAGAACAACTGCCTTTAACTTTTCATAAGGCAACAATCACAGAAACAGCTACAATAAAAAAAGCAAAAAAAGAACATTTTATCTTAATCAAGAAAATAGGTTCAGATAAGATTTCAACTGAAAAATTTTATAAACCAATATCAAAAATATTCTCATTTGATGAAGACTAACATACCATTCAAATTATTTGCAAACTGTATTCTAGTAAAAGGTATCAGTAGAAGTACTATATGTGATCTACAGCGAAATGATGTTAGAGTAATCCCAAATGATTTATATGATTTATTGATAGAAAATGAAGGTAAGACCATTATTGGAATTAAAGAGCTATACGAAAACAAATTTGATGATATTATAGAAGAATACTTTCAATTTCTCTACGATAATGAATTTATATTTTTCACAAAACAAACTACTATTTTTCCAAAATTATCGATGGACTGGTCAGATAGTACAATCATTAACAATAGTATCATCGACATTGATGAAAATTCTAATTATGATATTGTAAATATCTTGAAACAACTCAATACCTTACATTGTAGACATCTTGAAATAAGAAACTTCAATAATGCCAGAGTTAATATATTAGAAGATATACTTTCTTTTTTGAATGAAAGCGAATCAACTATTCAATCAGTAGAAATACTACTTCCCTTTTTTAAAGATATTGAAGAATGGATAACATCTATAAAAGATAAATTTTTACGTGTGGATTTTATTCGAGTTTTCAAAAGTCCTTTCAATCAAAATAGAGTTCCAAATAAAGATTGTAAAGCACATATAATGTTCACAAAGCAAAATTATATTAGTGAATTATGTTGTGGAAAAATTAGTCAAAAATTCTTTTCTGCTAATATGAAAGCATTTACCGAAAGTATGAACTATAACTCATGTTTAAATAAAAAGCTTTCAATTGATAAGAATGGTATTATAAAAAATTGTCCATCCATGCAAAACGGTTATGGTTCGTCAGATTCAGTAAGATTGGAAGACGTTATTTCAGATAGTAATTTTACTAAAATATGGAATATTTCCAAAGATAAAATTTCAGTATGTAAAGACTGTGAGTTTCGCCATATATGCACCGATTGTAGAGCCTATACAGAAAACCCAGAAGATGAGTTTTCAAAGCCTTTAAAATGTGGTTACAATCCAAAAACAAATGAATGGTCAGATTGGAGTACGAATCCTTTAAAAGAAAAAGCAATATCATTTTATAATTTACAGGCGGTTACTGAAAAGCCTTAAATAGAGTAAGGGAAATTAAAATTTATTACCAATGAAAAAACTAAATTCAAAGAAAATCGATTTAACAGAAGCTCATAACATTATTGGTTATGGTTGTTCAACTACTTGGACATCATCTAGCGGAACAGGAAAAGACACCTATTTTGACGATAATGATAACGGTAGATTGGATAAGGGAGATACCATATTTTTTGATAATGGTAGAGTCGGAACAATGGGTGGTACTATTCAACAGTAAACAAAAATCTAAAGGGGATTTTTTCTAAAATTCCCTTTAAAACTAACACTATGAAAAAAATTATAGTCCTTTTTATCATACTTATTTCTTGTAAGACAGAAAAAAAAATGACCAATTCTGAATTATGCAATGAATTATCAAATTTACATTTACAAGACCAATATTACAGAGGTTTGCAAGAATTAGAAGATCCATTTTTTGTTGTACTAGATTCTTTAATGGGAGTAAATAATTTGAGTCATTCCGAATATGCTAATCTGCCTGAAGAAAAACAATTAAAATTTGGTAAAATCGCGAGAAAAATTGCTGATACAAAACCAAAAATATTACCGCAAGCACAAGACTCTTTAATGAATTTACAAAAAGAGATTGATTATAAAACGACTAAATCATTACTTCAAATTGTAAATAAATATGGCTATCCAAATATAACAGAGCTAGAATGTGAAAATTATGCCGCACCCTTTTTGATTTTTGGTCATGCACCCAAAAAGTATTGGAAAGAAATAGACAAATTAATAGAAAAAGAAAAGAAAGCTGGACGTATAGGACAAGGAGACTATAAATACATTAAATGGCATATTGGCGGAAGAAAAGATGATGAAACAGATCAAATCCAAATTCAAGTAAATTAAAAAAAACACGTCAAGAATAGTATCATTTTTTCAACTTTTTTTTCAGTTACTAATAGGCACTTTCTCGAATACTAGTGCCACGATTCAAGACGTGTTTACAAGCAGATTTTTAGTCTAATCTGCTGTTTAGAGCAAGGCGATGAAAGGTAAGGTTAAAACTTCTCGCCTTGCCACTTTAACAAAGTTAGCAAAGATTTACGTATTCAATAGTAATTAAATGAATAATCAGAGAATTAAATATTTCGGTTGGTTTATTGCAGGATTCTGTACTGCGGTTATAGTTGGAATCATATTCTTTGTAACGGCTTATTATTTCTATTTAAACTAAACAAATAATTAACCTTAATATCCTCATCCCTCAAAAGCTTCAATTGTAATGATTGAAGTTTTTTTGATCGTATTACTGTTTAAAAATTAT
>NZ_LBMG01000039.1 GCF_001005315.1 Kordia jejudonensis
TCGTTGTTGTATAATCATTTGGATCTTCCGCGGAGTTATCTACTGTAGTGATAGACACTACCGTATCAACGCTGCTTGGATTGTCGATACTTACTGGTACTGATGCGCTACCGCCGTCTTCTGCGATGGTTACATCTCCAACGCTCATGGCTGGGGTATCATTATCTGTGATGGTTACCGTTCCTGAATCAGTCGTGTTGCTTGTGTTTCCACTAGTCACTGATCCGTT
>NZ_LBMG01000004.1 GCF_001005315.1 Kordia jejudonensis
AAAACGGTCAACTCTATTTAGGGAAGTACAAAATTAAATTTCACCTAAACACCTAAACACCTAAACACCCAAACACCTAAAAAGCTCAAATTTTTCAATCCCCAAAAAAATAGACTTATATTTGCGCCACAATACAGAATCATGGCACAAAAACCTAGCATACCAAAAGGAACACGAGATTTTTCTCCGATAGAAGTAGCAAAACGAAACTACATTTTTAACATCATAAAAACGGCTTTTCAAAGCTTTGGATTTCAACCTATTGAAACCCCATGTTTTGAAAAATCAGAAACGTTACTTGGGAAATATGGAGAAGAAGGCGATCGCTTAATTTTTAAAATCTTAAACTCTGGCGAAAAAGTAAAAAAAGCAGATTTGAAAGCGTTAGAAGCTGGAAACTTAGCGCGTTTTTCAAATTCGTTAGCCGAAAAAGCATTGCGCTATGATTTAACAGTTCCGTTTGCACGATACGTAGTACAACACCAAAATGATATTACATTTCCGTTCAAACGCTATCAAATTCAGCCAGTTTGGCGAGCTGACAGACCGCAACACGGAAGATTTCAAGAGTTTTTTCAGTGTGATGCAGATGTTGTCGGTTCAACGTCACTTTGGCAAGAAGTAGAATTTGTGCAATTATACGATCAAGTATTCTCAAACTTAGGTTTGGAAGGTGTTACTATTAAAATTAACAATCGTAAAATCCTCTCTGGAATTGCAGAAGTTATCGGAGCAAAGGATAAATTAATCGATTTCACAGTCGCGTTGGACAAACTCGATAAAATTGGCGAACAAGGCGTAAAGGACGAAATGCTTGACAAAGGTATTTCTGCGGAAGCGATAGAAAAAGTACAACCATTATTCGGTTTCTCAGGAAATTTAGACGAAAAATTAAATCAACTCAAAGGTTTATTGGCAAGTTCGGAAGAAGGAATGCAAGGAATTGCCGATTTAGAATTCGTCTTTGAAGCTGTTGAGGTTTTAGGATTAAAAACGGCTACCTTAGATTTAGATATTACGCTTGCTAGAGGTTTAAACTACTACACAGGCGCAATTTACGAAGTTGCTGCACCAGAAGGTGTAAAAATGGGCTCCATTGGCGGCGGCGGACGTTACGACGATTTAACAGGAATTTTTGGCTTGAAAAATGTTAGTGGCGTTGGAATTTCTTTTGGTTTAGATCGAATTTACTTAGTATTAGAAGAACTAGATTTGTTCCCTGAAACGGTTTCCGATAAAGTGGATGTATTATGTATCAATTTTGGCGAAAAAGAAGCGCTTGCTTCTATGAAATTGATCAAAATATTACGTGAAGCAGGAAAAAGTGCTGAGTTGTATCCTGATGCTGCAAAAATGAAAAAGCAGATGAACTACGCAAACAAACGCGATATTCCATATGTTATTATTATTGGTGGAAACGAATTGGAAAACAATACCTGCATCGTAAAAAATATGAAATCAGGAACACAGTTAGAGGTAGCTTTTGACGAAGTGTTGACTGCTTTTTAGAGACTTATTTTAGTGACTTTTAATCTGATTATTGTTAAAAAATCTAATTTAGTAACAATTCGTGTACTATTTTTCTGAATATTAACTTTTTGAAATTGTAAAATCATTTTCTATGATGTAATTTGCTGTACCAAAACATTTTAGTAATTACTAATTTTAAATGAATTAATCATGAAAAAACACATTTCAAGTATCGGGAAAGTTTTAAGCAAAACGGAACAGAAATCTATCAATGGAGGCTTACTAAGTGGCGGACTTGGTAATCCGTGTCCTATAGTATTATTGGCAGCACCACCAGAAGGTTGTCGTTGGGTAGGTATTCCAGTATGTAGGTATAAGTTAGTTTGTGACGCGATCACGATTTACTAAATCTAGTTTTAGATTTTTTAAGGAAACCTTCTCTTCAAACGGAGAAGGTTTTTTTAATATTTATTTTTTCTGCAACGAATTTAGAGTCGTATGTGTGCTATTTTTCTGAACATTAACTTTTTGAAATTGTGAAATCATTTTCTATAGCGTAATTTGTTACACCAAAAATTTTTAACGATTACTAATTTTAAATGAATTAATCATGAAAAAACACATTTTAAGCATCGGGAAAGCTTTAAGCAAAACAGAACAAAAAGCAATTAACGGAGGCGCAATAGTGCCAACTTCAATTGATTTTCCATGTGAAGAACCTGTATTAGCGCCGCCACCAATTGGATGCAACTACAAACGTATCAGACCATGTACATACATTTTAGTATGTTTGAGCGACATTACTCTTCATTAAATTGAATACAGAAGCTGTCTAAAAATTATTATTACAGATTTGGTAAGATAATTTTTTAGATAGCTTTTAATATTTTTTAGATTACTCTTTTCGCAACCAACCTACAACTCTAGCGTTTGAAATTTTCCAACGATTATCTTCTTGATGTAAATCATATGAAACACGCGTATTACTAAACGGACCTGCATTCTGTTGGATAATTGTGACGGTATTTTCAGTTACTTTCGTAATAATTGCAACATGTCCGAAACTATTATACCAAGAACTTTGAAACACTAAAATATCATTGATTTTCGGTTTTGAGATGCTTCCATTTGTATATTGAATCAAATCGCGTTGTATATTTCGTTTACCATCTTTTACGTTCGGATTAAAAAAATCTTTTGCATGACCGTAACTATCTGGCATTTTATGGTGTAAATATTCATAATAATACCGTTTGACAAATTCAACACATTGAAACTGTAATCCTAAATTATATCCATCTTTTGTTGTATTTCGTTTTTCTACATGATTTACCGCGCCATTATAATACACAGATACATTATTGAAGGAATCAAGTTCTTCGCCAATAGTTTTAAAAGGATTTAAATTGATACATTTTGAAGATACAATCAACCCAATTGCAAGTATGCCTAAACAAATAATGAAAATATAAATTCGCTTCACTTTTATCAATCCTTTATTAAAAAATTGTTATTGAATGAATACAACTAATTGTTAGAATGATGATTCCAATAATCATAATAATCTTGTTTTTAAGACCGAATCCATATTTTTTTCTAAATGGTTTTTTAATTAACAATGTAATCATAAATACTGAAATTACATTTAATGCAATTGCTAAAAGAAAATCTGAAATAAAGAAATCTAGCATATCATTGAAGTCAAGGTAAGTGACTGTAAATAAGAATGATATTAGAAGAGTAAACCAGAAAATAATACTACCAATCCAGCCATTTTTATGATTTTGGTATAGCATGATTATCGAAAAGCAGCCTAAAACTATTAGACTAAAATCAAAATAAAACTCTCTTGTGTAATATGCTAATGATAGTTCTTCCCAAGTAGTCAACTTGTATTTTATGGGTAAAAAGATAGATTCTCTAAGTTTTATATAAAAGAAGTACGTTAGTATTAGAATTGTTATTGATTGAACAGCAACAATAATTTTAGTCATTTCGTGAGTATCATTAGTCATGTTTAGAGTGTCTAGTTTTTTAAAGTAAATCTTATTCGTTTTAAGATGCAAAATAATGCTTTAGTATGTACCTAAATTTGATAATAAATTTACAAAGATGAATTTTAGTGTATAACTGTAAAACTAATTAATTCGTACCTTTGCACTCTTATGCAAGCAAATAAACTCTCAGATTGGTTACCAACAACAAAAAAAGAAGTAAAAATTCGAGGTTGGGAAGAACTAGATGTAATTCTATTTAGCGGTGACGCGTATGTAGATCATCCATCATTTGGACCTGCCGTTATTGGTCGTATCTTGGAAAGTTATGGACTAAAAGTAGCTATAGTTCCGCAACCAAGTGTACACGACGATTTGCAAGATTTTACAAAACTAGGAACGCCAAAATTGTTTTTTGGAGTTACGGGCGGTTGCATGGATCCTATGGTGAGTAATTACACTGCAAGTAAAAAACGAAGAGATAAAGACGCCTACACGCCAAACGGTGATAAAGGTTTTCGACCAGATTATGCCACATCAGTATATTCAAATATCTTAAAAGAAAAATTTCCAGATGTTCCTGTGTTAATCGGAGGAATTGAAGCTTCATTACGCCGTGTAACACACTATGATTATTGGAGTGATAAACTCATGCCAACCATTTTAGAAACCTCTAAAGCAGATATGTTAGTCTATGGAATGGGCGAACAGCCTTTGCGAGAAGTTGTAAAACTATTGCAAAAAGGAGTGCCTTTTTCAAGCTTAAGAACCATAAAACAAACCGCTTTTTTAGTACATAAAGACGAAGAGATTCCTAAAAATAAAAATTGGGATGATGTCGAAATTCATTCGCACTATGTTTGTTTAAAGAATAAGAAAAAATTTGCGTCTAACTTTAAAGTCATCGAGCAAGAATCGAATAAACTAAAAGCAAGACGAATTTTTCAAGGTGTAAATGACAAGACTTTGGTAATAAATCCACCATATCCTACAATGACGGAACAGGAAATTGATGCTTCTTTCGATTTACCATACACACGTTTGCCACATCCAAAATACAACAAGCGCGGACCAATTCCTGCGTTTGAAATGATTAAAACGTCTATCAACATTCATCGTGGTTGCTTTGGCGGTTGTAGTTTCTGTACAATTTCTGCACATCAAGGAAAATTTATTGCAAGTCGTAGTAAAGAATCTATCTTAAGAGAAGTTGATAAAGTGGCAAACATGCCCGATTTTAAAGGCTATTTATCAGATATTGGCGGACCATCTGCTAACATGTATCAAATGAAAGGAAAAGTACAATCGATCTGTGATAAATGTGTCGCACCTTCCTGTATTTCGCCTGTAATTTGCAGTAATTTAGATACATCTCATAAACCATTAACTGAATTGTATCAAGCAGTAGATAGTCATCCGAAAGTAAAAAAATCATTCATCGGAAGTGGAATTCGTCACGATATGTTAGTACCAGAATTCAATAAAAATGCAGATGCAAAAGAATTGGATGATTATACAGAAGAAGTGATGACAAAACACGTTTCGGGACGTTTAAAAGTAGCTCCAGAGCATACATCTGATCCAGTTTTAAAACTGATGCGTAAGCCTTCATTTGAATATTTTCATAAATTTAAAGAACGTTTTGATAAAATCAACATCAAGAAAAAATTGAAACTTCAGTTGATTCCGTACTTTATTTCAAATCATCCAGCTTGCGAAGTAGAAGATATGGCAAATTTAGCTGCTGAAACCAAAGAAATGGGCTTTCAGTTAGAGCAAGTACAAGGATTTACACCAACACCAATGACGGTTGCAACGGTAATTTACTACAGTGGATATCATCCATATACACTAAAACCAACCAAAACACCGAAAACTAAGAAAGAAAAAGAGGAACAACATCGTTTTTTCTTTTGGTATAAAAAGGATAACAAAGGTTGGATTCGAAGAACGCTGAATAAACTTGGTAGAAAAGATTTAGTAGAAGCGTTGGTGCCTGAAGAAGAAACGAATACGTGGAAAAGTATCAAGCCTAAAAAGGTGAAAAATACGTTTGATAATGCAATTCCTGCGCATCACGCACGTTCTAAAAAGAAACACAAACCCAAAAAGAAGCGTCGTTAAATTAGCGACTAGCTTTGATGTGAAATAATGTCTGCAATTTTAAAATTTCATAAAGAAAGCCCTGAATGTCTAAGCTTACAATCATACATGAAAACAACGATTACATTGTTGTAAATAAAGCTGCTGGATTGATAAGTGAGCAAAGCCCGTATGAAGCTATCACTATTGAAAATCAGGTGTTTAATCATATTTTGCAAAGCAAGCGAAAACCCTATGTTGGTATCATTCATCGGTTAGATCGAGTGACGAGCGGCGTTCTAATTTTAGCAAAAAAGAAAAGTGTTTTAGTAAGGTTTAATACGTTATTCAGTAGCCGAAAAGTTCAAAAAACATATCTGGCAATTGTTACAAACAAACCAGCAAAAAACAACGGAAACTTAGTCAATTTTCTCAGAAAAAACACCAAAGAAAAAAAAGCAGAAATAGTTCCATCCAAAACAAAAGACACCCAAAATTGTATGCTTTCTTATAAAGTAATCGGTAAAAATGATACGGGTTATCTATTAGAAGTTAGACCAAAAACGGGTAGATTTCATCAAATACGTGCGCAATTGGCTAATATTGGACTTCCTATCGTGGGCGATGCTACCTATGGATCTGATCAAAAATATTTACCATTATCAATTTGTCTCCATGCTTGGAAACTAACTTTTGAAGATGCTGATGCTAAGGAAACTATAATGTATGAAGCATCTTTGCCGACGCATGATTTTTGGAAATTTGATGCTATTTAGCAATGCCAATTATTTTTGATAAGTAAAGGAGTTCGACGTAAAAAATTTAGTTCGATACTCTTCTTTTCCGAAGTATAGCAGGGATTTTCCGTTAAAAATTTTTGAATCCTTGGAAAAAATTTAGGGAAATTCATGCGGTTTTAGTTTTTCCCTAAAAGAAAAACTAAAAATACCTCTGGAAAAGTTCCCTTTCTTTTGTTTCTTTTCTTTGGGAAAGCAAAGAAAATGAAAATTAAATGCTGAAAATGTGGGAATTAATAAAGAGTTTTCAAACTTAAATATAAATTTGATTACTTATATTTAACTGACGTTAAGTATTATTCTACAGATACACGTTACCCAAACAGATTGCAACACTCAATATCACAATACTATCTTTAAAAGTGTCAAAAGTTTACAATCTCTAAACAAATTCTTTCGTATTTTTACAAAAAACTAAAAACCTCATGAGAATATTTATGTTACTGCTTATGGTTTGTGCTGTAAGTTGTACTTCAAAACCGAAAGAAAAAGCAAAAGAAACTGCTTTACATCAAGAAACGACAACTAAAACAACATCTGAAAAAACCATGGAAAAAGGATCAATACATCAGTTTACTGTAAAAGATATTGCTGGAAACGTCTTTAAATTAGCCGATTTAAAAGGGAAAAAAGTACTATTTGTCAACACAGCATCTGAATGTGGATTAACGCCACAATACGAAGTATTACAAGAAGTATACGATACATACAAAGATAAAAACTTTACGATTATTGGTTTTCCTGCAAACAACTTTGGCGGACAAGAACCTGGAAGTGATCAACAAATTGCAAAATTTTGCAAAGCTAATTACGGCGTAACATTCCCGATGATGAGCAAAATTTCTGTTAAAGGAGCTGACATGCACGAAGTGTATAAATTCTTAACTCAAAAATCGCAAAACGGATTGCAAGATTCTGAAGTTGCTTGGAATTTTCAAAAATACTTAGTAAACGCTAACGGAGAACTTGAAAAAGTAGTTTCTCCACAAACCTTACCAAACGACGAAAGTGTATTGGCTTGGATTGAAGGAAAATAATCGAAGTTATTTATGAAGATAAAAAAACAAAAGTTAGGGCTCAATACAGTTTGTACACATACGGGAGAAGTAGAAGACAAGCAATTTAAAGGAGCCGTTTCCCCAATCTATCTAAGTAGTTCGTATGCTTTTGAAGATATTGATGAAAAACGCTATCCAAGGTACTTTAATACACCAAATCAGCAAGCACTTTGTAAAAAAGTTGCCGCGCTAGAACATACAGAAGCCGCAATGATTTTTGGTAGCGGAATGGCAGCTGTAAGTACAAGTTTGTTGGCATTTTTGCACAAAGGCGATCATGTTGTACTGCAAAATGCATTGTATGGTGGAACGATGAATTTAGTGTTGGAAGAATTTGATAAATACGGAATAGAATATTCATTTACCCAAAGCCTGAACATCAAAGATTTTAAGAAGGAAATCAAGAAGAACACCAAAGTGATTTATATTGAAACACCTTCAAATCCGCTGTTGAAAATTACGGATATTCGTAAAGTTGCCAAACTTGCCAAAAAGCACGATTTGGTTACCATGATCGATAATACTTTTGCAAGTCCTGTAAACCAATTGCCAGCTACGATGGGAATTGATATTGTAATTCACAGCGCAACTAAATATTTTGGCGGACATAGTGATATATTGGCTGGAGCTGTTGCGGCTTCTGCGGAACATATGAATCAAATATTTCAATTGGCAAAAAATCTTGGCGGAAGCCTGAGTGATTTTACAGTTTGGATGTTGGAAAGAAGTATGAAAACTTTAGGAATTCGCGTAAAAGAACAAAATAAGAACGCGTTAAAATTAGCGAGCTTTTTGGAAAAGCATGAAGCGGTTGAAAACGTTTATTATCCAGGTTTAACATCGCATCCTGATTACGAATTGGCAGCATCGCAAATGTCAGGTTTTGGCGGAATGATGTCGTTTGAATTAAAGTCAGAATACAATGTTTCAAAATTTTTCAAGTCTTTACAATTAATCAAACCATCCATGAGTTTGGCAGGTGTTGAAAGTACCATGTTGAGTCCGACACAAACCTCGCATGCTTTATTAACTCCTGAAGAACGTAAAAAGCAAGGAATTTCAGATGGATTGATTCGTTTTTCGGTTGGAATAGAGGAGAAGCAGGATCTCATTTCAGACATTAAACAGGCTATAAAAAAGTCGAAAAAGAAGTAACATAAACAGACTATATCGTCCTAAAGTGACATTATTGTTTTAGGACGATACAGTATTTTTTATGCTTAAATAATCTTCTTAATCACACGAAGTCGATGTGTGTGACGATTGGTTTCTACATTGAAAATTCCTGAATGATCAATACGATCAATACGAACCTTTCCATGTGCATGAATGATGTAATTATCTTCCATAATGATACCTACATGAATAATATTTCCTTCCTCATTATCAAAAAATGCCAAATCGCCTGGTTCGCTTTCTTCAATAAAACTCAATGCTTCGCCTTGTGTCGCTTGTTGTGAAGCATCACGCAAAAGTTTGTAACCGTTCAACTTATACACCATTTGTGTAAAACCTGAACAATCAATTCCAAACGGAGTTTTTCCGCCCCACAAATATGGTGCACCCAAGTACATATAGGAAGTTTTTATAATGTTTTCTTTGGGAAGAATGCCTTTTAAAACATTTCCATCATATTGATGCGATAATAATGACAACGGATTCAACACTGAGCCAATAGGAATCGGCATCAAATGTTTATCATCTGTAATAAATTCTACCAAATCGGCAGACAATTGCAATTCTTCGCTATCTTTTTCTTTATAAATAGCTTCGGTAATTTCTAAATACTGCTTATTATCAATCCAACCTTCATACTTATCATATGCAATACGAATGCGACTCCATTTTTTGCGTTGTTCTAACACTTTAAAATGTTCGCCATACAATACTTGTGATACAAGTTCACTCATATCACTTGGTTCCCCACGAAGCGGAACAATACTCAAATTGCAAATTCCGTATTGCATGTATTAAATTCGGATGATTTTTTAAATTGAAAATATTAAGCTCTTTCTAATACCAAGGCTGAAGCGCCACCGCCACCATTACAAATAGCTGCAGCTCCAAGTTTGGCATTATTTTGTTCTAACACATTTAGTAACGTAATTAGGATACGAACTCCCGAACATCCTAATGGATGTCCTAAAGAAACAGCTCCACCATTTACATTTACTTTATCATCAGACAAGCCTAAGATTTTCATATTTGCCAATCCAACTACTGAAAATGCTTCATTAAATTCAAAATAGTTAATAGCATCAATATCAAGATTAGCTTTCGCTAAGGCTTTTGGAAGTGCTTTCGCTGGCGCAGTTGTAAACCATTTTGGTTCGTGTGCGGCATCTGCGTAACTTTTTATCGTTGCTAACGGTTGTAAACCTAGTTCAGCGGCTTTTTCGGCACTCATTAAAACCATTGCTCCAGCACCATCATTAATAGTAGATGCATTGGCAGCAGTTACGGTACCATCTTTTGTAAAAGCAGGACGTAAGGCAGGAATTTTTTCCATCTTTACGTTCTTAAACTCTTCATCTTCACTAACAACAACAGGTTCTCCACGACGTTGTGGAACTTCAACAGGAACTACTTCATTGGCAAACTTTCCTTCTGCCCATGCTTTTGCTGAACGTTCGTAAGATTGAATAGCAAATGCATCTTGATCTTCTCTAGAAAATTCATATTCAGTTGCACAGGCATCTGCACAAACGCCCATCGCTACATTATCATACACATCTACCAGACCATCTTTTTGCATTCCGTCTTCCATTTTGGCAGGACCAAATTTCGTTGCTTGGCGTGCGTGGTAGTAATGTGGAATTAAACTCATGTTTTCCATTCCTCCAGCAACTACAATATCAGCATCACCTAATGCGATGGCTTGTGCAGCTTGCATTACGGCTTTCATACCTGAAGCACAGACTTTATTTACCGTAGTACATGGAACGGTATCTGGAATTCCAGCAAAAATTGCGGCTTGTCGTGCAGGAGCTTGTCCTGTTCCAGCTTGTACAACATTCCCCATAATCACTTCTTGTACATGTTCTGGTGCCAAATTTATTTGTGCCAAAGCACCTTTAATGGCTGTTGCTCCTAACTTTGGAGCTGGTATAGTGGATAAAGCGCCTAAAAAACTTCCGATTGGAGTTCTTGCAGCTGCTACAATAACAACTTCTTTACTCATGATTTTTGCTTAACGTTTAATTGCTGCGAATTTAATTATTTTTTAGAAGATATCCGTATAAATTATCAATTTAAGCGATAATAAGACACGCTTAATTTTAGTATTTTTGAATATTACCATATATTCGTTCAATGAAGCAGCTCATCAACAAGTTATACAAAAATCAATCGTTAGTCTATAAAATCTTTTTATACATACTAACTACTTTTTTGGTGGTATATCTTTTTCCAAAAGGCGGGCAGTTTCAATATGAATTTCAAAAGGGAAAACCTTGGCAGTACGAAACTTTAATTGCACCTTTTGATTTCCCAATTGCAAAAACTCCACAAGAAATTGAAGCTGAAAAATCCGAAATTATTGCCAACGCAAATACCTATTATTATTATGATACAACAATTGCAGAACGTGTAGAAAGTGATTTTAATGAAGAGTTTGATAGGCTTTTTGGAAATGATAGTATTGCGGAAACACGAGCATTTTCTACGTTAAAATCAAAGGCGACGCGATTGTTAGGAAATTTTTACAAAAACGGTGTTATTGAAGTTGTTGATGAATCTAAAAAGGACAAACTCGTCATTTTGACACAAGGTAATGAAGAACGAAATGTGAGTTATAATTCATTCATCAAATTAAATAATCTTCAAAAATATATCAGTGATTTTGCCGCGCGTGAGTCATTAGAAAACTACGAAACACAATTGTATAGCTTGTTTTTCGATGTGGTAGAACCCAATGTGACAATCAATACTGAAATCACAAATAGTGAATTGTCTGCGAGGTTAGAGCAAATGGCGTACACACATGGAAATGTGCAAGAAGGTATCCGAATTATTGCCAAAGGTGAAGTAGTTGAAGGTGACAAGCTAGCGCAATTAGAATCGCTCAAAAAAGAATATGAATCACAGATTTGGAATGAATCTAATTACAATTGGATCGTTTTCGGTTATACTATTTTAGTAGCATTGGCATTGTTAATGTTGTTGTTATTCATTCGAAAATACCGTCCTGAAATTTATGAAAATAATAATAAAGTGACGTTTATTTTCATGAATATTGTTTTTATGATTGTACTAACAACGTTGGTTGTAAAATACAATGCTAACTATGTATATATCGTTCCATTATGTATATTGCCATTAATTCTGAAAGCATTTTTTGATGCACGTTTGGGTTTATTTGCACATGTATTAACCGTACTACTTTTAGGATTTATAGTTCCAAACAGTTCAGAATATATCTTTTTACAAATCATAGCTGGTATCGTTACCATTTTAACAGTTTCTGAGTTATACAAGCGAGCCAATCTCTTTATTTCTGTCGGACAGATTACCTTAATTTACATCATAGCATATTTTGCTTTTTACATTACACATGAAGGTGGCATCAAATTTACAGAAGTATTTAGTAAGAATGAATTAGGCAACGTACATGTAACGTGGATTTATTTCATGCAATTCATGTTATGTGGATTGGCAACGTTGTTTGTGCAACCGTTAATATATATTTACGAGAAGATTTTCGGACTGGTGTCAGATGTGTCTTTGTTAGAATTATCAGATACTAATTCAAAACTCTTAAAACGACTCGCGAATGAAGCACCTGGAACATTTCATCACTCATTACAAGTGGCGAACTTGGCGGAAGCCGCAGCAAGTGAAATTGGCGCAAATACCATGTTGGTTAGAGTAGGAGCATTGTATCATGATATTGGAAAGATGAACAATCCGACTTTTTTCATTGAAAATCAGGCAACTTCGGTAAATCCGCATGATGAATTGGCACCAGATGAAAGTGCGGCAATGATTATTGATCATGTATTGGATGGAATTGAAATCGCGAAAAGCAATAAAATTCCAGACAGAATTATAGATTTCATACGAACACATCACGGAACATCTACAGTTTATTACTTTTATCAAAAAGCAAAAGAACTCGATGAAGAAGTGTCTAAAGAACAATTTCAATACCCTGGACCGATCCCATTTTCTAAAGAAACGGCAATTTTAATGATGGCAGATTCTGTGGAAGCGGCTTCAAAAAGTTTAAAAGAGCCAACATCGCAGAAAATTGATCAATTTGTAGAGCGCATTATTGACAAACAAATGGATGAACAACAATTTATGAATGCAGATATTACCTTAAAAGAAATTGTAACCATCAAAAAGGTGTTAAAAAAGAAGCTAAATAATAGCTATCATTTACGAATAGAATATCCAGAATAAACGGTAGTTTCTTGAAAATTAAATTATTGAAAAAAAAATAGTAAAAAAACACTAAAAAAAACCGCAAATAGTTGTTTGATATTAAATGAACAGTTACATTTGCAACCGCAATTTCACAGTTGCGTAAGTTCTTAATTCATAAAGAATATTGGAGAGGTGGCAGAGTGGTAATGCAGCAGCCTGCTAAGCTGTCAACCTTCGGGTTGCCTGGGTTCGAATCCCAGTCTCTCCGCTTTTTTTGAATTATATATAGTATTTCGGGGTGTAGCGTAGCCCGGTTATCGCGCCGCGTTTGGGACGCGGAGGTCGCAGGTTCGAATCCTGCCACCCCGACAAATCGAAATACAAAAAATAAGGGTCGCGTAGCTCAGTTGGATAGAGCATCTGCCTTCTAAGCAGACGGTCACAGGTTCGAATCCTGTCGCGATCACAAGTATAACAAGGCTTTCAAGAAATTGAGAGCCTTTCTTGTTTTCAATTTGCACAAAATTTGCACAAAAAATCAAAATTAAGGCTTGTAATCATTATATCTACTTATGGTAAATCGTTTGCTAGTTTTTCTAAGGATTTAATTTTGTAATCCGTAGTTTGATACTTTGCTTTTGGTTCAAAAGTTTTGAGTTCTTCAAACAAACCGTTTTCTAGTATAAAGAAATACAGTCCGTTTTTAATACTCTTTTCAACTTCAAAATCATTTTTGCAACGTACTAGCTTAGTTCTGCATTCTGCTAGTTCCTTAACTAGCTTTTTGTTGAGTTCTTGCTGATTTGTTACCATTGTAAATTGATTTGTAATTTAATCGTATAAGTATTAGTTTTAAATTAAAACCAAATATAAGTTATAATTAATTTAAATGCAATTAATGCTTATATTTAGTGTGATTTTGTAATATTTACTTATATCTCATAAACTTCTCATGTTAAGACTCGATGTAATTTTAAAGGAAAAAGGAATTTCCAATACGGAATTTGCTGAATTGATAGGCGTTTCAGTAACTTCTGCAAGTGCATTTAAAACAGGCAATATAAAACCTAAGTTTGATACTTTGGTAAAAATTGCTGAGGTTTTAGAAGTAGATATTAGGCAATTGTTTAAACCCACAAAAGGTGGTTCTTTACTGAATGGATTTGTAGAGCATGAAAATGAAGTATACCGTATTTATTCAATAGATGACTTGGAAAATTTACTAAATATCGTAAAAGGAAATAAATAATTGTTACATCAAAAATAGTTGCTCTATTTCGTGTACATCAAAGCGTTGCGCATCATTAATTCTTTTCATTAGTTTTGAATATCGCTTTGTAGGCTTTCCGTTGTAATATTTTTTAAAGTGTTTTTTGTAAAGTTCTCTGTAGTACTCGTCTACATCAAAATAGTTTCCGTAGACTTTTTCAATGTTTCGCCACTTTTTAGAATGTGTTTGCGTTGTGTACATTCCACTTGGTAAGGCTGAACGGTGTATAAAACGTTCGCTTATTAAGTATAGCTTTCTACATCGTGTATGCGTATGAGGGCAAATAAAGTACCATAGTAAACCGTTTCCGATATTTGATGGTATGGTAACCAAATCTATAGTATAGTTGTAGTCTGTACCGTTAGATGTGTATATTAAAGTAGTTGTGCCACTTGAATCAAAAATATGTGTTTGTATTGTAATACTACCAATTTCGACACCATTGCTTTTCCACCTAAGAACGCCTTTTGTACTTGTATTCTTTGTTAAGTACTTCAGCTTTTTTAAATCTGTAATACTTAGCTGTTTTACTTCATTAAATAGTAGCGGAAATGTTTGTGGCTTTGGCATATTTTCTTTTTTGTCTCGCGTGCGCGTGCGAGGAAACCTAAATAACTAAGGAACTTTTATTTGTGTCTTTACATTCCATCAATAAATATTTCTACAAAGTCAATAATTTTTGTGGTAATACGTTCGGAAACTTTGGCGCGTTCTCGCAAACTTGGGCGTACTTCCAGTAAGTTAATAATATCATCACGTAACGGTGTTTTTCGTGTGAATAAATAGTTGCTGATGAGGTCTACTAGCTTTTTGTAATCTAAGTTTTCTTCGTTGCTTAGTAATTGTACAGCTTTCTTTTTCTCAATAGTCCAGTAGTTATCAAATTCGTCGGCTACAAGGTCGGAATCTCTAACTAATGGTAAGTTTTCTTCAATAAAGCGTTCAATGAGTTCTTTTTTGCTTCGTAACTCGCTGTTAGATGCAAGTATGTCTGAAATTGTTTTACGCTGTTGTTCCTGATCTTTTGGCTTCTTACTTCCTGCTAATTTGGCTAATAGTGTCAATATATACGCAACGTTGATTTCGTCACGTCGTATGAGTTCTATTTCAAAATCGATGTCGTTTAAAATGGAAACTTTTTCTTTGTGTTGTTTTACATCGTCACGAATATCTAAATACTTGGTTTGGTAGTCTGCAAATTCTTGTTCCGTAATGTCTAAGTCATCATAACTAAATTCTGTAAACGTTGTCAATACATTTTTTAAACGCATTAATTGTCTAAAGGTTTTTACAAATTCTAGTATTTCCGTTTCCGATGGCAACTCGTTTACGCTATCAACCGTTGGTGCAATTTCTTTGAGTCGTTCAATGGCTTCGGTAAATTTTTTAGTGTAATCTTCATACGGTTGCACTATGATTTCTTCAATAGCGTCTTTGTTTGAAAATAGCGTAATAGCTTCGTCAGTATTGTCTTTTAAATTTCTAAAACAAACGACGTTCCCTTGGGATTTAAGCTCGTTTAAGATTCTATTAGTACGTGAATATGCTTGTATTAAACCGTGATAACGTAAGTTTTTATCAACATAGATGGTGTTTAGATATTTGGAATCAAAACCAGTTAAAAACATATTGACCACTAATAATATATCAACGTCTTGGTGTTTTACACGCTGACCGATGTCTTGGTAGTACGAATAGAACTGTAATGTGTCATAATTGGTATTAAACATTTCATTATAATCGACAATAAAGCTTTCTAGTTTTTCGCGGGTATGTGAATATATTGTTGCAGGTTCTTTTACTACTTTAAAATCGTCGTAGTCTTCATCGGGAATGAAACCGTTTGCATCTTCGGGTAATTCGTTGGCACGATATGAAAATATCGTAGCTACATTTAAATCGTGTTTGCCTTGTTCCTTTTTGGTTTTAAACAACTCATAGTATTTGATGAGCGTTTTTACATTGGATACACAAAAGATGGCTGTAAACTTATTCGCTTTTGTTTTACGGCTATGATTGGCAATGATATATTCTGCAATATTGTTTAAACGTTGCGGTGCTTCCATCACTTCCGTTTTATCAATACTGTCTGCGTTAATGTCTACACTTTCATTGTCTTCTTTACTTTTGAATGTGCTGATGTATTCAATAGAAAATTTTAATACGTTTTTGTCGCGTATCGCATCTGTAATGACGTATTTATGTAAGCATTCATCAAATAAATCTTTGGTAGTGCGTTTTCCTAAATCGTTTTTAACAGAATTGTCTGCAAATATTGGCGTTCCTGTAAAACCAAATAGTTGCGAGTTTTCAAAGAATGCTTTGATACGGTTGTGCGTTTCTCCAAATTGACTTCGATGGCATTCGTCAAAAATAAATACGATGCGTTCTTTTTTGAGTCGTTCCATCTTTGCCAAATATTTTGGTTTGTAGATGGCAGTATTGAGTTTTTGAATGGTCGTTACGATGAGTTTGGTATCATCAGAAAACTGTTTTACCAAACTGTTGGTATTGTTGGTTGCGTCAATACTTCCCTCACTAAAACTATTAAATTCTTTGATGGTTTGATAATCCAAATCTTTACGATCAACTACAAAAACCACTTTTGTAACCTCATCTAAGTTTGTGAGTATTTGTGCCGCTTTAAATGATGTGAGTGTTTTTCCTGAACCAGTCGTATGCCATATGTAACCAAATTTGGAACTGTTTTTTACACGTTGTACAATGGCTTCGGTGGCGTAATATTGATACGGACGCAATACCATCATGAGTTTTGAGGAGTTGAGTACCATATATTTGGTAATCATTTTGGACAAATGACACGGTTCTAAAAACAAGTTTGTAAACTCGTTAAGTTGTGTAATGATTTTATTTTCTTTGTCTGCCCAATAAAACGTTTGTTTGAATGTGAGTGCGCCAATAGGATTGTTAGCGTAGTATTTGGTATTAACTCCATTGCTTATGACAAATAGTTGAATAAACTGAAATAAGCCTTTTCCTGCGCTATACGAATGTCGTTTGTAACGTACGGTTTGGTTAAAGGCTTCTTTGAGTTCCAAACCACGTTTTTTGAGTTCTATTTGTACCAATGGTAAACCATTGATTAAGATGGTCACATCATAACGGTTTTCGTATTTGCCTGTCATTGTGACTTGGTGAGTCACTTGGTATTGATTTTTGCACCAATGTATTTGGTTGATGAGTTGCAAATAGCCTGTACTGCCATCGTCTTTGGTGTAACTAAGTTTTTGGCGTAGCGTGGTGGCTTTTTCAAATATGTTCCCTTTTGACAACACGTTGAGTACTTGCTTAAACTCATTAGCCGACAATGTACACTTGTTGTGCTTTTCCAATTGCGTACGCAAGTTTGCGATGAGGTCAGCTTCATCTTTGATAACGACTTTTGTATAGCCAGTTTCCGTAAGTTGCTGTACTAAGTTTTCTTCTAGTATTTGTTCGGGTTGTGTGGTCATTTCAGCTTATTTATTTTGTCTTTCATATTCAAAGCCTTAATTTTTGCTTCAACTAACTTTTTTTTATCCTCAAACTTTTGAATAGTTTCTAAACGCACACTTTGTTCCATATCATGGAATTCAAATTTATACGCCCAAATGGTATTTTCTATTCCGTTTAGTTCTTTTTGTAAGTCTTCTTTTGTGCTCATAAGCAAACGCCTTTTGTTATTTATATTTTCTAAAAGCTTGAATGGTTTGATATATTCCGTAACCTACAAAAATTCTACCGATAAAATCCCATATAAAAAACCATGTTTGTGGGTTTTCGTCAATAGCTTTTATATAATCAAATCGGTGTGTTGGGTTTAGGAATTGTACAAAATATTCCCATTGCCATTTGTCGTAGTATGTTATAAACTCAGAACTCTCTACATGAAATAAAGATAAGCTAAAGAACAAGCCACCAATCAAAACCGTGAAAAGCACACCTTGTATGTATGATGAGCCGAACCAATTTGAAATCGCATTTAAAGATAAGATCCCTAGATTTGCAATAGAATCTAAAAAATTACCATGTTTGAACTTTAGCCATGATTCTAAAAGAAGTGTTTTGCTTTCAAGTCTTTTGTAATGTACAGCGGCTATAAAGTTTTTTTGACTTTCCAAATGATATTTTAAAATTCGGTAGGTTTCTCGCTTATTTTCAATAGGTATTAAATGATTTTTTGATACTGCATTTTCATACACTTGTTCATAAGCTCTGGTAAATGAATATGTATAAGAATCTTTTTTATAAATAGCATTCACATCTTTATAAATAGATGTATATGTTTTAAAATTATTAATTCTTAACTTAAATAAACTTAAACTTCCTTTAATTATTGCTAAGGAAATATCGAATCCTTTTTCTGCAAATGCACCTCTCAATAACATTAGATCTTTAACAACTGTATATGAAAACAAAACATTTTCTTTAAATGTTACTGCTGAAAAAACTACAATACCGAAAAACTTAGTTTTATGAAAAGTTACAGGTTTGTGAAATGTACTCTGAAAAAAATTAATTAAATTATGAAAAGTAGTTCCTCTAAAATTTACTTCGTATATTTCACAAGTATATAATTTTAATTTTCCTCCTTTGTTATTTTCTTCATTTCCTATATCAGTATTGCCACAGTACAAATGATTAATTACACAATATAATAGTTTTACATTACAAGAAATAGAAGCTATTTTTAAGTTTTTACTCAAAAAATGACAGTTGTAAAATTCAATTTTTAATTTAACATTTTCAATATCAATAATATCTGTAGCTTTATAGAAATAACAATTTTCAAAAGAAAGATAGTCTTCAGTTTCTTTTAAATCAGAGTTTTCATTTATAAAATTAAAAAAACGGAGAACGCAAAAATGAAAATGAATATCAACTGAATTAATTCTATATAACAAAAGGTTAGATGCTGGTAAAATTTGTTTTGAATGTTTTTCATTTGTAAATAAGTCATTTCTACAAATTTTAATCAACTCCTCTAAACTATTTGCTACTCGTCTTTCCATATTAAATCAACTAAACAAACATCTGCTGCAACAACCCTTTTTTAAACTGTTGCGTGTTTTCTATTTGGGTGGCTACCAATGCTATTTTATTGTCTATAGCGGATAAAAAGGTTGCGATTTTGGTTTGTTCTTTTAGTGACGGTAATTGGATTTTTAATTTATTTAATGATTCTTGATTAATATTAGTATTTGCACTTGTGGTACTTAAAGAAATTAAATTATTTCTGAAACTTTTACTAGAAAAACAATATTTTTTATAGTTCAAATCAATTTTAATTTTATTATCTCGAAATCTAATTAAAAACCCACTGTAAACAGTATTTTTTAAATCTCTTAACACAACGGATGTTTCTCCAACACCAGATTGCTTAACTGATGATCGTATGAATAAAACATCTCCTTTTTTTAACTCATACAACTCTAATTCTTTATCATTAACGTTTACTAAATCAAGGTCTAAGTCAGAAATAGTTGGTTTGCCAAATACATCCATTAAATTGATAAATGGAAACCCAAAACCGAAATCTTTTTTATCTTTATTAATGCCATTTTTAAATTCTCCAACATCCTTCAATCTCTTTTCTTCCCACTTCGGAAACTCATTTCCATCAACATCTTTAAATCGTAATTGCTGACTGAATATTTGTTGCATGACACCTTTTTTGTAGTGCGTCAAATGGTCTTTTTTTTGTTGTAATAGATTGAGTTTGGTATCTACGGACGAAAGAAAGGATGCTATTTTTTTTTGTTCTTTTAAGGATGGAAACCCGATTTTAAATTCTTTTATTTGTTTAGAGCTTATATGAGGTATTCCCGAACTCGTATTAACAACATCAACGTATCTATGAAACTTACTAGAAAAAATATGTTGATATATATATCTTATATCTGACAACCTATTAGCTCGTATTCTAGCGACTCTTTGAATTAATAGAGAACCTTTATCTTTATCAGTTATCAATGCAACATTTTTGCCAACTTTAGAACCATCCATTCCAAGTACCAAGTCGTCAACTTCTAATATTATTTTTTTGAATTTGGATATGTCTCCTTTGTAGTATCTATCTATATTAACATCATGTCTTATGTAACCCTCAGTAATATTAATACCTCTAAGTATTCGCGTACCTGCTTCATCTTCAGAAATATCATCTCCTTTGAAAGCATGACCTGACAGTAAATCAATATAATTACCAATTGGTTCAATTTTCCAATCTTCTGAAAACTCCTTAAATCGCAACTTCGGTACTTTGTTAACGTCTTTCTGCATACTAAAACGGTGTTTTTATATTCAATTGTTGACAAAAGTCCGCTATGGTGGTGTTTACTTCGGCAATTTCCGTTTCTAGGGCTTGTAAGGCGTTGGCAACTTCGTTTAGGTCTACGGCTTCTTCTACTTCAAAGGTGTCTACGTAGCGCGGTATGTTTAGGTTATAGTCGTTTTCTATAATCTCGTCCATTGTGGCTACATAGCTAAATTTGTCAATGGTGGTACGCTCTCTAAACGTGGTTACAATTTTGTCAATATGTTCCTCTTGCAACTTATTTTTGTTACCGTCTTTTTCAAATTCTTTGCTCGCGTCAATAAAAAGTACGTTTTCGCTATGTACACGGCATTTGCTCAATACCAATATTGCCGTGGGGATACTTGTCCCAAAAAAGATATTCGGTGGTAAGCCAATGACAGCATCTAAATAGTTGAGGTTTTCAATTAGGTACTGGCGTATCGTTCCTTCTGCCGAACCTCTAAATAAAACACCATGCGGTAATACGCACGCCATTGTTCCGTTTTCTGCCAATTGGTGTATCATGTGTTGCACAAAGGCAAAATCGGCTTTGCTTGTTGGCGCAAGTCGTCCGTATTGGCTAAAACGGTCATCGTTTTCATTGATCGGGTTGTTTTTCCCTTTCCATTTTGCCGAAAATGGTGGATTGGCTACAATGGCTTCAAAACGTTGTTCGGTGTGTTGTGGTTTTTCTAAGGTATCTTCTTGGCGTATGTCAAACTGACGAAAGTGTACATCGTGCAATATCATGTTCATACGTGCTAAGTTGTAGGTCGTACGGTTTAATTCTTGTCCGTAAAACTCGCTTACCTCAACTTCACGCGCTACACGTAACAATAGCGAACCACTTCCGCAGGTTGGGTCGTATACATTTTTGAGTCGTTTTTTGCCTGTTGTGACTATTTGTGCCAGTATTTTAGAAACTTGTTGCGGCGTGTAAAATTCGCCTGCTTTTTTTCCTGCGCCACTTGCAAACTGTGAAATTAGATATTCGTATGCGTCTCCGAGTACATCGGCTTCGGTGTCTTCTAAGGCAAAGTCTATTTTATCTAAATGAAATAATACTTTTGCAATGAGTTTGTTTCGTGCTTCTGCGCTTCTGCCTAATTTTGTACTTGTTAAGTCGAGGTCTTCAAAAAGTTGGTTAAAATCGTCTTCGCTTTCCGTTCCCATCGTGCTTTGTTCGATGCTGTTTAAGATGCTTTCTAGGTCTTCCAGTATAAAATTGTCTTCAACTTCGGTATTGGCGTTTCCTTTTTTTGCAATGGCACTAAACAATTCGTTTGGCAGTAAAAAGTACCCTAATTGTAATAAGGATTCTTCTTTGATGGCTTCCAAATCGTCTTCGTTGGTTACGTTCGCGTAGTCTTTGATGTCTTCCGTTTCCAGTAGACTATTGGCGTATAGGTATTGTTTTTCGGATAAGTATTTGTAAAAGATAAACCCAAGTATGTAATCTCTAAATTCGTCTGCATCCATTTTGCCACGTAGTTCGTTGGCAATGTTCCACAATTGGGTTTCTAAGAGTTTTTTTTGATCTTCTGACATGAATTTGAATAAGTAAGAATTTTAATATTTCCGAAAATACTAAATTTTAGTTTGTGATACTTCCTGTATTTTAAAAACCTTGTTACAATAGTACATTTTAGCTAGTATTAATTTTTACGGGAAACCTCATCTTTATGGTATATTTTCATATTTATACACAACTTTTCGTAGTGCTTCACACCGCTTTATATCGTAGTGCATCATTTTTTCTTTTAGCTGACGTAATTTTTTAAAGTGTCGGGTTTCTTTTCCACGATAGGTTCTTTTCCATTGTTTGAATGTTAGTAGGTACTTTTCAAACGATTCAACTTGCCTTTTATAATTAAAGTACATGGTGTTGTTGTACCAATCTTTAGATGCTATTTGCGAGTTGTAAAATAGTCGTTGTCCGTAATGGTCTTTGTAATAATCACGATGTAAAAACAAATCGTTTCCATATGTGGAATATAAAACCCGCGCACGCTTTCCTGTTTTTGGACACCTAAAATATAAAACTTGTCCTTTGCCTAAATTACTAGGAACTGATACCAACTGTATTTTGTAATCGTGTTTTGTCGTACTACCGTAACGGTTGGTTGTGGTATACATAACATGTAGATATTTTTCATTTTCAAATACTTTACTTTCAAAAGATATTGCACCACCATGTTCCCAATTTATTGAGCCGCCTAAATGACGATTTTTACATATTGAACCATCCTTTAACATAATTCGTAAATCTAGTTTACATGCGCTTTCTATGCTTTGTGCGGTTGTTGTATTTCTTCCCATAATAACCTAAATCTTTAAGAGAACTTTACACGATGTAAATGTGTAAAGAATATCACTATACTTTGAACTGTTAATTATTACACACATGCATTTTTAGAAAGTTGGTTAATTATTACACACTTTTGAATGATGTTTTGCTTTATGATTTGATGCAAGTTTGTTGAGTTGTCCTTATTGATTTTCGCCAATCGTTTCTTGTGTCGATCTCTGTGGTTTGGTTTTAAATCATCAATCCAGTATCTAGGATTGGAATAGTTGTTTATTTGCTCTTTTTGACACGTTGAAAGGTTCTTTTTGTTAATTGTATTATCAAAGTAAACAACCTCATCAAAACGCTTTAAAAGTAAGTCTTTTGCCTTGTTTAGTGTTGAGGTGTTTATATCTGCAAACGTTTTGACTCCGATATGTTTTATTTCTTCCATCTTAAAAATTTTTAGCTCTACACGTAGCGTATTTTTTGCCATTCCGTATTGTCGTGACTTGTTGTAAATTTTTAGAAAATATCTTTGATGCACCACTTGTGCAAAACTTCTTTTATGTTTTTCCTCAAACAAAATACCTTTGTGGAAAAGCAGTCCATTTATGTATGTGTTTGGATTGAAATTTATGTTTGTATTTACGCCAAATTCAATGTTTTGTAGGACCATTTGATGAGGTTTGCAATTGAATAACATTTGCAAATAGTTTCTAATTTCAAAAATGTCATCGATTGTAAATTGATTGCCGTTAAAACCTTTGTATTTGGCTTTTTGCTGTTTTGTCAACGTATCGTAAAAAGGTGCTTTGATTCCGTGAATCGAATTTCGCATTTTGTGGATGCTTCCTGAAAACTGTATAAAACCGTTATCATATACTTTGATTTTGCAAAAGTGATGTTTTGCTACAATGTATTTTTGACATTCGCCAGTAGTTTCAGAAATAACTCTATTGAAGTCTAAAAAATCGTGTGTAGTCAGATAGTTGGTATCTGCATTTCGGATTGCTATTTTAATGTAGTCGATCACTTTGGAAGTATGAAACATCGTGAGATTATTTCTTTTTCTTTCCTAGAAAGTCGTCGGCTTCGGCTTGAATTTCGGAGACTGTTTTGACTTTTCCCTCTTTAATCCAGTTGATAATACTAGACTTTAAAAACATTAATTTCCTGCCTTGTTTAAAAAAGGGAATTTTGTTTTTTTGAGTATAACTGTAAAGCGTAGGAACTGATAAGTTTAAAAGCTTTGAACATTCTTTAATAGTTAGAATTTGTTCCGAGTCTTTTTCGTTTGAAGTTTGATGTAGCAATAAGCCTTTTAATTCGCTTATTTCATTTCGTAGTGAAGTAAATTCTTTTTGTAAATCCATTGTAACAAGTTTTTTTGTTGAACTTGTCGCAAATGAACTCAATAGTTATTACCCGCTATTTCCTTGATTTGCCAAAGGAAATTAGGTAACTATTTTTAGTAGTAAGTCTTTGTAGTTGTCGTCATAAATCTTTGATGTGTTATCAAAAGTTTTTCCATCTTTTCCTAAGTTAAAGTCTTTGATTTCATGATTACAAACCTCTGCCAAAACTTGTCTATTGAATTTCTTATTAATAATACCTTTGGTTTGTAAATGATTAATCCAACAACAAATAACGCCCTTATGTTTTCTTGGTTTACCTATGAAGTTCCAATTTTCATCTATTACAGGATTTTCAACTTGATATAGTGCATTGATATATTTTTCGTAATCATCAACGGTAAAAATTTCTTTGAAAGTGTTGGTTTTTGTTTTTTTTGCATCTACAATATTTTCTTCATAAGATTTGATTTTTTCAATCAAGTCATTTAAAGCTACTTTATATTTAGAAAGCAATTGTACTTTAAAAACTTTTTTAAGATGGTCTAAGGTGTCGTATTTGAATTCTGTTTGTTTATTACCTTCTAGGTTTTTAAAAATGTAATAATACCTAAATTCATAATTATCTATTCTTTTACAAAATGATTCAAAGTGTTTACTTTCGAGAGGTTATAATTTACTTTGCAAATCAAAATTCCCAGTAGTATGGTAATGATCCAAATAATATTTACAACTAAAATCTACAATAGCTTTGGGGAATTGATTTTCTATTAAGTTAATTATGTTTATACATCTTGATACAATTTGGTTAATAGAAAAATTTTTAAAACTATAATTTTTTATAAAATGTTTTTTACCGTAGATAGTACTAAAGAGTTGCCAATAGCCATCGTTTTCTAAAGTCGATATAGTATGGAAATCTGTTTCAGAAACTACGCCGCTTGTTCCATCTTCATTGAAGTAATTAAACCCGTTTTTTATGATTTTATAAGGTAATCCATCCAAATCTATGTTCCATAGTTCAACAATGTTTGTGCATTTTTGATTTATGTTTTTTAATGCTTCTATATTTTTACACTCATTATTTAAAACAAATGATTGAAGTTTAAAATAACTAATAAAATTATCGTTATCATTTACTAAGAAATTATATATAATAGATTTTTTTTGTAGGTCGTTCTTGAGTAAATTCTCAATTTTAGTGAGCTGTAATGTTAGAATGTTTACTATATCCATCAAAAATCCATTAAATTTTTTGCAAACTCTTTTTTGGTTTCATCTTCAAAACCAGCAAAGTAATTTTTGGTAACACTTAAATTACTATGATTTAAAGCATCGCTTATAAACTCCATAGATGCACCTTTCTGTATAGATAACGTTGCAAATGAATGTCGCGCCCAATACGTAGATATTTTAAATGTAAAGCCATTGTTTTTGGCTAACTTGTTAAAGTGTAGATTTACGAAACTTGTAAAGTTTTTAATCTTTCGTTGTTGTTCTGCTACATCATCATCTTTTAAAAATATTGGGAAAATAACCTGCTTTTTGGTTTGGGTTTTATGTCCGTATTTTTCAATGATGCTTTTGGCATAATCATTTAAAAACACCCTAATTTCTTTTAGGTTTCCTTTCTTAGTATTAATTGTTTTAGCACGAAAGTATTTAATCGTATCATCGTTTAAATTTTCGTACCTCAACAGAGCAATATCTTTCATATTCATTCCATTACATGCATAACTAAAAAACCAAAAATCCTTTGCTTTTTCTTGTTCGGGTGTTTGCGGTTCTGCATTGAAAAGAATGGCTAATTGTTGTTTTGAAAGTGCTTGTTTCTTTTGTGTGGTTTGTGGTATTTGATATTTGCCTTTTCCAAAGGGATAAATTTCTCTTTTGATCTCATTTTCTCTTATAGCATCATTGAAAATAGTACGTAATGTTCTTAGGTAAATTGAAACGGTGGTAAGGCTTCTCTCTTTATCATTGGTCATATACTTTTCATACTTATTCAACAAATCAACCGTAACATCATAGAAAGTGAGTTTTTTTAAAGTTGTTTTTGTCTTTAACTTTAAAAAGGAATCAAATGTTTTTAGTGTCAAATCATAATTACTAGCAGTAGATAACTGTTTGTTGTCTTTTAAAGCTTTGATTTTGTTTTGATAATGGTACTTTACATTAATTGAAGCATCTTTTGCCCTAAACATTTTCTTTTCAAAAGTTTCGAAAGTAAAAGGGTTGAGGTTCTTGGCAACATCTTCTGCATTACTCTGAATACGTTGCACAAGTATTTTAGTTTCTTTTTTCTTTCCACGTACTTTGGTATCTGAATTGAAAATTTCTTCAAAGTCTGTTATACTTAAATCAATTCCAGTAGGGTAGAGCTTGGCTTTTTTTGTGAGGTTGGAATATAAACGAAGTTTTACAGGGAAAAGGGTGTTAATTTTTTTACTTGATTTTCTTCTATCCAGATAGATAGATGTATTATACTGCATAGTCCTGTCCATTAGTTAGTTACTAAGTTAAGAATTTGCACAAAATTTGCACAAAAATGTTATTAATAAACTACCAATACTTATTAACAACTATAAAGTGAATCTTTGTGAAGTACTGTAAATACTAAGAAACTGATAATTGTAATAAATATTGATAGTCAAATAATTACGACTTCTAAGCAGACGGTCACAGGTTCGAATCCTGTCGCGATCACAAAAAATGTAAAAACCTGTAATTTAAAAGATTACAGGTTTTTTGTTTTTATACCCGAGCGGATAATTTTATTATAAGTTGTTGATTTCAAATTATTTAAAAGTTAGAATTGTTTCATACAAACACAATTCCTAATGGTTTTACTTTTATTCTTCAAAATTTATTTCTGATATTATTTGTCTATCTAAATCTTCACCTATCATTTTATATGAATAGAAAAATTTATCAAACGCAGAAATAAAAGTTGATTGAACTTCATTTGTTTCCTTAATTTCCTTTAAGAGTGTTAATTGTAAATCTTTTACGAATTTGTCTATTTCACTTTTTATTGTTTTTAAGCTTGTTTTGAATTCATTTATGTCTTTTAATGAAGCAAAATTTATATAATTTGTATTAAGAGATTTGGAAATTTTAGAGAAAACTTCATAAAGTAGTAATAGTATCTCTGTTTTATTATTCTTGCTTTTTTGAAATGCCATTAGTGCCAATACTAAGGGAGAAATTATTTTTTTATTTTTGAATAAATCAATAGATAAATTTCTTTCAAAAAGTGTGTTATGTATTATTTTTATTTTTGAATCTTTACTAAGAGCTGTTGTAAAATAATTATTATTTGGGGAATTAAGTAGTGAAAATCTAATAACATCGATGAATAGACTTTTTGTATGGTTATTTTTCATTTGCTTAGATACTAGATCAAATGGTTCTTTTACAGATTCATAATCAAATGGGATATTTTGAAAATTAATTTTCCGAACTATTTTCTGAAATTTTCTAACTGCTTCATATCTTGGAGTTGATTTTCTTATAATACTTCCGTGTGAGGTATTTTGTAAATAATACTTTAACACCTTAATATCTACCAAATCTGTCTCACTCATACATATTTTGTTGTTTGACTTTTGAAAAAAATAGACTAAAAATATAATATCAATTGAAAAATTTTCAAAATGGAAAAAACACATATTCATATATATGTAATGGGGATATTAAAAAGCATTGTTCAGATTTTAAGCTTAATTTAATTGCAATCCCAATCGCTTTAGAGTATTCCTCTATCTTTTGATAGGACTCTTTTAAAGTCGAGATGTCTATCTTTTTATTTTTGGACTCACTTAAAGTTTCTTTTTCTATGTAATTCAATATATCATTTATCGATATGAAATATTTGAGAAAAATTTCATTTTCGTCTTCCAAAAATTTAATTCTTTCATTCATGGTTTTAAATGAGTGCTTGTATTCTTCATTTAACTTCTCAAAGTATTCATTAATATTTGAATCAATTTTAGATTTAATGGTTGGAAGTCTTTTTTTCCATTCTTGGCTTAGTACATCTATTTGCTCCAAAGTTTCTTTAAATATTGGAAACTCAATTAATTCGGAAACTAAATCTTCGGTAGATTTCTTATTAGAATATAAAACTCTAACCTCTTTTTCTAATTCTCTTAATTTGTTAATTAATTCATTTTCCTTTAGAGAGCCTTTAATGCCAAAAGTAATTTGATCAATCGATGAGCCTACATAAGGAATCAACAATATTATTGCTCTAGTAAAATTTTTTAATATGATTTTTGACTTCTTCACAATTACTAGTAATTCATACATCTATGGAATTTAGTGCATTTTAATATAGTATATACTTATTTAAAAGTAGATAAATGTATGCTTAAATCAAAATGAAGAAGTATTTAATAACACAGAAAACTCTTTCACAAACACCCCAATCTCCCTCAAATCCTCCACCAAAAAGTTCGAACTTTGAAGGTTCGGAGTCACAAAAATTATAAAAACCTGTAATTTAAAAGATTACAGGGTTTTTTGTTTTTATACCCGAGCGGACAGTTTTATATATGTATTTGATTTTAAAAAAATCTAAAAGTTAGATTACTTACAATATTTATAAGAGGATAGTAAGTAAATTCCCCTAATTTTAAAAAGAAATCAAATTCTTATGGCTACTTCTTAGTACTTTCATAAAGTAAACCATAAATTATAATCTCTATGAAACGTATTATGCTCTTAAACTTTATTTTTATTATTTGTAATTTTTCAACTGTGTATGCGCAAGATTTTGATGTAGAACTCAAAAAATTAGCAGAAACTATTGCTGCCAAATTAAATGGAAAAGAAAAAAAGAAAATTGCTGTTTGGGGATTTGTTACCGAAAATGGGGAACGGACTTCTTTAGGGAATTATATTACTGAAGACTTTTCAATTTATATTACCAATGCAGGAGAACAATTTGAAGTGATAGATCGCAATCACTTAGACACACTTTTAAAAGAACACAAACTTAACTCAGAAGGTTATATTGATGACGCTACAGCCAAAAAGCTAGGGAAAATTATTGCTGTGGATGCTGTTATCACTGGAACTTATACTGTTTTAGATAAAAATATAAAAGTCCGTGTAAAAGTACTAGACACCGAAACAGCTTTACAATTTGCAGCAGCGATTTCAAAATTAGCCATCAATGAAGATGTAGCCTCGTATGTTGGTGTTGGTGTAAATGGTAGTAATACCAAAAATAAAGGCTTTAACAGACCCTTGGCTTCAGGCGAATCCGTAAATAACCCAGAAACTGTGGATCCAAAATGTAAAGAAGAAAAATTTGGAGATCTATGTTTTTACAATTCTACTAATGAAAAAGTAATAGTTTTAATAAAATACTTTCTTAATTCAAAAAGTAGGAGATTTGATAAGAAAAAAGATATTTACTTACGTCCTAGCGAAACTAAATGTATATATAGAATAGCAAGTAGAGAGTCTCAGTTTTATATCGCTACTTGGAGCAAATTTAATAAGGAACTTCTAGGCAGTTTAGGTGTGATAACTAATTCTAACAATAGAAAGCACCTAAAAGACTTCGGCGAACTCAAAGTAGAAACTTGTAAATCAAAAACCTATACCATTAAATAATTAGTTTTACAGTTTAAGAATCGCATTCGCTTGGGCTTCTGTTTTTGTAAATCCATTGGCACGTATATTTCGTGTATTTGAAAATTGTGATAGAAAGTTTCCGTCACTATCATACGTCGCATACTGTAATTGAAGTTCACATATTATGAGTTGGGAATTTGTTTCTGCCTGTCTAAAACGATAAGAGACTGTGCCAATACAATAATAATGTGAGCTTTTATTTTTGATGATATTGATATCTCCCTGTTGTAACTTTTGTAATGTAACTGCATTTATATTTGAAAGCTGTATGAATGTAATCTTGTAATTTTTAAAGAGATTTTCTTGTAATTTTCTAGTTATGTTTAAGTCTAAGCTACCATTGTGAAAAATTCCTAATTTCACTGATTGTTCAATTATTTTTTCTTCCTGTTTTTTTAGTTGCTCAATCAACTTAGAACCATCTTTTTTTATTTCTGATGTTACATTTTTTGTAGTGTCAATTCCTGTTTCATTGTTATTGTAGTTAATATTGTAATTATTCCATACAATAGTGATTCCTGATGTAAAAAAAAGGATTCCAAAAATAATATAAACCATTTTCCTTGATCGCCTATTTTTCTGCGGTAACTCATCTTCATTTTTAGAAATTACAGAAGAGTTTGTATTTAAATAATCTTGATAATTTTCATATCCTAAATACATACATAATAAATCTACAGTTACAATTCCAGGTGTAGAAACCTCTTCTTTTTGGTTGATATATTTATCAAACATTCTTGAAATAGTCTTAATACTTAGTTGCTCATTGTATTTTTCATCTAGAACTTCATGAACGTGTTTAGCAAATCTAGTTTTATTATCTCTTAAACAATTCTGTTCTGCTTTTAGATAAACTTCTTCCACTATTTTTTTAATATTTTCTTCTGAAAAACTCATGTATTGTTCAAATTTTAATTGTTTTCTATAGATTTTAAATAGCTGTAATCCTTTGTCCTTATTGGTGTCTACAACTTGTCCAAAAGTTGTCGATGTCTTGTCTACACATTTCTACACTTCTCATTGTTCATTTGTACCAAGCATAGAAATCGTGGTGTATAGCTAACACTGCTTGTACAGTTTGTATGCTTCGGAAATCACTTTGTGTTTGACGTATAGAAATTGGGAACTCCGTACTTCATCACATTTTGATTTCCATTTCCCAACAAAGGAGTACTCCTAACTCTAAAGCATGTCAATTTTTAAAACTGACAGCGCACATTCAATAATTAAAAAGAGAAACAATGAGAACATTCATATTTTATACGCTAACTATAGTGTGGTTTATAAACTTGACATCTTGTACTCCAGAAATGCTGGAATCTGAAGCTTTTGCTGCTGATGATACAACAGAACTTCAAGTAGATCCTCAAACGGAGGAAGAAGACGATGAACTTGAACCATCAAGTTAATTCATAACCTGCGAGCATACTTTAAAAGTGTGCTCGCACTATTATTTTTTAAAAGGCGCTGTGGTATCATCTATATTTTCGCGAGTGGCACTTTTATAACGAATATATTTGGTGATAAGTTCTACCGAATTTTTAACTTCATGTCGCTTACATAAATTTCTGATATGATTTTCAACTGTTCGAGCGGCTATAAATAGTTGTACCCCAATTTCTTTTTGTGTGAGTCCTTCCGCCAATAATTGAATAACATCTTTTTCCCTAGGAGAAATGTCCATCCATCGTCCAATACTTAGCATTTTGGAAATATTGGCATCAATATATTTTTCATGTTTTAACACTTTATCAATAGCAATAAATGTTTCCTCTATACTCAATTGTTTATCCAAATACGCATCCACATTACATTCATCAAATAGTGTTTCATAGTGATCAATTTGTGCATATTGTGTAAGTACCATAATTTTTATTTTTGGATATAATTTTTTTATTTTTTTGGCGATTACAAAGCCATCATATTTTACGGTGTCAAAGTTTAAATCTAACAAAACGATGTCAACAGCATTCGATTGTAAATACTGCATGGTTAACTCGTATGTATGTTTTAAAGTGATATTTTCTATGCGCTTTTGTTGTGTTAAAAGCATTTGTAAACCCTCAGCAAACATGATAGAATCGTCTACGATTAATACACTTATTTTTGATTTCATAATATGATTATTTGTAGTTTAATGGAAATTGTATTTCTATAGCCAATCCTTTCTCTGTAGATTGAAAAGAAATCGTTCCTTGCAATAATTTTATACGCTGTTTCATATTTAAAATACCAATACCTTCAACGCTTTTTTCTTGTATTCCAATTCCGTTGTCTTGTACTTGTAAGAGATAAGTTTTGGGATTGATTATTTTATTTTCAATACAGACCTCTGTAGCCTGAGAATGTTTTGAAATATTATTCAGCAACTCCAAAAAGATTCCATAAAAATTGGTTTGATTATCTAAAGATATCTGATTCAACTCTTGTAAGAAAGGTGTCTTCAAAGTCACATGGATATTGCCAAACAATTGAAATTCGGATAAACGTGCTTTAATAATCTCCGTGAGTTTGTATTTTTTTATTTTATCATCTAACGGAGATAATCTATGAGAGATGAGTCGTACTTGCTGATTTAACTCTATAATTTCTTCAGATATATGATCTGCTAGTTTTTTAGTTTTAACATCATTCATTCCTAATGAAAGTACTTTGAGTCGAAGTCCGTCAAATCCCGATGCAATAATGTCATGAAGATCTTTTCCTATTTGCTTTCTAATGACTTCTTGTCCATCAAAAATTGCTTTCAAATTTTGTAAGGCTACTTCCTTTTTTTGTGCTTTTTGACGTAATCTTAAAAAGAAGTACGTTCCGATAAATGCGAGAAATAGAATTAAAAAAATCAATATGTACAGATTTTTCTCTTTTATTTTTTTTGTTTGATTTAGAATTGTATTCTCTTGTTTTACTGTTTTTAAAGAAAGTTTTAAAATATCATTTTGTTTTTGCTCGGTTTCATATTTTTCTTGTGCATTGAAGATGCGTTCTGCTTGCTCCTCATCATATAAATTGGTGTAGATATCTTGATATATTAACTGCTTTTCGTAAGCTTTTTTATATTGTTGTAGCTTTACATGATACAGCGTTTGTAATTTTAAATTCCGCAATTGAAATACTTTATCATTACCAGTATTAAATATGGATTGTGTTGCGGCAATATATTTTTTCGCGATAGGTAATCTATCTTCATCCAGAGCAATCGCTAATAATTCATTATATGTATATCCAATAGAAAGCGAATCTTTAAAGCATTTTTTATTTCCTAAAGCTTCCAAATACGTTTTTTTTGCTAGCGTAACATTTCCTTTTTTATAATAACTAATTCCAATATTATGAAGTGTAATACCATATGATTTTGAAGTTCTTTTTTTAAGTTTTAGCGCCTTTTCGTAGTAATTAATTGCACTATCAAAATCATTGATTTCTTTGTGAAAATTGCCGAGATTATTAAAACTTTTGGCAATACTAGCGGTATCTTTTAGTTGCTTTCGTAGTTGTAGTGCTTCGGTATAGTAATCCCTAGCTTTTTCAATATTACCTAATTCCCGTTGTATTTCAGCAATGGCATTTTTAGTGGCGGCTAACTTTTTATAATCTTTCAAAACCTCAAATCCCGATGCAGCTTTGAGTAAATTTTGGGTTGCCTTGTCGTAATGTTGTTTGTTTTTATAGATAATTCCAGCATTCAAAAATGAGTTGAATGTTTCTTTCTCATACGGAAATCGCTCATACAATTGTAATCCCTTTTCAATGTTGGGAAGAATACTATCTCTATTCTTTAATTTTCTATGAACTAACCCCAACGCACTATAAGCATTAGCTGAAGCATAACTTATTGGATGAAGTTGAAGCGTTTTTTTATATGCTATTTTTGCAGCTTCATACTTTTTTAAAAAATAATAAATAGCACCTATCTTATTGTGAATTAATGTGGAAGTTCCATTATTGTTACTCTTTTCTGTAATTGAGAGCGCTTTTTTATAATAATCCAATGCCTTTTGATATTGTTTTACTTTTTTTAAACTATCTCCTTTAGAGACTAATACATCAAACTCACTGTTTTCAGTGTGTGCAAAAACTGAAAATAGCATACACAAGCAACAAAAACATTTTATAAATAAATATTTCACATTATGTTTGTTAGTTGCTCTAAATTAATCATTTATAAAGTACTCTCATAATGCTCTTTCTATTATTGAGGGAATTTACCTATTGATTTAAGTCTTTTTTACGGATAGTTTTACACTTGAACATGAGCATTATGATTTCAAAAAAGTCGTGTAAAAATATAGGAGATAATTTTTCACTCTAAAAGCACAAAGTAATAGTTGTTTAGATCAACTTAATCATACTGCTCATAGTTTTTTTAATATTCAATTTATTCTAATTAAATCTTATAAGTATGAAAAAAGTAACCTTATTCATGATGATACTATCGTTTTTGATTACCAGTTGTGGTTCTATCGAAAGTGATGCTGAAAAATTAGCCGAATTACAGTGCAAAGCGGTAAAACTACAACAAAAAGGAATGTCTGGAGATACATCAGTACTTTCTGAAAGTAAAAAACTTGCTCAAGAAGCAGCAGCTTTAGCGATAGAATTTACAAAAAAATACAACTCAGGCGAAGATGCATTGAAGTTTCGAGAAGCATTACAAAAAGCATCACAAAATGCAAACTGTAACTAATATAAAAGTGGTATGAAAAAAATATTAATCTTAGCGTTGTTGACTTTAATTAGTTGTGATTCTGGAAATCTGACAAATTCAAAAGCAAAAACAATTATTGAAACATGTTTGGAAAAAAAGCCATTGCAACGAACTGTTCAACTTCAAATAAATAAAACACGGTTTTATAAATCTCAAATAAAGGAATTACTCCCAAAGTATGAAAAGCTCCAAGAAAAGGGTCTTTTAGAAATAAAGTCTTTAGAAAAAAACAAAAGAAAGTTCGAAGTGACTATCACAGAATCAGGAAAAAAGCTTATTGAAGAACTTCGAGAAGGAAGTAATTTTGTCCTTATGAGAAGTCATAAATATGAGGTTGATGAAGTTTTAGAGGTCATAGAAAATCCTATGCAAAATACAGCAGTAGTTAAAGTTCAGTATAAAGCAACAGATATTACACCTTTTTCTATTCTGAATAGAAGCGATATGAATGAATTCATCATACAAGATATAAAAATGATTAAGACTTCAAATGGATGGAAATATTGTGATAATTATTAATAAAAACTTAAAAAATAGTACCCTATGAGTTTAAAAAAATTAGATTACGGACAGATATTATTAAAAGTGTTGAGGCTAGTTATTTTAGAGCCTTTACTATTACCTTTTAATATTTATAAAAATGCGCTAGTAAAACTTTCAAATAGCAAAGCAGAAGATTCGGAAGAACGTAACCTTTCAGACGATTTTCCTTTGTATATATGGTTTTTAGGAATTTTTAATGCCATTATTGTACTTACTTATCCCTTGGGAATTGTTTTGGCAATCATTACAGCTATCTATGCGTATGGAAATGGATTTTCTATTTTCCTAATGATTATAATTTACACGTATTTTGCTCCTTTAGCTTATGGATTGATCCGAGAAATTTATATGATTCCCATAAAAGGAATTTTATACTTAAAACTAATTTCTAAAAAAATAAATTCTTAATATACTCTTGATTAATAAGTGTTTAATAATACGAAATGGTCATTAACAAACAACCCAATCTCCCGCAAATCCTCCAGCAAAAAGTTCGAACTTTGAAGGTTCGCGATCACAAGACAAAGCCTTACTAGCAATAGTAAGGCTTTCTTGTTTTTATTACATATGGTGCAATTTTAAAACGGGTAATTAGTATGGAGTGGAATAATACCAAATAAACTAAAAGATACAACATATAAACTCGTTCAGTTGGCAGTATAGTTCCTTGCGGCTTCTTTCCGTAGCTATAGTTCTTTTACCAGAATCTTAACTCAAAATTAAAGCTATTTAAAAGTATTTTTTCATACTTCCAAAATGCTTTTCATCGACACAAAAGTTTAAAAAAATGTTTTTAAAACATATGAACTATTCATTTATTTAAATTAGCACTGAAAAAGTGCATTTGCGTTAATGCTCTAAGTGTTTTTTAAGTACATTTGTTCAACATATTCGTCGTTTCAATAAACAGCAAATGATTTATATGAATGGCTTGACTTTTGAGGCAATTGTTGCTTTACGAGTACAATTCAAAAATTAAATCATCCATTTTTAGTAAAAATTAGTTAGAAAGTATCCGATAAAAAGAGGTAACGTTTATTTATAAAAATAGTAATGGAACAACAAAAGAAAACAAAAAAATCTTTGTTTTGGAAAATCACTAAGAGAATAATTCTGGTTGTTCTTGTACTTTTTGTTGCGCTTATCTTATTCATTAGAAGTTCTTGGGGACAAAATATTATTATAACGGAAGTCACCGATTATATTTCAAATAAGACAAATACGAAAGTAGAAATTGAAAAATTCTATGTCACTTTTTCTGGAAATCTATTGCTTGAAGGTCTTTACTTAGAAGATAAACAAGGAGACACGCTCGTGTATTCTAAAAACATGGAAGCTTCCATCGCACTAATGCCACTTATTCGCGGAAATACATTCAATCTAAAGTCGTTCGCTTCGGATGGATTAAAAGCTAATATTTACAGAAAAGACAGTATATCTAAATTTAACTATGAATTTTTAATTGATGCTTTCGCCACAGCAGATACTACCACTACACAAGACTCGGGAGAGTCATTGAAAATAATAGTAGGAGCACTCAATTTTAAAGATATTGACGTAACCTATACTGATGCAGTTTTAGGAATTGATAGCGGCGTGAAATTAAACACACTCACTATTGAAACGAATAAAGTTGATCTGGAACAAATGCGTTTTGATATCGAAAATGTTACAATTTCTGACGGAAACGTAAAATACAATCAAACAAAAACATTTCCTACAACTTCGGGCGAAGAAATAAAACTACCTTTTCTAGCGATTCAAAATGTTGATGTAAAGAAAACGTACATGACGTACAATTCAGCTCCAGAATATCTTGAAACGGATCTGACAATTGACGAACTAAGCACACAAATACCTGCTTTAGACTTGGAAAAACAGACGATTGGTGTCACTAATTTCAATTTAAAAAATTCAATTGTAAAAATTCAACAACGCATTCCATCTAGTCAAACAATAGTTGTAAATCCTACGAATATTGCATGGCCACAATGGCAATTAACGGCAGAAACTATAACGCTCGAAAATAATGAAATTTATGCTAAAACGGGCAATGCAATTTCGGCTAGAAACGTTTTTAACGCAGAGAATATTCAGTTGAAAGACGTTAACCTAAAAGCCAATTCTATTGCATACAAACCAGAAAATATAAGCGCAACAATAGAAGCGATTTCGTTTGTAGACAGAAGCGGTTTTCAATTAAAAAACGGAGTCACTCAGTTGCAAATCAATAACATTTCCACAAGTCTGAAAAATCTTTCTGTACGAACAAATAACAATGCTATCAGTGGAACTGTGTATATAAATTACAATTCAATAAATTCTTTCATAGAAAATCCTGATCTAAGTAAACTTTCAGTAACAATTCCAAATTTGAATGTGAATCCTAAAGATGCTTATTTTTTCTTGCCAGAATTAAAAAATAATACATACATCACGGAACTTTCAAAGAAGCAATTAAAAGGTTCGCTAGCATTAACAGGGACTTTAAACAATTTTGAGATTCCTGAAACAACACTAAATTGGGGAACTGACACAAAAATCAATCTTCAAGGAAATATTAAAAATGCAGTAGACATTGACAAATTAACGCTAGATTTTAAAAATTTCAATATCGTATCTACTAAAAAAGACGCGTTCAACTTTATTGATCCTGAAATATTGACGGTGGAAGTTCCTGAAAAGTTTCAACTCAAAGGCACATTAAATGGCGGTTTAACGAACTTTACAACGAATGCACGACTTACAACTTCCGATGGCAATGTGCTTATAAAAGGAAATTTTAAAAACAGTAAAGTCATTGCTTTCAATGGTAGTTTTAACGTAGACAATCTGGCGCTTGGCAAAATTCTTAAAAATGAAAAATTAGGAACGTATTCATTCACAACCACGGTAAAAGGCGAAGGAAATAGTTTGAATACGTTGGATGCAACTTTGGCAACTAACTTTAAAAAACTATCCTATAATGGATATGATTTCTCTGATTTAAATTTTGATGGAAAAATTACGAATGGAAACGGAACACTAAACCTAGATTTTAAAGATAAAAACTTGGATTTTGAAATGGTCAACACGATTCAATTGGATACGGTTGCTTCCAAAATTCATACGGTTTTGGATCTAAAAGGCGTCAATTTTCAAACACTTAAACTTGCAGAAGAAGATGTGCGTGCAAAATTAAAACTTGAAGCAGATATCATTGGGAATTCTATCTATGATCTTATGTTTGATGGAATCATTACAGATGCACTTTCTGTTCGAAATAATAGACCTTATTTGCTTGGAAACATTACGTTTAGCGGAAAACTAACCGATAAAACTACCAATTTTACGATTGATAGTAATCCTATAAAAGCAACATTGGTTTCCAATACGGATGTACTAAATCTTCTTGACGAATTGCAACAACAATTTGACAATTATTTCAAGGAAGATATCGCCGTTTCGGAAAATTTAATCATATCAAATACTACAATGAAATTTGATGCAACGGTAAAACAAGCTCCGATTTTAAAAGACCTATTTTTACCGAAGTTAGAATCGCTAAAACCCATAGCAATTACAGTCGATTTTAGCGCAGAAAACAATTCATTCAAAGCTATTGCCAAAGCACCAAGAATAATTTATAACGGAAATACAATTGACAGTCTCGATTTTTCATTAAATGCAGAAAAACAGGCGTTAGATTTCGATTTTGAACTTGGAAAACTAAAAACAACAGCGCTTGCAATTCAGAAAATCCGCTTAGATGGAAATTTAAAAGACAAAATATTATACACGAATTTCATTGCGAAAGATTCTACAGAAACGCTGATTAATATCGCATCTGAAATTACGAGAGAAAACGACAGTACGAAGTTTCATATCGATCCTGAAAACTTAATATTAAACAAGCAAAATTGGACAATTCTTCCAAGTAATGAAATCACGTTTGCAACTGATTATTTAGGCTTCAATGATTTTAAGATGAGCCAAAACATGCAAGAAATTACCATTAGTAATACGTTGCCAAGCGAAACGCTTCCGCATGTAGGTTTTGATTTTAAAAATTTCAAGTTGAGTACCATTACGAGCATCTTCAATCAAGAAAAATTGTTAGCTTCTGGGAAACTAAATGGAGAATTTATAGCGGAAAATCCGTTTGGAGACATGGGAATTCTAGCGAAAGCAAATATTACCAACTTAAAAGTAATGGAAGTGCCGTTTGGAACGCTTAATCTAGATGCAAAATCATTGAACACGTCCAAATACGATCTTAATTTGGCAGTTTCAGGAGAAAATTTGAACCTTTCCATTATTGGAGATTATACCGCAAATGAAGACGGCGCACCTATTAATTTTGATATCGACCTCAAAAACTTAGAATTAAAAGCGATTGAAGAATTTTCAAAAAAATACATCTCAAAAACTTCTGGTACTATTTCTGGAAACTTTAAAGTATCGGGTACGACAAATGTGCCCAAACTTCTAGGAGCTATAAAATTTAACAATGCAGGAGTTACGGTTAATGCTTTTAATGCCGCTTTTACACTTCCGAAAGAATCTATAAAAATTGATGATACAGGCATTTATTTTGATAAATTCACAATGTTAGATACAAATCAAAATCCGTTTGTATTGGATGGTGATATCACGACAAAAACATTGACAAATCCATCATTTGCACTTACGTTAAAAGCGAAAAATATTGAAGTGCTCAACTCTACAAAAGAAGCACACGATTTATTTTATGGTAAAGTAAATTTGGATACTGATGTTTCTATAAAAGGTACGTTGCAACATCCTATTGTAAGAGGAAGTTTAATGATCAATGACAGTTCAGATTTTACGTATGTAATTCCTGAAGATGAAGTCAATTTGGTGGAAAGAGACGGAATTGTCATTTTTGTAAACAAGGAAAATCCGGATGATATATTAACAAATCAAAGAGATGTTTCATCGAAAGCTGTGTTAAGAGGATATGACATAGATGCAAAACTAAGCGTTTCAAACAAAGCAATTTTTAATATCATTGTCGATGAACGCACAGGCGATAATTTACAAGTATCTGGTACAGGAGATTTTAACTTTGGTATTTCCGAAAACGGCGACATGTCACTCTCAGGAAAATATGAAGTCAATAGCGGACATTACGAAGTAAGTCTGTATAATTTGGTAAGAAGACATTTTGAAATTGCAAAAGGGAGCAGCATTGTTTGGCGTGGAAATCCGCTAGAAGCCGACATGGATATTCGTGCAATATATAAAGTTGAAACAGCGGCTTCCGGTTTAATGGCAAGTCAACTTACAGGCGAAAGTGCAAGTGTGACGAGTAAATACCGTCAGAAACTTCCATTTCTTGTCTATCTTAATTTAAATGGACAATTGCTAAGTCCTGAAATTTCATTCAATCTTGATATTCCGAGAGACAATCAAGGAGAACTTGGGGGCGCTGTGTATGCACAAGTACAGCAGTTAAATACAAGAGAAGATGAACTGAACAAACAAGTATTTTCGTTATTGGTATTGAATCAATTTTTTCCTTCAGCTACGAATGATGGAAGCTCAGGTGGATCACTTTCTATCGCAAGAGACAATGCAAACAATGTACTTTCGAATCAATTGAATAATTTCTCAAATAAATTATTTGGCAAATCGGGTATTGAGATTGACTTTGGCTTGAACAGTTACACAGATTACCAAGGAAATTCAGCAACTGACAGGACGCAATTAGATATCAGCGCTCGAAAGCGATTGTTTAATGATAAACTGATTGTAGAAATAGGAAGTGGCGTAGACATTCAAGAAAATTCGCAAAATGCAGGACAAACTACGCCGTTGGTTGGTACGGTAAATATTCAATATTTATTTGATGAGAATGGACGTTGGCGATTGAAAGCATATCGTAAAAACGATTTTGAAAACGTGATTGATGGGCAAGTGATTCTCACAGGAATTTCATTAATTTTCAATCAAGAATTCAATAAGTTTGAGGAATTATTTGCGAAAGCAGTAAAAGAAGAAGTGACGAAAACCAAAACGGAAGAAAAAAAGCAGTGAAACAGTGATGAAAAAAGATAAATTGAACCAATGAAACGAAACTATTTTTTGCTGTTATTTTTTGTAATAGTACTCTATTCATGTAGTGTAAAACGGTTTATACCTGAAAATGAAACGTTGTATGAAGGCGCAACTTTCAAGATTGAATCTAAAGAAGAAATTGCGGATGATCAAGCTATAAAAGAAGCGCTTCAAGAAGTATTAAGACCGCAACCAAATTCTTCAAAATTAGGATTGTTGGCACATTACAAAGTTGAAACAGGAAAACCAGGATTTATCTATCGTTTTATTGATAAACGATTGGGCGAAGAACCTGTATATCAATCGGATGTAGATATTTCAAATACGGAAAACTTGATTCTAAATCGCTTAGAAAATTTAGGTTTTTTCTACAGTTCGGTGACTTCTGAAATTATTAAAAATGATAAAACAAGTGAAGTTGTATACACCATTCAACTCGCAAAACCATATACGATGGAAACCTATCAATTAGCGGCAGATACACTTTCCATTCACAAAGAAATTCAAAAAACATTAGATCAATCTTTCATTAAAAAAGGCGAACGTTTCAATCTTGCTCGGCTAAAAGTAGAGCGCGAACGTATTGATGCCGATCTAAAATCAAAAGGCTATTATAATTTTAATGCTGATTTTTTAATTTTTGAAATCGATACCAATCAATATAAAAACAAACGTTTTGATTTATTCTTACGTTTAAAGAAAAATACACCCATAAAAGCATTGTTTGCTTATAAATTGAAAACGGTTAATATATATCCAAATACTTCGGTAAATAACGATTACAAACATGCAGACACAACTACGATGAAAGGTGTCAATTTTATACAAGACACGTTATTTTTTAAGCCAAAAAGATTGCGTCCTTTTGTATTGTTTGAAGAAGGACAATTGTATGATCCGAAGAAATTTAAAGCAACAAGCAGGCGATTATCGTCCATAAGTACGTATAAATTTGTGAATGTTCAGTTTGAAGAACAACCAATTACAGACCGAGATACTATTGGCTATTTGAACACGAGTGTATATTTATCTCCTTTAAACAAGCGCGCATTGAGTGCAGAATTGCAAGCAAACGCAAAATCGAGTGGTTTTACAGGTCCAACATTGGCGTTAAGTTACACAAATCGAAATCTTTTTAAAGGTGGAGAAGTGTTAAAAATAACGGGGAAATTTGGCTATGAAGCGCAACTTAGAGGAAAAGCAAATAATACTACAGGACTCAATAGTACACAATTGGGATTAACGGCAGATCTGCTTTTTCCAAGATTGCTATTTCCTATGGATGTTTCGGAGCAGTTTAAATATAACATTCCTAAAACGAAAATAAGTGCTGGTATTGAGTATCTAAATAGAAACCAATTGTATAGTTTAAGTAGTTTTAATACGAGTTTTGGATACCAATGGAATGCAAATACGTACGTATATCATACCATCAATCCGATTAGTACAAATTACATTCGATTGTCCAATAGCACCGATGAATTTGATGCTATATTGGAAGATAATCTTTTTTTAAAAAATAGTTTTGAGCAACAATTAATTTCTGGATTAACGTATAATTTTACGTATAACGAACTAGGCGATTTTAATAAAAAGAATCCTTTTTTCTTTAGTTCTAATATCGATATTGCTGGAAACTCGCTAAGTTTATTAGGATCAAAAGATGACATCACAGGAAGGAAAACGATTTTGGGTGTGGAGTTTGCTCAATATGCAAAAATTGATTTTGATGCACGTTTTTACTTGAGATTTAAGAATGAACAAACTTTAATTACAAGACTTTTTGCTGGTTTGGGATATGCTTACGGAAACTCAGATGTACTTCCTTTTTCCAGACAATTTTTTGCAGGTGGTCCGTACAGTATTCGCGCTTTTAGAACACGTTCTGTAGGTCCAGGAACATACGTGCCCGAAAATCCAGATATTAGTTCTTTCTTTGACAGATCGGGAGATATCCGATTGGAAGCAAATGTAGAATATCGTTTTCCGCTGTATTCGTACTTTAAAGGTGCGTTTTTTGTGGATGCTGGAAATGTATGGTTGCGCAATGAAAATTCAGAATTGCCTGGTGGAAAGTTTACCAAAAATTTTATGAACGAATTGGCTATTGGTGCTGGTGCAGGTTTGCGTGTAGATATTCAAGGATTTGTACTTCGATTGGATTGGGCAGCTCCAGTACATGCGCCAGTGCAAAATGAAACAAGTAAGTATACGTTTGATGCAGGTAACGGAATTTTCAATTTTGCAATTGGCTATCCGTTTTAGTGTGATTGTCCGCTTTTTGTCTCATAACTAGCTAGTCACCTTGAACTTGATTCAAGGTCTCATTATATACTTTTGATTTACAGTGATATGTGATTTTGAATCAAGTTTAGAATAATGTATTTTATTTAAATGCACAATGGTTGTTATATAAATATACGTGTTATTTTAACCGATTTACGATAGTTATTGCCGCACTTTTTTCTTGTATTGTCTAGGAGAACAACCGTATTCTCTTTTAAAAATTTTGCAAAAATAACTTCTGCTTGTAAAACCTACAGAGTATACAATTTCAGAAATATTCAAATCGCTTGATACAATTAATCGCTGTGCTTCTATAAGTCGTACATGACGTATGTAATCTGAAACCGTTCTGTTATGTAATGTTTTGAAACCTTCTTGTAATTTTGCAGGCGATAATCTGGTTATTCCACAAAGCATGTCGATAGAATACGCATCTTGCGGATTTGCATTGATGAGTTCAATAGCAGATAAAATACTTTTTAATTCTCTATTATTTAGTACGGAACTGTTTTCAGATTTGATAGATTCGTGATACAATTGATCAATATGATTTGCCAAAATAAAATGACTTAGTCCTTGAAAACGCATCGATTCTGTCATATAATCTTCTTCATTTGAGTCTAATAAAGATTTTACATACTCACCAATTTTTAGACTATATGAACCAAAATATATTTGCTTTTCTTTTAAGTTTAAGGTTTCTAATAAGCTGATCAGCTGTGATTTGGCTAAATAAGCAGCATTGTTTTGTTTTTTAAAATAAACGGATTTATCTAAGGAAATAATATTTATTATTGTGTTCACTTTGGGTCTAATGTGAATGGAACTTTGTATATTTTCACAATTTTCGGTAACTGCAGTTTGCAATTCTTCAATTTTTTTGATCTTAGGTGAATTTTCAAAAGAATGTGAGCAATGACCTTCTAGGCAGAAAATAAAATGGATAGCTTCTGAAGTTAGATTTCCCAAAGAAAATGTCAAATTAGAAGTCAAGCTTACCTCCAAATTAATGGTTTCTAAGACATCATCTATGACTAAATGTTTCATGCGACCAACACCATTGGCATTGTCGAAATGAAGTGTGTTGATACCATTCACAACCTCTAATGTTCCATCCAAGTGCATATGCAACTTTTCAAGATTTAGAAATGATACTTTTTGTTTTTTTATGATAGACATTTTATGGGTTATTCCGAGTGTTGATGACCTCGTTTAGAATAGTATAAAATTAACGATACGATTTTTGACAACTTGCCGTTTTAACAACTAAGTGTAACGCATTTGGGCATTTGACATAATTTGTATGCATGCATAAAAAAATAATTTAAATGCGTCATTATTAAAACGTTTAAAGGCAAAAAGTATACGAAACATTTAGGAAATTTGTATAAAAAATAAGATAATGTGTTATAAAATATCAAATACTGCTGGAAAGGAAGAAATTGAGGATGTATTTAATGCCACATTTAAGTTTCCAAAGCTCCATGAAAAAACTCCTGTTATAGATGGCTTGGTAGAGTCGCCAATTTCTATTATTAAAATGTCTAATAGGGAAGAAATTACATTGGCAATTTGGGGATTGTTGCCAGAAACGTTTCAAGATGATTGGCAATATTTCCAAAATGTACAAAATACATTAAATGTAGATTTAAAAGGAATAGAGGAAGACCCAAAGTATGAAAATGCGCTACAAGAAAGACGTTGTTTGATTATTGCTACAGGTTTTTTTACCTATTATTTGCACGAAGGAAATTTGTATCCATATTACGTACACTTGCCATCCAACGAACCATTTGCCATTGCTGGCGTTTATAATGAGTTGGATGACGGATTTGTAACGTGTTCTATTGTAGTATCTAAGGCAAATGAATTTATCAAAGAAATACACAATTCAGATACTTCTATGCCAGTTGTACTCAATACATTCAATCAAGATATGTGGTTAGATGCCAATACGAGTCAAGAACTTATTGAAACCATTGTAGAAACCACTTCCGAACTGTCATTTCATGCACACACCATCGCAAAGGAATTTCACAAATTGGGTGTAGACTTTGATTCTGTTTTGGAACCTGTTAGTTATAAAAATGTACCAAAAACTAAGTAGTTTTTCGGATATTATTTCTATAATCTTTTGGTAAAATTTTATAGCGTTCAAAGAAAATTTTACTGAAATAGCTTCTACTTTTAAACCCTATATAGTAAACTATCTCTGAAATAGTTAAGTCCGAATTTTTTAATTGATCCCTAGCAATTTCTAGTTTCAAGTCTCTGATGTATTCATTTACAGATTTTGAGTACAGTACTTTAAAACCTAATTGTAATTTTTTTGAACTCAGTTCTGCTACTTTCGAAAGAGATTCTACTGATAAATTCTCAGATATATTTTCTGCAATATAAGTAGAAACTTGATGGATTTTTTTAATGTGTTCTTGTGATAAAGAATCGGGCAATGTTTGCTTTACACTAGAGTTTTCATGTTCTAGCATTTGCATTGCCATAATCAAATTTAATTGTCCTTCAATTGACAGCGTTCGTATGATACCAGCATTGTGCGCATTGTCAAGTTCTTTTATCTCATCCGCAATTTTAAGATTGTAATTGCCTAAATGATGATAGGAAACATTTTGATTTTGACTTTCAAAAACCGTCCGCAATGCTTTGTCTAAATAGCTTAGATTGTTATTCTTCTTTTTCTGGTAATTTTCAGTTTCTAATTGGATAATATTTACTTTTACCTGAGTTGCTTTAGGAAAAATAAATACTTTCTTTGACGGTACTTTATTTGAAATGATAATATTCTGATAGCGATCAAAGTTTAAAAATGTGGCCGCTTCTTCTTCTTTAAATTCTAAATTACCTTCTGAAATAAAGATAAATTCAACTAACTTTCGTTCATTGTTTTCAAAAGTAATTTTAGTGACTTCAACAAAATTGACATTAAAATCAATTAATGATAGTCCCCAATCAAAATCAATACCTCTAATGACACCTTTACCTAGTTTATTGTCAAAAGTCATCGTGTATTCGCCCCAAGCCTCATTTAGTTCGCCGCCCAAATTTTCTTTTAATTGTATGAGCGCATCTTTAGTACTTGTGTTTTTTACATGTATCTTGTGCATCGTTCTTCTCCTTTTTCCGTGGAACTTTTAGGATGCAAAGATTAAACAATAACTAAATTTTCGTTAACACAAATGCCACGATAAATAACACTTTTGAGTACAAATATTAACACTATTGCTCAGTTTTATACAAATTGTAAGAAGTGAAAAGTGAAATTTAATTACATTTTAGGCAGATTTGTCACCTCTGGTTTTTTTCAAGTAGGCTTTTGGTGTAATTCCGTATCTTTTTTTGAATATTTTAGAGAAGTAACTTCTAGAATTAATCCCAATTTTGTACGTAATCTCTGTGATATTTAGCGAAGAAGTTTCCAAAAGTTCTTTCGCTTTTTCAATACGATGATTTTTAATATATTCATTTACAGAGGATTTGTATAAGTGTTTAAATCCATTTTGAAGTGTATTAGGATTAATGCCAACACGTTTGGCCAACACGGAAACATTATCAATACTGGCAATTTCATTTTTAATAATTTCCACGGCTTCTTCAATACTTTCCATGGTTGCTTTTCTAATAATCTTACGTTTTTCGGGCGTATTTAAGTCATCAAGATATTGCTGTAAGTAATGTACAAGTATTTCATAGGCTTTTCCTTCTAGAAATACAGCTTTCATGAAACCTTCCAACTCACATTCTGTAAATTCTTCAATAAATTTTGCAATGTCCAAACTATACTGACCTTTGTAAAAGAATTTACGAATTCCGTTGGCATCTCTAAAAACATTTACCAAATCTTCGTTCATTTCCGCTAAGAAAGATTCTATTTTTTCTTCAAATAATTTTCGATTGATTTCAATGCTAAAAACACAAATAGCAGTATTTGCAGGAATTTTAAAGAAGTGATTGTTGGTTGGTGTGCTAGAAAGCATTACACTATCTAACCTATTGATAATTTGCGAATCAGTATCCTCCGTGAATTTATGTTCAAAAGGAGATTGTCTGTTAAACATAATTTTAAGCGGATGCACAACTCCCTTTTTGAGTTCGAAATGCAGTTCCTTTTTTAATAAATAATCAGACTCTAATACGCTGATTCCGTTATCAAAAATGGTTGCTTTTACGAATCCTGTACCAAATTTTTCAGGAATTCTTAAACAATATTCGTTATGATTTTCATCATAATCAACATTAAGAACGCTTGCCATATCTTTTACAATATCGCTAGCTTCCATGTCGCCTACAGATAATTTCTTACTCACTTTTTTCTAAGATTAGTATTATATAAATATAGTCTTTTTAATGCTATTGGATGGGATTAATTTCTTTTGCGATAAAAATTTAATTAATAGAGCTAATCTTGGCAATCAAAATTTATGAAGTTTGTATAAGTAATTCGATACACGATTTTACTTTTATCAACAAACCACCAAAACCACTACAACATGTTACGTTGGACCATTACATTTATCATATTGGCATTAGTTGCAGGCGTATTAGGATTTGGCGGAATTGCCTCAGGTGCAGCCGTAATCGCAAAAATTTTATTCTTCATATTCTTAGTATTATTTATACTATCAATAATTAGAGGAAAACGTGTTTAGATCAAACAAGAAAGTAGCGTTCTAAACAACTATAAAAATTTAGGTTAGTTTTATGATTGGTCAGCTGGTAGGTACTAGTCACTAGTTGATTTTTAATTTTGTAAAAAGGTAGTATTGAGATGTGTTTCAAGCTACCTTTTTTAATTATTTGTAGTGCAAATATTGGTTTTTTGCATCAATTATAAAAATATCCGTGTAGTAATTTAGAATATGTTTTTTTATAAAATTAAATTGATATGATACAGTCACAATTACCTTCTTATAGAGATTTTGGTATTAGAGGAAACAAATCAATTCCAGAATATTTTAAAAATGAAGTGCTCAAAGCATTGTCATTTTTTCCAGAACTCGAACATACTTCAATAACATTTCAACTATCTAAAAAAACAGCAAAACATATAATGCACACGCATGTTTCGCTTTCTAGTTTACTCTTCAATAAACATAAAAGAGCGTATACAATTATCATCAGCAATAATTTTTATTTGCAAAATGCTGAAATTCGGATGAGTTTTATTCCGAAAGATGTATTAATAGGTTGGTTAGGAGTAGAGTTGGCAAAAATTTTGGCTTATGAATCAATTTCTACTTATCAATTACTTACAGAAATGTTTTCGTATCAAGTGTCTAAAGAGTTTGTGAAAAAGAAAGAATTGAAAGCTAATCGTTGCGCTAAGAAAAGAATGAAAACGTACGTTCCTGCTGCACGAAAATTTATTATAGACAAAAGCAATTTGCCTCTTCAAGTAGTTGAAAAAGTGAATACCATGTACACATCGCCAGCATTAATTGTAAATTTTATAAACGCACATTCAGCTGTGAAAAAAACTAAATAATCCTCTTTCGAAGCTTCCTGTTTATTATAATCAAGGATGAAGTTGATTAGGTGTACATGTCCTTAGATTTTAAAATTTTTTTGACTTTATTGTTGTAAATTAAGCTCAATCATGAATATGAATTGAATCACTTATATCGAACTGACGTTAATTATACAAATTGTTTTGTAACATGTATGGACAGATGCAACAAGGACAAAAAAGATTTTTTGAAAACTAAAAGCAGACAAGCTACATGCGAAAGTGTAGATTTTTCTCCAATGATAACATAATAGAACGTACATTTGATAATTAGGAAATGGTATAGATTCTTGTAAAGAATTCGTATTATTGTTCTTATTAATTGTCAAAATAAACAAAAAGTACCGAATCTCTAATTTGTAGAAAATTAGGTTATTACCTAAAACAATTCTGAATGATATCATAAAATTAGTCCCAACATTTTCATGTCATCTTCACACAAAAAATATAAGCAACTTAAAAAATAATTACATATCATTATGAAAGCAAAACCAACGTTAATTTGTATTCCTGATATTAGTGGTTTTACAGAGTTTATGAGTTCTACCAATATAGAGTTGAGCTCACAAGTAATTCCTGCGCTTCTGAATAAAGTTATTTACGCCAATACAATAGGTTTAAAAGTTTCTGAAATAGAAGGAGATGCTATTTTGTTTTACAAAACTGGAGATTTGCCAACTTTTGAAGAACTTATTACGCAATGCCGATTGTTCTATACAGAATTTTACAAGCAATTACGTTTACTGCACACACAATTTAAACACAATGACGATAAAATAAATATCCCAAGTGTATTAGGTTTAAAAATTGTAGTACATTTTGGGGAGAAAATTAGTGCCGTTCCTATTGGAAAAAATATAAAATTAATGGGAGAAGATGTAATTATTGCTCACAGACTTTTGAAAAATAAAATTCCATTTGACGAATATATTTTACTGTCTGAAAACATTTTAGATCAATATAAAGATAAAATAATTGAGCGCAATTTTGGTTGGGGAACATTACACGAAAAGGATACTTCTTACAAGCATATTGGAGATATAAGTTATAGTTATATTGATTTAACGCCACTCGTTGATTAAATTGAAATCAATATGAAAATAACAGTTGATATTGTTAAATTTTTTTCAACTTACCTTTATATACAATAGCTGCTGAGGTGTAACCGCCTTCGGTGCCATCTACAAAATGAATGTGATTTTCTTTTCGGTCTTGTACATAACACGACATTATTGATGAATGTGTAATGTGCATTCCGTAAGTAATTTCCTTTTCAGATTCGAGCGTATCTAAGAAAATTTGAAGCTTATTTATTTGTTTGCTGCTTCCAGAAATAACCGTGTTAATAGCGCCATCTAACATAATGGTATCACTTAATTGTGTAACACGATATAAGTAGCGTTTTCCTTCTGGAAAAATTTTAAAATAATACTTCCCAAAAACGGTAATCAACCAATTGTCAATTAAATATTTCCGATCATGCTTGCCAATTTTCGCCATCATTTCCTTTCGGATTTTTTCAATAGACGTATTCAGCTTTAACTTTAAGGTCGTAATCGGTCTTCGTTCATCTAGTGAGCCAAAAAGATAATTGATTTCGTCCATAATACTCTTAAACACTTGTGCTTGTTTCGTTTCATCGTGACAACTGACCAACAAGCAAACGACTTTATTTTCGGAACTATTTGGCTTAATTTCGTCCCATCTACATTCCATTCCAGTCAAATCAATGACTTTTTCATTATTTCCGAAGATATCAGTTGGTTTAAAATTATCTTTAATATACGCTTCCGCGAATTTTAATCCGTTACCCAAAACAACAGGTGTTGTCAAATACTTATTGTGTCTAAGTTTTGCAATACGAGCGGTCACATTGTTTTTATAAACTTCTTCTAGGATCACATTTCCGACTCTTAAATTGAGCTGTAATGTTTTCTTTATATGTACGCTATACGTGTTTAAAGCTGAAATAACTTGCGTAATAATGGCATCTGGAATTATAAAAGTGGCACCATCACCGCCAAAAAAGTAAGGAACTTTAATGGAAGCATCAATTGATTTAATCTCGTTTAAAACGGTAATAATACTTCCTGTTGCCGTCAAATTAATATCATTGTGTTGTCCGTTTTCTACAGCTATGCTAGAGCCTTCGATATCTGTAACGACAATGTGCCAATTTTTGGGTATGCCAGTAAACAGACTTTCATCCTTCAATAAATCTCTTAAAGGCGTAAAATGCTTAGGAAGATCTGAATAAAACGTGATTAAATCTTTCATGATGTATTAATACTACGGTAGTACAAATTTAACCTATAAAGCCATACAAAATGCGCTCATTAGATTAAATCTGAAAAAAGGGAAAGTTTTTAAAACAATTGGCATGAACAGAAATTATATAACAGACGATTAAAATTATGTAATACGGTAACGATCAAAATAAATACTTTTGTATCGTATCTTCGCACACATGTATACATGAAAAGATACATTTTGAACATTTACAATAAAAAACAATCATTAGCAATGACCTCTAAAATATCAATTTCAAATCGTGCAATGGGACTATTTGCTATCATTGCAATTGTTTTTTCACTCTACATATTGAAACCCTTAATTATGCCTTTGTTATTTGCAATGATATTAGGTGTAATGATTTTTCCCGTACAACAGTTTTTTGAAAGAAGATGGAAGTGTAGCAGAATATTTGCTACTATTTTTTCAATCATTATCATCTTTTCAATTACCGCAATTTTGTTTCTAATAATTTTCATTCAGCTGCAAGGCTTTGTGAATAGTGGAGAAGACTATGTTATTAGAATTACGGAGCTATACGAAAATATTGTAAATTACATGGGAGACGCTTTTAATATCAGCAACAGCAAAGTTATAAACAATAAGGATATAAAATTTGATCAATTGTTGAAAGGTAATCTAGGAAGAGTAACCGTTTTTATCTCAGAATCTGGTTCATTTATGAGTGATCTTATTTTGGTGCCGATCTATCTGTTCTTTTTCTTATACTACCGCCGTTTTCTGCGCACTTTTGCCTACAAAGTATTCAAAAATAAAACACAATCATTTGTAAATACAATGATTAATAAAATTTATAATGTTCAAAAAAATTACTTGGCTGGTTTGCTAAAAGTAATGCTGATTGTAGGTGTTTTAAATACCATAACCTTGTTCGTTTTAGGTATAGAAAACGCTTTCTTCTTCGGCTTTTTTGCAGCGTTGCTACTCTTAATACCCTATATTGGAGTCATTATTGGTGCATTATTACCCACAATTGTTGCCTTAGCAACCAAAGATTCTATTTGGTATGCTTTTGCGGTTATGGGTGTTTTTGGTTTTATTCAATTTTTGGAAGGAAACTTTATTACGCCAAAAATTACGGGTTCAAAAGTAAGTATGAATTCATTTATAGCTATCTTTTCATTAATTGCATTTGCCATGCTTTGGGGAATATCAGGAATGATTGTAGCCTTACCAATAACAGCTTCTTTAAAAATAATTTTTGATCATACACCTGGATATGAAGCGTATGGTTTTGTTATGGGAGAGCCTGTAGATGCGCTATTACAAAGTAAAGCCAAGCAACGACTCAAAGTTTGGAAAACACTTCGTCAAGAAAAGGCAAACAGTCGTAAATCGTAAAAGTTTTATCAAGCACGTTTATAAAAAAGAAATAGTTTAAATTTACACAATAAACTTATCCTTAAAATGAAATTATTTGTAAAGTTTGACTTTAATGCAGTTTGCACCAAGGTATTAACTGAAAAATTAGATGCGCTCGACGTAAAATACAATCTATTAGGTTTTGGTGAAGTAGAACTTTTGGAAAAATTATCTTCCGAAAAATACGCAGCTTTTACGAATGCTTTAAGTGAATACAATATTGAAATTGTTGAAAATCAGAAAAGCATCTTGGTTCAAAAAATTAAAGACACGATCATAGACATGGTTTTCAATGAGGAAACGATTGTGAACGTTAAGACATCTGCATACTTGGCGGATACGTTGGAACACAGTTACGGATATTTGTCCAATTTATTCTCGGAAGTAACATATACTTCCATAGAAAATTTTATCATTCTTCAAAAAATAGAATATACAAAACAATTAATTATAGAAGGGAATTTGAGTTTAACTGAAATAGCGTTTCAACTCAACTATTCTAGTGTGGCACACTTAAGCACACAATTTAAAAACACAACTGGAATCACACCAAGTGCTTTTCAGCGCATTATAACCAAACGTCGCGAAATTCAACAAAATAACTAGCCAAACAGATGAATGAAGATTACATACACATAGTATTAGCAGATGATGATGAAGATGATCGTCTCTTTTTTACGGATGCTTTCGAGGAACTCAAAATAACCACTAAAGTACAGACATACAATGATGGAGTGTATTTAATGGATTATTTAAATAGTGAAGATGCCATTTTGCCAAATGTATTATTTCTGGATTTAAACATGCCACGAAAAAACGGAATGGAATGTTTAAAAGAAATAAAAGCCAATGAAAAGTTTGCAGACATTGCAATTGCGATATACTCAACTTCTGCTTCTGAAGAAGATATTGAAAATACATTTATACACGGCGCAAATATTTACATAAAAAAGCCCGATAATTTTAAAAAGCTTAAAAAGGCATTGTCCGAAGTTGTTACCATCAATTGGCAATACCATACTAGCGGATTGAATAAAGATAACTTTTTATTAAGATTGTAATTATGCCATTAAAATCTATTTACAGAGCACCTTGGTTTGTAAAAGCGGTATTTGTAATATCCTTTTTTCTTATATTTTTTGTTGCGGGTGTTACCTATAAAAACATGAGCGATTTGTCTGATTCTTCGGATTTGGTCACAGAAAAATATGAAGTCGCTATTGAGTTAGAACAAATTTTATCTTATTTAAAAGATGCCGAAACTGGACAACGTGGCTTTGTAATCATAAAAGATTCAACATATTTAGAACCGTATTTTTCTGGAAGGGAAAACATCAATAATAGTCTTGCAGAACTTAAAGAGTTGATTAAAGATGAACCCGAACAAGGACAAAACTTAATCGAATTGAACTTTTTAATCGATAATTGCTTGGCAAATTTAGAACAAGTACAGCGATTTATCTTAAAAGAACAAAACAACATCAACAGTCCAGCTTTTGAACCACTATTTGCTAGGGGAAAAAAAATCATGGATCAAATTCGAGCTAAAATAAAAGTCATGCTCGATGTGCAAAACAAAAAATTAGAAATAAATCAAAAAGAATACGAGAATAATTTAAAAGTGACTCCGATTTTCTTGTACCTTCTAATGTTATTGTCGTTACTATTATTAATAGGTGCATATTTTAAAATCATTTCAAATCTTAAAAAGCTAGAAGCATCTAACCAAGCATTGGAGCTTTTTAAAGAATCTGCCAATCAATCAGAAATCGTAAGCAAACATGGTAATTGGACATGGAATATTGAAAAAGATACGTTTAGTTTCTCCGACAATTTATACCGTTTATTAGGAGAAGAACCACATTCGTTCGCGCCTACAATTGCAAATTTTATGAAATTTGTACATCCTGAAGATTTGGAAAAGCTAAGTGCGCAAGTGGAAGAAATGAAGGAAAATGAAAATTTACCGTTTATTTATTATCGTGTCATCCACAAAAATGGAACTATTAAACATTTAAAAGCGTATGGAAAAGTAGTTGTTAGTGGTGAAAATAGACGTAACTTATTAGGAACGACTACTGATATTACAGACGAAATAGAAAGTTTTAGAGCGTTGGAAAAACGAAATCTTGAACTGGAGCGAAACAACAAAGAACTTTCTGCCTTCAACCATGTAGCAAGTCATGATTTACAGGAACCGTTACGAAAAATACAAACTTTCTTATCGCGATTGGAAGACAAAGAAGAGGATAATTTATCAGAATCTGGTTTAAAATACATGTCACGAATCAAGAATGCAGCTACTCGAATGCGTTTGCTTATTGATGATTTGTTACAATTCTCAAGAACCAACAAAGCGGATAAGGTTTTTGAAGTTTCAAACATTAACTTACTGCTAGAAGGTGCAAAGCAAGATTTGGCAGAAGTAATTGCTCGGGAGAATGCCACAATCAATGCGGATGCTTTTCCAGTCATAAATGTAATTCCATTTCAAATACAACAATTATTTGCCAACCTAATTGGAAACTCGTTAAAATACAAATCTGAAGATCGTACACCAGAAATCAATATTACGTACGAAATGGTAAAAACGGAATCTGAAAAATTACTTACCAACGCAACGGCCGATTCCTATCATAAAATAGAATTCAAAGACAATGGTATTGGTTTTGACAATGAATATGCCGAAAGAATCTTTGTACTATTCAATCGACTTCACAACAAAGATGAATATACAGGAACCGGAATTGGATTGTCTATTTGTAAAAAAATTATAGAAAATCATCAAGGATTTATTTTTGCAAACGGAGAAACTGGTGTTGGAGCAACATTTACCATATACATTCCTGTAGTATAAAATAGCAACAAATACTACATTGAAAAGCCTTAAGCCTTGTGTTTGAGGCTTTTTTGCGTCTAATTCTTCCCGAAAGTAGAAATCCTATAACGAAGTCTGAAAATCGTGTAACACGCAACCTGTGTTTCCGCGGTACATTTGTAGTGTACAAAATAAGTAGTACAATACTTAAAAATTACACGTCTATAACATACAAATGAAAATCGTGTAACAAACATTAAAAATGATGTAACGCAAAAAGACAAAAGCTGTCGCATCTTTGTAGAAACGAAAATGAAGAAAGAATGAAATTAAACAGAAACATATTTATCGTAACAAGTCTCGCTCTGATAGCGCTTGTATCTGTAAGTTTTAATTCTTGTGAATATTTTATTAAAAGTGAGAATTCAGAAAACATTCAGAAATCAAAATCTAACAATAACATAACAACAGGACAAAGTGAAGCTAAATTATTAGTTCAAGCTTCCAAAAACAACTTAGACGTCATAGAATTATGTAGTATCATAGAAGATGTAAGCAGTGATGATGAAGTTAAAAATTTAGTTGAAGAAATAAAAAATGAACAACTAAAAGTACTTGAAACCTATAGTAAAGTAGCTTCCGAAAACGTCATTTCCTTACCGAGATATACAAATATGAGTTTTGAAGATATTACGAAATTAAATGATTCTTTAGACTTAGAATTACATCTAAAACTATTAAGTAAAAAGATACATAAGCAAAAAGATTTACTGAATAAATTATCAGATACAACAAACAATGAAGATTTTAAAGAATTGGTACAATCTGCTAACGATGTTTTAGAGGAAAGTTTTGATAAATCAGTACAGACACTAGAAATATTAAATTCAGACAGTTAAAAAATAGTAAAATCATAAATCATTAAAACCACATAAACCATGAGAAGTTTATTATATATCATAGCCGTTATATTAGTCATAGGATGGGTATTAGGATTCTTTGTGTACAGCGCAAGTGGATTGATACATATACTATTAGTAATAGCAGTAATTGCAATACTATTACGACTCATAAAAGGTGGCAAAGCAGTCTAATCCACTCAAAAGGATAAACACAAAATAATTATTAATTTAAAAACACAGAAAAGATGAAAATTAACAACACAGTATTAGTATTAGGAAGCGTAGCAGTAGGAGCAGCATTAGGAATTTTATTTGCACCAAAAAAAGGTGAAGAAACTAGAAAAGAAATTGCTGACGGAACGAAAGATTTAGCAAACAGCGTAAAAGATAACGTTGATAAAGTAATGAATGAAGTTTCTCAAAAGTTCAACGAACTTAAAAACGATGGAAGAGAAATCATTGCGAAAGGAAAAGAAAAAATCAATACTGCGTCACGTATTGCTACAGATGCAAAAGAAGAATTTCAACAAGAAGTATAGTCAATATACAGCAAAAAATTAACAATAACAATCAATAATGGAATCTACTGCATCACACATAGAGTCAATCTACGAAAGGGCAAAAGCCTACACGGAAACAAGCATAGAGTTATATAAACTCAACGCCATAGATAAAACAGCAGATGTTGTATCATCTTTAGTTTCGTGGATCGTATTGGGCTCTGTAGCAGCAGTATTTTTATTATTCATCAATATAGGAATCAGTTTGTACATAGGTACATTGCTAGGAGCAGGTTATCTCGGTTTCCTAATAGTTTCATCATTTTATTTGGTATTAGGCATTTGTCTGTACATTTTTAATGGAAAACTAATTATGCAACCAATTACTGACCTAGTAATCTCAAAATTGATGCGAAAGAAAAAAGAAGATATATTAACCGCTAATATTGCAATCCATGAAGAAGAGAATACGAAATAATATAGACCTAGAACTAGCAATATTAGAATTGAAAACTCAGAAAGCAATTGACTATGAGGCATTAAAATCTCAAATGGCACTTTCTTATGAGCAATTAAGACCCGTGAATGTTGTAAAACGTGTCTACTCAGACTTAAAGGATGAACCAAAAATAAAGAACAATGTTTTGGAATCCGTAATCAGTATTGCAGTAGGATACATTTCGAAACGCGTCTTAATAGGAAAATCTAATTCTTTTATGAAATCAATGTTGGGTTACCTTGTTCAAATAGGAGCCACAAAAATAGTATCCAATACAATAACAACAGATAAAAAATAAAATTAACACCTAATATAAAATAATACTTATTATGAAAAAATTACTAACATTAGCAATCGTATCAGTTTTTACAATATCAACGTTTACTTCTTGTGAAGAAAAAACAAAAGAAGAAAAACTAATTGAACAAATGGAGGCAGATGGAGCAGAGATAAAAACAAATGAAGATGGAACAAAAGTTAAAATGGAGACGGAAGATACGAAAGTGAAAATCAAGAAGGAAGATGGTGAAACGGAAATTAAAGTAAAAGATAAGCAGTAATTTTCATCATATAAGTATTGACAAAAGGCTATTTGAATTATCAAATAGCCTTTTTTTTGTTTAACAAAATTGTATAATTATATAACAGTTTCGTCATGTAAGTATTGATAAAAGGCTATTTTAATTATCAAATAGATTTTTTTCGTTTAACGGAATTGTAAAATTATATAACAGTTTCAAAAAATTGTATAACACAAAAAGGGCTTCTTCTTTGCATCTTTGTAATGTACTTAGAAATAGGTGTATATACGAAATGCTAACTTAAAACCTTTAAAGATGAAAACTATACAAATAAACATTAGTAACATTGAGGCTACTTTTAATAGTTTAGAGAGAGAATGTCAGGGTAATTTAAAAGAAGTAGAAACCGAAAGATCATTAGAATTTGAAAACCACATTGGCGCAGGAACCATTACGGGTTTTAACTTTAATAACAACATTGCATACATAACGTATGATGTAAAGTTCAGCGAAAATACAGTAGTAATATTCAATCAAGAAGCAAATGAGCAATCCCTCAATTATGTATATTGCTCACAAGGAGAATTGCGTCACAGTTTTGGAGAAACTAACGAGAACGTAAGTTTCGCGGAAATGCAAACAGCTATCTTTTCAAACTCTATCGGAAAAGCAAATCATTTATACTTTAAAAAAGATACATACCAAAAATTCACAATGATTAGTTTCTTGGCAAGCAAGCCAGTCTCAGAAACAACCGACGAATTTACAACACAATTAATGCAATTATTCCAATCGAAAGAAGTAGAAGGAAAATTTGCATACATAAGTTCATACAACTTAAAAATACAAGAACGATTAGATCAAATTGAAGCAGTATCAAGCAATAGCATTGTAGACCAACTACTCAAAAAAGGAATATTGCAAGTATCGCTTTCAATGATCGTAAATCAATACTTTGATGATGTACAAAACAATGCTAAAAGTTCCAATGTATTAACACAAACCGAAATGGAAACGGTAAAAGACATTAGCGAATTCATCAAAAACTATCCAGACTATCAATTCAATCTTAACTATCTAAGCAAAAAGTCAGGTTTAACGCCAGCTAAATTGCAAGAAGGTTTCAAAGCACTTTTTGGAAGAACAGTTTCAAACTTCATAAAAAACGTACGCGTAGAATTGGCAGAACGACTCATAAAAACTTCAGATTTAAGTATCTCAGAAATAGTTTATACAATTGGTTTTAGCAGTAGAAGCTACTTTTCAAAAATCTTCAAAGAAAGATACAATTGTAGTCCAAAAGAATATCAAGATATGAAGTCTTCGTATAGAATGACAGCTTAAAAATCAGTTAGTTACCATAAAAAATAAAGAATATATTTTTAAATAGCATTTCAACATAAATTTACCTAACTTGAAAGCATTTTGGTATGTTAATTGCACTATATATACCATGAAAACATTTGATAAATTTATGCATTTAAAAATAAGCAACGTACTCACACTTTTTTTCTTACTCGTAAGCACTGGTGTTTTCTCGCAGCAGCAGAAATTGCCAATAAGTCATGCAGAAGAAATTGAGCCCATAGGAGATTTAAAAGATGCTACACTACAGCTATTACTAGAATCGCAAGTAGAAAGCAATCCGAAATGGAAAGCCTTGGCGCGAAACAAAAAGTTGTCGATCGGTATTGTCGATTTAAGCGATCCTACAAACATAAAATACGCAGGAATCAACGATGATGAAATGATGTATGCTGCAAGTTTGCCTAAAATTGCCATCTTATTATCGGCAATGGATGCTATTGAAAAAGGAGAATTAAAATACACAAAAGAAGTCAAAAAAGATTTACGTCTAATGATTAGTAAATCTAACAACAAAGCGTCTACACGAATGATAGATCGTTTAGGATATGAAAAAATTGAAGCCGTTTTACGTTCGCCTCAAACAAAACTATACGATGAAGAAACGGGTGGTGGACTTTGGGTTGGAAAGCGATATGCAGCTGGAGGAAAACGAAATCCAGATCCGATGAAAGGACTTAGTCATGCCGCAACTACGCGACAAGTATGTAGTTTTTACTACCAACTAGCCATGGGAAACTTGGTTTCTACGCAGTGCTCAAAAGAAATGTTAAACATTATGAAAGATCCTGCGTTGCACCATAAATTTGTAAACGTATTAGACGAAATAGCTCCAAAAGCAACAGTATACAGAAAATCTGGTTCTTGGAAAAATTTTCATTCCGATTCCGCAATGGTTTGGGGACCAAATCGTAAATACATTATTGTCGCTTTGGTAGAAGATGGACAAGGAGAACAAATTATGAGAAAACTCGTAAAACCGTTGGACGTGTTGCTAAAGAGATAACGTTAACAAACTAAAAAATAGTAAATGCTGAAAGGCTTTTTGAACAAAACATTTGGATTAAGAGATGGTGAAATATACATCTCTTTTTTAATGCAGTTATATATCTTTTTGATTATAACTGTATTACTTATTGTAAAGCCTACTGTAAATGCCATATTTCTATCACAATTAGGAGCCGAACATTTACCATACGGATACTTATTAGTTGCGCTAATCGCTGTTATTACTTCCTATTTTTACAACAAAGCGATTAGGAGATTTTCACTCATAAAAGTGACAGTGACCTCGATACTTTTTTTCAGTCTCGGATTCATCATACTAAGTGCTTTACTACATTTCTCATTAATTAACGACTGGATTTTATACGTATATTATTTAGGCGTTTCGCTATTTGCGGTTGTTGCAACTTCACAATTTTGGATTCTTGCCAACATGGTATACAATTCCAGGGAAGCCAAAAGGTTATTTGGATTTATCGGCGCTGGCGCTATTGCTGGTGGTGTTTTTGGCGGTTATCTTACCAGTTTAGTAGTTTCAGCTTTTGGAAACAAAACGGTGGTATTACTCGCGGCAGCACTATTACTCTGTTGTATTCCCATCATTCAAAAAGTATGGAAAATACGACTAAAAGTAATGAACATGTATGTGCGTAATCAGCGTAAATTTAATGAAACAAACACGGAAGAAGCTTCTATAAAAATCATATCAAAATCCAAACATCTCACTTATTTGGCGCTCATTACAGGAATTAGTGTTGTCGTTGCAAAATTAGTTGATTTTCAGTTTAGTGATTTTGCAAACAAAGCCATTAACAATCCTGAAGAATTAGCCGCCTTTTTTGGATTTTGGTTTTCAACCTTCAATGTATTGGCGTTAATATTACAACTCTTTTTTACTAATCGCGTATTGAGTAAATTGGGTGTTTCTAGCACATTACTCATCTTACCATTAGGAATTGCTTTAGGATGTTTACTATTTCTAACGTTTCCAGAGTTGTGGGTTTTGGTCATCATCAAAGGAATTGATGGAAGCTTCAAACAATCGGTCAACAAAGCTGCTTTTGAGTTGTCAATTATGCCAATTCCGCTCAACATAAAAAATCAGGCAAAATCATACATAGATGTTGTGGTAGATAGTATTGCAACAGGATTGTCAGGTTTTATGCTTATATTTTTGATCAGAAAATTAGATTTAGACACTTCCTATATAACAATTATTGTCCTCTTTTTTGTTTTTATTTGGATTCTTCTCATCTACAAACTTCGCGAAGCGTATTACAATTCATTCAGAAAAAACATTGAAAGTACCATTCTTAAAAATGATGATTCGCTTGATGAAGGTCGCAAGCCAGAAACAACCATTACTGCTGCGCGTCGTATTCTAAGCGGCGATGATGAGGTTGCGATATTAAATTTGTTGGACAGATTGAGTAATTATAAAGTAAAATCATTAAAAAGTAGTATTGTTAAATTACTTACGCATCCTTCAAACAAAGTAAAAACGGAAGCCATACAACAATTATACACGTATGATGATGCCATTGAGCTTGAAAAAGTTACTAAATTAATTTATGAAAAAGACGACGATCTTGTCTTAGCTGCGCTCGATTATGTGTTGCATCATTCCGTATCTGAAACAGAATTTTTTGAAACCTATCTAAATAATGAAAACGAATACATTGCCAACGCAGCCTTATTCTGTTTGGCAAAAGAAGCTTCAAGCAACAAAGAATTGGCTTCAAAATTTGAACTCAACAATAGAATTACTGAAAAGATAAATTCCATAAATGGGGCAGAAGTGGATACACGAGCTGCAGCAGTTGCCGATTTGTTAATAGCAATTGCGTATGCCGAATTGCCCGAACATTACTATTTCATTGAAAAATACCTCAAAAGTCACAACAATACGATAAAATCCCACGCGATAAAAGCAGCAGGAATTATCAAAGGAGAACGATTTATTGATGCATTATTTGAATGTCTTTCTGAAAAGGAATATCGAAAAAAAGCCATCAAAGCTCTAAAAAGTTATGGACCTGGAATTACAACGACAATTCTAAATTTAGACAAACGAGAGGCATTAAAAGCTAAAAATAAGCGTTTTGTACCTAGAATTATTGAAGCTTTCAAAACTCAAAATGCCGTTAATATGTTATTGAGTTTAATGAAAAGTCGCGATTTCATAATTCGATTAGAAGCGTCTCGTTCACTTCTAAAACTAAACCAAAAACGAGAACGCTTAGTTTTCAGTACACGATTGATTAAAAGTTTAATTTTAAAAGAAACGAAGCATTACAAAGAAGCCTTAGAAGCACAATATTTCCTAAATCAACTTATTGAATTAGATACTGAAGAAACAATTGAAACCGTGAATGTGCCTGAGTTAACACTTGCTAGACAGAACATTGTGGAAGTTTTGGAAGAACAACTAGACATCAGTTTGAAAACCATTTTTAAACTTCTAGCGATTATATATGAAGAAAATGATATTAAAATTGCCTATTCTGGTTTGCTAAGTGATGTAAATGAAGCCAGAATAAATGCCTTGGAATTTTTAGACAATTTGCTCAAAGGACAGTTAAAGTTTAAATTAATTCCCTTGTTAGAACATTATGTTAATGAAAATGATTCGTTGCAACATATGCTTTCTCGAACTAAAATTGTGGACGAAAAAATGTGTCTTACGTTATTGGTTAAAAATAGGGGCAAACGCATTAAACTTGAAGTTTTAGAACTCATCAGAATCTCAAATGATAATCAATATCGTGCCATTGTAAAAGCATTGAAAAAACATAAAAGTGTAGAAGTAAAATATGCAGCTACGCAAACATTGAAACACTTGCAAAACCTTGCTTTGAAGTAATACCAATTCTCCTATAAACCTGAGTTCAATTTATGATTTCATACAAAACAGTAATTATCAATAAACTATACATATGTCAAATCGAGCGCAGTCGAGATTCTTTTGAAATTACAAGTTCTAAGCTGTTCTCATGAGCTATGTTTGGTATTTATGATAATGCTTGAACTGACAATCGTTTGTTTTTACAGTAGAGTTGAGATAATATACTTTTATTTATTGGCTCAAGAAAAAAGCTAAAGTAAATTTTGAATCATTGTGAAACAACTACTTTTGCAGTGCCAAGATTCTCAGAAATACAAAAAAAGAGACCGTTCAAAAGTACTCAAAACCGTCATTCTGAGCTTGACTCAGAATCTCATTACGTTGATTTCCAACTGTTATGAGAAACCGAATCGAGTCCGGTTTGACGAAATCTGTACTTTTTAGACAGCCTTTTTTTTTTATCTTTTTAATTTAAATTGAGTTTAAGAAACGAACATATCAATTTCCATCACCTTCATCTTCAGGATCTTTATAATTTTCGTTTAAAACTTCGTTATCATCGTTGTTTTTTGTGATTAAATTATCAATTTTACTCGCCAGATACATGTGTGCACCTGCTGAATTTTTATTCAATACATTACTCATTAAACACACAATATATTTGATGCCGTTTGGATGTTCTACGATAATGACAGAATTCATATAATTAAATACATTTCCTGCATAACTTTTACAATCAGGATTTTTCTCTCGGTCACATTTATAATAACTTCCCGATTTAAAATATACTGCTGCGCTGTCTAATTTTCTAGATCTCGCATAGCGAATGCGTCTGTCAGTAAGGTATAACAAACGTTTCATTTCCAAGCTCGATTCTTGATCAACAACCTTTCCTTGTTCTAGTTTTACTAAAAACTTCATTAAACCTCTTGGAGTTCCAATACTTCCGCCTTTACGACCAACATATTTTCCAGCAGGACGTGTAAACATTCCGCCCAAACGCCAATCGTCTTCTGTAATTCCTAACTCACGCAATGGTTCATTTACTACAGTATTTGCCAAATTTGTCAAGGAATCTCTTGGAGTTTCTTTAAAGTAACGTTCGCCTTCTTCTTCTGTTAAGTTTACATAATCTTCTTTAAAAGCAGCCATGAGCATTGCTTCTCTGTACATAACGCTTGCCGCCCCATTATTACTCACAGAAACCATGTGATCTAGCCATTCGAATAACGAAAATTTATCATCTGCACGAACGCGTCTTTTGGTCAATCTGTCATTTTCCATATCGTATATAGGAACCGTATGATGATCGCCAGTTCCCCAATAGCGAGCTGAAACTTCAATACCTTTTAAATAGTCAATACGGTCTTGAAATGAGTTTGGACATACTTTTGCCATTTGTGTAAATACCGCATTTAATACGGCAATTTTACCAACACTTCCTGGTTGATATCCCACATTTTCTCTGTGTGAAGCGTATTTTAAATTGTTTACGTCTGTCATATCCATTACGGCTACAGAATATGCGCCACCTGGAATTAAACGTTTTACTTCGCGCATAAATTCGGCGTTATCAACTAATAAATCGTTGATGCTGTCTTCTTTAATATTCGCTAAGTTCAACTTAATTTCATCGAGCATTTTATATGCTCCAGCAGGAATACGAGTGTATTTTACGCTGTCTAATTGCATTTGTCGTATTTGGTATAAACGCTTGATTCCTGTACGTTTATAACCATCTATTGGATATGAAATAAATCCGAATGATATAATAATACAAAGGAAAACGGCTACATAAAGTAATTTTTTCATCTTATAATTTAGTATTTACAGAAACCTTTTTATCAGTATCTATATTTGGTGTTATTGATTGTAAATAGTTTGAACTTTTTGCTTTTTTATTTTCTACAAATGGACGTATTTGAAACAACCACAGTTTGTTATCTTTAAATCCGAATTCTACATCATAGGCTTGATGTTGTGAAGCGGTGTGTTCAGTCATTTTTTCACGAACTCTTTTCGCGATTGTTCTAATATCTTCTATATTTTTTTCATTCAAAATAGGAGTTTCAAACGATGTAAAATGATGTTTTGTACCGCCATCATCAGGCAATCTTATATAATCAGGCTGTCTTGCAGGAGCTAATAATGTATTTCCTTTTGTCGTAATTAGGCGCGTTTCCGCAGATTGTCCATCAACAGCACCACCAGCACCACGACTGAATGCAACTGTTAAATCTTCATCGTTTCCAGAGTTGATTCCTTTGGTAATCATGACACCTGAATAATCGACATCGACACTTGGGATTATTAGGATGGAAGGAAAAACATTTTCAGGATTTGATAAGTATTTCTGTCTCCATTTAAAACTGCGTTCTGTATAGGCAGAAGCCCAAACACGCTTAATTCCTTTGATGATTTCGTCTTCGTTTTTAATATTAAATAGCGTCAAATTTAATCCAGCTCCAGTAAACTCTTTCAAGTCTTCCATATTGGTGTCGCTTCTTAAAAATACAGGAACATTTCCGATAGTATTCCCAAAAATGGATGAAAAACTCGCGTATAAATCATCTTTAAACGCTTTGTCTAAAGGCATTTTAATAATTGCGTCGTGTAATTTTTTCAAATTTGCAAGTTGAAAAGCTTCTACTTTTTCTTCTGAGATATTTTCTTTTCGCATTCGATCAGCTTCTGCAAACGTACTATTTAAATATGTCCAGTAACTCATGTTGCTATTGGGCATTAGTTGATTCATATGCGATTTAAACACGCCAAAAGGAAGAATTAATCCTTCCACAACTTGATCTGGAAATAACTGTTTCAATTCGCCTAAATTAGCAGCTTTCGGTCCACATAATTTTCCAGAATCTGTAGCATTCACATCACGCATGTTAATTACTTTAGAAACATCTAATCGAATATCTTTAATAGGAACTTCAATGACGTTTTTACTGCGTTCATTTTTACTGAAAAGCGCAGTTTCATTGGCTTCCATTGCGTCTTCAAGTTTCAAGACAACATTTCCTTTGCTTGTAACGGCGTAGAATACTTTTTTACCATTATATTTTTTCAATGCTTTTAAATTATCATAGGATAATACAGCATTTGGGATTCCTAAGTTACGCGCTAACAATTGTACGTGCGAGACTAAATTCCCTTCTGAAACCGTCATGATTCCTGCCACAGGTTTTAAATCGTGTGGTGGTTTTTCAAAAATATATATCTTATTTGTTTGCACTTCAACTTCATCAGGATTTCCATCTACAACGACCAATTCGCCAAATGCATATCCAGGATTTAATCCTCTGATTGCGGTTTGGTTTTCAATCTTCATTACTTGGTTGTTAATTTTTGATACTTTAGAAACAAAGATTCCTAAATTACTTACCGTTTCTCCAAAATTTAGCGCTACACTACTACGAACTCTGTCGTCGATGAAACTATAAGTTATCGGTTCAAACGCTGTGTATTTGTCAACATCACTTTGGTAGGTTGCTTTGACCATGGACGTACTCCATTCCACAATACTTCGGCTGTGGCTCAAAATGCTATTTAGAGTTTTGATGCTTAATTCATCATTGTGAATTTCATCACTTAGTAAAGTATTAATAGCTTCATATTCCCAATTTTCAATCAATCCTGTTCCTGCGGAAGCACATGCTAACGCACTTATTTTATCCAAATTGTCTTGTAGCGTTAGTGCGTCCCAATTTTGAACTTCTTTGAGTAAAATATTTTCCAATTGAATTGAAATATCTAATACTTTTAATCGGTCTCGACTACTTTTAAAGTTGTTGACACCTAAACGAATTTCATATAATAATTTTGAGATATCTGTGACTAATTTTTTGGTAGTGGTTTCCGTATTTTGAGAAGTAAAAAAATCAGTCAGTATGCGTGTTATATTATTTTTTTCTGAGATTGCTTTTACGTCGTTATTCAGCTTTTCAAAATCGATAGGAGCATAATATTGACGCATGGTAGCTAGTAACTTTGAAAATTCTCTTTTTTGTTTGTCAGAAAGTTTTGAGTTATGCTGGGAAATGTAATTTTCAACCAATTTAATATCCGTAACATCCGGTTGTCCATGAATTTTAATTCTGACATCCATAAAGGAAGGAATATCTTCTGCTAATAATTTAGATTCGCTTCGCATATTTTGCGCAAGATTGCTATCGCCATTGTGTGGAATATCTTTTAAAGCCTGACGAAATAGAAAATAATTGCTAAAGATAAGATCATCATTTCTCAATAGGGTTTCGAAAAAGTCTTTTCCCCATGCTTCTTCATCTTCACTTTGAAAAGCACCTCGATAATATTGAGCGCGTCGTAAAACCCAGCCATCGTCAATACTAGAAAGGTATTTTCCTATTTGATATTGTTTCAAACGGCTAAAATTATTCTTTTCATCTATAAATTCTTCTGGATGTAAAGATGCTAAGATTTCTCCAAAAAATAAATGATTACTTTTTCGTAAATCTTTTGCGCTACTTTTAAAACTAGCATGCTGAATACCGCCGCCAATACTGTCTGGACATGGATCTCGTGCTTCTCTGATACTATTATCGTCGCAAAACCATTTGATTCCGTTGTAGGGACCACGACGATCTTTTTTGTATTGCTCAATAAGATTTTTGATTTGAGCGGTAGATTTTTCTTGTGCATTTAAAATACACGAAAATAGAAAAAGAAAAAGGGTAATTTTTTTGAACATATATTATGCTTTTTTTCCTGCGATTAATCCAATAAGCAAAGATACAACTCCTAATCCGATAGTGATGTATGCACTGTTATTATCTTGCACTTCTGCATTTAAGGGACCGACACTAAGAGAAGCTTCTGGTGCGATCATTGTATAAATTCCGTATCCTATTAGAATAATTCCTGCAAAGAGTAAAATTAATTTGATTGTCTTGTTCATGTGTAGTTAGTTTAGATTATTTTAATTAGTAACAAAATTCCATTATTTAGAATTGATAAGTTAGCTCATTTGGTAAAATTATTAGCTTGTACACTAAAATTAACCATGTTTGATGACCTCAAGGAAAATTTAGAGAAGACTTAGGACTTTGGTTTTTTCATGAAGGTACATTTCTTAAATACGTATCCAATTATAATGTTTAAAAAAGATATAGGGTTTTTGTCTTCTCAAAATTCTAAAGTAGTGTTAAGAAGTCATCATGTTAATAAAAATGTAGTATTGAAAGCTATGAGAGATGTTTAAATCTTCAATAAAAATCCTAACGCTGAGATTTTACCCTAAAGAATAATTTTTATAAGTATCTCATTAAGAGATTGATAGGGTGTAAAAGAATGGAAAAAACAGTACTCTGCTATGGAAAATGAAACTATTGAAAATAAATGAGGCTGTCTAAAAAGGCAGTCTTTTTTTATGAATTAATTTTAAGATTTTGTATTTTAAAGTTATGAAAGTAAATCCTGTTTGGAAGACCAATTACCAGTCTCAGTTGAGTCTTCTTCCTCCGAGTTATGATGATTTTATTTCTGCAAATCATCCTGTTCGCTTAGTGAATTCTATTTTGGATCGAGTTGATATTAGTTCTATTGAACGCACTTACAAAGGCGGTGGCACTTCTAGTTATCATCCTCGTGTATTGATTAAGATATTAATTTATGGGTACTTACGTAATTTGTATTCTTCACGTAAGATAGAGCAGGCTTTAGCGGAGAATATTCATTTTATGTGGCTCTCTGGTGGAGCGCAACCCGACCATAATACCATTGCTAACTTTCGTTCGGGTAGACTCAAAGGTAAGTTCAAGCAGATCTTCAATCAGGTTGTTTTACTGTTAGCTTCCGAAGGTATCCTTCATATAAAGGATGTTTATGTTGACGGTACAAAACTGGAAGCTAATGCCAATCGTTATACCTTTGTTTGGGGTAAGAGCATCAAGACTTCTCGCGCTCGTATCAGTAAACAACTTAAAGAACTTTGGGCTTATGTAGAAACGGTGTATGCAGAAGAGGAACAACGCCCTAATGAGCCTGATAATTTTGACGCTGTTGATCCCGATCAGGTAGCCAAGACTATCGATAGTATCAATCAAGCTTTATCAGGCAAGCAAGTAGATAAAAAGATCAAACAAAAATTAGGTTATGCTAAGAAGAACTGGCCTGAGAAGATTGCCAAGTATAATTATCAAGAAAAACAATTAGGTGGACGAAACTCGATGAGTAAGACTGATCCTAGTGCTACCTTTATGCGGATGAAGGATGATCACATGCAAAACGGACAACTAAAGCCAGGCTATAACTTTTTAGCTTCTACCAACAACCAGTACTTAGTTAATTATACGTTAGGGCAAACTACTGCTGATACTACACTGCTAAAAGATCATGTAGAAGATCTAGTGGAGAGTTATCAGCAAACACCCGATACGCTCACTGCAGATGCAGGCTTCGGAAGTGAAGAGAATTATACAGACTTAGAAGCAAAAGGAATCGAGGCTTTTGTTAAATACAACTACTTCCATAAAGAGCAACAAGATCAGAAGAAAGGAAAAGTCAATCCTTTTGCAGCTAATCAGCTTTACTACAATAAAGATACAGACACGTATTACTGTCCTATGGGACAAGCCATGAGATATGTAGGAAGTTATCAAAAAAAGACCAAAACAGGATTTGTACAAACCCTGCATCGCTATCAGGCACAGAACTGCAAGGGTTGTTCGCTTAGAAGTCTATGTCACAAATCCAAATACAATCGGATTATAGAGCGTAATTACAATCTAAGCCGACTCAAAGCTAAAGCTAAAAACTTACTTACTAGTGAGAAAGGCATCGAAAAACGAAAATAACGTTGTTGGGATGTGGAGGCTGTATTTGGGAATATAAAACACAACATGAACTTTAAGCGATTCTTATTGCGATCATTAGAAAAAGTAGAAGTAGAAATAGGGCTTATCGCAATGGCACATAACCTAAAAAAGTATAGTTTAGCACTATAAGAGCACTTTTAAAACTTTTAACTCTTAACTACATAACTCAAAAAAGCAACTTCCTAAAATAACATTATACTTAAAAGAAAATCGCCTAAAAATTACTTTTTAGACGACCTCATTGTTGTAGCGAGATCGGGAATTGAACCCGAGACCTCCGGGTTATGAATACAAATTGCTCGCCTGTTATGTGTTTGGTAAACAGTTGTTTAGTGAAAATCGGAGTATTGAAAAACTATCAAAACTATCAAAATCCATACTCGAAAACAATACTCTAAATTATTAGGGGTTTTCTATGACTTCATAGACAGTTCAATGGCATCATTTGCAGCATTTCTTAAATGATTATGTTTTAACATTGAATCAAAAATATCTAGAGCTATTTTAATATACTTTTTATTGTTTTTCGAGTCCATATTTAGCTTAGAATATATAGCAAGTATTAGTTGAACAGGTTCTTTATCATAATAGCCAGATTCTTGTATATCAGGTCTATTACTAAAGTTCATATTTTGTAATAATCTTAAGCATTTTTTAGGATGTTCCTTGGCAGAACTTAATAATAGTTGTAAAAAGTATCTAGGTTCATCCATACATAACTCGCTTTTAGAATATTTAACTAAGAAATCATATAGTAATTTAAACTTTATGGGTTTTATTTTCCTTAATATCAAGCCTGAATAGGCATGAGAGAATTCATCTCCAGATTTATTCAAAAAGGCATTGATTATACTAAGTGATTTTTCATTTACAATTGAATTATCATCTCTATCAAAAAGATTAGCTTCAGCAATCTTTAAGGCACAAAGTTTTGCGTTATCACTAGATTTCACAAACTTATCATATAATGGTTTGTTATTAATTTTATCATTTATCCAGCTTAATACTAAGACATTACCATTTTCATGTAATTCTTCATACTTGATGATCTTATCAAAGTACGATTGCATTTGATGATGAAACTTGGTATTAAAATATTGAGAGGTTCTAAATGAGTTCTTTAGTATTTGTATATCATCTTTTTCAATTAATGATTGAAATATTTTGAAACTTCTCTCTAATTCTAGATAATTGAGATATGCTAATTCCTGAATGATTGCGACCTTAACAGAAATTTGTGGATCATTGACAGCTTTTTCAACAGTTTCAAATATTATTTCTGAAAATTCTTTATGTTCATAACATTGAATTAGTTTATGTATTGCAGCTCCTCTAACAGTATTTATACTATCAAAATCTGGATCATTTTCGTTCAGAGGACAATCAGGACTTGGATGATTTAATGCATTGTGAGATATGAACATAATAATATCGTAATCAATTAGATGATGTTTTATTAAATATTCAACTTTCCAAATAGAGTATAAAGTGTTACTTTTATCTAGCTTGAGTTTTATTAACTTTTTATAAATAATTTTTATCTTTTCAGGAATATATTCACCTTGAATTAAGCCATTTAATCCTGAAGAAATATAATCGACTGAAATTTTATTATTTTCAAAAAGTTCAAGTATAAAATCATAAAATTTATCAGGATTTGTTTTTACTTGTGCTTCAAATGTTCTTGAGTGTTGTAGTTTTCCTCCTTTTGGTCCACGATCTCTTCTGTAATTATCATTAAATTTCAAAAAACTACTTTTCCAACTATTTAAGTCCATTTTTGAATATGCATGTTGTTCTAAGGGAGCACCAACTCCATAAGTTGACATTGAAGAAACATTACTAGCTTTATTTTCGTTTATGTCACCAAAACTTCTTTTAAATTCATTAAATTTTTTCTTTAGAATAAAACTTTTTTCAATTTCTTCTTTGGGTAATACTTTTAAAAAGGCATATTGTTTTTTACCTACACCTGGATAGACTACTCTTTTTCTTTTCTCATTATCTTCATAAGAATAGGGTTGTTCGTAAGGGTTTTTAACTTCAAGAATAATATTTATGATATCATTTTTTTGATTTGAGTATAAATGTGGAAATATTTGTCCAATTAATAGTCTAAAATTCAACTGTAATAGATCATCAGTGGAGTTGAATCCATTTTTTGAACTTACTATTGAAATGAGTTCAAAAGCTTCTTCGGTATATGATTTAGGATAATTAATAAAGAATAGGACAATAATTCGTATAATGTATATAGAATTTGAGTTTTTGTATGTATTGTAAAAATCTAGTATGTATTCTTTATGATCATTTTTTGTAGCTAAATGCTAACGATAAACTCTTCAATAAATTCATGTGCATCTTTTGAGTGATTTCCAATATAATCAAAGAATAATGAGCAACCTTGTAGAAGAGAGTTAGTTTCTTTGAGTGAAACAGTACTTGGGTTATTCATTAAGATATCATTGTATATTTTGACTATAAGATCAAAAAAATCATCGGGACTTAGTTTATAAATATCATCAAATAGTTTCTCCTGATCATGAGAAAACCTTTTGCTGTGCCAGTTCTCTTTATTTGTAAAAACATTCTTCAGGACATACTCGATTTTATTTAATGCATAATCTCTGTGATATTCAAATATTTTGGGAATGATTTGATAGAACCAAAAATTATCTCTTCGTTTTCCTTTTGCATCATAAGGTATATACTTATCAAAATAGGTTAGCATTTTTTCATCATCCCAGTGATCTAAGTTATATAACAATCTTTCAATAAAGTTATGTTTAAGAGGAAAGTTGTTTGATTGATCTAGATAAGATATAATTAAATGAGGGCACTTATTGATATTATTCCTAAATAAAACCCAGATACTTTCTCTCTTTTTTTCTATAACTTTTTCTGCATTAAGACTTTCAAGATATTTTGATTTAAAAAATGATTGTTTTTTGTACAAATCATAGCAATAATTTTTAAAGCTTTTTTCTACAAATAAATATTTGTCAATAATTCTATTTTCAATTAGATACTCAATCCATTTCTCTGATGAAATTGAGTTAATGAATATGTCTTCATAAAGCTTATTTTTCAATATATGTTTTTGAACAAGTAATTTTTCTTCATTAGATGGCTCAAAAAAACCTAAGTTGTTAATAATAAGTAATTTTAGATGAAACCTACACCTAGAAGATTTTAAAATGCTTTTAGAATATTTAAGATACCTCTTAGGATTATATTCCCTTAAGTATTCAAATACCATTTTAATATTTGATCTGATTTCAAGATTTTGTTGATTCTTACTCAGATAATCATAAATATCAAGACCATTCTCAACAAATTGTCTAGCAAAACAATAATCATAAAAAGTTTGATGAAAAAACTGAATGTTTGATTCATCACTAACCAATAATTGATTACTTAGAAGGTAATTAATTTCAGAATTATATTTTGAAACAAATCGCTTTCTAATTACAATTTGTTGATTATTGTACATTTCATCCGCTATCAAATGCAATACTTTTTCTAATGCTAAATCTTCTTTAGAAAGTACTAATGTTTCCCATAACTTATCATATAGATCCTTTAAGGATGATAAAGTATTAAGATTAATTTTTTCCTTATTTGGTAGTTTGCAGAAAATTTCCAAATGATTAGGAGTTTGGAGTAATTGAATTATTTTCTTTGAAGGAGATCGTACACTAAAAGCTTGTAGTGTTTTAGTAACCTCATTTTCATTTAATGGAGTAGCCTTAATATTTTTATATTCATTTGAATTGTATATACTTAATTCAGCATCGTATTTGAGGTCATAAGTTCTAGAAGATATGATTATTCTGATGTTTCTTTCATCAAGTAGTTCATTTATAATTCTATTATATGTTTGGATAAACTCTCTATTTGAAGATAAAGTTTGTGAAAGTGCATCAATTTGGTCAATAATGACAACAAGTTTTTCGTTGTTTGTATTGATTGTATCTATTATGCTTGAAAAAGAAATATCATTATTCAGGAATAATTTATTTTCTAAATCTCTAGGAGTAGAAGCATAGTAATTATCGGCTTTGATTCCTAAGACTAAATATCCTTCTTTAGTTAATTTTTGATAAACATCCTTTAGAATTACTGATTTACCTAAACCCTTATCGCCCTCAAGAACTAAAAGATTTTTCTTTTTAGGCTGTAAATCAGTTTTAACCCAGTTAATGATGGTGGAAGTTTCTTTTCTGTCAATATGAGTTGTTCGCTTTTTCTCAAAATAATTTTTAACTCTAATTAGAAATGAAGAAGCTTTATGAATACTCTTTTTTAATTTTTCTAAGGATATATCAGGAAGTACACTTTTATATATTTTATCAATTTTGAGAGAGTTTTCTTTTTCGAAAGCTGAATTATATAAATCATGCTCTTTTAATAAATCAATTATATCATCTCCGTCAATTAGCTTTATGAAGTTTTTAGTAAGACCATATTCCCCTATCATTTTGTCTTTCCATTTACTCCATCAAATATTTTCATCTATGTTAAGTTTGCTAGGAATACATAATGACCATTTAGTCATTTCATATTTTTTAGACTCAATAGCAGTTTTAAAAGAATTTATTATTTGTGCTTTCTGTGAATCTCCAAGTCCAGTTGGAAAAAATTTACATTGAATCACATGTATTGGCTTTAAACCAATTTCCCCAATAAAGACGTCAATACCTCCATCACCTGGATTTACTTCTACATTTCTACCATTCTTACCAGGATAAACTTTTTTAAAAAGAGAACCACAGATATTTTCAAACTTATCTCTTGCTCCAGCTAGAGTATGTTTTTCAATTAATGTAAACCAATCTTTATTCATTTATATCACTTTCAAGAGTTGTTAGCTTTTCTACTATTTCATTAAAGTTTGGAATGTATCGTATACTTTTTAATTCCCTATCTAAAAATAAAGAAAAAGGATCAACAGATTCATCACACATCATGTGAAATTCTTGAATACTTTTAGGCTTAGTCTTTAAATTTTCGGGAGAGAAATTAATATAATACTTTTCATAATCCAGCATGAGTTTCCAAAGAGAAACTTTTTTATTTTTGAATGCGTCTTTGTAGAGAATAAGAGTATCTATATCTATTAATATTACATCGTGAACTCTTGGTATATCACAGTTTAGTTTGTTTAATTCTTTTCTGAACCATTCATTTATGTATCTATTTAGACCTGGAGAAGAAAATATTCTAGAGTGTACAACGAGTATTGGAAATATTTGAACGTTTTTAGTTGGAATTTTCGAGTCATATTCAGCTTCATTGAAAAGTATTTTACGAACAGTTTCTGCAAGTTGTCTAATTGCTTTTCTATTGCCCTTTTCGTTCTCAAACAACTTTATGCTAAGTTCATTTTTTAAATCTGAGAAATCTTCGTATTGTTTACCCTCTTTACTGATAAGAATATCTTTAGATTCAAATACCTGTATATATTTGCCATTTCTAACATAGTAATCAGGCGCACCATCCATAATTTGATCTAGTTCAGTTCCTGATTTTTGAATGTAACGTTTTCCAAATATTTCTTTTAAGAGTTTCGATAAAACATACTGTTCACTATATTCATACGTTTTCAGATTATAAAGATTTTTTACTTTATCTACTTTTGGTAGCGAATCATTAATTGATTTCAATCGAAAATATAAACCATTATATAACATCTCAATAACAAAAGGAGGGAAGATGATTCTATATTTACCTTCTTCAAACTTATATAAAGGTGTACTTCTTATATTTATGAAATCAGTCTCGGTTAATTTATCGTTACTATTTGCAATATGTTTGTCTATGAATTGACAATCTTCAGTATTATTAATCAATATATCAATATAGGCTTCTTCATTTCTTATAAGTACTCTGTGTATAATTCCAATTAACTTTTTTAAGTACTCTTTGTAGTTTTTGACAGAGTAGTTGTCGTAAAAACTTTCTAATAGGATTTTACATTCATCTTTGGTTGATAAAAACTCAAAATAGTAATAAGCTCTAAGAAATTGACAATAAAAAAGTTTATAGATGTCTGGGTTAATTAGATCATAATTATGAAAACTTATTTTTACAGCATTTTCAGCTTGGCGCAAATTATTTACTCTATCATCTAAAGTCTCTTTATTGCTTTCACTAAAAATTTTAGCATCTCTATCAGTCATTGTTCTTTGATTCAAAAGGACATAAGCCTTAAAAATATCCTGTTCAATTTCTTTGGTAGTTTTGGTAGTGATTTGATCGTCAGGTATTTTGTCAAAAATGAACTCAAAAAGATGCAAGATCGATATAACATAGGTAATATCATATTGTTCTAATGGATATTCTCTTTCTTTTACATATTCTAAAATGTTTGAAAATACCTCCTCTACGAAATCTGAATTTTCAGGACTAAAAAACATTTTTAAAAAATTAGGCACATAGGAATATTTTGAATGTCCAGTTTCAAAACCTAAAAAGAATGAACAAGCTTTTAGTAAGTCAGATTTTGCAATTCCTGATAAGTACTCTGATAATTCTTTAGGAGTTTCACTTGGAAAACAAGCTTGAAAGTTGATTTCTATTTTTACCCGCATCTAAATAAATTTGATTTTCTTAAAAAACTCTTCTTTGTATGATGCGCCAATAGGAATTTTGATTTCATCAATATAAACTATGTTTCCTTCTATAGCTGTAATTCTATTTACATTTACAATATATGATTTATGAATTCTGAATAAATTTTTAAATGGAATTTCTCTTTCAAATTGGGATAGGTTTAAACTCATAGTATGCTTTTTTTCTTCCTTAAAAATGTCACAGTAACTACCTGCTCCTTTAACGTATACTATTTCTTCCTCTAAGACACGAATAAACTTTGTACCATCTCTTAAATACACTCTATCTTTAACAGTGTAATGTTGAAATTTTGAATTGTCTAAATCTTGTGTTGGATTTAAGTTATAACCTTTATTCTTAGTAGCATTTTTCAAAGCTATTTGGAAAGCAATATCTACTTGTAAGGCATTAAAAGGCTTTATTAAATAGGCAACAGGATTTGTTGATTCTGCTTTTTTCCAAATTTCTTTTTTTGTAATATCAGTAAGATATATAACGGGAATATCCTTTATTTTCTGAATAGCTTTCATTGTTTCTGTCCCCGATAGATCACCTTTTAATTTTATATCCATAAGGATAATATCAACATCATTTTCTATTATAATTTGGATAGCTTCTTCTCCATTGGTTACATTGCCTATTATATTATATCCTATTTCAGATAATGAATATTCAATTTCATCAGCTAAGATAACTTCATCTTCTACTATTAATATTTTGATTTTCATATTGGTATATTTATTGTGAAAAGAGCACCATTTTTATAAGCGTAAATTAATTCACCATCTAATTGACGATTTACGATTTTATCAATTAGAATCATACCGTATGATTCTATGCTTACTAAATCGATATTTTCAGGTAAACCATGACCATTATCCTTGACTTTTAATTCTAGGTAGGAGTCATAGTTTTTAAGTGAAATTTCAAGTTTAGGCTCTTTTGTTTCTTTTAGTCCATGTTTTATTGCATTTGTGATCAATTCATTCATTAACAAACCTACATGAAGTATTGTGTCTGTACTAATTTGTAATTCATCAATTGATGAATCACATTTACTTTTTGAAAAATTGAAACTAAATAATAGATCATCAATCAAACCTTCAAAGTAAATTTTAGCAGAAATATCTTTATTAGGTTCACTAGATAAACGATTATGTAAATGATTTATAACTTTTAATCGATGTTTATTCTGAGTAAGTATTTCCTTTACTGATTCATTATTTGTCACTCGAAGTTGATTATTAAAAATACCAGTAAGAATTTCTAGGTTATTTTTAATTCTATGTGTTATTTCTTCATTTTTTAATTCAAGTAGTTCATTTATTTGCTTTCTCTGTTTTCCTAATCTCCATAATAGTATTAGAACAAATAAAATAGCCAACACAATAAAAAACAAGAACCAATTAATAGTTGTTTGAAATTTTATTTTGTCTTTTTGATTTTCGTTTTCTAGGCTTAAAATTTTAATTTCCCCTTCTAGTGGTTCCAAAAAAGCTACTTGTTTTTCTAAGTCTGCTGTTCTGTATTTAACTTCTGCGTTTGATAATGATTTAATTTTTAATTCATTTAATAAAGAATCTTTAAGCTGTAGATACGATTTATAATATTTGGTTGCTTTTTCAAATTCTTTATTTGTCGTTAATAATTGAGAATAAATACCATGATATTGAACTAGTAGAGTTAAAGAATTTATTTCTTCTGAAATCTTTAAACCTCTATTGATGAGCTTTTCAGCTTCTCTAATTTTTTTTTCATGTAATAAGATTTTGGTAATATTTAATAATGAATATGCTATTCCATACTGATCACCGAGTTCTTCTTTCAATACTAATGATTTTTTGAAGTAGCTTTTACTTTTTTTGTAATCTTTTAATTCTAAATGAACTTCTCCAATGTTATTAAGAATCTTAGATTTGATTCTATCATTTTCAAATCTTTCGATCAGTTTGAAAGCTCTGTTGTATGTAGTTAATGAAGAATCTAAGCCATAAACTCTTTTAGCAACATTCGCAATATTATTTAGTGACTTAGCTATTGCTAATGTATCTTGAAGTTCTTTTCTTATTTTTAACGATAAACTGTGGTAATTTAGAGATAATGAATCATAACCAGATTCATTAAACATCATTCCAATGATGTTATATGTAGAGGCACTTTCCGCTTTTTTATGTTCATTTTCTAATAGTTGAGCTGCTTCAAATAAATAGTTTGATGCGTTTAAGTAATCGCCTTTTTTTTTGTGAACAAGACCAATATTTTTTAGAAATTGTGGTAATTTCTTTTTTGATGTTATTCGGTAAATACTTAGTGCTTTATCGTAGTAAAATAAACAACTATCAAGTTGTGATAAATAGTATTTTGCTATTCCGACATTATTATATCCTTTGGCAATTCTAAGTGAATCTTTCATTTGAACTTCTAAACTTAGAGTTTCTTTAAAATAGTCTTCTGCCTTTTTATAATTTTCTTTAGTAAGATAGCATAAACCGATCCTATAAAAAGCATTAGCCGCTTTTATCGTATCATTATTAAGTAATGCTTCTGACTTATATTTTTCAAAATAAGAAATTGCACTATCATACTTTTTCTCTTTGTGGAATTCTTTCCCTTTTTGATAATAATCAATCTGCTGTTTTGCTAAACCATTTTTCTGTGCATAAAAGACATTAGTGATGTGGAAAGAGATGACTATCAGAAATAGTTTTATATTACTCATTTGTGTTAAAACAGTTGATGTTTAATAATTCCTAATTTACAACTATTAATTTATATACGTTTTTTAGATATTTTTTTGAAAGAAAAAACATATTTTTAATTTATCAAGATTGAAGATATGAAAAAATGACAGGGAATTTTCCCTGCCATTTTTAAACTAGTTATTTAAACTAATTTTCATCAGGCGGAGTTACTGATGGATCGGCTACATCTTCTCCGCTACTTTTGTCAGATTTAGCAGTTGTGCTGACAGATGGCTTAGAAAAAAAAGGATTCAATTTTTCTAATAATTTATTATTCAAAGAAACATTTAATAAAAGATTTAATTTTATAGTAATCATAATTTTGATTTTAAAGATTTTTTAACTAGAACTCTTCCAGCTTATTTCTTATACAATTAAGTTTTAATGCTTTCGATAGATTTCAATGTAGATTAGGAACACATCTAAAAATGATAATTAGTATTTACAATAAAATACAAGACTACATTTATAATTGATGCATTGTGCGCACTTCTAATTTTTATAAAAACCTATTTCTCAAAGAACTAATACTTGTTTTGTATGAGGCAAATTTGGTGCTATTCTACAAGAGATTTTATCTTTTTCTTGCATAGAATTCCTTTCTTATTCTGATTTTTCCTTAGTAGTTTTATTTGGCGTTTTTCCTTAGAAAATTGATTTTAATATTGTGGTCATAAAATATTTTAGAGTGTTTAGAAATTACACAGTCACTTTTATAAAAATGATTTTGTTTAGAGAGTTTGAGTTGATTCTTTTACAAGAAAAATCATGGCATACAATCCAAAAAAACTTATTAATCTTTTTATTGACACTGCAAAAAAGGCAGGATTAACACTCGAACATTCTGATGCAGAACTTCTTGCAGAAGAAATTAATAATTACGGAGAAAAACCAAGAGTTTCCTTAACTGGTAAATTCATTTATGAAGCACAGCGAAAAATAAAAGTTGCAATCAAAAATGAAGAAGAAAGTATTGCATTTAGCCCTACTTATATTAATAGGCTAGCTCAATTTCTTGATCTTCGAGATTTCAGTCAATATGAAATTGAATCTAAAGAAGATCTAAATACTGGTAACAAAAAGAACAATAAACAAACGTTGAGAAATGATAATAACCAAACAACTATAATTGGAAAAAATATTAATAAAATAGAAGGTGATATTAATAATGGCATTATAAATAACAATTAAAATATGGGAACATCTACATTACAAATTGGAAAAAATATTATTAGTGTTGGGCGAGATTTTAAAGGGAATATTATAAATAACAATCCCAAAGAACTCTTCAGCAAAGTAAATCTCACGGGCTTTTCTAAAAACTATGTCAAACCAACTATCGCATCTAGTATCTTACAGCGAGTTAATAATAAATTAATACTCATTGGAGGTGATTACGATTTTGATAAAGGCAGTCTTTTAAATTATTTAGCTGAGCAATTACATCAATCAACAAGTTTTGATGTTTATGAATGGGTAGGAGTAGCTGAACGACAAAGTTTTATATCGTCATTAAAAGGGCTGAAAGACGGTATTGTTATATTTCAAAAATTACAACCACATCATTTGAATTATGATTTACTATTATTAGAAAAGATTGCACAGCAAAACCAATTGATATTCTTAACTAGTACTGATATTCCTCAAAACGCATGGCAACTGTCCAGTGTATTACAACAAAAATATTGGTTACAATTAGATTCACAAAAAATAAGCTATGATGCTGTAGAATTAAAACAGTATTTAGCAAAAAAACTAAATAAAAATATTAAAGAAATTTCGTTTGCTAATGGGCTAAATAAAGTTGATGCTAATTCACAATTACCAGGTGGAAGTCTTACTCAATTAGCGAAAAATTTCTCCACTCCCGAACAGATAGACTTTTTTGTCAAAACACTTACACTTCAAAAAGGGAATATTGATATTAATATAATTATGGACTGTTTAAAAGATACACTAGGTAAACAAGATACTCTAATGTACAAGTGGTTCCATTCATTACCTGCATTAGAACAATACGTCGCATTAAGTATGGTATTGTTTAGTGATTTATATGACGATCAGTATTTTGAAGTTGCAAAAAAATTATCTAAAGAAGAATGGCAGTACAGCCATAATGGTTTAAAAGCATTAGATTATAGAGATATTGAAAAACTATTTAGTTTTTTTAAATATGATATTGTTGATAGGGAACATAGACTTATAAGAAACAAATATCCCAATCAACAAATTGAACTATTTAAAATTTCTTGGTATAGCCATAGAAGACACATAAAAATGGCTGTAGATATGGGAATAGACCTAGTCATTGAATCGTCAAAAGAAAATTATTTAAACTCAGAACTGTTTGGTAATGAGAATAGAAGAAGAATGTTAAGAAAATCAGTCACAAGTTTGCTTAGTGATTTGGGAAGAGTCTCAAAGACCTTGATTCAAACACCTCTTTTAACATTAGCTTCTCAAGACTCTATTGCTTCTCAAAATGTAGCTGCAGAAGCAATAGCAAAATGGAAAGAAATACCTGGCGGAGAAAAACAATTATTTGAATTTCTATCAAATTGGCAAGAAACTTCTAAATGGAAACCAATAATCATAGAATTAATTAAGGGACGAGAAAAAGTCTTGTCGCATGCTGTTTATCTAAGAGCAACAATTATTTTGACTATCGCTAAAGCTGCTAAATACGATACTCCAAATAAACTATCTATTGAGTTGATTGAGTTATTATTTTCATTTATCGATGATACAAACGATTTGGTGAGAGATAGGTTTAGACAAACAATATCGGATATTTTAAGACTACATGCAGTACAATTTACTAAGCCTTTACAATTAGGGAAAAAGACAATAGTTCCATTAGAAGAATTTTTAAAAAAAGAAGATTTAATATACCCAGTTGCAGTAGGGTTAGCTTTCGCTTATACTGAAAATCCCGATGTTACTGAAAAGATAATAGCTTCTTGCTTAAAACATTGCGCAAACAAGTTTTCAGATAGTAAAAAAACAAAGCTTACTGATAGAGATAAGTTAATGGCTGCTATGGTAATAACTTTAGGTAAAATTATTGAAATGAACGGTATACATACTTCAATTAATGGTAAGTTAATATATGATATTCTTAAAAGAATAAGATTAGAAGAAAAAAATAATATCATAAAAAGGGTATTTGTAGATACAATTATGCAATTAACATTAGTAGGTACTAAGAATAAAAAACCGATAAAAATTTTATTGCCTAAATTGTCAAAACAAGAAAGAAACTATATTGTATCCGTAATTGGGGCACAATATATGGAAGAACGAAAAGAGCAATATGGTGGAGACCTTAAAATAAAGGTAGACAACATAACTTATGATAGTTGGAGGTTTATGGATAGACCATTTTTAAAAATAGAGCAATTAATGTTCGATTGGCTCAGAGAGGATTCTAAGAAATTAAAGCAATTAGCAACATTAGCATTTATTGAGTTTTCAGTGCTGCTTGAGTATAAAGAAAAAAAGAAACACAGATGGTTGAGAATAGTTGAAAAATTAAAAGCATTTTTTGAAAAAATAAGAGAAATGATTATGTCAATAGTTATTTTTAGATCTCCATTAATACGAGGATACTTTTCAGTTATAAATTTATTTTATAGAATTTTCATTAGAATTACTATTTCAAAAGGAACTGCTAAAATTTTAGATGCTGTTATGCCTATAATTGCAAAAGACTATTTATCTAGTAGAAGATATAAAAGAGTAGTGATAAAAAAATGGAAGAGAGTTAGTGGGGACATTAAAAATGCGGCAAAGCTATTGAGTAAGTTTTAAATAGAGCTAGTTTAAATATCTCAAAATATAAAGAAGCCTCCATCAAATTGTTTAAACAATTTGGTAGAGGCTTCTTCTTATGAAAATTCAAATATTATATTCTCTATAAATTAGAAAAAAATATAATCAAGGGCTAGTTTTATTTTTAGAAACAACCTGCATTTGTTTTTGGATTTTTTCAATGGCATCAGCAGGAAAAACTTGTTTTGGGTTTTGCTCTATGTCATTTAGTATATCATCCGTTTTAACAAAAATAAGCCCTCGATTTATTTCGGATTGTGCTTCTAACAATTCATCATAATCGGTTTTCTCCTTAAAAGCTTTCATTAAAGCAGGAAAAATTTCGATAAAAATGATCAATATTGCCAAAGCCCAAGAGATAATTTTAGTAGAATTTGCACGTTCAATAATATCAGAATGATCTTTTTCAGGAATACTTGTAATATTAGCTGTTTTTAGTCTTTGTAATGCTATATATCTTGAAAGTAAGTCTTGGGATGATAAGGAATCTATTTTATAAGTTTCTTTTACCTCTTTAATTAAAGTTGTTTTTTCTTTAGCAAAATCATTTTGTTCATCTTTTATTTTTTTTAATTGTTCGGAAGCTTCTAACGATTTCTTTATAGCATTTTCACAAATTTCTCCACATCCTTTAACTGCCCCATTACTTCCTGTTAATTGATCATTTTTAATACTATCATATTTTCTTATTTCTGCTTCTTGAATAGAAATCCTTCTCCTAATATTAGCTTCAATGACATTTAAACGATCAGTTTCTTCTTTTATCTTCTCTATGTTAGGAGCATTTTTTTGTTTAAGTTCATCAGCCAATTGCTCATTAATTCTTCCTTCAAGAATAGTAAGCTCTAAAGGAATAGATACTATCAATCCAATCATAATGGCTAGAGGAATTCTTGTCACTACTGCCCATTTACTCTTAGCTGCAACAATTTCTCTATCAAAAGCCATAATAATGGCACAATATAGTAAGCCTCCTAAAATAGCAGTAGTATAACTATCAGTATCATAATCGAAAGCCATTTTTAATGCATACGTTCCGGATATAAATGCTAAAATACCTGTAAATAAAACGAACATGCCCATAGAAGCTTGACTGTATTTTGCCTTTTTGCTACAGCCTTTAATCAATGCTGCATTTGTTTTTGATAAGAAATAAAATAATGTATTCATAATTATTGTTTTTTACGATTCCACTTGCGTTTTGAAGTATCTAGTTTGTTTGTTCTTTTTTGTAGAGCCTGATTGTTTCTATCATTTTTTTTAGAAAAAGAAGGTTTAGAGATAACTCCAACTTTTATAGTTTTTTTACCAATCACACCGAAGTGGCTTTTTGCTGTAATTGTAAAATCAGTATCTTTTTTGATTACTTTATCTAAATGTCCTTTAGCATTTACTTTTCCTATATTCTGATTTAAAATAACTTCTTTGGAACTGCTAACATCCCATACAAGCCGTATAGTTTTTGCTGAAGTTGAAGATTTTAATCTACTTATTTCAAATAGTATTTTTGGTGGAGCTTTAGAGGTCTTTATCTGAATACTCTTCTTTGATAGCACTCCGAAATAACTCTTTGCATATATAGTATAAATGGTGTCTTTTTTTGGATGTGTTGTAAAACTTGATAAGTTAGTTAAGTTTTCTCCAGTACTTAATTGCAAGGAATAAGCATTTGAAATATTCCATTTTAGATGTACTGGAATCAGATGTTCTAAAAAGGTAATATTTGCTGTAAAACTATGTATTGTTGGTGCTTCCTTTGAGACTGTGACTTTTAGTGTTTCAATAGTTGTAACCTCAAAGTAACTGACAGCTTTTAAATTATATACGGTATCTTTTTTTGGATCAACCTGAATGTATTTTAAATGTGTAACTTCTCCAATTCCATCAATGTATAGCTTAAATGCTCCTTCAACTTGCCAGCCTAAAAATACTTTTGAGTCATCTTCACGGTGATTGATACTACTTTTGAAATACTTAATAATTGGAGGTTTCTTTGATACTCTTAATTGCAACTTTTGCTGTATTTTTTGTCCAAAATACCCATAGACAACTAGATGATATTCAGTATCTTTTTTAGGATTAACATTGCAATTATTTTTATTGGTTACATCGCCTACTTTTGTGATTTCAATTTTTTTAGCGCGTTCAACTTGCCAACTGAGTTTAGCAGGAAGATGATCTGTTAACATAGTTTTATTAGAATTGAAAAATAAAATTTTAGGAGGTGTTGTGTCTATTTGTATAGCAACTTTAGCCTTAACAGACTTATTTCCATTGATAGCTTCTAAGGTGTATACGGTATTTTTGATCGGAGTTACATTGATATGGTTTTGATTCTTTATTTCTTTACCATTGATACGTGTTTTTTGACAATCATTTACCTTCCAAGAAAGTAGAATTGGGTCTAAATTGTCACGTACTGTTTTATTTGCTTTGAACCAATGTATTTTTGGAGGCTTAAATAAAATAGTAGCAAATGTCGCTGCCCATTCTTGTAGTGATGGCCTTCTAGTAGGGTAATCATATCCAACCTCAAAACACCTCAAAAATAAATTTTGAATCTCCTTTGGTAGAGATTTAAAAGATTTGTGAGGAGCAGGAATTGATAAAAACTTACCTAGCTTTTTTCCGTTAGGAAAAAGTCCTTCTCTAATAAATTCTGATGTTGAGTGCAATGTTTTATGTGAAGCAGTGAATGGATGTATCCCTAATAATAATTGATAAGCTAAAACTGCATAGCAAAATCTATCCCATGATTCATTTTTATGTGTATGAGAAATTGTAGATAATTTTTTTTGATGTTCAGGAGGAATATATTCCTCTGTGAATGCTTCTGCATTAAATATAACTTTATTGTTTTTTGCTATCTGAATGCTATCTAAGTCAATTATGGACATTAGTCCATTCGAGCTTATTAAAATGTTATCAGGCTTAAAATCTACTAGAATATAGTTTTTGGTTTTATGAAGTGTATTCACTGCATTAGCAATATTGTAGCATAATTTTAATCTAGTTTTTAAAGTATTCGTTTTATGGCGAGCAAATTTCTGCCATTTACCTTCTGTTTTAATGCTATGATGTAATTTTAGTTTGCATAAACAACTTAATTTAATAGGAATTTCATTTAATTTAGAATCCCCTGCAATTGGCATAGTGAAGCCAACAAAGTGTCCTTTACGATACAAAAGTTCTAAAGGCCAGATGAGGGTATTTTGAATTTCCGCTGAACTATTCTTTATAGGAGAATTTCTCACCATAAATTTAATTCTGTGTTCTAGCTTTTTTGCCTTTATTAATTTTTCATTCGTTTCATGATAAAAAACTTTTGCAACAATATTCTTTTGACTACTCGTAAAGTAGTGAACACCTCCTTGGCCTCCAGATTTGAAAGGTTTATCTTCAATGTACACTGTTTTACCTTTATCTGTAGTTAACTCTATTGGCATATAATGAATGATTTAAGTGTTAATAAGAGTACCTAAAATCATAGTTTTATCATCGGTTTCTTTTTGTAATGCTGTATTGCCATTTTCTAAAAAAGAACTCCATTTTTCTTGTATTTCTCCATCTGATAATTCATCAAAATACATTGATTTTAGTGCGTTTACACATGGTTTGAAAAACTTAGGAAATGGAAGGTTAGGATCATAGTATGATTCTTCATCTTCTTTCTTGTTGTAGCATTCCCAAGATGCTAATTCACATCCATCAGACATCAAAGTAAATGAACTAATATTATCATTTATAATAGAAGTTTCTATTAAGTGTTCATTATCATTTAATAAGTCTGAAGTAATAAATACGGTTTGACCTACTTGTTCTCCTTTAAATGGGATGAATAAGCTTTTCCAGTTTTCTGAAACATCGGCATAACCTGCTCTTCCGTCACCAATATGACATGTTAATATTCTATGCGGAGAAAAAAGAATAAGAATAAAAGTACACGCTAAAGATTTATATTCAAGTTTTTGTTCTTGTGAAAAATCATATAATTCCTCCTGTAGCTTTTTTATGAGCTCTAACATGTGTTCCTGCCATTCTTCATGAGTTATTTGAATATCTTTATTTAAACAAGATGTTTTTTCAATAAGAATGGTTATATATTCAATAGTTTTTTTGACAATAAACTCTGAACCCAAATGTGAATTATTACTTGAACCAGCTCCATCACATACTACTGCAATACCAGTTGTATCATTAATTAATTTAAAATTATGAGCATCTTGACAAGGAATGCTACTTTCAATATGTGATTTTCCTACTAAAGAAGCTCCAACTATTTTCCACAATGACTTTGACATAATTGATATCTTAAATTGTTATTTGAAAAGGATTATCATTTTCGGATTTTGGACTGATATCAACATTGTCGCCATCGTGTGATGCAGCAATGGAGGACATACTTGAGCTTAACCATTTAAAAAACTTAACAAAGTCTAATCCTTTTAATTTCAAAGGCTTGAATTGTGGGTGAGATATTTTTTCTAACATGTTCATATCAGCTCCCTCTACACCAAAAGCCCAAAAGTTAAATTTTTTATTGTCCACGCCTTGATTAACTTCAATAGACAAACCATCAATATCTTGACCGCCATCTGGATATCCATCAGTCATTAATATTACATAAGGTCGATAATATGTCTGTCCTGTACTTTTGTACCATTTTTTTCGTTCTTCAATTAATCGCAAACCTTCTTTAGCGCCATCTACTAGTCTAGTGCTACCATTTATTTTTAGTTCAGGCATTTCAAAATTCTCCAGTAACGAAAAAGATTGAACTTCATCAATATCACTTCCAAATGTTACGATTGAAACTTCCAATCTATCACAGGCTGTTTCATCATTTAGTATTTCTTCTCTAAATTCTTTTAAGCCTTCGTTTAATTGTCTTATTGGTTTTCCACTCATTGAGCCTGAAACGTCTAAAACAAGAACACAAGGACATTTTTGTTCGTAATTAATAGGTTCCTCACCTGCAAAATCATTATGTGCCATAATTATTATTTTTTAAATTTTAATCAAGGAAAATAGAATATAAGAGAAGAGGTAATTTAGTTTGTAAACCCTTACTATTTTTTTATATAAACGTAATATGAGTTTAGTAATGAATTGATTAATTGTTAATATTTACAGAACTTCATATTTAAGAATAATTCATCTACATAAATCTAAAACTCAACTACACATTAAAGATATTGATCTATCATTATCATAAATAAATATCTTTTTTATATAAATTCTAGGTAATAAAACTCTTAATTCCCCTAGAAGATGAAACGAATAAAACTACCTATTAACCGAGGGCATAAAGGATTAATTATATTCTGTAATAAATGTAATAAAGCTTTCTCATGGACTAAGAAAAGTGAGAAAGACTTGGAGGGTAAAATTGTCACAAAAGAGCCTATATGTGCAAAAGATAAAACTAAATTTTCTTCCTGTCAGTTTTTTAAGATGCACCGTTTCAAAATTAAGGTGTTTATTCCTGGAAGTGGTGGGAAGTATAGAACGAAGAACTTAACAGTTACTAATTATAGTCAAGCTGTTTCAGCAGCTATATCTTTTGAAAAAGAAGTAAAACTAAGCTATCATAATTTGAATTCTAGCTTAAAAACTTATGGAAAAGAAATTTTGTTGTTAGATGCGCAAAAGGAATACAAAAATTACCTTTTAAATGTAAATATACCAGCACATCAAAAAAGAGAACGTACAAAAAAGCATATCAAAGAGATTGAATATTGCCTAAATTTATTTAACAGGGCATTGATGAAAAATCGAGTGAATATCTCTAAACTTAAAGTTAATTTAATTAAAGATGGGCACGTCGGAATATTTCACACACATTTATTAGAGAATATGTCATATTCTGCGGTGTCTTACAATAATAAAATGCAATACTTAAAAAGCTTTTTCACTTGGACTATTCAAGAATTTAGAATTGATTTATATAATCCATTTGATAAGGTAAGAAGAAGAAAGAGTGTATTAAGAAAAGAAATTATCACTCTGGAAGAATATGAAGCGCTACTAGAAATTATATCTCCAAAAATAGGATTTCAAATGATACATGGAAAAAATAGAACGTATCGTAAGCAGCGTTATAAACCGTATTTAAAAAATGGAATTGAACTTGGCTTATACACAGGAGCTAGGAGAGAAGAAATAGTACGATTAAAATGGAATATGATTCATGTTGAAAATAACATCCCAGTTTTTATAGAAATAAGAAATTTCAAAGTAGAACGTCAGAAGGGAGATGGTTATAATGCTGATGTTGCACCTAAGATTATCCCTGTGATAAAAGGTTTGTCTGACTTGCTCAATAGAATGGGATATAAAGATAAAATTGGAACTGATGAACATATCTTATTTCCAGAGAGGAATATTACAATTGATGTTTTAAAAGATAATTTATCAAAAGGATTCAGTCATTTCTATAAGCTTCTCGATACGGGAAAAGAATTACAATTCAAACATTTGCGAAAAACATACCTAACTTATTTGGCAATGACGATGAAAGAAGATACTGGCTTTTTATCTTCTCATACTTCAAAAGAGGTTTTAAGAAGGCATTATATTAATGAAAATCTAGTATTGAAAGCTATGAGAGATGTTGAAATATTTAAGAAAAGATAGTAACCCCGAGGTCTTACCCTAAAGCTCTCTCTTGTAAAAGCCTGATTAAGTGATTTGTAGAATGAGTAAAAAAGAACAAAACAATACTCCTAAACGTACTGGAGTATTGAAAATGAAGCTGTTAAGAAATAAATAACCCACTCAATATGAGTGGGTTATGTTGTAGCGAGATCGGGAATTGAACCCGAGACCTCCGGGTTATGAATCCGACGCTCTAACCAACTGAGCTACCTCGCCGTGTTAGCGGGTGCAAATATATAAACAATTTTTTTTTGAACAAATAATACTGAATTTTTATTTTTTTTATTGTTTTCTTTTAAACTAAACAATTAATGTATATATTGTCAGCAACATAATTATAAATAAAGCATGTCAGATAAAGTTAAATACGAAATGGAGTTCCCTATACAATCTTCGCCACAGCTTTTATTCCAATATTTGTCTACACCTTCAGGATTGTCTGAATGGTATGCAGATAACGTAAATTCACGAGGAGAGGTTTTTACCTTTATTTGGGATGGAAGTGAAGAAACAGCAAAGCTTTTAGGAAAGAAAAGCAACGAACGTATCCGTTTCCAGTGGGAAGAAGATGAAGATACCTCAGATTATTTTGAAATGAAAATTGTGGTTGATGAAATTACAAAAGACGTTTCTCTTATTATTACAGATTTTGCACCAGATGACGAAGAAGTAGAAGAAGGAAAAATGCTGTGGGAAAATCAAATTGGAAGTCTAAAACAAGTTTTAGGTTCACGCTAAAAAATCATTTTTAAGAACTATATTTGCCTTGATAAATTCAAGGCTTTTTTTATGGTTAATTTTAATGGCAATGTTAGCAAAAATACAATACATCTTGATATTGAAAATAGAGGGGTAAAGTATGGCGACGCGCTCTTCGAAACACTACGAGTCGTCGCAAATAAAATTCTCTTTTGGGAAGATCATTACTTTAGACTTATGGAATCTATGCGAATTTTGAGAATGGAGATTCCGATGAATTTTACCATGGAGTTTCTGGAAGAAGAAATTCTAAAAACACTTGAAGCCAATCAACTTACCAATGCACGTGTTCGCTGTACTATTTTTAGAGGAAATGGCGGATTGTACATGCCTGATTCTAATGAAGTAGAATACATCATTTCTGCCGCCGAATTACAAAGTCCATTCTATTTACTATCGGAAACTGCGTATGAAGTGGATTTATACAAAGATTTTTACATCAACAAAGGCTTGCTTTCAACACTAAAAACAAATAACAAGATTATAAATGTTTTAGGAAGTGTGTACGCCAAGGAAAATAACTTGGACAATTGTTTACTCGTCAACGAAGATAAAAGCGTTGTAGAAGCTTTAAATGGTAATATATTCTTAGTAAAAGGAAACGTGATTAAAACGCCTCCAATTACTGATGGCTGTCTGAAAGGAATTTTGAGAATGCAACTGATTGAAATGCTTGAAAAATTACCCAACTATGAACTGAAGGAAGAAAGTATTTCTCCTTTTGAAATTCAAAAATCAGATGAATTTTTTATCACAAACGTAATTCAAGGCATACTTCCGATTACAAAGTATCGAAAAAAGCAGTTTGCAACAACCGTCGCTAAAGATTTACTTGCGAAGTTAAATATGCGAATTCGATTGGGATAAGTAATATATGGATATATTAAAAGATTAAAAGATTGAAGAATGGAATGATTCGCGCAAGTTGTTACATTGCACGTATAAATTCTAAATCTCGATTTTTGTTAATTATGACTCGGATCTTCGGGAGCATTTGACCAAATCAAGTATTCTCCGCCGAATTCCATCATTTTTTTACGCCAAATAGATTTACACGATTTTGAAATGATTTCTTTTTTGAGTTCATTCTTCACAATAATCCATGAATTTGAGTTCAATTCGTCACTTAACTGATTTGCATGCCAGCCAGAATATCCTAAGAAGAATTTAATGTCATTCTCGTTTAATTTGTCTTCTTCTAGTAGCTTGACAATGGATGAAAAATCGCCGCCCCAATAAATACCAAGAGATATTTCAATACTGTTGGGCACTAAATGCGGAATCTTGTGAATAAAATATAAATTATCTTGCTCTACAGGACCTCCATTGTATACTTTAAACGTCGTTTTTAAGTTGGCAAACTGTGGAATTAAGTCCGATAGCGTTACGTTGAGTGGTTTATTCAAAATAAAACCAATAGAGCCTTCGTCTGTATGATCAGCGAGCAAAACTACTGATCTATTGAAAGATACATCTCCAATAATAGATGGTTCAGCAACTAAAAGATGTCCTTTGTTGGGTTTTAAGGCTATCATTTACGTATTTTTAGGTTACTTAAATCTATTAAAAAAAAATGGAATAATCAAATTTGAAGCAGTTAACGCCAATTTTGAGCATTAAAAAAGCGCTCTATTGAGCGCTTTTTTCTGATATTATTTAATAAAGTAATACTATTTGTTTACTGCATTTCCTAAATCAGAACCAGCTTTAAACTTAACTACTTTCTTAGCTGCAATTTTAATAGTAGCTCCTGTTTGAGGATTTCTTCCGTCTCTAGCAGCTCTTTCTGAAACTGACCAAGATCCAAACCCTACTAAAGAAACTCTTTCACCTTTTTTCAAAGCTCCTTCTACATTTCCTAAAAATGATTCTAATGACTTCTTTGCTGCCGCTTTAGAAATTCCTGCGTCAGCAGCCATTGCGTCAATTAATTCTGTTTTGTTCATAATTGTTGAATTATTAATTGTTGGTTAAACATTATTTTTTAAAAGCAGTACAAATTTATACGGATTTCCTTGCCATGCAAGTAATAGCGCGGGAAAAGCCGCATTTTGTTAATAACTTAGGGCGATTGTTAATAAAGCTAGCCATTTTTTGTTGTAATTCTCTAATATCACTAGGCATAAGGGATTACACGACTTTTGCATCTTTTTCAAATTTATAACCATTCAATAGTGCAGAAATTTCCATTTTACGTTTTCCTGGAAGTTGAATTACCTTTAAATATATGTAGCCATCTTTTACAGCGACCTTGGTTTCTTTTTTTGAAGAAATAATACATCCTACTGCATCCGAATGCGATTCTTTTACTTTCGCCACTTCATATATTTTAATAGACAAGGTTTCTTCTCCATTATATAATGTTGTCCAAGAAGCGGGATACGGACTTAAACCGCGAATCTTATTATAAATGTCATCTAAAGATGCTGTCCAATCTATTTCACACGTTTCCTTATGAATTTTGTACGCTGTCTTGATATCGTCTTGCTGTGGCTGAATTGTCGTGGTTACATCATCCTTTTCTATGTGTTGAACAGTTTTTACGACCAATCCGCTTCCTAGGTTCATTAATTTGTCATGCAAAGCACCAGCATTTTCATCGGGATCAATCGCTACTTCTTCTTGAAAAATCATTGCGCCTGTATCAATTTTCTCATCAATGAAGAAAGTTGTGACTCCCGTTTTTGTTTCTCCATTAATAATAGCCCAGTTTATCGGTGCTGCACCTCGGTAGTTTGGAAGTAAAGAAGCGTGTAAGTTAAACGTTCCGTATGCAGGCATTTGCCACACCACTTTTGGTAACATACGAAAAGCAACTACGATTTGTAAATTCGCGTTAAGCGCACGTAATTCTTCTATAAAAGATTCCTTTTTTAAATTTGTCGGCTGTAACACGGTTAAATTATTTGTCACAGCAAATTGTTTCACTGCAGATTGGTGTACCTTTCTTCCACGTCCTGCGGGTCTGTCTGGCGCCGTAATGACACCAACAACCGTGTATTTTGCATCTAACAATGCTTTTAATGTTGCCACGGCAAAATCGGGCGTTCCCATAAAAACGATTCTAAGATCTCTCATTATATTATAAGGTATAAGTATTGTTTTCTGTTAATTTTATTTTTTCTGCTTCCAAAAGTAATTGAATAATTGCTAATATAAGCTGCTCACGATAGGGTAATGTTTCACAAATTTCGGTAGAAGTCATCGAATTTGTTTTTAATATTTTTAAAACATCGTCCCGAATTAATAATTGCAATTCGCTATCAGGCGATGTTTCTTTTTGTGTTTTACACACAGAACAAATACCACATGGCTTTTTAGCAGTTTCGCCAAAGTAGGAGAGTAGTTGAGTATTTTTGCATACTTCTGTATTTTGAACATAATCAATAACTGCTTTGATGCGCTTTTTTTTCAATTCATTTTGATGCACCACATCTTTTGCGATCGGATGAATAGTTTTGTCATCTTCACGCGAAACTAAAAACGTAATTTCTGCATCTGTCTGTAATTCTTCCAACTGTAACACTTCATCTTTTGCCAATTGTTGAATAGTCTCGTTGATTTTTACTTTTGGCAATCCTAATTTTTGAGCTAAATAGGTTGTGTTGATGTTTATTTTTTGTTCAAAAACACCGCCATAAGTTCGTAAAATGGCTTGTGTAATTAAACTCAAATTTGGATGTTTGTCCAAATAATTCATCAAATTGTATTGATCTAGGATGAATTTAATGATGGTTTTTCGATGAAAATTTTGTGATAGTTGTAAAATACTATGTCTGTCTAATAATTGTAATGCAGCGAATGTTTTTTGTGTGGGAAATTGATATGTTTTGCAAAATTCGTGAAAAGGAAGCGCATGTTTTGTATTATACCCTTCGCCATACGCTACTTGAAAAAAACTGCATAATTTTCTAAATACAAGTTTTAGGAAATCAACTTCGGGTAAATTGTGTATAAATTGTTGTTGTAATTGTTTGCCATCATTTTTATCAGTTAAAATAATTGCGTTTGCATATTCGCCATTTCGTCCAGCACGTCCGGCTTCTTGGTAATAATTTTCTAAACTATCAGGCAGTTGAATATGAATAACGTTTTTTACATCTGGTTTATCAATTCCCATACCGAAAGCATTGGTGGCAACGATCGTTTGTACTTTTCCTTGCAACCAACTTTGTAAAGCACGTTTTTTCTCTTCTGACGAAAGTCCACCATGAAAATATAAACTCGTGAATCCTTTGCGCTGCAATGCTTCGTGAACCTTTACGGTATTTTTCCGATTGCGAACATATACAATACATGATTGTGGATATTTGCGAACTGTTTTTTCAATCGTTAGAATTTTATTTTCAGTTTCTAAAACGGTATAGGCTAAATTTTCACGACCAAACGATTGTTGAAAGTGTTGTACATCTTTTAGGTGTAAATTGTCTGAAATATCTTTGACCACTTTGGAAGTAGCGGTAGCTGTGAGCGCAATGCAAGGCACATTTGGAAGCAATTCGCGAAGTGTATGAATATTTCTGTATGCAGGACGAAAATCGTTTCCCCATTGCGAAATACAATGTGCTTCATCTATAGCAATTAAATTTACAGACATTTGTTTGATGCGTTCCTGAATAATTTCTTGCTGAATACGCTCGGGCGAGATATACAAAAACTTATAATCGCCATACATACAATTGTCGAGCAAGTTGCTAATTTCTTCATTTTTCAATCCGCCAGTAAGTGCAATTGCTTTAATTCCATTGGCTTTTAACGTAGCGACCTGATCTTGAATGAGTGAAACTAAAGGCGAGATGACAATGCAAATTCCGTCCATCATCAAGGCAGGAATTTGAAAACAAACCGATTTTCCGCCACCAGTTGGTAACAACGCTAAGGTGTCTTTTTGTTGCAGTACTGCTGCTATAATTTCTGCTTGCAACGGACGAAACGAAGTATGTCCCCAATATTTTTGTAAAATCGCAAGCGGCTGATTCATTAGTGGTTTTTAAGTGTATTCAGTATAAAGGCAACACGTTCAGAAACGGTGCCGAAAGGAACATCAATTAGTGTATAACCGAAACTTTCATACGCTGAGGTTAAGTATTTCTGAATTTTTTCAGCTTGTTCAAAACTTTCGTAACGTTCGTTATCTTGCTCATAAATATCTTTCCAAGGCGCTAACATAAATGCTATATCATACGTGTGATTTTTGCAGGCTTCTCGGAACATTTCAGGATAGGTGTCGCCCGTGTAATCCATATATGCAGCAACATCAGGAATTCCTCTATCGTAAAAAGCATAGTCAGCCTCAAGTTGTTCAGCAGCTTTAAATTGTTCAATTCTTCCTTTTAATAACAATTCGCTGAACAATAATGGTTGTGTTAGAAATAATTGTTCAATGCCTTGTTTTTGAGCGGCGGCTGTAACTTCACGAGATATTTCATGAAAACACGTATATCCTTTTTCTTCTAATGCAGTAATCAACGTAGATTTTCCAGTACCTGGACCACCGATGATGAGTATTCTTTTTGTGTTCAATCTGAATATTTTATTTCACAAAATTACACAAATTGTAAGGAATATGAAAGTCTTCACATCGCTTCGCTCAATTGAAAGATTCAAGATTCAAAAATTCAAGGTTCAATGTTCAAGCCAGTAGAAACTTTAAAAAAACACTTCAAAAATTGATTGATAGTATATAATTAGAAGATTCAAAGATTCAAAGATTGAAAGATTGAAAAATCAAAACAGCACTGCTATAACAAAGCAATCTAACAATCCAACAGCGTCAGCGATCTACAATTCTAATTTTCTAAAACAAAACATTCCGCGTATCTTTGCAATTCAAAAGAAAAAAGAAAAAATGAGTTCAAAAAACGATCCTCAAGCGTTTTATAGCAAGTTAAAAGTACAATTAGACGAAACAACAGAATTTCCAGCATTATATATGTACAAATTCATAGTGCCTTCTGATGAACAGAAAATAAAGCAAGTCCACGAAATATTTGATAATATTGGTGCTGTAATTGATACAAAACAGTCTTCAAAAGGAACGTACACAAGCGTTACTATTACCGTAAATATGAAAAGTGCCGATGCCGTAATTGAAAAATATAAGGAAGCAAGTGCAGTTGAAGGCATAATTTCTTTATAATCAACCGTATTTTATAGATTTTTTTACTATTTTGCAAGCACAAAATAATCTTCACGAGAACTTTATTTTACTTCAATATTTACCTTACAAACAAATTTCATTTTGATTGACCAGTTAGAGTATAACACAGAGCGGAAACGATTGATTATTCCTGAGTATGGACGACATATTCAAAAAATGATCAACCATGCGATAGAAACAGAAGATGTAGAAGAACGTAACAAAATTGCAAAAGCAATTATTGGCGTTATGGGGAATTTGCAACCGCATTTACGCGATGTTCCAGATTTTCAACACAAATTATGGGATCAGTTATTTATTATGTCTGATTTTAAACTCGATGTTGATTCTCCATTTCCAAAACCTTCCCGCGAAGTATTGCAAGAGCGTCCTGAACCTTTAGGATATCCTCAGAATTTCCCAAAATATCGTTTCTATGGAAATAATATTAAGCGAATGATTGATGTAGCAAATAGTTGGGACGAAGGCGAAATGAAAGTAGCCTTAGAGTACGCTATTGCGAATCATATGAAAAAATGCTATCTCAACTGGAACAAGGATACAGTAGAAGATTATGTGATTTTTAAACACTTGTTGGAACTAAGTAATGGAAAAATTGACTTAGCCGCAAGAGATGAAGACTTATCGGAAGCTTCAAACCTTCTGAAACAAAAGAAAAAGTTTTCAAACAACAACAACAAAAATCAACAACGAAACAATAAAAATCGTAGTAACAGAAAACGTTACTAACAAATTCAGTACTATATTTTATGGGGACTTTTAAAATTGAAGGTGGTCATCAGTTAAAAGGAAGTATTCAACCACAAGGAGCTAAAAATGAAGCGCTACAAATTTTATGTGCGGTTTTGTTAACTCCCGAAAAGGTTACAATTAGCAACATTCCTGATATTGTTGATGTAAATAAATTGATCATGCTTTTAGGCAACTTAGGTGTGAAAATTCAAAAAAATGGACCAGGATCCTATACATTCCAATCGGATGACATCAATTTAAAATACTTAGAATCAGAGCAATTCAAAGAAGAAGGACGCGGATTACGTGGTTCTATTATGATTGTTGGACCTTTATTGGCTCGCTTTGGAAAAGGATACATTCCAAAACCTGGTGGAGACAAAATTGGTCGTAGACGATTGGATACACATTTTGAAGGTTTTATAAAACTAGGCGCAACGTTTCGCTACAACCGAGAAGATTATTTCTATGGTGTAGAAGCTAAAAAGCTGAAAGGAACATACATGTTGTTGGATGAAGCTTCTGTAACAGGAACTGCAAATATTGTCATGGCAGCTGTCTTAGCAGAAGGAACAACTACGATTTATAACGCCGCCTGCGAACCGTATTTACAGCAATTATGTAAGATGTTAAATCGCATGGGTGCGAAAATAAAAGGTGTCGGATCAAACTTATTAGAAATTGAAGGTGTTGAAGAACTAGGCGGCACAGAACACAGAATGCTTCCAGATATGATTGAAATCGGAAGTTGGATTGGTTTGGCTGCAATGACACGTAGTGAATTAACCATCAAAAATGTAAGTTGGGACGATTTAGGTCAAATTCCAGATGTATTTAGAAAATTAGGAATTACGGTTGAACGTAAAGGTGATGATATTCACGTACCAGAACACAAAGATGGTTATGAAATTCAAAATTATATTGACGGTTCTATCTTAACAATATCCGATGCACCTTGGCCAGGATTCACTCCAGATTTATTGAGTATTATTTTAGTCATTGCTACACAAGCACGCGGAAGCGTCTTAATACATCAAAAAATGTTTGAAAGTCGTTTATTCTTTGTGGATAAATTGATTGATATGGGCGCAAAAATTATTTTATGCGATCCACACAGAGCAAGCGTTATTGGACACGATTTCAAATCGCAATTAAAAGCTACAACGATGGTTTCTCCTGATATTAGAGCTGGAATTTCATTATTAATTGCCGCATTATCCGCAAAAGGAACATCGACGATTCACAATATTGAACAAATAGACAGAGGTTACGAAAATATAGATGAACGTTTACGCGCAATAGGAGCGAAGATTGTTCGTTTGTAATTTCAAACTATATAAAATAACATAACAAGACTATCTGAAAAGTAACATTTTAGATAATCTTTTTTTATAAATATAATTAACGTCGTTCGATTTAATTGAGTCTATTCAGATTTATAATTAAGTTTATAAACTCTCTACTAAAAATCACATTTTCAGTTTTTTATTTTCATTTTAGCTCATATGACTTTATTTCCTTAAATAGGAATTCGTGAATCTTCGATTTCTTTGCTTTCCCAAAGAATACTGAATCAAGTTCAGCACAGGCATCAACAAAAGAAAGGGAACTTTTAGTTCATATCATTTACATTTTAAATTTAAGTATTCATGAATGCACAGCATTTCCAGAGGTATTTTTAGTTTTTCATTCTGGAAAAAACTAAAACTGCATGAATTTTTCTAAATTTTTTAGTTCACTATCTCTTACTTTAAATCAAGGAGTTCATGAATCTTCGATTTCCAAGGCTTCAAAAATTTTGACGAAAAACCCCTGCTATACTGCGGAAAAGAAAAGTATCAAACTAAATTTTACGCCGAATTCACGTTAATTATATAAGTTATTGAAAAACGTATAACGAACAGTTTTAATTTTTGGTAATCATAATCTCTACACGTCTATTGGCACTTCGATCTCTGCGTCCTTTTTCTGGAAAGTACAAGGGAGACGTAAACGCATAACCTTTGTACGTTAGCCGATTTTTATCAATGCCTCTACTAATGAGGTATTTGTATATAAACTCAGCTCTATCTACCGAAAGTGAAATGGTTCCCGTATCCGTATTTAACGCATCTGAATCGTCATTGCCACCACAACAAACATGACCTTGAACTTCAATATGAACTGAGGGATTTCTTCTTAAAAATTGAACCAATCGCTCCAATTGTTTTTTTGAAGATTTTATAAGTGTAACTCTTCCTGTTTTGAAATTAATTTTACCCAATTCATACGATTTCCCAACTTCGAGTTCGCTTATCGGAATGGCGTAAATATTTTCTTTTCGTTTGGTAATTTTCGGTTTATGATCGTTTATAGAAACAATGATGGAAACTTTACGATGTTTTTTTACACCTACACGATCATTTTTTGAAGCAGTACTCGGAAGTTCGCCTTTTGCTTCTTTTTTGATACTATTAATTAACGATTTATAAGAAACTTCCAAATAATCAGCAACGGCAGTAGCTCTGTTTTTAGATAATTCTAAATTGAAGTCTTCCGTATCAACAAAATCAGTATATCCTTTAATCAAGAAATTGTAGGTTTCCGTAGTATCTAAAGTAGTTATGTGTTCCTGTATTGTTTTTTGATGTGTTTTTGAAAGTTCATACTTTCCCAAATCAAAATAAATATCAAATTCAATATTTTGCGCAGCACAAAAAGAAAATATGAGAAAAGATATAATGGATAAAAATGGTTTCATTTGTGCTGTATTTGGGATCAAAAAGGTACAAAATTAAACCAAAAAAATAAGGATAACTAAATATTAGTTATCCTTACTTGTTTTAAAATAAGTTGGACTTACTTTTGTGAGTCCGGTAAAATAACCTTATTAACAACATGAATTACACCATTCATTGCCTAAAACATCAGTGATAAAATCACCGGTTGTGTTGTATAAGTTTTTAATTATTTTTACGTTACCAATCGTTTTTTGAATATTATAACTGTGGTAAGATTACTTTAGTTACTACGTGGATTACACCATTTGCAGCCTGAACATCAGTAACAACAATGTCACCCATTCTTCCGTTTGCATCTGTAAATGTAGCTCCTCCAGTTGTGTTGATTGTAAAGCTGTCTCCTAATGTATTAACCGTCATACCGTCTGTTAACGTACTTGCTAAAACATTACTTCCTGCTATTACGTGTGTGTTTAAAGTCGCTTCTAATGTAGCTGTTGCTATATCTCCTAATCCCATAACTCCTAGTTCTCCTAATAAGTCAACAAATGCTTGATCTGTTGGAGCAAATACAGTAAATGGAGCTGGTGAAGTTGTTGAAGATAATGTGCTTACATAAGTAAACGAGTTCTCTCTAGTTAACGCTTGTACTAAGATTCCAAAAGTTGCATCTGCTGTTGCAAATGTTACTACAGTTGGTAATTCAATTACACTATTTACGGCATGAATTACTCCGTTGTCTACAGAAATATCAGCAGTAGTTACCATTGATTGTCCGTTTAACATAACACCTGATGTTGTGTTTACATACATATTAAGGTTGTTACCTGTAGTTGCTTCTTCAGCAAGTGTTTCAATGTAACCTGTGCTTAACGAAGCGGCATTGTTTGTTCCTGCTACAACATGGTTTAATAGTACTTGTGTTAATACATCTGTTGGTACGTCATCTAAGCTAGCAAATCCGTTTGCGCTTAAGAAGACATCAAATGCAGCATTATTAGGAGCAAATACTGTGTATTCAGTTGTTCCTGCTAATACTGTTGTTAAATTAGTACGCTGTAAAGCTACTAATAATGAACTGTAATCAGAATTCGCTACTACGAAATCTGCAATGGTGTTGCTTTGAACAGCTATTGTGTTGTCATCATCACTACATGAAGTTAAAGTGAATAGTGAAATTACGATAGCCATTAAGATTGATGTTGTTTTCTTTTTCATAACAATTTTTTTATTTAACGATCGATACAAATATACATATTTTTGTTTAGACATTTTTAATAAAGATTAAACAAATCGTGTTAATTGTTTGTTAAAGTAGCGCAAAGGTTAAACAAAAAACACCTTGATTAATTGTTAATCCCTTGTTTATAAGTAGTTAAGCAACGTTCTCTTGCAAATTTGTGTTCTACTATTGGAGTAGGATAGGTGAGCTCTTGATAATCTGGAACCCATTTTTCGATGTATGTATGTGCTTTATCAAATTTTTGAACTTGCGATGTTGGATTGAAAATTCTGAAATATGGAGAAGAATCGCAACCTGTACCTGCAACCCATTGCCAATTTCCAACATTTTGTGCCAAGTCAAAATCAAGTAATTTTTTAGCAAAATAAGCTTCTCCCCATCTCCAATCAATCAGTAAGTGTTTGCACAAAAAGCTTGCAGTGACCATACGAACTCTGTTGTGCATATATCCCGATTCATTCAATTCGCGCATACCAGCATCTACAATTGGATAGCCAGTTTTTCCTTCGCACCAAGCTTTGAAATCTTCTTCATTGTTTCGCCATTGAATTCCATCGTATTTAGATTTAAAATTTTGTGTTACAGATGTTGGAAAATGCCACAGAATTTGCATAAAGAACTCGCGCCAGATTAATTCTTTTAAGAATGTATTGTTTTCAGGTTTAAGACCTTCTTGCACACATTTCCGTACGCTAATCGTTCCAAAACGTAAGTGTGGACTCAGTTTTGAAGTACCATCAATTGCTGGAAAGTTTCGTGTTTCTTCGTATTCTTCAATAATAGTTTTGGTCATCTGATGCGGAAGTACTTTGACACTCGATTCAGTAAAACCAATAGTTTCTAATGATGGAAAATCAAAGGTTAGTTTTGCAAAATTTTCATAGTGTGAAGCGCAATCAATGCTCTTAAAATCTTCATCAGTTAAGTTAGAAAGCCATTTTTTTGAATACGGCGTATATACAGTATATGGTTTCCCATCAGCTTTTACCACTTCAGCACGTTCAAAAATCACTTGATCTTTAAAGGTGTTGAATTCAATATTTTTTGAAGCTAAAAAAATACTGATTTCTTTATCTCTTGCCGTTGCATAAGGTTCATAATCATGATTGGTGTATATGGCAGAAATAGAATGCGCCGCGACCAATTCTTTAATGACTTCCATGGGATGTCCATGTTTTACTAGTAAAGACGAATTGTGTTTTAGTAATGTAGTATGTATTTTTTGTAATTCTTCATGAATGAAATTTACACGTGCATCATCTTTAGGTAATTTATCTAAAATATCTTTATCAAATATAAATAAAGGAATTACTTTTTTACCAGAAGTTAATGCGTTATATAATCCAACATTATCTTCAATTCGTAAATCTCTACGGTGCCAGAAAATTACATAATTATCCTTCATAAGTTCCAAATAGTTCAGTTAGTTTTTTAGTACGGTATTCAAATATTTCTTTCAATTTTGGTTTCACTATGATAGGATGAAAAAGTCTTCCAATGAAACCCAATGGAATTTTATAGTCAATAATATCTTCCATTTCTACACCACCAGGAATTTCTTTGATAAAATGCTTGTGATGCCACATCGTATAAGGTCCAAAACGTTGTTCATCAACAAAATAGTGTTGGTGTTTTACATGTGTAATTTCGGTGACCCAATGTGTTTTTATGTTTAAAATAGGAGTGACAATGTATTGGATTATTTGTCCTGGATACATGGGGCCAATATCTTCTGTTAGAATATCAAAACTCATGTAATCAGGAGTAATGGTTTTTAAATTCTTTGGATCCGACAAAAAATCCCATGCCTCTTCAAGAGATATGGGAAAATTTTGTTTGCTGTGTAATCGATACACAATTCCTTTTGTGCTAAATTTTTGCATCATAAATTAATTGTTAAGTAAAATATAGCCGTTCAAGGATGTAGCTACTATGAGCCATATTAAGTAGGGCAGTATAAATAAAGTATATATTTTTAATTCTTTTTTAAATTTGAATGTGATATAGGCAATTAATAACAAAAGTAAAAGTAGATTCAACATGCCCAACGCAATAAAGTGCTGGTTAAAAAAGATGTATCCCCAACTTACATTTAGCACAAACTGAATGGAGAAAAGAATAACAATTTGTGTATCTTTTCTAAATTCTGTCAATTTTGCCATATAAATGGAAAAACAAATCATTACTGTTGTCCACGCTAAACCAAAAACCCAACCTGGAGGTGTCCATGGCGCTTGTTGCAAATTTTGATACCATGGTAAAGTTGGTCCGTCATTCATTAAAATGTTTCCGATACCAAGTGCACCAAAATTTACAATTAAGAATAGTAAAAGGCGTAGAAAAAATTTCATTTGTTATAATTTTAGACTTACAATTCCACAATCGAGTGTAAATATTTGTCCTGAAACAGAACGCGATTTATCAGAAATTAAAAAATCAGCCATGTCAGCGACTTCTTTAGGTTCTAAAAATTTCTTTAAAGGATGACGTTCAGTGATGTTTTCAATCATTTTATCATTTCGTAACAACTTACTCGCCAAGTCAGTATTTGTAATTGTCGGTGCAATTGCATTGACACGAACCGTTGGAGCCAATTCTGCTGCTAATGATTTTACCAATCCTTCAATTGCAGATTTTGCTGCAGAAATACTTGCATGAAACGGCATTCCTAGTTTGGTAGCAACCGTGCTAAATAGCACAATATTCGGATTGTTCCCGTTTTTGAGTACGGGTAAATATTTTTGAATTGCTTTCACCGCACCAATAACGTTGATTTCATAATCATTCTTAAAGTCTTCAATTTTTAACCGTGAAATAGGTTTTAAATTGATACTTCCAGGACAATATACCAAGGCGTCAATTGATTCAATATCAGGTAATTCGTCGGTTAAAATATCACACGTATAATGTGTAAAATTTGAAGCACTAATAGTTGGATTAGAACGACTTATGTTGATAACATTGTGATGTTCTAATTGTGCTTTTACGATTTCGGCACCAATACCTTTACTGCCTCCAATAACTAGTATGTTTTTCATTTGTATAGCGTATTTTTTTATATAAAGTAATGCGCAATAGTACTAGTAGCAAACACTTCTAGTACTATTGCGCATTGTTTGGGGGATGATTTATTTTAAACGCTTCTCGTACTTTCGTTTCAAAGTCGTTAATCTTTTCATCACTTCCATGATAGAAGGATCTTTCTTTTGTTTGTAAATTTCGTTTAATCCTAAGATTAATCGTTTTGCTTCGCGTGAAGCTGTAATCTTGTCACTTCTTGATATGAACTTTGTATTTTCAAAGGTCATCACGTCTGAAAAAATAGGTGCCATAATTTAATTGTTTAAAAAATTTTGTAATTCTTGTATTTTTTCTGGAGTATTAAAAACTCCACCATAATAGGAAGTAATTGTTGTAGACGAATCGTCTTTTACGCCTCTCGATGAAACGCACAAATGTTTCGCATCAATAATTACCGCAACATCTTCAGTTTGTAAAATTTCACGCAATTCCATAGCAATCTGATTCGTAAGTCGTTCTTGAACCTGAGGTCGTTTTGCGTAATATTGTACAATTCTGTTAAGTTTCGATAGTCCAATTACTTTACCGGAAGAGATGTAAGCTACATGCGCTTTTCCCATAATTGGAACAAAATGGTGTTCACAGTTTGAATAAAACTGGATGTTTTTCTCAATTAGCATTTGGTTGTATTGATACTTGTTGTCAAACAAGGCAACTTTTGGCTTATTTTTTGGATTTAATCCTGAGAAAATTTCTTCTATATACATTTTAGCAACTCGCGAAGGAGTTCCTTGTAATGAGTCATCTGTTAGGTCTAATCCTAAAGTTTCCATGATTTCAGAGAAATGATACGCAATTTTTTGCTTCTTCTCTTCATCAGAGATTTGGAAAGCATCTGAACGCATGGGAGTTTCCATACCTGTAAGTAAATGCTCGTCTCCAACTTCTTCATAACTGAAACCATTTAGAGAAACGTCATTGCCATTCAGGTGATTTAAAACGTCAGCAGTTTTCATATATTTTTTGTTGTTTAATAAATTCTTTATAAAGTTAAACAAAATAAAATTTAAATAAAAGTTTGTTGTATAAAAATTTTTATACTTCCATAAATAAAAATTATAGTGTGTTTAACGCTTGGAGATTTTGTTGTTATTTATACTTCTTTGTCGTGAACACTTAAAGCGTCCTTGCAAAAAATCACGTTTTTTTTCATGCTTTGTTTTTCTGCCTGAAACGCGCTTTCGCCAAAGTTTGAAACTGGAGCGTTTCATGTTTTTTCGCATTAAGTCAATAACTTCTTGTTCTTTGAGTCCAAATTGAAATTTGATGGCATCAAATGTGGTACGATCTTCCCATGCCATTTCAATGATTCGGTCTATTTGTCTAGGATTTAAGTCGTGCATTATCCGTAATATTCTGTAGTGTTTAGTATTTCATTTTTCTGAGAAACCATCTTTTGGATAAAAGATTTATTTTCTACGAAGAGTTTATTTTTTTTGAATTGAATAAAATTACCATCTGCATGAATACTAAAGAATGATGAAGTGTAAATATTCAATTTATAATAAGGAATGATCCATGAATAGCTTTCAAGCTTTTTGTGAATGTGAACGATGATTCCTTTTGGTCGCAATTCAATATTTCCGTAATTTAAATCATCAACGGTGTTTAAATATTGTTTCAATTTTGGACTTACATCATGAACAATCATTCGTTTCGAACCAATTCCTTTGAGTTTGATACGTTTTAGTAATGGAAACGTTTCACCTAAATGTGTAGCAATGAGTTTTTCGGTTTCCTTGTCTTTGTATGTAGTTTTGACAATCATTACGAACTTTTTTTACGATTTGTTAGCGTATGTTTTTTTAAGATTCTAAAGTTTTCTTCAATTACTGTATTTTCATCTTTCATGTGCCATAAAATATCACTCGCACGTTTTCTAGTTTCTTGAAGATTTACAATAGGCGCAGGATAATCTCTTCCAATTATGAAATCAGCCATTTGCTGTTCCATAAAGGTCATTTTTGAAGGCTCGTGTACAAAATGTGTATCCAATTCGGCAAGTTCAGGAACCCATTTTTTAATAAAGATACCTTCTGCGTCATGTGTAATACTATTTTTTATAGGATTGTACATGCGTAACATATTAATTCCTGTTTCGCCAGCTTGCATTTGAATTTGCGGAAAATGAATCCCAGGTTCAAAATCTAAAAAGTATTGCGATAATATGATCGCAGCTTTTTGCCACGGTTGCCATAAATTGTGTGTAAAGAATGAAACAATTAAGGCGCGCATTCTAAAGTTTAGATATCCTGTTTCTTTTAGGCAACGCATGCAAGCATCAACCAATGGAAAACCTGTCAAGCCATTTTTCCAAGCTTCAATATATTGCTCCGACACTTGTTTTTTGAGTTTGTGATATCCTTTGTTTAAACTCAAAAACTCCATTTCGTCCTCCATTTCAAATTTTTGGATAAAATGTGCTTGCCAACGCAAACGTGAGCCAAATGCTTCCATTTGTTTTTTGTGGATATTTTGTTGAATACAGCGCGTATTTTCTTGTAATACTTGGCGTACGGATAAATTTCCCCAAGCCAAATACGGAGACAAACGACTGCAACTTCTTCTAGAAAGTAGTGGTTTTGAAATATGATTAGCATAGTTTTTTCCACGATCTTTAAAAAATGAAGTCATATATTTCATCGCCATGGTTGTTCCTCCTTTTTGAAAAGGTGTGTTTGGATCAGTTTCTAAACTTGGAACATGAAAAAAGGTAGCTAATTTTTCAACTTCTTCAATTGTAAATAATTGTCCTTCTTTAGGCGCAAAAGGTACTAATGGAGTTGACATAAAATCTTCCCACTTTTCAATCCAGTCAGAACGATCTTGCAAACCTCTAAATACACCATTGTTGATGTTTTCAACCCAAGTAATCATATTATTCGCTAAAAAACGTTTCAGCATTTTATCACGATCATAGGTAATTTTTATTCCCGTTTCTTGGTGTGAGTATACGTGTGTTATTTTATACGTTTCTTGTATAATTTGTATTGCTCGGTTGATGTTCCCTTGTTTTATAAGTATTTTACTATTGTATGGTTTTAATGAATTGTTCAGATCTACGAGTGATTCTTTTATAAAATTCCAATGGCGTTCACTGTAATGCGGATCATGTAGCAATGCATCTTCAAAAACATATAAGAGCAATGTTTTTCTTCCTGACTGCAACGCATTGTATATCGCTTCATTGTCTTGAAGTCGTAAGTCGCGCTTTAGCAGAACAACATTGATGTCTATTTTGTTTCCCATAGTTATTTTTTTGCTACCAATTTGTTAATCATTCCATTAAAAATAATTCCGTGAAAAGGTAAAACAGCGTACCAATACATACGACCTAATATTCCTTTCGGTCTAAAAATGGCACTTTGATGCAATTCTTTATTGACAATTTTGAACTCTAACCAAGCTTCGCCTGGCAATCGCATTTCTGCAAAGAGTAGTAATCTTTTTTCTTCTTTGTTGGCATACAAAACACGCCAAAAATCTAATGGATCTCCAGCATTAAGATTTGTTTGGTCCGTACGTCCACGTCGCAATCCGATACCACCAAATATTTTATCTAAATAGCCACGAATTTTCCATAGAAACGTAGCATAATACCAACCATTTACACCACCAATTGCCCAAATTTTATCAAGCGTAGCTTCTTCATCAATTACTTTTCTACATTTGATATCTTTAAAACAACCATATTCTGGTACTTTAATGTAGGTTGAAATTTTCTCACGAAAGTGTCCACTAATTAAGGAATCTTTCCAGCTGGAAATGACTCCGTTTTGCTCAATTTTCGCAAAGGCGAGTTGTACAGCTTCTTTATATGAAATTGGTTCAATGTCTAATATTTCATTTATATCACTTGGTTTCCCAATGACTTCAACTTTCATGCTGTCTACTAAGTTTACCGCAAGTTTGTAAGATGTTGTAGTGATAAAATACAACCAATAGGATGATAATTTTGGCGTCATTACAGGAACAGAAATAATGGTTCTTTTGAACTCACGAACTTCTGCAAATTGCAACATCATTTCACGATAGCTTAAAGTGTCTGGACCAAAAATATCAAACGATTTGTTATATACTTTTTCGTTCCCAATGGCTTTTGATAAGTATTCCAATACATTTCTTATGGCAATAGGTTGCGATTTGGTTTTAATCCATTTTGGCGCTACCATAATTGGAAGTTTTTCTGTTAAATCTCGAATGATTTCAAAAGAGGCACTTCCGCTTCCCACAATAATTCCAGCTCTAAACGTAGTAAACGCGTACGCATCAGATTGTAACGTATGTTCTACTTTTTGTCTTGACAATAAATGTTTAGAAAGTTGTTGATCATTCACAATACCACTCAAATAAATGACTTGTTTTACTTTCGTCTGTTGTGACATGTACGTTTTAAAATGTACTGCACAATCATATTCCATTTTTTCAAACTTTGACGATGACGACATGGAATGAATTAGGTAATACGCAATATCAATATCTTTGGGAATGTTGTGTAAACTTTTCGGATTTAGAAAATCAACTTCAATAATATCAATGCGTTCATGATTTGATATTTCGTCAGGAACGCGTTGTTTGTCTCTTACACTACACACTAAAGTATGTCCCAATTCCAATAAAATCGGAATTAGCCGTTTTCCAATATACCCAGTTGCTCCTGTAAGTAAGATTTTCATTTTTTAAGTTGATTTGGGACGTTGATATGGATAGCGTGCATGTTCTTGTGGAATAGCATACGCATCAAGTCCATTAATAGTGGCGGTTTTTGCTTTCGCTAGATTGATAAAACCGTCGTCTTCTAATATGTTGTTATTTATGTGTAATTGTACAATTTCTCCAATCACTAAAATGGTTCCGTTCACTTCAAGATTGTATTCTTCTAGATATCGCATTCCAATTTGGACATGAGAACCTTTTACAAAAGGTGCATGAAAATCATCTCTGTATTTGGTTTCTAAATTTGTTTGATCGAACTCAGAAATTTCTTTTGGATAGCTCGCCGACGTATGATGTGCATCTCTTATAATGTCTTGATAAATATGATTTATAGTGTAAAAACCAGTTTTTTTAATATTCTCATATGTATCTCTCGGAACAACTGTTGGACGTGTGATGAAACCCAACACTGGTGGATTTGATCCCAAGTGTGTTACCGAACTAAAAACCGCAACATTAGTTTGTCCATCAGCAGATTGTGTACCAATTAGATTGGCAGATTTGTAACCAGAACAGCTATTGATAAGATTTATGCGATATAGCTTTTCCATATTGTCAATATCTGTTCGTGTCAATGCAATCATGCGAAATTTTTAAAGTTGTTAATTTTGATGTCTTTTGCTTTTAAATCGTGCAATAGGTTGTACAATCCGAAAAAAGTTCGATTCATGTAAATGAAATGTTTAGAACCTCTGTTTCCGTTCATGCTTCTCAATTGTGTATTTTTTGAATAACGCTCACCAATGTCTGCGATTCTTCCAAAAAACTCTTCGTCTGAAAAGTCAAAAATTTCAGAATTGAAAGGCGTTGTAAATAGACTCAACAATTCATGAAACATTTCTGAGAAAAAGGCCAATTCTTCTTTTGAATCGTCTTCGCGAAGAATTTCCAATTCATACAATTTCTTAGTAAATAACTCAGGATTGTCAATTGTTTTCTTGTTTGCCAATTCAAAATAAGGAGTGTAAAAATCCTCAGGAATCGCTTTCATACAACCAAAATCTAACGCAATAAGTTCTGAATCTTCAGAAACCAAGAAGTTTCCAGGATGCGGATCGGCGTGTACTTTGCGGAATTCATGAATTTGAAACATGTAAAAGTCCCAAAGCGTTTGTCCTAGCAAGTTTGCCTTTTCCTGATCGGTATTTTTGTCTGTAAATTCAGATAAATGCTCGCCATTCATCCAATCCATTGTAATGATGCGTTCCGAAGAATATTCATCATAGTACGTTGGAAATTTGATGTTTGGCAAGTGTTTACATGCTTCTGAAACCGCTTTACTTTGCTCAATTTCGAGTAAGTAATTTGTTTCTTCAATCAACTTATCTTCTACTTCTTTAAAGTATTTATCAGATCCTTTGCCGGTTATGTTAAACATGCGAATCGCAATTGGTTTTACAAGTGCCAAGTCTGAGGAGATGCTTTGCGCAACTCCTGGATATTGAATTTTCACAGCAAGTTTTTTCCCATCCTTTTCGGCGATATGTACTTGTCCAATGCTCGCAGCATTTAAAGAAGTAGAATTGAATTTGTCAAATATTTCGTTGGGCGCTTTCCCAAAGTATTTTTTAAATGTTTTTATGACTAACGGCGGCGATAATGGCGGCACAGAAAACTGAGATAATGAAAATTTTTCCACATACGCACGTGGTAAAATATTTTTTTCCATACTCAACATTTGTGCAACTTTTAACGCACTTCCTTTTAAACTTTTCAGTCCATCATAGATATCTTCTGCATTCGATTCGTTTAAGCGTTCTTTTGCTTTTTCTTCCGAATTTATCAGCTTGTCTCCGTAATATTTTAAGTAGTTTACACCAACTTTTGCACCAGTCGTGACGAGTTTCCCAGCACGCTGGATTTTACTAATAGGAATTTTATCAATTGTCTTCATTACGATCTGATGTCTAGTTTTTCTTTAAAAATGAATTTCCCGAAATCCACTATACTTTTTAATGGTGTGTTGTCAATTAAATCGAAACTTGCATTTACAGACTTCTCAATGTATTGATCTGTTTTGTCAAAACTTTTTGAAGTATCGTCTAACCAAAATTTCATGGTTAACATGAGTTGAACCCAAGCAGATTCTTTAATTGCTTTATTTTGAATACGTTCCAGACGTTCTTGATTTAAATCGAGTGTTTTTACATCTAGACTTTCCACAAATGTTGAAAATACATGTCTGAGTCCTTTCAAACGTTTCATAGCTTGTAATGGTTTCTTTTCTCCTGTTAGACTATGTACAACGTAACTTCTGTTTGCAGTAAGTTGTTCGAAAAACGTGAAATAGAAACTCAATAATTTATTTCGAGCATCAAAAGTTTCAAATTCTTCGCTTTTGGAAAGTAATTCAATTGTATTTGCACCAAAAATGGTAAATATTTCTTCTTCAATAGCATCAAAAGATGCAAAAAACTCATAGAATTTAGCTTCTTCAAAATTGTTGTCTTTTGCAAAAGCATATACATTTTTCGGTTGTTCTCCGTGCGCTAAAACGTAATCCATATAGAAGGAAACAATAGCATCTGAGGTTATATTTTTTTTCTTTGCCATGATATATATTTTAAAACTATGTAAAAGTACAATTTTTGTTTAATGATTTTAATTATTAGTTAAACAAAAAAAATGAAAGCATAGTTAAAGTTTTCTTAAAGAGAACTTAAAGAACTAAAAATAAGCAATAGAAAAAGTGTTTTTTAGTGATTAACAGTCTGTATCACAGCAGTTTTCATCTTTGACTAACTTACAGCTTACCACGGCAACAATGGCTCCTAAAATTGGTGCTAAAATGTACAACCAAAGCTCTGATAATTGACCAGAAACTAATGCAGGACCGAGCGATCGAGCAGGATTCATAGACGCTTTTGTCATTGGACCTGCAAACATGGCTTCAAGCAGTACAATTCCACCAATAGCAATTCCTGCCATTGTTCCAGTTTCTTTACTTCCTGTAGACACATTAATGATGACCAACATTAGGAAAAATGTGAGTAAAAATTCTAAAATGAAAGCTTTCCAAACCACGATAGAAGGAATGGTAGCGCCAAGTGTTTCGCTTTCTGGCCAAAACATATATACGAGCAGACTAGCGCAGATAGCACCTAAACATTGCGAAAGGATATATTTTGGCACTTCTCGCCAAGGAAATTTTTTGGCATATGAAAAAGCAATTGTTACAGCAGGATTGAAGTGTGCTCCAGAAATTTCAGCAAAAGCGTATATCATTCCCATCACAACTAATCCCCAAGTAATGGCAACTCCTGGATGTGTAATGACGCCTGTAATATCATTTACTACCATAGCGGCAGTTCCGCAGAAAACCATGGTGAATGTGCCTAAAAACTCAGCGATGTAATTTTTCATAACAATTGTGTTGTTGTCCCAAAAGTAGTATTTCTTATTTTAAGTATTTGTTAACATTTGCACGTAAGGTTTCTACGTAACTTCGTCAAATCAATAAAATCAAAATAATAATAAGATGAAAAAATTACTTTTAGCGTGTTTTTTAGCTGCTGGAATTAGTGTTCAAGCGCAAATTGAAACGCCACAACCTAGCCCTAGTGCAAAATTTACACAAACTGTTGGTTTAACAGAAGTAAGTGTTGAATATTCAAGACCTGCAAAGAAAGGAAGAAAAATATTTGGAGATTTAGTTCCTTTTGGAGAAGTATGGAGAACTGGAGCTAATGCAAATACTAAAATTACATTTAATGATGATATTACTATTGGCGGAACTTCTGTAAAAGCTGGTTCGTATGCAATTTTTGTAAAGCCAACAGCTCAAACTTGGGAAGTGATGCTTTATAACGATACTAGTAACTGGGGAACACCAAGAAAATGGGATGAATCTAAAGTAGTAGCTACTGCAAAAGCACCTGTAAATACAATGCCATATACTACAGAATCGTTTACGATTGGTATTGAGAATTTATCAAATGGTGGTGCTGATTTAGCATTTAGCTGGGACAAAACATATGTAATTGTTCCTTTTGCTGTGCCAACAGATAGAAAAACTACTGCAAGTATTGAAAAAGTGATGGCTGGTCCTGGAGCTGGAGATTATTTTTCAGCAGCTAGATATTTCTTAGAAGAAGGAAAAGATATGGACAAAGCTAAAATGTGGATTGACAAAGCTATCGAAATGACAAGCGAGCAACCAAGATTTTGGTACTTAAGACAACAGTCGTTGATTTACGCTAAAATGGGTAAAAAAGCAGACGCTATCAAAATTGCGAAGCAATCAATGTCGTTAGCAGAAGCAGCAGGAAATGCAGATTACGTAAAAATGAACAAGGACTCTATCAAAGAATGGTCGAAGTAATTTTTCATATATAACTTATATGTAAAAGCCTGAGCGTGAGTTCAGGCTTTTTTTTATGGATTAATTTTTTAGTGGTATTCTTTCGGTTTTATGTGTGAATTTTTAAAAAATGAACTAATTTGGGAGCCTATTTTAAGCAATACCAATCATGAACCTATCTTTTCGCACAATTTTAGTATTCATATGTACACTATTTTTATGGAGTTCTTGCTCTAATGAACAAATAGACGTTACAGTACAACAACCGACAACACCAATTGCCACCGATGTAAATACACAAGTAATTTTGGATTGGAATCAGTTATGGTGTGAGTTGGACAGATATGCCACAGGAATGCGCCCGAATGCTTCTACACGAGCTTTGGCGTACATTCACTTGGCAGCTTTTGAAGTTTGTGTAGATGATATGTTGGGCTATACTTCTAATAAGGATAGATATACAGAATTGAATATTGATTTTACACAACGCGAAGCAAATGTAAATGTAGGTTTGGCTTTAAATGCTTGTTATGCGAGAGCTATTGATCATTTTATGTATAATGTTCGACCAGATATTGATAGTAAAATAGAAATTTTGCGTCAACAAAAAGAACTTGAACTTTCTGCAAATTTGAGTGCAGAAGTTGTTTTAAACTCAAACGATTGGGGAAATTATGTGGCAGATCAAATTATATCATATAGTTTAACAGATACTGCGGCTGAAGCACAAATAGGAAGTCCACAACCGTTATCATATGAACCACCAGTTGGCAATGGTTTTTGGACATATAGTGATGATGCAGAACGCGCCTTGTTTCCATATTGGTCGTCTGTACGAACGTTCGTGATTTCTTCGGCAGCGACTTCTTCTGTTCCACCAAATTTGGTATATAGTGAAGATACTTCCAGTGAATTTTACACAGCAATGCAAGAAGTGTATACTTCAAGTGAAGCTTCTAGAACAACAGATACAGAAAGTTTGTGGATTGCCGAATTTTGGTCAAACGATGTGGAAGGATTGATGATGAGTCCGCCTGGAAGACAAATTTCTATTGCAAATCAGTTGATACAACAATACAACGTAGATCATGAAAATGCATTGGTATTGTTATTAAAATTAGGTTTTTCTTTAAATGATGCCGCTGTTTCTACTTGGGCAGATAAGTATGAATATATGGTAATGCGTCCAAGTGTGTACATTCAAGAGTTTATTGATCCAGCGTTTCAGACCAATTTGTATCCGTATATTTCTTGGCCAAATCCTTCATTTCCAAGTTATCCGTCAGGACATTCTACGTTTGCATCAGCTGCAGCGGGAATTTTTATTCATCATTTTGGAAACAATACAGATTTTATCGATCGTTCTCACGAAGGAAGAACAGAGTTTCTCGGAGCGCCAAGAGCCTACACAACTTTTACACAAATGGCAGCTGAAAATGGATTTTCACGTTTGCCGCTAGGTGTTCATTTACGAATGGATTGCACAGAAGGTTTGCGTTTGGGATATGAAATTTCAGATGCTGTTAATGCTTTTGATTTGTCGCTTTAAGCCAAAAAAATATGATTTAAAAAAAGCCTTTCTCAAACTTGAGAAAGGCTTTTTCTTTTTCTAATTCTAGCAATTTTAATATTATTGACTGCAATTTCCGTTAAGAATGTCTTGTCCAGATGGATTGTAAGCATTATTCACGATTACCACACAGTAATTATTGTTCCAATTTGAATTAATTAATACTGGATCTAATGCGCATAGATTTGTCAAGTTTGGGTTTGGACCGTCAATATATCCACCACAATCTCCTTCCCATTGTCTGACACCAATGTTGATTATTGAAAAATTGTTTATTCCAGAAATGGTTATATTTTCAATACCATTTAAGCTTTGTAAGGCATCATTATTTGAAACTATAAGACTTCTCGCTTGCAGTTGTCCTATTCCTTCCAAGTTAATTAATGCATCATTATCATTGATATCTAAATCTAGTATTGATGTTAAATTTCCTAAATCTGCTAAGGAACTCAAAGCATCATTATTATGGATTGTTACAAATCTGAGCGTAGTAATATTTTCAATGCCTTGTAATGAAGTTAACGAAGCGTTACTTGAAATTCTCAAGTCATTTTGACTAGTTAAATTAAAAATTTCGATTCCTTGTAATGAAGTTAATGCATTGTTTCCAGAAATGGTAATATTAGCTTCAACAGTAATGGCGTTGTTGAATCCTGAAAGACTTGTGAGTCCATCATTGTCTGCAATTTTTAAATTATTTAATGATGTAAAGTTTTCGCAACCAGCAAGTGAAGTTAATTGATCGTTATTCGTAATTTGTAACGAGTATATTGACGTAATATTTGTAAAACCTTGTAATGCGGTTAGCGAAGGATTATTTTCAATAATGATAGCATTACCGATATGAGTAATATTTGCTAAATCACTTAAGGTTTGTAGGTTTTCATTTCCAATAATTTTTAAATCTTCTGAAATGCTAATAATAGATGCTAACGGACTTAAATCTGTAATATCTGTATAGTTATTTTCATCACCAATGATAAGACTACCGTTGATTTCTACAAAACCAAAAGTCATAAAGTCATTAACTTCTTGTTGCGTTGAAAGGCGAAGATTTCCGTTAAAAAACCCGCCAGTATCATCACAAGTACTTACAGTTCCTAAATTGAAGTTTTGCGTATTTAACGGGACATTATCAACAATATTCCACTGATTAGTATCAAAATCAAATATTTGAATGATTGCGTTTTGTATTTCACAATGCTGTAATCCAACATTAATTGTACCATCTGTGATCGCAAATATATTGTATTCATCTACATACATGTATCCGTTGGTAATTGGAGCACCATTACAGTTTGTAACAGTTCCCGTAATCGTAGTTGTTAGTAAACTGACACTTTCATCAAAGGAAATTGTAGTGCTTGTGTCTGTTGCATAACCACCAATAGTTTGCGTAGCTATTAGTTGTCCAAAACATAAGCTTGCAACTTGATATATAGAAACAATTATTTCTTCATTTCTAGGAATTAGACCACATTCAAATTCTCCTGAATATGCTGAACCAGAAAATATAGTTTGATTATTTTCAGCCCTTGTAATGATAACGTAGTAAGGTGTACTTTGATTGGAACCATTTGGAGCCAAATTGAAACACAATTCAACAGGATCAAAAGGAATGTCACAATTCCACCATGTAAAATGTGTTACTTCAGCATAGTATGTATTACCATCTTTTATGGCTTGTCCATCTTCTTTCCAATACCCTACTTCTTCATCGAAATACCATAAATTTATGGTTTCAGGAGCTATACTTGTTTGTGAATAATCAACTGGAAACTCAAGTGTTGCAGGACTTTCAGGATCGATATTTAAACGATCGCCGCTAGGAGAAAACAAATTTACAGATAGCATTCCATAGGTTTCTAAACTTTGTGCATTGTTTGATGCATCTTGTGCAAATAAACTTCCTGGCATTTGTTGAAAAGTGTCAAAGCTATTTGGTCGTAAATAATGAACAACTACATCAACAGCACCAGAATACGTGCTTCCTTCTGCGTTGATATAATCTCCGCTAAAGTTAATAATCCCACCATTTGATAACGATACTTGTGCATTTTGACCTGAATTGATAGTTGCAGTAACTTCCTTTTTCAACAGCACGATATTAATCTTATTGGCACCTTCCGTTTTTGGAATGACAACGCGTGAACCATCAATATAGCCGTCTTTTTTTGCTTTTATATATGCGAAGTTTTCAAAAACATCTGCATTATTTAATACAAACATTCCATTACGATCCGTCATTGTGGTCGTATTTCCGATAGTAATTTGAACATTTTCTAATTTGAAACCGTCTACATCTGCAACTAAGCCAAAAAAGTTTCCAGTAGTGGTGTTTCCAAAGTTTTCAGATTGAAAAAGCTGATCTCTCATTTCTACTTCTGAGATTGGTTCAGCTGTGTCTATTTCTGAAGTAAAATCATCATTTTTACAGTTTTGCAATACTATAGCAAAAGCTGAAATTAGGATATATTTGAATAGTTTTTTCATTTTTTTGGTTCGTATTTTACTTGGTTAGATGTACTAATTTCAGGTATTATTGACTGCAATTTCCATCAATAATATTTTGGATACTAGGATTAAATGGATTGTTTTCTATGTAAATTCCTGAAAAAGTACTCGTTGTTGTTGGATATGTTCCGTTCGTGAATAGGTTTTGTAGCGCACAGAAATTGGTTAAATTAGTATTGGGTGAATTTACGACAATATCAAATTCTATATCTTTTCCAATTAACATCCAATCTACGCTAAGCAGATTTTCTAAACCATCTAAATTTGTCAATGCATCATTGCCGCCGATAGAAACAATACTTGCACTTGTTACGTTGCTAAGTGCAGAAATATCAGTCAAAGCGTCTACGTCTCTAATACGTAGTATGCTTGCATTTGTAAGTTGATTGAGTCCTTGTAAAGAAGTCAATAAAGGTAAAAATGATAGATCTACAGTACTAAAAGAAGTAAGATTGCTCAAAGGAGCCAAAGAGCTTATCGCTTGACAGTTAGAAATATTTATACCGTTCGCAACCGTGTACGATTGTAGCGGATCTAGCGATGCTAGTACAGGATTGTTGACTAAAGTTACGTTTAAATTAGCAGTAGCATTTACGTTTTCCAAGCCGTCTAATGATGTCAATGCATTGTTATTTGAAATTCGAAAACCAAATTCAAGTGAAGTTAACGAACTCAATGAACTAATAGAATTTAATGAAGCATTATTGTCAATAACAAGCAAGTTAGCACTTGTTACATTACTGAGTCCATCAAGACTAATTAAATTCGGATTATTAGAAATGGTTAGAAATTCATCAACGTTTTCTAATAGGTTGAGCGGTGTTAAATTTGTGATATTGCTACCAAATTGATAATCTCCAATCGTAAGATTTCCATTAATTGTCGTGAAGTTTTGAGCTCCAAATTCATTTACATCACTTTGTGAAAATAAGGTAACATCTCCATTGTAAATTCCGCCTGTACTTGTACATGAACTAACGGTTCCTACATCAAAGTTTCCACCATCAAGCAATACATTATCTGCCACCATCCATTGGCTTGTATCGTAATCAAAAATTTGAAGCGTAACGACTTCCGTGGTACAATGTGACACACCAATATCTATTACACCATCTGTGATGCTAAATATATTTGAATCATTGATATACATATATCCATTGGTAATTGGATCTCCAATACAATTATTGGCAATTCCAACAATATTTGTGATAAGATTGTTTTCTGTAAACGTTATATTTACGGAAGTATCTGTAGCGTAACCGCCAAGCGTTTCTGCATGTACCAATTGCGTGTTACAAAAACCATTAGTGCCATATATGGAAACTGATATTTCTTCATTTCGAGGAACCAAACCACATTCCGTTTCATTTCCTAAAATTTCTCCTGAATAAATTATTTGATCGTTACTCACTCGTCTAATGATTACAAAATAAGGAATGTCTCCATCAACGTTTGTAGCACTTGCGGTAAAGCAAAATTCAACCGAATCAAACGGAATATCACAGTTCCACCACGTAAAATGTGTTACTTCTGCTACATACTTATTTCCATCTCTAACGGCTTGTCCTTCTTCTTTCCAATACCCAACTTCTTCATCAAAATACCATAAATCAATGGTTTCAGGCGCAATACCATTTTGGGTAAAATAGATAGGAAATTCTAACGTAGCTGGACTTTCAGGATCAATATTTAAGCGTTCTCCAGAAGGGGAAAATAAATTTATAGAAATCATTCCATAGGTTTCCAAACTTTGTGCATTGTTGGATGCGTTTTGTGCTAACAAACTCCCTGGCATTTCGGCAAAAATACGCGCACTGCTAGGTTGTATGTTGTGCATTACTACATCAACGTTACCGGAATATGGACTTCCATCTGCGGTAATAAATCCACCACTAAAGTTGACCAACGCACCACTTGGCGTCGATACTTGTGAATTTTGCCCAGAACTTACCGTTGCAATAACTTCTTTTTTGAACATGATGATGTTAATTTTACTAGCACCATCAGTTTTTGGAATAACGACTCTAGAGGCATCAATATAGCCATCTTTTTTAGCTTTTATGTATGCAAAATTTTCGAAGACGTCTGTAGTATTCAAAATAAACATTCCGTTACGATCAGTCATCGTTACAATGTTTCCTATAGTAATTTGAACGTTTTCTAGTTTTATTCCCTCAGTATCTTTTACCAAACCTATAAAATTTCCAGTAGTGGCGTTTCCAAAGTTTTCCGATTGAAAAATTTGATCATTAAGATTTAGATTTGTAGGGATTTCAGTGACAATTTCATTGGTGAATTCTTCATCTTGACAATTTTGAAATAGTAATGCAAGAAAAAGGAAAAGGGTTAGTTGGATCGTTTTTTTCATATTTTCATCATTTAGTAAATAGATACGGATATCTATAAAAGGTTGCGTTAGAAATTTTGAAATGGAAGATTTTCTCCAACGAACATACTACACTAAAAATAATTTTTCTAAAGATGTTTTTTATGAAAGAATATTGATGCACTACTTTGATAATCAGCTACTTTTTACTTTTCAAAGAAGTGTGATTTTATCGTAACTTTTCCAACAAGTTTTTAGCTTTTTCATAGTTGAAATTTTTCGGATCTTTGATTAGATTTTCCAACGTATTGATTGCTTTTTCTTTATTATTCATCTTCAAATGAAGCAACGTTTCATACCAATATCCTTTGGAATGTTCTGCTGAATTTCCCGATGTTGTAAGCTGTTGAAATATAGCAATGGCTTCTTCATTTCTATCCAATTGATCATACGAAGCGCCTAAATATTGCAGACTAAATACATACAATTCATTGGAAGTTTCAATTTGAGAAAATTTAGCAACAGCTTCTTCATAATTTGAAGCTCTAAAAGCTAGTTCTCCTTGTGAAAACAAATCTTCTTGTTGCCCTTTTTCTACAAATGAAGGCAGTTCGTTCCAGTTTACATTTGCTTCATAATACGAATTTAGAGAAGGATTCACTTGTAAAAAGTAAATGCTGCAACAAAAAATCAGCACTGCGGCAACCATTACATATTTTAGGTAATTTTTACGAGGTTTTTTGTTGGCTTCTTCTTCTAAATAGGAATCTCCAACTGCTTTGATAGTATTGGAAAGTTGTTGATATTCGTCACTTCTCAGTTTCGATTTCAACGTTGCGAGTTCTTCATTATTCGGATTATTTTGAAATATGTCATAATCACTCTGTGCATTCAAAGCTTCTCGCAGCTCTTTTTCAAGTGTAAGCTCTCGTTTCAACTCACTATTCTGCGCTATCTTTTGCTCAAAACGTCTGCGTTCCAATTCGTTCAGATCATCGTTGAGGTATCGATGCATTTCTGCCAAAAGTTCTTCGGTTAATCTTGACGCCATCTTCTTATTTTTTGGTATTTATTGTCTTTTTTTATCAGGGCTACTAATTTGCTACGACATTTAAAAACACGTTGTCGTACGGTATTTACGGAAGCATATGAATGTTCTAACACAATATCTTCATAACTCAATCCATTAAAATAACTACTTAAAATTTCTTTACAATTATCAGAAAGTAAATCAAATTTTTCAATGTAAAAATCCAAGAGTTCTTGCTCTAAAATATGTGTTCCCAATTCGGCTTCCTTATCTACTAGGGTCAAAGGATCGGTTTTTATTACCTTATTTTTTAAAGTTCTTTTCCAAATATTTTTACAAATCACAAAAAGGTAGGCTTCAAACGACTTTATTTCCATCTTTTTTTCCTTTTGTGTCACAATAATGTACATCAATCCATCATGAAAAACATCGGAAGCATCTTGAATATCGCCTCTATTTTTTAGAACATACGCTTTAATTTTAGGAAACAATTTGGTATAAATTTCCTTTATAATTCGTTCGTTTCCAGATGTGAGCGCATTTATAAATCTTTCACTATCTTTCATAAATTTTAAAAAAAGATTAAAATATTGGGTAATGTTTTTACGCGTTCGTTCCCTTCTATGTGAACGCAAAATTTTAATAAAATGAGAAATATACAAAAACTTATTGCAATGCTTTTGTTAACCTGTATGATATCCTGTACGCAAGATGATGCTTATATCAACGTAACAAAAGAAGAAAACATGAATGTAAACGCCAAAAATGGTGGTAATGGTAACTCACAAGGTTTTATCCCCGGAAATATTCCTGTGTATTCACAAGATGAACTCATAATTCAGTACAAACCTGGAACGCCCGATAGCATGAAATACACCATTCGGGAAAATCATGGAATTGATGGCGATAATATAAATCCGCTACAAGGTTTCGGGATTTTTGAAATCTGTAGATGTAATGATCAAGATATTGAAAAATGGATCTTTCCTCCAGGAACTATTAGTATAGAACCAAAAAAGCAAGTACTTGATAGCGAAGTCGGAATAGAAACCTTCGGAATTGCCGCCGTAGATTACGAATTTGAATACGGATTTGATGTAGACAGTCCCGCAACAGGAACGGCCGCAGATACTTCGTATGAAACAAAAATAAAACCTGTAAACAACGGTATTACCATTGCTATTTTGGACACAGGTTTGGCTGCTTCATTAACGGTATTTGATTCTGACACTTCTGAGGAAAATCAATTTTTATACAATGCTTCGCTTACTGCGGTTGGAGAAGAAACATCGAGTTGGGATTTTGTTGATGGCGATCCAAATACATTTGATGATGATCCGTATAAACACGGAAGTATCATCGCACATCAAATTCATTCGGTATTATCGAGTTTAAATATCAAACATCAAATATTACCCATAAAAATTTCTAATCATGAAGGTAAAATTAGCTATTTCAACATGATATGTGGTTCCATGTATGCCGCTGAACGCGCAGATATTATCAATATGAGCTTTGGTTGGCAAGATGATCCTTTTGGAGATTTTGGGAATACTATTTTTCAAAATATATTAACCATGTTTCCAGATGTTGTATTTGTAACTTCCGCAGGAAACACAAGCCACAATAATGATATTATAGCACATTATCCGTCATCATACGATGCAGACAATATAATTGCAGTTGCTTCATGTAATCAAGCTTATTCACAAGCATCCGATTTTTCCAATTATGGAAGTAGTGTAGATTTTTACACCAAAGGAGAAGACATTATTTTCTACGGCGGAACTGTTGAAGGAACTTCGTTTGCAGCTCCGCAAATTACGATTGAAGTTGCCAAAATATTAGATACAGGAGAAACTTCTGATTTGCCGATGGTCAATAGAATAGCAATGCTAGGAATACCAACCACGGAAGCATTTGAAACCGTACTAAATTTCTATACAGGCGAAGAAGAAATTAAAAATACATTGCACAATAGATACATTATTGCTGAGTATTAAATATATTGTCTATTTTTAATGTAAAAATGCTTTCACATCGTCTACTATTACTATTAAGTTGTCTGTGTTTTGTACTATGTGTACATGCACAAGATGAACTATCAACAAAAATTGACAGCATAGCAGCTATAAAAGCAGTAAATGACAAAATTGAAGGATTTCAGCAGTTACTTTTAGCACAAGATACACGTCAACAGACAGAAAATTTAGGAGCGCTTTATCATCATCTAGGTACTTGTTACAGAGAAAAAAAGGAATATGAAAAAGCGCTTCCTTTATTAATGAAAGCTACAGAAATACGCTCTAAATTTAACAATCAAGAAGCATATACGAAAAGCAAGTTTTATCTTTCACGTGTGTATGCAAGTTTGAAAAAAAATGAAGAAGCAACAGCACTTTTAATAGAAATTATAGATGCTAAAGGTGCAGATTCGGTAACTTCATTTGCACACCGAATATTGAGCAGAGATGCTAAAAAAACAGGCGATATTCAACTTGCCATGCATTATTTAAATTTAGGTTTGGCTAATACAAAACTAAGCGCAAATCCTAAGATTGAAAGCAATTTACGAAGTGATATTATCAACACATACGCCGAAAAGTATAAAACGATTATTACGGTTAATACGGAAGATTTAAAAGCAATTGAAGAGCAACAAAAATACATTCTGTTAGACAGTTTATCAGAAAATAATCAAAATGTATTGAATAACAGTTTGGCAGTTATTTATGATAGTTTCAAAGATTACGACAGATCATTGTTTTTTTACAAAAAAGCAGAAAAAGGATTTATAAAAAGTAAAAAAAAATACGGAGAATTACTGATTGTAAACAACATAGGCATCATCTATTCCAAACAAGAAAAGTATGATTTGGCAACTGCTTGTTTTCAAAAAATTCTAAAAGAATCTGACGATGTTGAACAAAAGGCAACCGCTTATAATAGTATGGGCTATTATTTAAATAGCGCTATTGCCACAGAAAAACTTCCGTATTTAGAAAAAGCAATTACCACAATTCTTGAAAAAAATACCACGCAGCAATTCCGATTGCCAACATTGGAAGAAATAAAACAATCTGAATATGAGCAAGATATGCTAATTTATCTAATTGATCTGGCAGATCATTATGTACATGCATATACTCAAGAACAATCAATCACATATCTTCATAAAGCAAAAAAAGCAGTACATCTTATAGATCAATTGGTATCGTTAATTCGTTATGAAATTGACACAGAAGCTTCTAAATTATTTTGGATTGAAAAAGGCGTGAATACCTATCTATTGGCGGTAGAAGTTTGTTATTTGTTGAATGATTCGGCGAGTGCATTCTATTACATGGAAAAAAACAAAGCGTTGTTATTACAGGAAAACATCAAAACGTTTCAGGCGAAACTAAACCTAAATGTACCCAAAAATTTGGTAGCACGTGATCATCAATTGCATTACAAAATGTTGGCGTTGCAAGAAGCATCTCAGCAACATACAGAAGATGAAGCATGGAAAAAAACATATGCAGAAACACATAAAGAATACGAGCAATTTAAAGATTCTATGCAATCTGAATATCCTGAATACATGAGAACAAAGCAGGAAGTTGCCATTACCTCATTGCACAAAACTCGTACAAGTGTTACACAAAAAAAGGAAGCCTTTGTAGAATACATTTTAAATGAAGCCGATGGTTACGGAATTTACGTTGATTCGGAAAAACCAGTATTTTTTAAAATTTCAAATACGCCAAAATTTCAAGAAGAACTGCAAATAATATCTTCGTTGATGACCAAACGTTTGTTGTCTGATGAAGAGTTGATCACGTATAAAAAAGTAGCACACAGTATCTTTACACAACTATTTCCGTTTGAAAATGCTGTAGAACGCTTGAAAGGTAAAAAACTTACCGTCGTAGCCGATCAACAATTGCAATATGTGCCTTTTGAAATTTTACGCATACAAAATGACGGCGATTTGGCAAAACATTATCTCGTAAACAATACGGAAATAGTGTATTTACAATCTTTTTCACTATTTGAACAAATTCAGAAAAAGCAAAATTCGCCAGCGCAAAAACTGTTAACCATTGCACCACAAGAATTTAAAAATCCACAATTGCCCAATTTAACAGGAACGGAAAAAATGTTGCAATTGGTAAAGGACATTGACAAATCGGTCATTCTTACAAAACAAGAAGCATCGAAAGCAAATTTCATAGCAAAACAAAATGACTTTGAAATCATGCACTTCAACACACACGCAGGTTTAGACAGTCTCACACAAAAGCCTTGGATCTCATTTTACGAAGAAAAAATGACACTTGCGGAACTCTTTGGCTTGGAAAATCAGGCAGATTTGGTCATTTTAGATGCATGTCAAACAAACGATGGAATCAATCTTTCTGGTGAAGGTGTTATCAACCTTTCAAGAGGTTTCTTTTACAATGGTACGCAAAGTGTCATGGCTTCTCTTTGGAATGTAAATGAACAAGCTGGAAACGAACTCTTACAAACCTTTTATCGTGAACTCACACAAGGAACAACAAAATCGAAAGCGTTACAAATAGCCAAAAAAGAGTACTTGCAAAAGCATCAGTTTTCACAAAATACGCCGTACTATTGGGCAGCTTTTACGCTCACAGGAAGTACCAATGCTGTGGAATTTCAATCAACTTCGTATACAATATACATCTTATTCGGCATCATAATTATTATCGTTTTTGGAAGCTATATATGGCTCAGAAAGCGGTAATTGCAACAGTTTCATTTCGAGAAACGATAAGTATTCAAAAATAAATGGGTAATGAAATTTTCAAAACTTCCCTATTAGATATAAGACCGGTCTTTTGAGGTAATATCCAACGCCTCTTAAAATAACAACAGGAAAAAATATCTAATTAAAAAATTATGAAAAACAAACTACACGCAGTAGTCCTTGTCGTAGGACTATTCATTACAACCATCAATTACGCACAACCAAATTGGGGAACTAATACCTTAGATCCTACTTCATCTGCTTTTGGTGACGGAAATATCGTAAATGGTAGAAATTCAACAGCAGTTGGAACGGGAAATGTTATGAATTTAAGTTCTACAGATGCTGGATTCATGGCAGGGCGTAACAATAATGTAGACAAAGATTATTCATTCGCTTTTGGACTCTCAAATATAGTATCAGGGACACAATCAGGAGCTTTCGGAACTAATAACAATGTAAGTGGTTTAAACGCTTTTAGTTTTGGTCATAGCAACAAATCTACAGCGCCACATTCATTCACTTTCGGAAGAAATACACAAGCAAACGGAACATTTTCATTTACTTTCGGACAAGATATTGTAAATACTAAAAACTATTCGTTTCTCATTGGATTTGATGCGAATCAACCAGTATTTTCAGCTACAAAAGATACTACTATCGGAGCAAAAGTTGGTATCGGAACCGATAATCCTGAGGCACGTTTTGATGTGCGTTTGGGTGATAAACAAGAAATTAGAATTCAACCAGAAGTTCCAAATACATATGGAGGAATTTCTTTTAAACACAGCGATGGAAGCGAAAACTGGAGAATCAGAGCTTTTAGCAACTTTCATGGCGGTTACGGAAACATTTTGAGTATTGTAAGTTCTAACAAAGACAACTTATGGATTTCTGCTGGAAAAACCATGATTGGCGATTGGTTTGACTTTGATCCATGTGAAGATTGTGATGATTATGAACTATTTGTAAAAAAAGGAATTCGTACACAAAAAATAAAAGTAGATGTGGCGGCTGGTGTTTGGGCAGATTATGTATTTGCGAAAAATTACAACTTAAAACCGCTAGAAGAAGTTGAAACATTCATCAACGAAAATGGTCATTTGCCAAATATTCCATCTGCGGAAGAAGTAGAAAGTGAAGGATTGAATTTAGGCGAAATAGATGCAAAACTTTTAGAAAAAATTGAAGAACTTACCTTGTATGTAATTGAATTAAAAAAGGAAATCAATGAATTAAAGAAGATAAAATAATCTAAATACACAGACATTATGAAAATTTATACCAAACATATATGTGCGTTGCTATTTTTGATCGCGCAGATAAGTTGGTCACAAAATAATGCACCTGCAACGCATGACGAATTAAATCAGCGTGTATTTGGAAATATTATTCCACATTGTGATACCAATTTTTTACTCAATCTGAGTAACGCACAATCGTCTATATTTCAACTAGGCGGACAAACATCGGGACAACAGCAAAACCGAACAGCAAGCGACTGGATTTTAGCATACAACGATTTGTACTTATCCAATCTATCACAGCAAAACCCGTATGAACCTCTCGCGAATTATTATACAGAGATGGCAAAAAACAGACATCAAGAAGATGGCGATATCATCAAAATTCCGATCGGTGTATTATTTACAACATACAATTTTGTCGATGTTGAAACGGCACTTGCGCAGCAAAAACTAACTGTAGCGTCTGATGGTTACAAACTAAAATTGAATGCGAATCCGCAACAAGTAATTCAAAAGGAAACTGTATTTGCGGCAAACATTCTAGCAGACGAACTATCTGTATATGAAACGGTTCGTGTTTCGTTAGAAAATCAATACAACATCTCACAAGAACAGATTCAAAGTATAGAAATCATACAAAATGGTGTTTCTTTAGGAATTCTCGGGAACGGAAGTTATGTAGACATACAACTAAATGTTGGTGTAAATAACTTTACCGTAAAATACACATCACAACTCGGAAATCTATTTACAGATAACTTTACATTGATTGGAAAAGGATTGCCGTCACTTACATCATCAAGTGCATTTTCAATTTCAAACATATTGAGTACAGGAGCTGAAACGTTTACGAACAGTAACATGTATGGACAAAGTCAAAAAGCAGAAATCAAAGTATTTTACGGCTGTAATAACAAGCAAAGAGTACTTACAAAACCTGCCATCATGGTAATGGGTTACAATCCATTAAACATTGAAAATTTCATTACGTTAGTTACAAAGTACAATACCAACGGCTATTTGGACGAACTACATCAGCGAAATTTTGATGTCATTGTAATCAGGTTTGGCTATGGCGCAGATCGTATTGAAAATCAAGCATTGTTGGTAAAAGACATTGTCAAAACGATCAATCAGCGAAAATTTAACAATGGTTCGTACATTGAGAATCACATTACAGGGTATAGTTCGGGCGCTTTGGTAGCAAGAATGGCGTTAAAAATGATGGAAACAGATTACAGTGCGACTCCAATTGTGGACAATTTGCATCATTCTCGGTTGTTAATTTCCTATGATGGAGAACACAAAGGCGCAAACATTCCACTGGCGGCGCAACATTCGTTGGTAAGTATTTTGGAAAATCCACAATGGTATTTACCAGCTACTGACGTTTTAGGATTACTAGAGCAGTATTTCTTTATCAGTTCGCCATTGGCAAAAGATTTCTTAATCTATCATTATACGCAAACAGGAGATGCAGGAAGTCCAACACAAGCGCCACATCCGTTTTTTGTTGACTCTCGCCACAAACTTTCATCAGATTATTACTATCAACCAGCTCCGTATGACAAACCTGGAAGCTATCCAATTCTTCGAAACATTGGTGTTTCGGACGGTGCGGACAGACCTGAAGATTCCAATCATGTCATTGGTACCTTACCTGATAATGCAACGATGCTTGAAATAGACAAACACGTAGGTTTTTGGGGCTGGGACAGACACAACTTTATGGAATGGCGTCCTGTTGATGGAGCTGGACATATGGTTTTTAGACGATTTTTTAGAAAAAAGCCAATATTTTCAGGCGATTGGGCGTACAATGTATTACTCGATGAAGAAAAGCATGTAAACGCAACTTCTTGGAACACAGATGGCGTACAAGGAAGTCATGTAGGCATTTATAATATTCTTAGAAATTTTACGAAAGCTACGTTTTTACAATTCAGTCCAGCAGTAGATATTGAATCAACAGATTGTTTTCTACCAACATCAAGTGCATTAGACATTAATGTAGTAAGTCAATTTGAATACGATTTACGAGCAAACAATTTACTTCCTGAAACGGCAAGTTCGCAAACAACACAATTTGGTTATCCTTCTATCAGTCATGGTTCGGGTCAATATGCCATTACACCTTTCGATGCAGTTTATGCAGCAGAAATTGATGTAAAACATGGCGCAGGTTCGGAAGATGATCCAGAAACTCCATTACTAACAGAATTTATGCTCGATGAAACGCATTACGATGACATTTGGTTGCAATTTTTAAGAGTTGGACATTTCGCTGGCGGATCGTATAACTTTTATCCAGTAAAATACGAAGCAGTCACGTCGATTGCTACTGGTGAAAATGTAACGATAAAAACACAAAAAAAGCCATTCATTGTATTGCCAGAAGCGGATGTGGAAATGAAAGCAGGAGAAACAATCACCTTTGAACCTGGTACAGAAATTCAATTTGGTGCCGAATTGATCGCTTATATTGCTCCTGTAGACGAATGTGGAGAAGGAAAAATGATGCAAAGTGGAGGCGATCGTGGTAATTCAAATCAAAATTATGATGAAATTATCAAAAAAGAGGAAACTTTGGCTGTTACTGATGAACAAGCACTAACACTCTATCCAAATCCTTCTAACAATGAAACTACAATTTATATCAAAGATTTTGATGCAAAAACCAGTTATCAAATTGAATTGTATAACATTCAAGGAATACCACAGTTACAACTAAAAACAACTACGCAAAAAACGATGGTAAACCTACAGCAATTGGCTATAGGAATATATGTGGTAAAAGTTTCTAACGGAAACAATTCATACACCACAAAATTGGTTAAACAATAACATCCGTATGCAAACATCACTAAAGGTATATGTATAATAGATACAACTGCAATCAGACCAACTGAAAAACGTGTATCACTTTGCGTTGATTATGCATATAAAGAAAGGCTTTCCGTAACAGGAAAGCCTTTTGAATATAGCGTAAAACAATACAGTTTTTAAAAAAAATAAAGGCATTTCATAAATTATGTATACTTTTATGCATCAAACACATTAGGAAGTACATCAATGAAGATACTTATCACAGGAATTGCTGGATTTATTGGATCGCATGTTGCAGAATATTTACAAAAAGCTGGACATACTATTATAGGAATTGACAACTTTTCAACTTATTATCCTGTAGATTTAAAACAAAAAAATGCAGCTGTTCTTAGATCGAAAGGTATCGAAATTTTAAAAGAAGATTTACGTGATGCAGCTTCCATTGAAAAACTTCCAAAAGGAATACACTATATTTTTCACTTTGCCGCACAACCTGGCATTGCAGCAACATCAACTTTTGAAGACTACTTGACGAATAATGTGATTGCTACACAAAATTTACTAACATACGCATTGGCCGAAAAAGAGTTGAAACTGTTTGTAAATATTGGAACTTCTTCTATTTATGGCTTAAATGCAACACATCCAGAATCGGTAGCGCCAGAACCTGCTTCACATTATGGCGTGACAAAATTAGCCGCTGAACAATTGGTTTTACACAATTCAAGATTGAACAAACTCAACGCATGTTCATTACGATTATATTCAGTTTACGGTTCGCGTGAACGACCAGATAAACTTTTCACAAAACTGTTAGATTGTGGATTGAATAATAAATCATTTCCACTATTTACAGGAAGTTTGACGCATTTGCGAAGCTTTACACATGTAAGTGATATTGTGGATGGAATCACAAGTGTAATAGGTAAAGAAGAAGTGTGTAATGGAGAAATTTTCAACATTGGAACGGAAGCAGAATATACCACACAAGAAGGTGTTGATGCGGTTGAAAAATTACTGAACACAACCATACAATTCAACGAATTGCCACCGCGTTCGGGCGATCAGCAACGTACCAAAGCAAACATTGACAAAGCTCGAAAACTCTTAAACTACAACCCGAAAGTAACTTTAGAAGAAGGCGTTGCCGAACAATTGGCTTGGTTTCGAAATTTATGAAACCGAAGTTGAAATTGAAATTGAAGTTGATTTTTTCTAAAACCTAAAACCTAAAACCCAACACCCCAATACCAACACCTATTTCCGCTCCACCAAATACATTTCCGTTCGCAAACGATCTTTATAACCGCCTTTAGTTTCGTCAATCGGATTCAAATCAAAGGTTTCTTGGTACGTAATTTTAGCATTTGGAAACGCTTGTTCAACACCTTTCTTTCCATCAATCATGACCAAAACTTTAAAAGTATCTTCTTTTGGAATTTCTAACGCATGACTGTGAAGTAACGGAACTTTTCCACCATAATCCCACACCAATTCTGGCGATTGAATATTAAACATATACACAGGAATCTTTTCTTCAGTTGCTTTGCGCGATATGTCTTTTAACGAGTTGTATTTTGGATTGTCTAAAAATGCATTCGCCAACGGAAATCCGAAAACAATAGTTGTCATCAAAAACAAAATGATGAGGTAAAATGCTTTCTGAATCTCTTTTTCATACAAATACTTTATAATATAAAAACCTATCGGAACTAAAAGCACGGAAGTAATCCCAAATCGCGTATAAAAACCGTCTAAGCGATCTTGTAGAAACAGATAACCAACTATCGGAAATGCTAAACCAATCAATCCTACCAATCCAAAATTTATATAAATAGGAAGCTTTTCCAACTTTTGCATCTTCGTTTTAAATGATTTAAAAACATACATCATATAAAAACTTGTTGTATATGCTAACGGAATTAAAACGGGTAATAAATAACGTGATTTTTTCTCAGGAATAACCGACAATAAAATTACCGCAAAAAGTGTCCAAAACAAGCTAAATTTATAAGCTTTCAAATTGTCTACGCGTGATTTTAAATACGGATATAACAAACTTACAAACGCAACAACAGTCCAAATTCCCGATTGTACAAAAAAGCTCCAATAGTAGTAAAATGGTCGTACATTTCTATCTTTCCAAGCGGTTGTTTCTTTATCTGCAATTGCCGTTGCGGTAGCGGTGTCCATTTCATAAATGTAAAGTGCCCACCAAGATGATAAAATTCCTGTGATAACAATTAAACCTAAAAGTGGTAACCATTTTCGCTTAAAACCTTCGTATTTATACACAATACTGTACGCAATTATGAACGGTAAAAACAACGCAAAATGTGAAACAGGACCTTTGCTCATAAACGATAATCCTATGAAAAGTCCAGCTAACAAGGCATTTTTCCAGATATTTTCTACGGAAGAGAAAAATTGGAATATATAGTAAATTCCAACAATCATAAAACCGTGTGCAAAAATATCCCAAGTTCCGTTTCGTCCTGCAAAAATGATGTAAAATGATGTTGCTAAAAGCAAACTATTGATAAAGGCTTGTTGTTTGTTTTTTATAAAATATACGCCAAAACGATATGAACACAGTACTAAAAGCAACGTAATAAATGCTGAAGGAATTCGCAATGCCATTAAACTTTTAAAGCCGAAAAACATACCTGAAATTGCTGCTAGCCAAGTCGGTAATGGTGGTTTTTCGTAACGTGGTTCGCCATTCATGGTTGTTAGTAACCAATTGCCGTCAGAAACCATTTCACGTGCTGTGATAAAGTTTCTAGCTTCCATAATATTGGGATACAATACGTCAAGATTTACAAAAAAGATTGCAAAACAAACAATAATTAAAATCCAAATGTAATTTTTTTCTTGTATAAAATTCATGATTGATTTCTTAACAACATTATATTTCTAACATAGGTAAAAATTCCGAAAACGTGTCCCGCAATTAAAATGGGATCAACTCTAAAAATAGCGTAGGTAAATATTAAACTAGAACCTAATAAACTCAACATCCAGAAACCAAGTGGCAAGCTAGATTCTTTGTTTTTTTCGGAGTAAATCCATTGATATACAAAGCGTAAGGTAAAAATAATTTGTGCAACAATCCCTAAAATCAACAACCAATCCGGAATGGCTTCATTGTTTAGTAAATTATCAACATCTTGCTTGTTATTATTGTATCCGATAGTGACGATAATTAGTGGGAAAATCAGTAGAAAAATTTGAACAAGTTTGTGCATCTTTTTCCATTCGCCTTGCAATTCCATATTTCTAATGTAAATAAAATAGGTCAATATTTGCCCAAGCATAATGGAGAAATCGTCACGTAAATATCCATAAATAAAGAGTAGGAAGGAAGCTATTAGACTCAGTTTCCAAAACAGGGAAGGAGTCAATACTTTTTTATTCCGTTCAGAAACAATCCATTGTAGTAAGGTTCTTCCAGAAAATAACAATTGCGCAAGCGCGCCAATAGCAAACACATACCAAGCGTACATCATCCTTTCTTAGCAATAGCGTAGTTGATGTACTTTTTCTTCATCCAAACGTAGGCAAAACAATCCATTAACGGACCCAACAAACGATTCCATAAACCGTATTTTGCTTCTCCAGCAATGCGTGGAAAATGTGATACAGGAATTTGCTTCACTTTTCCTTCTTGCAGTAAAATCATCGCAGGAAGAAAACGATGCAATCCTTTAAACATCGGAATGCGTTTTGCGTAGTCAGTCTTTATGATTTTTAACGGACAACCAGTATCGTCCATACCATCTTTGGTAAAGGTTCTACGAATTCCATTGGCAATTTTAGACGACATATTTTTTACAAACGAATCTTTTCGGTTGGCACGAACGCCAGTCACCAAATCGTATTCGCCAATATGTTCAAGTAGTAAATCGAAGTCAGCAGGAGCAGTTTGCAAGTCAGAATCAATATACCCAACTAAGCTAGTTTGCGTTTCGTCAAAACCAGCTTTAATAGCGGCACTCAAACCACGATTTTCCTGAAAACTAATAAAATTGAAGATGTCACTGTCAGCGCAGATTTTTTCAATCATTTCCTGACTTTTATCTTTAGAGCCATCATTTACAAACAAAACTTTAACAGGAATTTTAGCGGCTTTTGCATAGGTAGCCAACTCTTTTTCAACACGTTCTAAATTGTCTTCCTCATTATATACGGGAACAACTATGGTTAATTCTTTCTCCATTTATGAATGCTTTGTTTCTGAAATAGCTTAAAATATTCGCCAAAGTTATTGTTTTTTTACAATATCACTTGTATTATGACTTTTTTAGTTGAGAAATATTAAAATATATGCTGGAATGAATTGCGAATGTTACTTTTTTTTGGAATTCTTTTTTCTACATCACAAGTGTTTTGTCTTGATATTTCTAAAATTCAACAGCGTTCATAATTGAAGATTTTAGTTGATACAAGTATTTCTATGGAAACAGTATGAAAGTAATTTAAGATGTTCAATAATTTGATTATCAATGCATTATTCGTTTAGGTTGCGTAAAACCCTATTTTTACAATTCTATTTAATGAATATATATTTAGTATGCATACATTTTTAGTGCTAAAAATCACGCAACCTTTTGATAAAGATGCATCTATGTATAAAACCGAATTATGAAAAATAGTATATGTGCATTGATTTTTTTCTCGATTTTATCGCTTACGATTAGCTCATGTAATAATGACGATGATACGAATGCAATTGAAAGTCTCAACGGAAATTATACAGGAATTTTTACGGTCGTATATACAAATGGAGACACTTTTTCTAATTCTGTAACGGTTAGTTTTACTGGAGGCAACAATTATCAAAGTAGCGGAAATAGCAATTCTTTTCCAGCTGGAGGAAATGGTACGTATGAAATAAACAATTCAACTATGACGTTTAACGACATCAACATCTGGACAGCAGATTTTGATTGGAATTTAATTCTAAGTGGCGTATACACTTATACAATAAACGGAGATGCGCTTTCAATTTCTGCCAATAAAAATAATGTTGGATTTTATTCATACGAATTGATGAAAGATTAAAAACGAACGCCAACTATTGGTACAATCAGTAAACTCGTTCCTTTATTAGACAATTCTAAACAATTCCCAACTAGATAATTTCTCAACAACAACCAGATTCTGGCGTACAGCAAGACTCCATTTTCGCTTGCAATTCTGATAGTTTCATCTTTGGTTTTTCTACAGGAATTCCACAGTTATCTTTAGCCAAACAGTCTGTAAACTTTGTGGTTAGTACAAAATGTCCGTTTTCAAACTCCAAACCATATTTCCCGATCGTTTCTGCTTGGTATTCAACTTCAACTTCTAAATCTTCAATACCTAATGCTTTTTCTGAAAGTGTAATGATATTCATTAATTTCTTTGGTTCCAATCTATGATCAACATCATCAGCAGACCATAATTGAAAATTCACGACTTTCTCATTGCGAATTTTTCCACCACAATCAATAAAGTTTTTAGTAATCATACCAACTTCTGTGACATGAAAATGACGTTCTACCTTTTGCGAATTTGGCAAAACGAAATCCAATTGTTCTAAATTTTGTAAACGAGCTTTTACTTCTGATAATTTCATATATGTAGGTGTTTAATCATTAAATTTTGTCACTTCAAACGCAGTCGAGAAATCTTTTGATTCAATTTATCTTTCTTCTCAATAACGCGTTTAAAAGTGAATTAACATTGTTTTTTATCAACTAGGGAAGTGGTAATCATTTCAAAATGCAACAATACTTCAGTCCATTTTTTTGGATGAATGCAATAGCAAATATTCTTTCCTGAGATTTCTCCTTGAATCAAGCCAACTCGTTTCAATTCAGACAAATGTCTTGAAATTGTAGGTTGTGCGAGCGGCAATTCTTCAACCAAATCGTTACAAATACAGGATGGACTTTTTGCCAAATATTCCATAATAGACAAACGTGCAGGATGACCTAATACTTTTAAAATATCGGCCATTTCTATAATTGTTTCTGAAAAACCTATTGTTTTAGTTATTCCCATATTGCAATATTACAATATGTTTTTGAATTGAAAGTAATTTGATTCGTTAAATTTTTAAAAAAGAATGGCGAAATAATGAAGTTTGATCTTTTAGAATCAACAATGGTTTTTGCGAGTAGAAGAATTCGTTTTGCAACGGGATTAGTTCAACTATTAATTTTGAATTTGTCTAAGATACTGAATCAAGTTCAGCACAAGCTTTATGAAGTTAAGTTTCACTATAAAAGTAACTTCAGAAAAAGTTGGGTGAATAAATGTAAGTATTGAAAAGTATAAGATCCCGTTCTGCAACGGGATTAGTTCAACTACAACTTCATATGCGTCTTCGATACTGAATCAAGTTCAGCACAAGCTTTATGAAGTTAAGTTTCACTAAAAAAAAGGAAGGCCCTACCATAAACCTTCCTTTTATAAGAGTTGTATTTACATACAACAATAGTGAAAATTCGTTGCCGAATGATCATTTGCTGTTATCTGAATATACATTTGTAGTTTTCGGCTTAAAAAAACTAGAAACGTATGTATTAGAATGATTGAGTGTTATGTGCAATAAATAAATTAAAGATCCTCATTCTGAATTCAGTCCAGCAAAGCTATAGATAAGATTAGATAATTCTCTTAGATTTCTATTTCCATTCTACAAACTCCACATATAATCGATTAACGCTCTCTATTGTAAGATTTTTAGTATGATAAAAATGATTTTTTTTAGAATTTATTTTGAAGATTCTTAATATCTGTATTGTGACAGCATAAAAAAAACCGTACTCAAATTTGATGCACGGCTTTATTTATCGTTATTTACTAGTTACCTAAAAACTAATACTGTAAATCTATAGGTTTCCGAAGTATCTGTACTTTCCGTCTGCAAAAAATATTGATGAATCGTTGAAATGCTATGTTTTTCCGATAAGAAGCTAGCTTTGGCAGAAAAATCTTGGGCAGCTTACAAAAATATTAACCCTATAAAAGAAGTAAGGGGAACTTAATTAAAAGTTCCCCAAAGTATAGTGGATTCCCCTAAATCCCTAAAACTGTATTGCATATACCAAATGTAAGTAGAAGTCTTAAGTATGGGATAAGGTGTGTTGTTATAAAAGCTACGGTAAAACCGTAAAATCAATTTTTTAACAGCTATTTCTTATATTTTTACACAGTGAATCGCAGTTTTATTCCCTGTATATAAGGTAGTTAAGAACAAAAAGTCTGTTCCGCCGTCAGAAAGTGTTAATTTTTTTCGAATTGTGGCAACTGACTCAGGAAAATTGCGAGTTGTAATGTTTGCCTTCTTCAAATTTAATTCTTTTTTGATAATTTTCTTCGTGTAGGGCAATACATTTTTCACTTCAAAACGCCTGCCAGGAAAGGAAATTAGAGTATCTGAAGTATAAAGATGTGAATGTTGATGCAGTTTTTGAAGTTGAAATGTTTGAGCAATGCTGTAAAAACCGCCAGCTTTTAAAATAGCCGCATTGGGTTCATACAAATATTTTTTTGGCAAACCAAAATCAACTTTTTGTGCTTTTTCTTCCGACAGATAAAAATCAAAAGTTTCGGTTTCCTGTTTTTTTAGATTGATGGTACGAATACAAACATTTTCGGTAGTCAATTTTTTATCTAACAACCATAATAATTCTTTTACTTCATTATTCACAGCAACTACATGTACTTCTTTTACGTGTTGCAACGAACGCAAACCATTTGTAATATCGAGTAATGGAGAGGTTTTAATTAAAATAGTATCAGCATATTCAAATAAGGTTTCTTGATGCGAAATAACATCTGGCAAACAATCTTCTAATAAAAAAACTTTCCCTTTTACGTCATTTCGGCGCGAAGGATCAATGTAAATCCAATCGTATTTATGTGGATTGTTTTTCAAATAAGAAATACCATCTTCATTGACAGTCTTTATATTGTCTATTTGTAAAGCCTTGTAATTATGCGAGACAATTTTTGATAGTTTTTCAGCTATTTCACAATGTGTCACTTCTTTGAAATGTGTTGAAAAATACAAACAGTCCACGCCAAAACCACCTGTTAAATCAATGATAGATTCGCCTTTCAGCAAGCTCGCTTTGTAATTTGCAGTTTGCTCAGAAGAAGTTTGTTCAATGTTTAATTTATTCGGATAATAGATATTTTCAGTTTCAAACCATGTTGGCAATTTCTTTTTGCAACGAATTTTTGAGGCTATTTGTTCGGCAATTTCAGGAAATGGAACACCTTCAACTTCTTTATATTTCAATAAAAGTGTCGTAATATCATCATTTACATGTGTATTGATGAAGTGTTGAATTTTGGAAGATAAGAGATCAGGATTCAAGATTAAATATCTTTTGTGAGCGATTTGACAATTTTGTTTTCAGACAAAAATTCTTTCAAAATTACCTTTAATGCTGTGTATGATGGTACAGCGACAACCATTCCGATGATTCCAAATAAAATTCCCCAAATGATAATGACCAGAAAAATTTCTAGCGGATGCGATTTTACAGAATTTGAAAAGATGAGTGGTTGACTTAAAAAGTTATCAATCAATTGAGCAACGACAAAAAAGATCATCACACCAATGGTATTTGGCAAAATTACTTCGCTAAAACTTGCACTCAAATCACTTGTCATACATAATAATAACATCAAAACACCACTAAACAATGGTCCGATATAAGGAATTAAGTTCAACAAAGCACACAAAAATGCAATCACAACGGCGTTTTTAATTCCAAAAATTAAAAGTGCGATGGTGTAAATGACAAATAAAATTAGAATCTGAAATACCAATCCGACAAAGTATCGAGATAACAAATCTTTAATTTTTTCAAATGATTTACTCAAGCGACTTTCTTTGTTACTTGGTACAAAAACCATGACTCCATCTTCTAGTAACTTGCTGTCTTTTAGTAAGAAGAATGAAATAAACAAAACTGACAACAAACCAATACTAAAGTTTCCAAAACCACTGACCAACGAGTTGAAAAAGTTTGGAATGATGGTATAATCGAAGCTTGAAAATATTTTTGATTCTTCTAATGAACGTTCAAAATCTATATTTTTAGTTGCCAGATATTCTGAAATTTGTATGTACAGATTCTTTATATTTCCTTGCAAGGCATCAATATCAACTAAAGATAAATTGTGTCCTTGTTCTGCAATTAGTGGTATAAACATTAAGATCAATCCTACAAGTAAACCAATCATAAAAACCATTGTAAAAATAACAGCAAGTGTATTTTTGAACTTTAGACGATTTTTTAAAAAACGAATAATTGGTCGTCCAATCAATGAAATCACTGCCGCAATGGCAATATATACAATAACTACTTGAATTTTTTCAAAAAACTTATAAAGTAGATACGCACCAAGCATAACGCCTGCTGCTTTTAAAATGCCGTTTGCGATAGTATTTGAACTCATAGAAATTGGTTTGAAGCTAAAATTAAGACAATAAAATTATTTCGCAACATGTTGACGCGTAATTTCGTAAAGTACTATGTTGGTCGCTTGTACCACATTCATACTACTATTTTGCCCAAACATGTCAATATGAGTAATAATATCCGATTCGTAGAGCGTTTCAGGATTGACACCAAAGTTTTCATCGCCAATCACTAGGGCAATTTTTTCAAACTGCGAAAAGTCTATTTCATGAATCGATTGGCTCTTATCTGTAATTTCCAATGAAATTATAGTATATCCATCGTTTTTCAATTGGGTAATAACAGGATGAATGTCTTCTGTAATTTCAAAAGGAACTACTTTTTCGGTAGCACGTGAGGTTTTGGTCATTTTTCTACCAAAAACAGGAATATTTTCTCCACAAAAAATAACTTTTTCTATACCAAACGCATCACAAATACGAAATAATGAACCAATATTTGGCGCATTCGAAACTTGATCTGAAACCAAGGTAATAGGAAACGTTCGTTTGTTAAAATTAGTTGTGTAATGTGTGAGTTGTGACATGATTATAGTTAATCAATCATTAATTTATTGAAATTTTTTGCTTTGGCTATTTGGGTTTTCCAAACAATTAATGGGATTCCATACACTAATAGAATAACATATTTTTTACTTGCAATGAATACAGCTATTGACAGTATAATTGTTATTAAGATTGAAATCCATATAATTTTTGAATTTGGTTCTGCATATAAGCGATTGATATGCTTTTTGGTATGTTTACCACAATGTTTACAGCGTTCGTTGAATTCTTTGCCAATTTCATCTTTCAAATCATACCGATTGTCAGCGTTTACTTTGATATAATTTATCTTTCCACAAGAAGTAGCAGCACAGTAATAACTTAGTTTCATGGGTAATTTTGAATAGTTGATTAATGTTTGAAAGCGTAATTCACAATATTAGCGCCCATTTGCAAAGCTTTCAATCGAACTTCATCAGAATCGTTGTGAATTTCTTTGTTTTCCCAACCGTCGCCTAAATCACTTTCAAATGTAAATAATAAGACCAATCTGTTTTCATAAAATAATCCCAACGCTTGCGGACGTAAACCATCGTGTTCATGAATTTTTGGCAATCCTTTCGGGAATGAATACGGTTGTTTAAAAATTGGGTGTGTTGCAGGAATTTCTCTCAATTCTTGATTTGGAAATACTTTTTTCAGTTCCTTTCGAATGTATTGATTCATTCCATAATTATCATCAATATGTAAAAAACCACCCGAAATTAAGTATTTACGCAAATTTTCTGCATCTTCCACGGAGAAAAATACATTTCCATGTCCTGTCATATGTACATACGGAAATTGAAACAAATCGGTACTGCCAACTTCCACCGTTTGCGGTTTTGCTTTGATGGCTGTATTTATATTTTGATTGCAAAATTTGATCAAATTCGGAATCGCAGTCGGATTGGAATACCAATCGCCGCCACCGCCATATTTTAAAATACCAATTTCTTGCGCATGTGTGAGCGAAAAACTCAATAAAAGTAAAAGTATCGTAAGCTTCTTCATGTAAAATCGTCTTATGTATTGCAAGTTAAACTTTAAGATCATGAAACGAAAATATTTAGTAACACTTTCACTTTTTGGACTCTTCTTTTTCACGTCTTTTATGCCTAATTTTGAAAAAAACAACGCGGTGGTTGTGTTAGAATTATTCACTTCGCAAGGTTGCTCAAGCTGTCCAAGTGCCGATACATTGTTAGAAAAAGTTGGAAACGAATACAAGGCAGAAAATGTATTTACCTTATCGTATCATGTTGATTATTGGGATTATATTGGTTGGAAAGATCCATTTAGTCAGCAACAATTTACACAGAAACAACGTGCTTATGCTCGGAAATTTAAGGATAATCGAATTTATACACCAGCGGTAGTTGTCAATGGAAAAGAGCATTTTGTAGGTTCCAATCGTGCAAAAATGTATGCGAAAATTAAAAAATATCAGCAAAATAAAGTGAATCATACCATTTCGCTTGGCGCGATAGACCAAAAAAGCAATTCAATCAAATTTAGCTATACAATTGATGGCGATATTTCCAATGCAAAAGCCAGAGTTGTGTTGGCAATTCAAGAACGAATCACAGAAGTAAAACGAGGAGAAAATGCTCGTAGAACTCTGAAAAACAATAATATTGTAGTTACAGAGAACTATCTGACGGAAGTCAAAAATACAGGAAACTACACCATTCAGATTCCTGAAATTGTCACTAAAAATGATAAATTGAGTGTATTTTTGATTTTAGAAAACAGACGAAAAGATATTTTGGGAGCAGGGAAAAAGGTACTTTAATATACTAAGATGTTTAAAGTTATCTTGCTTTTGAAACGATATGTCTGATGCTCTTCGTCATTCTGAACTTGATTCAGAATCCTATTATCTTGAGCTTTTTGTGGGAAGCTGAATCAAGTTCAGCTTGACGTAGATTAAAAAAAAACGACTGAATTTATAGTATATAACCTCACTTTTCATTTAAAAAAGCAACCGAATGGCAAGCAACAATCGCAGCCGTTTCAGTGCGCAAACGTGTATCGCCTAAAGTCACGGGAATATAGTTATTTTGAAGTGCAAGCTCAATTTCTTTCTGAGAAAAATCGCCTTCAGGACCAATTAAAATCGTTACATCTTTTTGCGGTTGTAATGCTTGTTTTAGCGATTGTTTGTTGTCTTCTTCACAATGTGCAATAAACATTTGTTCGTTTTGATGTGTTGCGATAAAATTTGCAAATGAAATGGCAGGTTTTAGTGTTGGAATATACGCACTTAACGATTGTTTGGTAGCCGATTGAATAATTTTTTCAAAACGTTCAACTTTGATCACTTTTCGTTCCGATCGGTCACAAATAATAGGCGTAATGGTATCAATTCCAATTTCAGTGGCTTTTTCCAAAAACCATTCATACCGATCGTTCATTTTCGTTGGCGCTACAGCTAAATGTAGTTTGTAACTTTTTGGCTTTTGAAATTCAACCGATTGTATTGTGACCATACAATTCTTTTGATCAGCGATGGTAATTTTAGCAGAAAAAATAGCTCCTTTTCCGTTGGTAATAGTAAGTATATCAGCTTCTTTTTTACGTAACACACGAACGATATGTTTACTTTCTTCTTTAGAAAATGTGTAGTTTTTCGTTTCAGGTGTGAGTTCAGGTGTAAAAAAAAGTTGCATGAATGAAAATATAAATTGTCACTGCTAAATTAAAAATTTTAAACCGAAAAGTATCTTTTTACACAGCAAAGCACTTGATTATTTTAGTTTTGAAAAGGAAGCACACAAAAAGCAGTTTCAAACTGATAGCCAAGAAACTGCTTTACTTTTAAAAAATGGTAGGTTGGTTTGGGTTTTAGAATTTTAGTTATAAAACTCTGATGGTGGTTGTGGTTTGTCACTTCCCCAATCGGAAACAGAAGCGACAGCCTCGTTTGCCTCTCCGTTTACCGTTGCACTTTTAAATCGTAAAATAGTATTTCCTTCATCACCATCAATAGCTGCTGTGCATAATTCTGCCTCAATAGCCACGTTTCCTGATATTTTTGTCGGATCGATAACTAATTGAGAAAAAGCAGTGGCTACTTCACCATTGTAAGTGTAATTTGCCATCAAGCCGAATTTGTTAGCATTTTGTCCATCATTATACCAAACATACGGGTTTTGTCCGTCAGGTTGTGTACTCCAAGAAACTCCAGAAGAAGGATCGACCATATTTCCAGCAGATAAATTTGTTACGTTTGCTGTGTATGCAGTTGCTCCTTCTGCTTTGAATGTAATTGTGATTTGTTGTGCGCTCATGATTGTAAAATTTTAAAAACGATTCCTACTCTTTTATGGTTTTTCGGATTGCACCAGAAAAAAATAACTTGCAATACTATTAGGTAGATTAGTTGATTAATTTCATGTCAAATAACTCACTTTTTACGGCTAATTTTATGTGTGAAATTTACGGTTTTGATAAGTTGCGTAAAATTACGTAACGATCCGTATTTGTACGTCAGGAGCAGTTTTATGAAGCATTTTTTACACTTTAACATTTCTATAGTAATCGTTTTCAACCTATAATTTTGTTAAGTATGTTTTTCACAAACTTGGCTTATGGTTTTTCTGTAAATAGTTGATTATTAATATTTTTAACTTTATAAAAATTAATAAATTAAAACACCGTTATGAAGAAAAAGAATTTAAAAAATTTGTCATTAAACAAGAGATCAATCTCTAGTTTTGATGCAGTGAAATTGCGAAACGATTTAGTAGGAGGAATTTCAGGAAGCCGTTGTGATTGTACAAATGATTGTCCTTCTGGTCCGCCAGATGAACCATATGAGCCATACACAAGTAGAAGTTTTACAGGCGGCGTTCCTTCGGAATGTGAATCTGCAGGATAGAAAAGTAAATTTATAGTATAAAACGAAGAGGCTGTCTGAAAAGTTTTAAAAAACGTCATTCTGAATCAAGTTCGGTTTGACGAAAATTTGACTTTTTAGACAGCCTCTTCTGCTTTTTTATATTTTCTAATTTTAGTTTTTACGCTACTTTTTTCTGTGTTGCTTGAAGTATTGTAGCAATAATTATTACCAATACACAACCAAATAAGTTTAACCATAAATACGGCATCAGATCAATCCACCAAACGGCAACAATAGCAATTTGAGTAATTACTGCCGCAGTAAATACAGCGTTTCCTTTGATTTTCTTAAAGAAGAATGCTAGTAAAAATATTCCCAATACATTTCCATAAAAAATTGAACCGATAATGTTTACCAACTGAATGAGGTTTTCGGCCAAACTGGCAAAACATGCAATAATAATGGCTAAAATTCCCCAACCTAGTGTGAACATTTTTGTCGCTTTTACATAATGTGTATCGTCTTTTTCTTCTTTTAAATTTCGTTTGTACAAATCAATAGAAGTAATGGTTGCTAACGCGTTAATCTCAGACGCAGTTGATGACATTGCTGCGGATAGAATTACGGCTAATAACAATCCTTTTAAACCAAATGGCAAGTATTTTAAGATGAACGAAATGAACATATAATCACGATCATTAGTTTCGCTATCTTTTGCCGATTCTTTATACCACGAAGTTAATTCGGCTTTTTTCTCTTTATACGCATCACTTTCAGGATTTGCTTGAAGCGCTATTAATTCCTGTGATAATTTGTCGTATTCTTTACCGTAATCTCCGTCAATAGCACGTTTGATCAAGTATTTTGCTTCTGCTCTGTATGTTTTTTCAATACTGTCTAATTGTAATAATTGCTTTTTGTCAGCTTCGTTATACGATTTTGCCAATTGTAAACTCACTGTTTGTTTCTGATCGAATAAAAGAGCTTGTTTGATTTTTAGTGCATCGTATTCGTCACTATATTCAGAAGCCATTACTTTTTCTGTGGAAGAATCAATAAAGTTTAACGGAGCAGGATTGAATTGATAAAATACAAAAACCATCACACCAACTAACAGGATAAAAAACTGCATTGGTACTTTTAGAAGTCCATTAAACATCATTCCCCAACGCATTTCTTTTACAGATTTCCCTGATAAATAGCGTTGTACCTGACTTTGATCGGTTCCAAAATAGGAGAGTGCTAAGAAACTTCCACCAATTAAACCTGTCCAAATGGTATATCTATTTTCCAAATCAAATGAAAAATCTAAGACTTCCATTTTTCCGCTTGCACCAGCAATATCAAGTGCTTTGACAAATCCTACATCTTCAGGAATTAAATTTAGAATGATAAAAAATGCTGTAAACATTCCAGCAAATATGATAAACATTTGTTGCTTTTGTGTCACACTAACGGCTTTCGTTCCGCCAGAAACTGTGTAAATAATTACTAAAACACCAATAATGATATTTAGCGTTACTAAGTTCCAACCTAAAACAACCGATAAGATAATCGCTGGCGCAAAAATGGTAATTCCTGCTGCCAATCCACGTTGAATTAGGAATAAAATTGCCGTTAAACTCCTCGTTTTTAAATCAAATCGATTTTCTAGAAATTCATAGGCAGTATATACTTTGAGTTTGTGATACAGTGGAATAAAAACCATACAAATAATTACCATGGCAATTGGTACACCAAAGTAAAATTGTACAAATCCCATTCCGTCACTAAAAGCTTGTCCTGTAGTAGATAAGAAGGTAATGGCGCTGGCTTGTGTTGCCATTACTGACAATCCAATTGTCCACCATTTTGTGGTACTTCCACCTCGTATATAATCTTCGGAACTTTTACTTCCGCGCGTTTTCCAAGTTCCATAACCAACAATTGCGGCTAATGTTCCTATTAATACAATCCAGTCTGTTAATTCCATTAGGTCAGTGGGTTAGGAGAAAATATTCATAAGTATGTAAAATAAAACGATGTACATCAAATTGGCAATCAAAATGACGGTGTACATTTTTTTCCAGACAAATTTTTCATTTTCCATACGTTAGTTTTTTAGTTGCGATTGCTTTACAATTTGTGTTTGTCCAACAGAAATCATATTGGTAAATAGTTTGTAAGCTCCAGGAACGCCCGCAGGTAATTCGCGGAAGAAACTCAATCCTGTGTAGATGTAATTTCCTTTTCCGTATTTGGCAACTAACAAACTTCCTGTTTTTGCAGACTCGTTTTTGTCGTTCATGGAAAGTATTGGTGTAAACTCGCTTCCCCATTCGTTTGGAAAGTACAATCCGCGTTCTTGCACCCAATTGTCAAAATCTTTTGCTTCAATTTTGTTTGGAAAGTTTACAATAGAATGGTCTTTTGCAATAATTTCTACAGCAGCCGTTTCATCTGTGACACGATCTCTGGAAAGCGATAATTTATACGGCGCCAACTGGTCGCGATCTACTTTTATTCGTCTGTTTGTATTGTATTGCACAATGACATTTCCACCATTTTTTACATAATCTAAGATATATTTTTGTTTAAATTTTAATTCGTCAACCGTATTATAAGCTCTAATTCCGATAACAATGGCATCAAAATCTTTTAACGAATTGGCATCAATTGTTGCAGGATCAATTACCATCACATCGTATCCAATTTGGCGTAAACTCTCAGGAATTGCATCTCCAGCACCTTGAATGTATCCAATATATTGTCCACTTTTTTGAATATCTAAACGAACAACTTTCGTTTCCGATGGTAATAAAACCGATTGTTTCGGAATATGATCGTATGCTATTTCGCTCAATGCTTTGGTATATTTTTTATCGCCAATATACACTTCAGGTGTTAAAATTCCTTCGCTTTGCGTTGCTGGCGGAATTACGGTAAACATCAACGTTGCTTTATCACCTTTTTGTGCAATAGTAACTTTTTGCTTTTTTGGAAATACTTGCCAACTATACGGATGTTTTATTGATACATATCCGTCGATATTATCTTTTCCAGCGATTACTGTTACAGGAATTTCTCTTGCTTCGTTTGATGAAAAAATCAATACTTTATCTTCAAAATCGGCAGTTACTTCAGGTAGAATTTCAAATGGTTGATACAATTCGCCTTTATCTGGTTTTGAATACCGATAAATTACAGGTTTTGTAATGGTAATAGGCTTTCCAGCAATGGTAAGATTGAATTTTAAGAGTGTGGGTCTTGGTGTTTCAGGCAATCCACGCAAGTGTTGATCGTCCACCTTATACATGCCCAACGTTCCTTTTTCATACAACCAATATGGCGCAGAATAGTCGTCTGTAGCTAGGTTAATATCTAATGTGAAATTTTCTTTCTGATTTGATTTTAACGGAAGCGTTTTTGTGGTAGTTTTCTTGTCTATAGTAGAAGTAACACTGTTTAGTTTGATGTTTGCAGTACTTCTGTTTAAGGCTTCAATATTCACTTTAACACTAGCTCTTGGTGTTGCACTTGATTCCGATGCGGAAGCTTCTAAGTACAATCCGGCGCAAGCCTGAATAATGCCTTCAATTTCTGCTAATTTAATCGTTTTCCAGTGTTCATCTTCTAAGTTTTGAATCATCCCATATGCTTCCATCAATTTTGGCAGATGTGATGCAGGATTCACAAAATTGAAATTTGCTTCAATATGTGTTAAGATGTTTCCGATGGCTTTTCCACCGTTTACACGATTCCAAGTTGTATCAATTCCTGAAAAGATATTGCTTTTATCTTCGGGAAAATCTCCTTTTAAAAATTCTACATATTCTTGTTGTGTTCCGCGTGAAGTCAATCGACCAAAACCTTGACATAAATGTTGACTGCTTGCTATAGAAGCCAATTCGTTGTTTGACAATCCTTTTAGCGGATAGTATACACCAATATCAAAATTGAGCATCTTGCTTTTATCTGCTTTTTCAAACTTTTCACGGCTTCCGTAAAACCACCAAGAGGTATTAAAAAACAAACGTGTTGGTTGCCAAGCTTCATAGTTTGAAAGTTGTGAAGCATACGCCTTTTTATCGCCAGCCAAGTCAAACGCTTCCATACTCAACATCGCCGAAGTTGTATGATGTCCGTGCGTTCTTCCAGGTGTTCTATGATCAAAACGATTGATAATTACATCAGGTTTAAATTTTCGGATTGCCCAAACGACATCACTTAGCACTTCATCTTTATTCCAAATGTCTAAGGTTTCATCTGGATGTTTTGAATAGCCAAAATCATTAGCACGTGTAAATAATTGTTGTCCGCCATCTACACGGCGAGCAGCCAATAATTCTTGCGTACGAATAACGCCTAATTGTTCACGAATTTCTGGACCAATTAAGTTTTGTCCTCCATCGCCACGCGTAAGTGATAAATAAGCGGTACGTGCTTTTACGTTATTTGATAAATAGGCAATCAATCGTGTATTTTCATCATCTGGATGTGCTGCAATGTATAATGCAGAACCTAAAAAGTTGAGTTTTTGTACTTTCTCGTAGATTTGGTTGGAGGAAAGTTTATCAGGTTTTTGTGCTGTACTTGTTGAAACAAAGGCACAAATTACTAAAATAAACAGTATTAGTTTTCTCATTGGAAAATTTTTGGTTCAAGTAACTTCAAAAATAGAAAAGTTCATTATAGAAATATACTTTTTAACGTTCTTTAACTTTCCCTAAATGTAGCATATAAAAAAAGCGAACCGAAGTTCGCTTACATGAGTTTTGTGATCGTCATTAACAGCATAGTGTTCGTCGAGCACTTTCACAACCTGCAACCCAATAGCAGACTGTTGGTCTTTCTTCTGAGTAACATTGTCTATTGTTAGAACCGCGTCCGCCAAAAGGCGAAGAAGTTTTCATGTTAGAAATAGACTTTTTGTTGAGTTTTAAATTTTTAAGATTCTTTTTTTTCATGAGTTTTTGATTTATAAATTATAGTAAGAATTAGTGTTCTGTAATTTTATAAGTTGTCAATGCTATTCTTCCTGTTGTGTAAAAGGGCATACTAGCCAATAACAAGAGTTTATATCAGTTCCACATAATTCAATATCATTTGTGTTTTTTCCACCTTTTAATGCTGTAATTTTAAGGTTGGAAATTGATTCTTTGTTGAGTTTTAAATTTTTAATGTTTCTTTTTTTCATAATTTTTATGTTTTAGATTCACTTAAAAATTTTGTCTTAACAACCGCCGCCGTTTGGCATTGATTCCATACAATCTTCCCACGCACATGAATTGTTTGAACCACAATTGGCTTGTGTTTGACAGTTATTGGTATTGTTTCCGCCGCCACCTTCGTACGGACAGTAACAATCGCTCATAAAATCAGGATCTCTAGATGGACAATCTTGCCAAAAGCAGGAGCCATTTTCAGATTGATATCCACCTTTTACGGCTTTCGTTTCTAAATTAGAAATTGAGTTCTTATTAAGCTTTAATACTTTTAAATTTCTTTTTTTCATGAGTTTAAGTTTTAAAAAAAATGATTAGTAACACGCATAACATTGCCCGTTTTGCCATACAATTCCGTAGCCAAAGCAGCGATCTTGTGGCCAGTTAATTGGAAGTCCACCAGTTCCTCCACAAATAGGACGACGTCCGCCATTAACGTCTTTTTGCTGATTCTTGTCTAGTTTTTCAACTCCCTTAACGTTTAAAATGTTTGTTAACATGATTTTATAATTTTTTGGTTAATGATGAAAATGTATAAAAAATGATTCAGAACCTGTTACGGAAAAGCCGTACTTAACAGTTAGCAATTGTAAGTTTTACGTATAATCTGAATAATTTGTGTAGTTTTGAAGCGAATCATATTAAAACCATACTTACGTATTCCATCGCTATGAAATTATTAAAAAACACCGCACTATTTTTACTCATTTGTTTGTTAAGTAGTTGTGAACAACCTGAAAAAGAAACGAAAGAAATGCCAACATACGCTACTGATACACATTCGTATGCAAAGCCAAATGAAGCTGTTGCCAAACATTTACAATTAGATATTGATGTTAATTTTGATAAAAAAATCATCACGGGAACCGCAACGTACACGATAGAAAACTATGCAGGAACCGCCATTGTTTTTGATGTTAAAAACTTAAAGATTCAAAAAGCAACGGTTGATGGAAACGAGGTACAGTTTACGCTTGGCGCGAATGATGCCGTGCTAGGACAATCGTTATCAATTCCTATTGCAACAGATTCGAAAGAAGTAGCCATTACGTATGAAACGACGGATAAAACTGAAGCATTACAGTTTTTAAATCCACAACAAACGGCTGATAAAGAGTTTCCGTTTTTACTCACACAAGGACAAGCAATTTTGACTCGAACATGGATTCCGATCCAAGATAGTCCACAAATTCGATTGACCTATAATGCTACCGTACAAGTGCCAAAAGAGTTGTTGGCAATTATGAGTGCGGAAAATCCGAAAGAAAAAAGTGAAAATGGTCAATATAGTTTTAAGATGAAACAACCAATTTCTCCATATTTAATTGCGTTAGCTGTTGGAGATTTAGTGTATAAAGAAATTAGTCCACGAACAGGTGTATATGCTGAAAAGTCAATGATTGAAAAAGTACATTACGAGTTTGCTGATATGGAAAAAATGGTCAATGCGGCAGAAAGTTTATACGGAACGTATGCTTGGGATCAGTTTGATGTAGTGGTTTTGCCACCTAGTTTTCCGTTTGGCGGCATGGAAAATCCACGTTTGACATTTGCGACACCAACGGTAATTGCGGGCGATCGTAGTTTAACAAGTTTGATAGCGCACGAATTGGCACATTCATGGTCTGGAAATTTGGTTACCAACGCTACTTGGAATGATTTCTGGTTGAACGAAGGTTTTACGGTATATTTTGAAATGCGCATCATGGAAGCGTTGTACGGAAAAGAATATGCAAACATGTTGGCTTCAATTGGGCGACAGGATTTATCGGATGAAATTAAAAATTTTAGAAATCAGCCTGAAGCGACACATTTGAAACTCGATTTGAAAGGAAAAAATCCTGATGATGGCATGAATAGTATCGCTTATGATAAAGGCTATTTGTTTTTACGGACGTTGGAAGAAACTGTCGGACGTGCTAAAATGGACGCTTTTTTAAAGGAATATTTCAATACACATGCGTTTTCTACCATGACTACAGAGAAATTCATCACGTATTTGAATGCTGAATTATTACAAAAAAACAATATCGATTTTAATGTTGATACTTGGGTGTACAAAGCTGGAATTCCTGGAAATGCTGCTAAAATAAAATCAGATAAATTCAAAGAAGTTGATAACGTACTTTCAGATTGGCAATACAAAACTATTACAGCAAGCAACGTTTGTGAACAAGATTGGAATATTCAGCAAAAAATTCATTTTATTAGAAATATTCCTGAGAAACTTTACGATGGATTGTTTGAAAAGTTAGACGAAGCTTGCGATTTTTCAAATGCGTCTAATTCCTATATTGCCATGGTTTGGTTTGAACAAGCAATTAATCATGATTATCATGGAAATAATGTAGACCAACGCATGGAAGATTTCTTGATGACTGTAGGTCGTCGTTGGTATGTGTCTACTATTTATAAAGCATTAAAACGTAATAATAGGCTAGAAGATGCTAAACGTATTTATGAAAAAGCACGTCCAAATTATCATTCAGTTACGGTGAATACGATTGATGAGATGTTGGGTATTAATTGAAAGATTAAAAGATTAAAAGATTGAAGGATTGAAAGATTCGACAATTAAAAACTATCTGTCATTCCTGCGTAGGCAGGAATCCAAATTGAATTCGTCTGAGATACTGAATCAAGTTCAGCACAAGGCTTTTCAAAACTGAGTTTCACTAAAAAAAAGGATAAAATAAGGGCATATTTTATCCTTCTTAAAATGAGATATTCAAGCCAAGTAGATTAAGCGTGGAATATGACTTAAATATTTAGTAATTAATTTATCAGATTATTACACTTAAAGATCGTGAAATTTTGATTGATTTGATTACGGTTTTACCATATAACAACTATACGATTGCTGTTGCCAATTGCTTGTTTTTGTAGGATTTACAAACCTAATTCTTTGCGCAGAACGCTATCTTTTACACTATTTTTTGACCAATATGGTGTTTTCAACTGCTTGATTCTCGTCGCTTTAGTTGTTAAATTTTTCGAATTATTACCATAACCGCTTGTGGAAGTTGCTGTCCAACTCAATATATCGTGCGGAAAGCTAGTGTTGAAGTTTATTGCTAATTTTCTATTCAGTTTAGGGTAAACTAATGTGTATGTAGAAGTTGTTCCCGAATTGGTCAATGTAGCGTTGGCTTCATACGCTTTTAGCGGAATATGTTTCATACGCAAGGTTTCCAACGCAGGGACTATTTGTTGTGTTCCTACAGGTAATTTCGAAGGATCTATTCTGAGTTTTGTCCATAATTCGTCTTCTAAAATAGTTTTTTCCATGGAAAACTTTTGATCAGATTCACTTTCAAAATACGAATACGATTGGATGTCAAATTGTGTTCTGTTGTTTAATTGCGTAAACACATGTCCACACCATTCTTGCATAGAAGATGTTACTTTGATAGCGTGTTTGTTATTGTCTACAGGATAAAAAGTACTGGTCATGACACTGTACGGATAAATTCCTGTGTAGAATTTTTTAGTACTATTTAGCTTTAAAACGGGAACATTGTTATCACGACGTTGATCGGCTTTGACTTGTTTTTCAGGATTGAAATCTTCCGTTACATAAATCAACACCGCTTTTCCTTTGTGAATTTCGCCATAGCGAGATTGTTCCAATTCAAAAGAAGTAATTTCTGCAGTTCCGTTATACCAATAGTTGTTAAAAGCTTCCGAAGTTGGCTGTGCAGGTTCGTTTATTTCTACAACTTTTTCAGTAGTTTCAGTAGTTTCAGTTGTTGTGTCATTCTTTACATTTGAACACGCAATGATAGTTCCTACAAGTATAATTGCAGCAAAAATGAGTTGTTTGGAGATGGCTTTCATTGTTTTTCTATAAAGATATTTAAAAACGACGATAACACAATACGGTTTAACAAAGTGTAAAGGTTTTGAAAATTTTAACTCTCCAAAACCTTATGATTTATTCCAAAACGATCTATTGAAAGTTTTATAAGTGGAACATTAAAATCGTTAGCCATACTTTTAAGTAAAGATTCATAAACGTAATTTAGTTTATCTGTAATAAATATGGCTTGAATACATTCACTGATATTGATAAATTCATAATTATTTTCTGAAGATATAATTACCTTACATTCGTTTTCATCCCTGTAATCATTATGCTTTTCTCCAATTTTTTTTAATTCGGATTTTAATTTTGATTCTAAATAAGCTTCTTCTCCTAATTTTTCAACTTGATTTAAATCTATAGATGAATTATCTAGATTTGTCCTAAAGAAATCACTCTTATGGTATTTCACATTTATTATGTCAAACTCAGCAGATAATTGTTTTTCTAATTTAGTGCGAGACAAAGCTATGCAAATACCTTTATATTTATCTCCATATTGATCCCACATTCTTGGTTTAGAAAATCCGAAATGATCAATTGGTTCAAAAACACCCATATACTGACCTTCAAAATCAATTTTAGCATTTCTGCACAAACACAATTGCCGTAAACTCTCATAATATTTTTTCACTTTCTTAGATATACTATTTCCGTCAATATTTGACGTTAACCTTTCACAATCATTAGAATAACCAAAACTTGAAAACCATGGGATTGGAATATTATTTTCCATCGGGTCTGATACGGAAGACAATGGTGATAATCTTAATGAATGCGTGGGAAGAATATGTTCGATTGCAGTGGTTAACGAAGTGTAATGATAAAGTGTTTTATTTTCTTCGAATTCTATTGAATCTGCCAAAGTTAAAGTAGCCATATTTCGATATTATATATTTCAATAAATCTATAATAATTCAGTTTAACAAAAAAGAAAAACGAAGACGTTTGTGTAAATTAAAACAATTTCAATGTGTTTGTTTTCAATCGCGATCGGACGATAAATCCAATAATCAACAGTAAAATAAATGCAATGATGCAGATAAAATTATTGGGTGAGTCTTTTTCTAGCAGAATAGGAGTGATATCGCCATGCAATACAAATCCTGCCCAATAGAATGGCATTTGGAAATTGGCATCATCGGTATCTTTTAAATATTTAATTTTAGCATTGCGAAGTGCCATTGTTTTGCTTTCTCCTTTTTTGAGATTTTGGTAGAAATCAACCATGATTCCTTGTGTTACTTTATCCGGAACTTCCCATAAACTCGCTAAAGTAGAAGGAACGCCAGCCATTGTAAATGCTCGGTTTAGTGAAACCATTCCTTGTGAAGCGTCCAACGAACCTTTTCCTGTGTTGCAAGCGCTTAATACTGCTAAATCTGCGTGTAAATGCAAGCCGTATAATTCTTCAATATATAATTTGGAATCTTGATTTTTTTCATTGAATAGTAAGTGACTCAACTCAGGCGTTTCGTTGTCAATATTGGCATGCATTGCCAAGTGAATAATTTTTGCCTTTGGCGAATATTTGATAAAGTTGTCTTTTGTTGCCAATATCGATTCAAAAAGTGTACTTGGGAAAATAGTAGAAAGCAGTTCCGATTCTTTTTCGGCACCTAACAAACGGAAATTTTGATCGCGAAAAGCAATTTCATCTGTACTTGCTATTTTGTCTGTATAGGTTGGTGTAAATACAAGTATGTTTTCATTTTTGACGTTTGTACGTGCGTCAACATTGTCATGAACAAATACCAAATGCGTTGCATAATGAATAGACACATCTTCAATGAGATATTTTACATTTGGCGTTACCAACGTTTCAAAAGGAATGTAATGCAATACATCGTCAGGAATGATGGTGTATTCGGTAATTGCATCATCATTCATAGGAAGTAGTTTTTGATGTAACACTCTTGCCAATACTTTATCTTCATGCTGATTGCTCAGTTGAGAATAAAAATTTTCTATGGACGGAACTAAGGATTCGTCGTTGTTTTCAACTTCGTAAAAATCAATTGCAGTTTTTGTAATGTAGAAGGCATAAAATTGATTTTCAATTCTTTTGTATTTCACAATTGCTTTCGTGTCGCTCAATTGTGCCTGAATTGTTTGTATGTCAAAGTTTTCAAACGCAAACGCAGAAATGTATGGAAATTCACTTTGTAATGTTTCTAAAAGCGATGCTAATTGTGAAGTGTTTTCAAAAATTGCGGCTTTGTCTTTTTGTTTTCGCGCCAGCACCAATTGTCTTCGTATCAAGCGTTCTTTTTCTAAAAGATCATCAGAGATAGTTAGCGTATTTAGCAATCTACTTTGTTGAAATTGTTTCCATACCAAACGATTTTCAATGACTTCCATTGTGTTTAGAAGTTTTTCTAAATTGAAATCTTGATAGCCATAACCGAGTTTTTTCAGTTTTAAAATTCCGCCAATTGCTGTTTCGTAATAGTTTGTAAGTTTCGTATTGAAGGTTTCTTCACGATAGCAATTTTCAAATTGATTCAATCCTAATTTGTACATGTTTGCCGCAAACGCAAGTACAGTTGAATCTTTTGGATATCGTTGTACAATCGTAGTTGCCATTTCGACCAATAAACCAGTTTCATTGATATCAAAGCTCGGTGTAAAGTTAGAAAAGTCATTTTTCAACGCAATTGTGTCCTTGTGAATGTATCCAATTGATTTTTGTAATGCTTCTAGTGCTTCCGTTTTATTATTTAGCGCCAATAATATATTTGCTTTTTCCGCTTCAAAATAGGAGAGACGTGTGTCATTTTTAGACAATTGTTTTAATACAGAATTTAGTAATCGCAAGGCTTTGTTGTACTTTTTTTGAAGTTTGTATGCTTTTACTTTGTTAAACTGAAATTGCGGTTTGTGATTGGCAAGAAAATCCTTTGGAACTACTTTTAATGCTTTGTCTAGTGCTGAAAGTGCCTTGTTGTAATCAGCCGTTGTACTTTGTTTATTTCGCAAATACGCATCGCCTAAAAAGTTTAAGGAAACCGCATACATCCGTTGTTCGGCAGCATTAAATTTTCGCTGTCGCTGTATGGTTTCTAAATGTTGAATCTGTTGTTGGATTAATGTAATATCATACGTGTTGATCACGGTTTTACTTTGGATAATTTCAATGGCTTTGTAGGCAAACAATATAGGTTTTGAAGCTTCTTCAGCAGTTACAACCATTTCATTTTTATGTTCAGTGTATACTTTTTTAGCTTTGGTTAGATAGTTGTTAGCTTCTTTTTGAAATCCTAACGCGGCGGCACTTGCTGCAACATCGGCGTAAATGGAAAGTAAATAATCGTAATTTGGATTTTTGACAGTATTCATCAACAATGCTGCTTCTTTTGAGCTTTCGTGTGCATACAAGTAATCGCCTAATTCATATTGTGAAAAAGCACGTTCATATAACAATTCTGCTTTATAATTTGTGCCTTTATCAGTATTTGGACACAGCTGAATTCCAGCATTGTAAGAGTTGATAGAAGCTACAAAGCGTTGCAAATAATATTCGGATGCGCCTTTGTAAAAGTACAATCTGGCAACAGCCAAACTATCCGAATGTATAGTTGCATCCGTAAGTGTATCAATTGCTTTTTCACTAAGTTCTAATGATTTTTGATAGTTTCCCGCGTTGTAAATTGTTTCCGTTTGGTTTAGAAAAGAATGTACTGTTTCCTGCGCATAAAGTAAAGCATGCGAGAATGTTATGAATAAAATAATAATACAACGTATAATTTTTTTCACAAAGTTGGTTATTTTAGGGAATCTTCTTCAATTTACATATTCTTTCACAAATATTGAATAGATACTTTATGAGATTACGCTATTTATGTATGAAATGCGTTATTTTGTTTGTGAATGGTTTTGTGTTCATTATAGATTTAAACCATTTATATATGTAACAACTAGCCACTTGAAAATCAGACATATTTGAAATTTTACGTTTAGTTTTCGGGTAATTGTTCTTGTATTTGATAGGTAGTAAAGTTTAAAAAATTCCCTGGATGTGCTAATACATTTTGAAGAATGATGGGAGAATCTGGCTCGTTTCCTGTATACTGCGTTTTTCCATCCATATTGACATCATGAATGTTGTATCCGTTGACTACGTATGTTGGAAAGTTAAGAAAATTGCCAGCGTCATTTAGCACTTCTGATAAAATACTAGGAATATCTGGCGTAGTGCCCGAATATTGAATGGTTGTATCTCCATTCACATTTCCAGTCCAGAGAGCCATGACATTGCTTGCTAATAGTACTTGCGCATGCGATCCAAAAGTTACAAATGAATTATCTGTAAAATTAACGGTAGTTGTCACATCTTTAACTAACGTAATTGGGGTTGCAGACATAGCACCTAAATGATTGCGATGTTTGATAACTACATGATGATTGCCTGGTGACGCATTCAATAGTACGGTTGATGTTCCATCTAATGCCACTACATCTCCGTCGCGTTGCAATAAGGCAGATGTAGATGCAATTACTTTTGTGGGATCATTTTCTGATCTTAATTCGATCCAAATCCAATCGACAATTGCATCAGTTCCAGTCGTATCAAATACAGAAGCATTTACAGTAGCATTATCTCCGTATGGACTTGTGGTTGGTATATAACTATTTGAACGTAAAATATCATTCATTAAACCTACAGTTGTTGGATTTAATAATGGACCTTGTAAAAAGACAATCGGACTTATTTTAATGTTAAATTTTGCATTGATAAAACCTTCTGAAACATGTATAGTTCCTTCGTGTTCTTTCGTGAACGTTTCTCCCAAACTATAGACGATTCGTAAGTTTCCAGCAGTATTAGTATCGCCACCGCTATCAATACTACTTTTTAAAAGTTGTTGTCCAGAAGTACAGAAGCAAACAAAAAATATAGAAATATAGATGATGTTTTTCATGAGAAGCATGTTAATTTTCTTGATATTGAATTTGTACTGAACGAATATTTGTAAGTGGTGCATCCCAATTTTGTCCACTTCGAGGAATTACTCTAAAAATGTATATATTATTTGCATTGTCAACAACTTCAGACAGTCCTGTAATTACTTGTATTCTGTTGCTGCTAACATTTCCAGAAGTGTTATACAAACCTAAAGGATAAATTATATTGTCTGTGCTAGCTGGAATACGATACAAAACACATTGCAGATTTGTATTTGTAGAATTGTCCAAATATGTAATAGTATATCCCGTAATTGTAGCGCCATCGGGTAAATGAACAGGAGCTATAATTGCTTTTTCAGGTGTGGAGTCCGAAATGTTTACAAAGAGAAAACTTCGATTTAATTGCGTACTCGAAGCACTTGCTTCAAAATCATACGGACCCATGGTATAATTTTTAGTACTTGTAGTACTTGCAACCAAATCGCCAGTAGCCGTAACTTTTACATTTCGCGTTCCCGTTCCTGATAAAGCATCAATATTTACAGTTCCATTTTGCATTACTTTTAAAGCGGTTGTTCTGAATTCTGCACTAAAAGGTCCTATATAACCATTTCCCACCATAAATAAGGCATTCGCATCATCTTCATTGAGTCGTCCTACAGCAACTGAGTTGGTTCCTGAAGCAATTGTGTTGGTTCCCGTTGCCACAGAATTGTCTCCCGAAGCGATGGTATTGTAGCCAAAAGCAACAGAATTTGTACCAACATTGGCATCATTCCAATAGGAAGAATTAAAAAATCCTGCATCGGTTGTTCCAGATCGTAAAGCAGCTTTACTTTTGTCAAAAAACAATCGTGAATCATCATTTGTCGTCGAAAAATCGTTTTCAAATTGATTGGAGCCTACAATAATACTTCCATTGGTTTTTACCACAAAGGCATTTTGACGTTCGGTATCGCTAGTTCCATTCCCTACAATGAGCGAAGCACTGCTATCTTCTTTATTAAACGTACCATTTACAAACTGACTTGAATTGTTTGATTTGGTACCAACACCAACCACCAAAGATGCATAACCGCTTGCAATGGTTCCGTCGCCCAAAGCGGTAGCATACGAAATTAATGCTTGTGTGTCTTTACCAAAAGCAGTCGTACCAACGCCACTTGCTCTAGTATTTCTTCCTGCTGCAAACGAATACAAACCGCGACTGCCATCATTCCACTGTACGCCATCTACTGTGCCAGCTCTAAATGCTGCTTTCGATTTGTCAAAAAATAATCGTGCATCTAAATTGATATTATTTTCATCTTCTGTACTTGTACTTCCTACCACAAAATCGGCAACTGTGTTTGTAGCGCTGATTCTGTTTGGAATTGCTTCTGAAAAAGGACTCATTTCACCAGTGGCACTGACAGTTTCAGCATGTAACGCATACGGAACCGTTTTAAATTCGGTTGTACCAAAATCGACCAAACCACTTCCTGTATTTATTTCTGTTTTGACAAAATGTGTGTCAAATCCCCAATTGATAGTTTGAAAATCTCCAGAAATATTCACGCCTTTACCAATGTTTACAATCACAATTCCGTTTGTATCCGTAGTAGTTGTGTGTGATTCTTTATATACTTCATTCGTCGCCATATTTCCTTCCAAAATGGTAAATTGAATGGTAACCGCTTGATTTGCCAACGGAAGTCCGCTATTATCTGTTATCACGGCTTTGTAATTGATACCGCGTGTTTGTGAAAATGAACTTATGACGCAGAAAAAAATCAGGATAAGAAGTGAAAATCGTGTTTTCATTGGTACGTTAGTTTTTAAGTAATTTAAAGGTTTTTGTATGAGTTTTGGAAGCAATATTAACTACGTACATTCCTGTGTTCATTGTTGAAACATCAATCAGCGATTGCGAATTTTTCAAGTTTCCTTTTGTGATCAAATTTCCTAATACATCATAAATTTCGTAGCGAAATGATTCCTGCATACCAGAAAAGCGAATCCTGTTTGATGTAGGATTTGGATACATTTGTATAGCAGTTGTTTCAAAATTTGTAGTACTCAAAACGCTTGCATCTGTGAGACTTGTCAGTTCGTTTCCGTTTCCAGATTTTGTGCCAGCAAACCAAAGTTTGTTTTGATATTCAAGAAGTGAGAAAGAGGAAATTAGTAAAATTTCTTCCGAGTTTCCTGTCAGCACTTCTGTTCCCGCAGGTGTTCCGTTGGTAACCCACAATTGTTGTGAATCAAAATAGAAGAGTTTGTTAGCATACACAACCGCTTTTAAAAATTCTATAGATTCTCCTGTGTCAGTTGCCGAAATTACTTTGACTGTTCCACTTTCGGTTCCGTCGGTTTTCCACAATTCAAAATCAGAAGTGCTATTGTCAGAAGCGGCAAAGTACAATTCGTTATTATAAATGGTAAAGTTCGGAATGCCCAAGCCGCTCGCAAGATTGTCCGTATCAATATCTTTGACCAAACTTGCCGTAGTTCCATCGGTTTTCCAAAGTTCCGAACCAATGATTTGTCCTGATGTTCCGTTGTAGCTTCGAGCTTTAAAATAGAGTTCGTTATTAAAAATGGTCAAATACGAAGGATTGCTTCCTAAACCAAATGCAGGATTCAGATTATTAGGGAAAATATCGTGTTTTATCGTTGTTCCTGCAAAGGTTCCGTCGGTTTTCCACAATTCGCGACCTTCAGGCGAAGTATTATCTTCAGCAACAAAAAGCAATTCGTTATTAAACACAATCATTTCTGAAATTAAATTCAAATTACTTCGTACCAATACTGTATTCGCAGTTGTTCCGTCGGTTTTCCACAATTCGCCATTTCCGCCACGATTTACATAAAAATATAACAATCCGTTATACACAACACCTAAGATATTTTTCCCAGGTTTTGTCATAAATGTTGGTGCGCCGTTGGTAGCAGCTTCAAAGTTTTTTACGGAAACTGTTCCAACTTCGGTTCCGTCTGTTTTCCAAAGTTCTATAGACGAATTGGTGCTTCCGCGGAAATATAATTCTCCATTGTATTCTACAAATAGTTGATTGTCATCATTCGAATTAAAATCCAAACCACTTGACGAACCTGTTCTGATATCTTTCAGCAAAACCGTTCCTGCATCGGTTCCGTCGGTTTTGTATAATTCTTGTCCAATACCAGAAACAAACGCTGAAAAATATAGTTCGCCATTCATTACATAAAACGATTCGGGCGAATATCCTGCGCCACTATTTAGGTTTGTAGCAACAATTTGTGTTCCTGCGGCAGTTCCGTCACTTTTGTATAGTTTTTTAAATGAAGGTGTAATTTCGGAAGCCTGAAAGTACAATTGTCCATTTAATTCCGTGAGGTATTTTGGCGCACTTCCGTTGCTTCCTGCCCAAATATCAATTTGATCAAACGTATATTGTGCATGTATTTGAAATGCTGTACATAGTAAAATTGTGAGTAGTATTTTTTTCATACTTGTTTTGATTAGCATATTATTTTCTTCGTGATTCGTTTACGGCAAATTCAACTTTTACATTGGTTGTTATTGTTTTTTCAGAACCGTCATCCATACGAATTCTGAGTGTGGCAGTATCTTCAAAATTGCCTGAAACGGTTCTTCGTTTTTTAACAATTCCTTCGTTCCAATTGCTCACATTTGTAATATTTGTAGTGGTACAACCAGTAAAATCGCCATCAATACGTTTGTAACTTTTACTATTGTTGAGGTCAATAAAGTTGATGCTTCCACAACCTTGCATACTTTCTTTCGGTTGATGCGTTCCTTTGGAAGCTTCGCCCATGAAATACCGATTGATGTAATGAATTTGAAAACCGTCTGCCGTCATCAATTTTGAAGCATTTACATTGCATGCGCCTTCAAAAAATTCAATGTTTGCCTGACTTGCAAAGTTTCCCTTTTCAGGATAAAATGTGTGTGTTCCTTTTAACGGGCCATCACTAAATGTTACCGTAATGAAATGTTTTTTGTTAGTGGTAAAACAGAATGCAGTTAGAATGCATATGCATAAGAATAGTTTTTTCATGAGTTTGTTTTTACATTGATGTATAGGCGTTCGCGTCTATTTTTACATTTATATTTGTATCTAGTTTGACAACTTTTATGGAACTTTTTTCATTGTTACTTTCAAACCGTAATTCCATCACAAAACCTTCAAATGGACCGTTTTCTTTCATGCCTAAAATTGGTATAAACTTTCCTTGGATTGGAAAATTTTTGGTTACCCAAGCGTGTACTTTTCCACCTTCATTTTCATAGAAATATTCGTAACAGGTATACCCAAGAATCGTTTTCGTTTTTCCTGTTTTGACCAGCTCACTTTTTTGTGGCACTTTTGAGGTATAATCAATAGTTCCCATTTCTTCTTTAGAAACTTTTTTCTTGATTTTCATGCCAGGCATATTCATAAACATGGTGCTTGAATTTGGCGTAATAACAGCGTACACTTCTCCGCTTGAAGCATCTTGTTCAGTGTTCAATTTCATGCAAATGATGTTTGAATTTTTCTTGTCAAATAGAAAATCGAGCTGAGCTTTTTCGTTTCCTTCAGCTTCTATTTCAATGGTAATACTTTGATTAAAAGTGTATGAATTTGCAGTGTTTTCGGCATTTATAGCAGGTTTCTTTTTCTTGCCTAACATGTTGTCAAGCATTTTATCAGCTGCTTTTTCAGCTTCTTCCATCGCTTTTTGTTCTGCTTTGTTTTCTACTTTTTCCTGAATGCGTTTTAAGAGTTGCGCATGGCTTATTTGACACGCAAAAAATAGCATCACACACAAACTGATTTTAAAAATTGGTTTCATTGTTATTAGGTTTCATTTCCTCTTTATATATTTACGAAGGAAAAGGTTAACACGTCAGTGAAATAAAATTTTAAATCGTAGTGTTAACCTTTCGTTTTGAGTTCAGACTAAATGGAAAAGCAACACGTAGATTTACAAACCCGATTGCGCAGTGATGATAAAAAGGCGCTAGAAGAAGTGTATCTCAATTACAAAGAAGCTTTTGTGAGTTACGGACTGCGTTTTCGTTTGGATCGTGAAGATTTGATTGATGTGTATCAAGATAGTGTGATTGCGATGTATCAGAATTTCATTCAAAAACAAACACAGTTGGACGACAGTAGTTTAAAAACCTATTTGTTTAGTATTGGGAAACATAAAATTTACGATCGTTTAAGAGAACGAAAACAATTGGTTGGTGCCGTTGAACAGGAAGATGATTATGAAGAAATTGTGTTCACAGAAACCGTTTTATCTGAAGAACAACAACAGTTGCGAAAGTATTTTGGGCATTTGGGCGAAAGTTGCCAGCATATTTTACGTTTGTTCTATTATCGTGGTTTGAGTATTAAAGAAATTGTGTCGCAAACGCACTATAAAGATGAAAATACAGTAAAGAGTCATAAATCAAGGTGTTTGAAGAAATTGATAACACTGATTAAGAACGATTGACAGATGGATACAGACGAATTGATTCAAAAATACATACACGGAAGTTTAAGCGAAACCGAACAGCAACAGTTTGATACGTTGCTTGCTACGGATCCTGAGTTTGCAAACGCTGTGGCGGAATATGAAAACATTCATGCTGCTATCACTTCGCATGAAAAAGACGATTTAAAAGCACAATTACAACAGTTAGAAACTACTTCCGAAACGACAAATGCGGCTAAACCTTCTCGAAACTATAAACGTTTGGCAATTGCAATTGTATTGTTGTTATTTTTTGGTTTGCTTGGAAATTACATCATTCAACAAGCAAATACGAATGAAACATTGTATGCAACTTATTTTGAACCGTATCCGAATGCGTTGCAACCTGTAACTCGTGGGCCAAGTGATGGAAAACTTCTTACGGAAGCTACGAGAGCATATGAAGCTAAAAATTACGAAGAAGCGATTAAAACTTTCGATTTGATACAAGCAGGATTTGACAATCCGAATACAGAAATTTCATTTTACAAAGCGATGAGTTTGCTCAATTTAGGAAAAGAAAAAGAAGCTTTGGCTATTCTTCGCGAAATAAAACATCGTAAAACACGATTTACACCACAAATTTATTGGTATGGCGCGCTTATTCACATAAAACTTGATGAAAAAGAAAAGGCATTAAAAGCGTTGGAATATATGAAAACGATGAATTTTTCTTTTAAAATCAAGGAAAGAGACGCTTTATTGGCAAAATTACAATAGACTTTTTTTGTATTATTTTTTTTCGTAGCGAAGCGAAGTCGTAATTTATAAATACCGTTTTATTTCCTTTTTTTGAAACCCAATATTTTATAAATCACGATTACTATCGTTTTGTAATGGTTTGATTATGAGGTAGTTTTGATTCAATGTTTAACCACAAAATATACTATTATGAAAAAAAAGAATTTCAGAAGTTTATCGCTTAACAAAAAATCAATTTCAGTATTATCAACAGATGCAGCAAAAGGTGGATCATCAAGACCTCCAGTTGGACAATCAGTAGATCAGACTTGTACAGGTATGGCATCTTGCGGAAATTGTACAGTAGATTGTTCTACAAATCCTTATGAAAGTATCTTTTTGTGCAACATGGATAAATAATAACATTTGTATGTTGATAGGCTGTCTGAAAAGCTAAATTTTCGTCAAGCCGAACTTGATTCGGTTTCTCATCATCATTGAAAATCAGTGTTATGAGATTCTGAATTGAATTCAGAATGACGCTTATTTATACTTTTTAGACAGTCTTTTTTAGTTTTCAGGAAAGAGTTGTGCTATTTCCGAAAATACCTTGTACACCAAATGTGTTGGCAAACCTACAACATTAGCATACGAACCTTCAATACGTGCAACTTTTGTGTAGCCAATCCATTCTTGAATGCCGTATGCGCCAGCTTTGTCAAACGGTTTAAAATTATTTATGTAGTACCAAATTTCATCTTCGGTCATGTCTTCAAAAATCACTTTTGTAATTTCATGCACTACTTTTTGTGAAGTTGCGGTCGTAAAACAAACCGACGTAATGACTTCGTGACTTTTGCCTTTCATGGCGAAAATCATATCAAATGCTTCTTGTGCATCTTGTGGTTTTGCAAGTGAAACACCTTCATGCCAAACTACTGTATCTGAAGTCACTAATACTTCATTCGCTTTTAACTCATTTGTAAAAACTGAAGCTTTTAGTTTAGCTAAGTAATCTGAAATTTCATGATGTTGTAGCTGTTCAGGATAGACTTCTTCAACGGATTTTAAACGAATTTCAAAGTCCAACCCTAAGTCTTTAAAAAACTGTTGTCTTCTTGGCGAACCAGAAGCTAAAATGATATGGTATTTCTCAGAGAGTTTGTGTAGCATAATTTTTTAGGATAGTAAAGATGAGAATTTATCAAATCGGTCGAAATAATGAATAATGACGGTTGACAGAATTCCAAATAGCATAATTAATTTTAATAAAAGTGATATGATTTTATATTCTCGTTTGGTATCTGCTTGCCAAATTTTGATGATACAATAGAGTAGTGGTAATAGTATTGTGAGCAATACATACGCTGTTGTAATCGTTTTTCCTTGTAAATATTCGCTTATTATATACAGAATAAAAACAATCGTCAATCCTGCTAAAACAGCAACAATTTTGTTCACTCTATTTCTTCCCAAAACAATGGAAAGTGTGTTCATATTTGCATTATAATCGCCATTTACATCTTCGTTATCTTTTACAAGTTCACGCATGAGATTGATTAGAAAGGCAAAAATGGCGTAGATTTCAATGGCGATTAACGAAAAATCGTTGAAAAGATTAAAATGTTTTCCACGGACTGTATGTTCTTTGTTGAATGCAATTAAAATCAATAAACTACTTGCTACCAATATGGAAACTATCACATTTCCCAGAATAGGAATTTTTTTTATATGTGAACTGTACAAAAACAACAATCCTGCAATTGCTAGAAAAATCAATGAAATCCATGTACGATTGATCGCAAAACCAACATAGCTTCCGAGACCAATTCCCACGAAAGTGAAGATAAAGTAGAGTAGATAAGCGTTCTTTTTGGAAATATATGTATCAATAAACAATTTGTGAGGTTTGTTGATTCGATCGGTTTCTACATCAAAAATATCGTTGATAATATTTCCGCCAGCAGCAATCAAAATCGTAGCCAATACTACCAAGGAAAATAAACCTATTTTTATATAACAATCGTCAAAAGGAACAATCCAATAGTAAAAAAAGAGGAATTGCGTCAGCGCAATCATGACCAAGTTTGGAAAACGAATAAGTTGTAAAAACTTTGCCATGAATTTTTATAATTTAATCGTACTTAGCGTCAAAATTATCATCCCATTTTCCTTGTACTTTCATCACTTGACGAATCACATCTCTTGCTGCACCTTTTCCTCCATCAACATGTGAAATGTATTTGCAAATTTCTAAGACTTCATATGCGGCATCTTGTGGACATGTAGATAATCCGACACGTTTTAATACAGGAACATCTGGAATGTCATCGCCCATGTACAATACGTTTTCAAGCTTGATGTTTTTCTTCGCAATATATTCGTCTAATTGTTCTACTTTTTGATGCGCACCTAAGTAAATATCTGTAATTCCCAATCCTTGTAAGCGTTTGCGAACACCTTCATTGGTGCCACCAGAAATAATACAAACATTATACCCATTCATCACGGCAGTTTTCAGCGCATAACCGTCTTTGATATTCATGCGACGTAACATTTCGCCTGTAGAAGTGACTGTTACCGTTCCGTCGGTCAATACACCATCAACATCAAAAATAAAGGTGTCAATATGGTTTAAATATTCTTTGTAGCTTTTAGTGTCTTCCATAAGTTTTTGCAATTGATTGCGTGAGCAAGGTATATATTTCTTTGTGAATGTCTTTGTCTAATTTTTCTAAATGACTGTCAATTGTTTTCTGATCGCCGCGTTTTGCCGGACCAGTTTGTGCCATATACGGCGTTAGTGTGTTTATTTTCGCCGCGGTTTCCTGAATGAGTGGACTCAATATTTCAAAAGGAACATTGTTGCTTTCACAAATTTCATGTGCAATTCGGTATAAATGATTGCTAAAATTATTTACAAAAACGGCTGAAACATGCAAGGCTCGTCGTTGTTCCGAACTTATTTTATATGATGTAGTTCCGATAGCATCTGCTACTTTTTGCAAGATTTTAAAATCTGCTTTCTCTCCGCTTTCCAAACAGATAGGAATAGTAGAAAAATCGATCTGAATGCCTTTTGTAAACGTTTGCAACGGATAAAACACACCACGTCTATTCTTTTTGTGCAATTCATGCATGCTTACACTTCCAGACGTATGTACGACCAAACGATCTGTAAACGGTAATTTATTGGCAATACTTGGAATGGCATCATCTGTCACCGCAATAATGTAGATATCTGCTTCCGCAAGATGTTTTAAACTTGTGATTGTAGCTACATCTTTAAAGTACGATAACGCGCTTTTCGATCTGTTGTAGACTTGAATAACATCAAGCTTTTCAGCAGATTGAAACACGGTATACAAATGTTGCGCAATATTTCCAGCGCCTAAAATGACCATTTTTATCATGCCGCTAAAATAGTAACACTTTACGGTTTTTGAAACAAATTTTCCAAACATGATAAATATCATGAAAAATAATAAACGGTGTTTCGATATTTGTCAAGAACAAAAACCACAAAACGATGACTTTATATACAGAATATTACAACGAGTTTAAGAGCAAATACACTATGTACATTCCGCTAACAATTATTTTACAAAGTTGTATCGGAGGAATTGCTGCTATGTACATCCTTATGAACGGACTAGATACTATTTCTGGCTTGGTGCAATTATTTTTATGTGTCATATTTACATCGTTTTACAATGCAGCAATTTTAGCACAATTAAGAGAAAAATGGGTGTTCAATATGTTGATATTAAGCTTGTTGCTTAATGTGATGTTTATTGTTGTAAACTCAATTTAAAAAATAAAGCAGAAAATATAGGTTGAAGCATTTATATTTCTAACATTCTTACGTAAACACTAACACGCCAAGTTTTGTGAAACTCATTCACAGGGCTTGGTTCTTTTTTGTGTACATTAGGCTAGGCTAGGCTAAATTTTAAATGTTAAATGTTGAATGTTGAATGTTGAATGTTGAATGTGAAAGAATAATTTCAACTGAACAGAGAACAGAGAACAGAGAATAACGAATAACGAATAACGAAATTATAAATTATAAATGTTGAATTTTAAATGTACAAGTTAGTTTCAACTCAACAACTTAACAACTTAACAACTCAACAACTCAACAAAGAACAGAGAACAGAGAGTAAAGAATAACGAATAACGAATAACGAATTTTAAAATTATAAATGTTGAATTTTAAATGTACAAGTTAGTTTCAACTCAACAACTCAACAACTCAACAAAGAACAAAGAACAGAGAATAACGAATAACGAATTTTGAATTATAAATGTTAAATTTTAAATGTACGAGTTAGTTTCAACTCAACAACTCAACAACTCAACAACTCAACAAAGAACAAAGAACAGAGAATAACGAATAACGAATAACGAATTTTGAATTATAAATGTTAAATTTTAAATGTACAAGTTAGTTTCAACTAAACAACGAACAGAGAGCAACGAATAACGAAATTATAAATGTAAAAGTGTTCTTTCAATCAACAGATCCACAAACAAGCAAATTGACGAACTAACAATTAACCCAAAACCCATAAAATGAAAAACGACATTCAAAATAGAGCAGATGTACATTTGTTGGTGACTACGTTTTACGATCAAATTCGGAAAGATGCAGTACTTGGTCCAATTTTTAATGCTCGGATTACCCATTGGGACGCACATTTGGAGCATTTGACAGATTTTTGGGAAAGTAGTTTATTCTTCGTCAACAAATACAAAGGAAATCCGCTAGAAAAACACATTGAAGTCGATAAAGCTATCCAACATACAATCAATGAACAACATTTTGGCATTTGGCTTAACTATTGGATTCAAACCTTAGATGTCCTTTTTGAAGGCGAAAAAGTCAATATTGCAAAGAATAGAGCACGCAAAATGGGAACATTTATTTACGTGAAATTATTTGAAGCACGCACACTAAAATAATGCCTACTTAGAATATTCCTAAATAAGCGTAAATAGAATGTTAAATAGACATTAAATTATACAAAATGCCGTATTTTTGCATACTGAAATTTTGATCTAATCGATAACGCTACATAATGGGTAATTTCATCAAGAATATTCTCTTTTCTACACGATTAATGGCTGTCCTCTTTTTTGCATTCGCTTTGGCCATGGGAATAGGAACTTTTGTCGAAAGCGAACACGGAACAATAACAGCAAGAATTTGGATTTACAACGCATGGTGGTTTGAACTCATCATGTTGTTATTTATGGTAAATTTCTTTGGGAATATCTTTAAATATCGCTTGTATCGAAAAGAAAAATGGGCAACTTTATTGATTCATTTATCGTTCGTTTTTATCCTTCTTGGCGCATTCGTCACACGTTATATTAGCTATGAAGGTGTGATGCCAATTCGTGAAGGCGCTACTGAAAATACCTTTCTTTCCGAAAAAACATACATTACGGCTTTCGTAGATGGCGAAATTAATGGCGAACCCAAACGTAAAGTCCTTAAGGGCGATTATTTAATTTCTCATAAAGGAATTGCACCAGGTTCTTGGTTAAATGGCGGTTTTCCATGGGAAAATGATTTCAACGGACAAGATTTTACCATTGATTACAAAGGATATATTCAAGGCGCAGAAGAAGGAATTATAGCAGATGAAAACGGAATTGAATACCTTAAAATTGTAGAATCAGGTGGCGGAAATCGTCACAATCACTTTTTAGAATCAGGCAAAACGACCAGCATTCACAATATTTTGGTAGCGTTTAATAAGCCTGAAAAAGATACCATTAATCCCAACAAACCTATTATCAGTATTCGATCTACAGATGCTGGCTATACCATTCATAGTCCGTTTGAAGGCGATTACATGATTATGGCGATGCAACAAGGTGGAAAAGTTGTAAAAGATAGTTTGCAAACATTTCAATTGCGTTCGTTATACAATTTAGGTGGGTTGCAATTTGTAATTCCTGATCCTGCCATCAAAGGAAAAATAGGCGTTGTAGAAACTCCTGAAAAGCTAAAAGATCAGGCAGATGCTATCATTTTGGAAGTCACAACAAAAGGAGAAACAGAAGAAGTACGTTTGCTTGGTGGAAAAGGAACATTGAATCCTCCAGTAACGACTAAGATTGGCGGATTGGATTTCCACTTGTCATTTGGAGCCGATCGAATGCAACTTCCGTTTAGCATCAAATTGAACGATTTTATTGCGGAACGTTACCCTGGAACTGTAGGACAAGGCGGTTACAAATCGTTTAAAAGTAGAGTTTCTGTGGTAGATGACGAACCTTTTGATTACGACATTTATATGAATCACATTATGGATCACAAAGGATATCGTTTTTTCCAAGCGCAATTTGATAGAGATGAAAAAGGAACCATTCTTTCCGTAAGTCATGATTATTGGGGAACAAATATTACGTATTTAGGATACTTTTTACTGTATTTGGCATTAATGGTCATCATGTTTGATAAAAACACACGTTTTGGTGCTTTAAAGAAACAATTAGAAAAAATTAAGAAGAAGAAAACGACATTAACAGTTGTCGCATTACTGTTGTTTAGTTTCGGTGCGATTGCTCAAGAAAAGCCTGAAACTACGGAAAAAGTAATTCAGGAAAAAGTGATTGTTCAAGAAGATGGACATGAAGGACACAATCATGCGCCAGGCGAAGGACATGAGCATGAAGTTGTTACCAAAGAAATTACAGATACACAAATAGATTCTATCATTTCAGCCAACGCGGTTGCTAAAGAACATGCGGAAAAGTTTGGTCGTTTGATCATTCAGGATGATGATGGACGTATGAAACCTGCCAATACGTTTGCACAAGAATTGGTGCGTAAATTGAGCAAATCAAACACATATAATGATTTATCAGCGAATCAGGTTTTCTTATCCATGATTCAATATCCAAAACTTTGGTACAATGCAAATATTATTAGCGTAAAACGTCAAAAACACGACAGTATTCGAAAAATTATTGGGATTGAAAAATCGGATTATTACGCCAAACTTACAGATTTCTTTGATGAAAGAGGACAATATAAATTAGCGCCGTATTTAGAAGATGCGTATGCTTCAAACACACCAAATCAGTATCAAAAAGCGATTAAAGAATTCGATTTAAAACTTGGGTTATTAAACAGAGCAGTTTCAGGCGATATTTTAAAAATCTTTCCAATTCCAAATCACGAAAACAACAAATGGATTTCAGGGAGAAACTATTTGGACAATCCAGATCAAGGTATCAAAGATTCAGCGTATGCGAAGTATGTAAAAAATGCAATGCCTGTATACACCTTGATTTTAAACGCTTCTAACAAAAGTAAAGATTATAAAGAAGCTGACAGAATGCTGGAAAGTTTTCGTAAACGTCAGGAAGAATTTGGAAGTGATGTGCTTCCTTCTATGAATAAAATTGAAGCAGAAATTTCATATAACAAATACAACGTTTTTGAAAAGCTAATGATGTATTATTTATTGGTTGGCGCGTTGATGTTTTTCTCAATTATTTTCCAAATTTTCAAAAACAATAAATTCATTCGTCGAAAAATTACCGTCTATAAGTTTGCCATTATAGGACTTTTTGTGTTGCATACGTTAGGTTTGATAGCACGTTGGTATATTTCAGGTCATGCACCTTGGAGTGACGCCTACGAATCTATGATTTACGTCGCTTGGGCAACCATGTTATTTGGATTGTTATTTGGGCGAAAATCTGACTTAACCATTTCTTCAACAACTTTTGTAGTAGCTATGATTTTATGGGGCGCACACATGAATTGGCTCGATCCAAATATTGCCAACTTGCAACCTGTTTTAGACAGTTATTGGTTGTTAATTCACGTTGCAGTGATTGTTGCCAGTTACGGACCTTTTGCATTAGCGATGATTTTAGGAATCGTTTCGCTATTGCTGATACTTTTGACCACAAAAGAGAATAAAAAACGTATGGAACTCAACCTAAAAGAAATTACCATTATCAATGAAATGGCAATTACGATTGGTTTGGTCATGTTGACTATTGGTAACTTCCTTGGCGGAATGTGGGCAAATGAAAGCTGGGGACGTTATTGGGGCTGGGATCCAAAAGAAACTTGGGCATTAATTAGTATTATGGTGTATGCATTTGTATTGCATATGCGTTTGGTGCCAGGATTACGCGGAAGATGGTTTTTCAATTGGATGGCAATTGCAGCTTTTGGCTCTATATTATTTACCTATTTTGGTGTAAACTTCGTCTTAAGCGGATTGCACTCGTATGCAACTGGAGACGCCGTTTTAGGACCTAAATTTGTTATTGTAGCGACAACTGTATGGTTGATTTATGGAGGATTGACCTATTGGCGCTATCGAGTTCATTACAAAAAGTAATTCTTTATATATACGAATTCATAAGCGCGTTATTGTTAGTTTTTAGCTAGCAATTAACGCGCTTATTTCGTTTAATGTCAAACTTGTTTGAATCTTATCAATATTTACTAATGAGATGACCGAATGTGAATCATATGCTGCATATGATACAATATGATCTACATTTACTTGAAACTCTACATTATCGATATCTGTGATTTCTATAAATTGTGCCATGATTTATTTTTTGAAACAAAATAATAGAAACGCATCATATAATTCGCAGGATAAACACCCTTTTTTGCTTGCAACGATGTTGGAGATTTTGTGGAAAAAGTCAAGTCGTTCGTAAGAAAAATATGAACTTATTATTGTTCAAGGACTATTTTGTTTTAAGAAATATATACGTTTTCTTTTTTAAAAATTACCGTTGTATTTCTTGATTCAGCCAATATACACGATACATTGCTGTGTAGTCATCAGAGAGTTTTTCTGTCAAATATGTTTCAAACATATTATTTTTATTTTCTGTTTGCGGAAATAGTTTACCGTATTTCTTTTGTAACATCGGTCTGACTTTTTCACGCCATTTATGTACTAGTGTTTCTATGTTTTCGATGGTTGCAAACGTATATTCTTCTAAGTTTGTATTTGATATCGTATCCACCTGTACATTTGTCGGATGCAGGAAAATTGCTTTGCCACACAGATTAAACTGTACACCTTCTTTTCGCTCTTTTTTTAGATGTTTCAAAAGGTCAATGTCTTCACATTTGTCTTTGTATTGAGTAAAATTTAAAACAATTTTGTCTTTCGGAATTTCCTGCGCGCATAGATTTCCCGTCAAGGCGAAGAGGAAAAATATGAGAATTATCTTAATTAGCATAATTATGTGTTTCATTTTGTAAAGCATTAGTGATAGCGTTTTCCAAGTTTATTCTTTTTTGACAGTTAATACCTTTTGCATTTGATGTATTGTTTTGTACGTTTATTACCTTTACTATTAATTCACTAAAGAGTATTAATTTTTAATTACTTGACCAATAAACCTGATGCTTACTATAGTTTTGTGGACTTGTTTCTTCGATAATATAAATTTTCTCAAATGTATCTTTTTTAGAGAACATATCTTTCTTAAGGTGCTCTTGATAGAGATATGAATGTTTCACAAAATCAAGAGAATTAAAGGTTTGCAACGTAATTGTTGAACTATGATTATCTATTTTAATAAATCGTTCTTGACAAAAGAAAAAAGTTTTAGCATCTAACTTATTCATTTTTCCATTAAAATTCACTGTGGAGATGTCTTCCTTTTTATTGGATTTAGGTTTGACACAATCTATTGATTGTCCATCTTTAAAAAAGATGTAGATAACTTCTTCTTGTTGACCTGAACACTGCGTATGGATTAAAGAAAACAATAGAATCAATATTATTTTTATTCTGTACATATTTGATTGAGATTATTAGCTTTATAGTTATTAATTGTATTTGTAATATTCTATTTTTCATTATTCGGTTTAATTTTAAAGTTAGGATCTTTAAAATCTTAGTTAGCGGGAAAAACATTAAAATTCCCTAAAGACGACCATTGATTATTTTTATTTTTTTGAAAAACTTTTAGTAATACATTATGCGAACCTGATGTGATAACTATCGCATAGTTTTGATCCATAGAGAATAAAGGTTTGGAAATAGTTTGTTTGTAATATTCATATTGATTTTGTTCTTTTTCTGCCGATTTGTAACTGCGTAGTTTTGGGTTTTTGAAATTAATTTTCAAAAAGTCTATGGTATCAATTTGTATTAAATAATGCGAAATTTCTTTAGGATTAAATATTTTCTCTTTTAATAGAGGTGTTATTTCCTTTAACTTATTTATTTCTGATAATATCTTGTTTATATCTTCCATGTTTTCAAATTGTTTGAATACTACGCCATTTTCAGTGAGCTTCATCAAATATTCATCATGTAAATATTCTTCACCTACAAGGTTAATGATATCAGATTCATCAGTATTTTTCTGAGAATTACATCCTAAAATAAAAATTATTATCAATATTAAAATTACTTTTTTCATACAATATTAATTAGGAAAACAAGGTGAATTTGAGTTATTAATTACATTAGATTGTGGTTGAATCGTAATTGCGTTTGGAATACCATTTTCATCATAAAATTGATATGTGAAATCCATGTTTTTTAACTCAGCTAATCCACGATAATGTATTCTTTCTTGCTCAGCAAATATAAAAGTAGTTCCAAAAAGAGTTGTTTCTTCAAGCGAACCTGACCATACTAAATCTTTTAAATAACTGTCAAATAATTGTGGTGAATTTTCTTGATATCCCATATTCAAACCAACTGTTTTTAATGTATGTATCATATCATCAACAAAGATAGTCATATATTGATGGTCTAAAACTTGTAAAGTTCCAATAAGTCCTTGTGGATTATTATTAGCCTGATATTTCGTGTATGCTTGCACTAAAGCTTTATAATCAGGATTATTTATAGCATTAGTTACTAAGATATATTATTATTTTACTTTTGAGCTTTAAGAAATATGTAAGTTTTCCCTTTTAATAATCAACCATTTTCTATCGACTCTTTCTAGTACAATGATATCAGCAAAACCACTCAATTTTCCTCTACTCATGCCCATAATAACTACCGCTTTTGAATAATCGTCGTTGAAATGAATTGTTGAGAGATTGTATAAAATGTCAATTGAATTGAATATGTCTTTTTCCTCATTGATATAGCGAGTTGTATAGTTACCTTCCTTTTGAAGTTTTTGTAATTCAATAGTTAATATTTCCTCTTTTTGTCCAAATTTAATCTTGAAAGTCGTATCAATTTCACTTAGAATATCATTTATTTTAGCTGAATTTTCTAAACTAATAGGTTGCATGATTTGCTTTAATCCGACCGAAATTATTTTAGTTGAATTTCTTGTGATAGGATTGTCATAACTATCTGTAGTTTTTGGTGGTATAGGAATAGGTTTCGAGAATTTATCAATTAATGTACTAACAATTTCATGAGTATGTACAGTTGTTTCGTGTTGAACGGAATTGTCCTCATTCTCACATGAAGTCAAAGAAAGTATCATTACAAAAATGATAATAAATTTAGTTACAATTAACTGACGTGCTACCATTTACGATTGATTGATATTGATTATATTGTTGTTTTAATGTTGTAGTTAGTCGATTCTGAAAATCATATTCTTCTAACCCTTCCCATCCGTACCACATGTAATATTCTAATGGATGTGAATTACCGTCTATTTCTCTTACTGCTTTTGCAATAGGTATGACATATTTTTCAGCCATGTATGTATGCTGTGCTAATGTGACAGGATCATCTATATTATAATTTGGATCTTCGGCTAAGTCTTTATAATACTGATAGAGCTGTAACAATCTTGGTTTATTATTAGGATCTACACCATTCTGATGTTTACTTACAAATCTAAATATTTCTGCATGAATTGCTTCGTGTAGCAAAGTTGAGATTAATTCTAATGTTGGTTCTCCCAAATCTTCAATTATTATTTTGACAGTTCCATTAATATCCACTTGATTACCGTCAGTACACGCAACATCGGTATTTTGACAATTTCCAACAGTTAAAATTAATTTATATTTTGGATCATTAGTAAATTGATCTATTGTATTTTTATATAAGTTTCCGTTTGCGTTTTTTATTTTATTATATGCACATTCTGCTCTGGTTCCTACAAAACTTGGATCTAATATAACACTATTTTCTTTATCTAGTATACCACCATTTCTCACTAATTCAATAGCCTCATCAACAAACGCTTTACTTTCATCACATCCATTAGCTACAATAAAACTCTTTATATCATCTGCATACACGCTACCTTGTTGGCTTTGCAGCCAGTCAATATCACTTGCTGATAAAGGTAAGCTATTATCAAAACTTCCCAAAGCTCCATCATTTACACAATCAACAACTTCTTGCCAAGCAGGAACAAAAGGAACAGTAGGAATGGGTTCGTCAGGTGTATTTGGATCAACAGGTGTTGTAGCATTTCCACCATTGTCTGTTGGAGGAAATGGATCATTTGGATTTGTACTACTTGAACCTGTACTTGAACCGCCGCCGCTGACACATCCAGTAACAACCCAGCCACCATAACAAATTCTAAATGGTTGTTCGCCTGGAGAACCATAGCAAGTTTGTCCGTAAGAATGGTTATTTCCTGCTGTACAGTTAAAATAAACACAATCTACTTCATCGCTCCATGCAATGATTTCTTCACTTGGACTCCCACAAGGAGAGTTTTCAATTCCTGTTAAAAGTGCAGCATCATTTATATAAGTTACTGTTGCTCCATTAATATCAGGAATGCGTCCATCATCACTATCAATTAAAGGATGATAAATTAAAACTTGCATATAACGACCATCGTTAAAAACAGTCAGCATGTAATTTTCAAATCCATCCAATAGCGGTGTATTGCGTGTCATTGTAAAAATATAATTGGTAAAGTGATCGCCGTTTAATTGCATAAAACGATTCGTATTTACAGTAAATCCATACGTGTTGGATGTAACATCTTCAGGTAGAAATTGATTTCGCTGTTCAAATCGTTTTGTTAAAAATAAATCCAACTCTTTATTGGTTTGACGAATGGAATCGCCTTTTACCATATAACCAGTGACATTAAGCGTTTTTAATTGTGTTTCATGTTCAATAGTAAGTTCTTGCTCTTTTTCACAATTTGTAAAACTTATTGACAAAATAAGCGACAAGAGTAAAAGTTTGGAATAGTTTTTAAGTTTTCGTGTCATGAATAGCATCTAATGTTAGGGTAATTCATAGGATTTTCGAGAAATTTAGAATCAATATTCTTTTCTAAACAATTGAGATTCAAATGAATAATTTTTAACTGTTAGCTAAAATAGGAAACGTATTACCTTTATTTTTGAGGATTTCCGTAATGGAATGATTTTTTGGGTGATAGGTGTTGGATAATGGTATAAAAATTTTATTATTGTTCCAACCATTTGCGGAAATCTGACGTTGTAGAAGAACTCGTCATCGCTTTTTCTTTAATGCCCGAAAGTTGTATTAGTAAACGATTTTTAAAGTGACTTTCAATGTTTTCAATGTATTCTATATGTACAATCTGACTGCGATTGATCCGATAGAATTTTAACGGATTCAACATCTCGAAAATAGTAGATAAATTATGCGAAATCGGATATTTTTTGCCTGAATGATCTATCGCCATACAAAAATCCCCAGAAGCTTCTATCAAACTAATGTCGCTTACATTGAGCAACTGAATTCCTTTCGATTTTTTGATGACAAACCGTTTTTTATAATGAATTTCTTCCTGCTTCAATGCAGATTTTAATAAATCAATTGTTTGATTGTGAATAGGTTGGTAGCTTTCCGTTTTAAAGAACGATTGAAATTTTTGCAATGCTTGCTTTACATCATCTTGTGTATACGGTTTTAAAATATACGCGATTCCGTTGGTGCGAAATGCTTGAAATAAATACTCATCATGCGCCGAACAAAAGATAATTGGGCAATTGATGGTAACCGAATTAAACACATCAAAAGAAATACCATCTAACAACTGAATGTCAGACAAAATCACATCATACTTATTTTCAGTGAGCAACGTTTTTGCTTTTTCGTTAGAGCGTGCCCAATCATGTGTAATTTCTTCATTGAAATATACATTCAAATTTGCCAGCAGTTTTTCGTAAGCAGGAATTTCATCTTCCAAAATTAATATATACATGATGTTACAATTCGTTACTTAAATGAATAATTGGTATTTTGATGGTAAATGTATCTGAAGTATCAGAAATAATAGGTTTTTGATCTGATAATAATGTGTAGCGATATTCCAAGTTTTTTAAACCTGTTCCCAACGATTCCTGATTGGGTTTTATATTGCTTTTTGTGTTGGAAATTGTCAACCAATTTTTATCAATTATCAACGTTGCGGTAATTGTTTTTCCATGTTGCGCTCTGTTGTGTTTGGCAATATTTTCTAACAAGGTTTGAATAGCGCCCGTAGGAACAAACTTATCTTCTAAAGATACATTTTTGACGATTTCAAACTCATAATCGTTTCCAAAACGGGTTTTAATCAAAAACATATAATTCTCTGCAAAGTTCATTTCTTCGGTTAATTCCATCACTTCTGCATCTTTTGTCTGAATTAAATAGCGGTAAATTAAAGACAAACGATTAATATACTCTTTCGCCTTTTCTTTATTACTATCAATCAACGCGTCTAGCGTATTCAAGTTATTAAACAAAAAGTGTGGACTAATCTGCGAACGTAACAATTTTAGCTCGTTTTCCTTCTGTTTTTGTTTGATAGATGAAAATAAAATTTGTTCTTCATAGTATTTTTTAGCTAAAAATAATCCGAAAGGCAACCCAATACTTTCCGCAGTATTTGAAATATAATTTACAATTTCTTGTGCATTATATTTAATGTTGCTCAGTTCGCGTCCACTACTAACATACCCAATAACATCTTCCAAATAACCTGCAAGAACCATCAAAATAATTGCCCAAAAAGCAAAATGAAAATACTTTTTCTCATTAATGATATAACTAGGTAACAACCAATACAGAAAAATCAAAATCATTCCAACATCCAAGATGATAAAGGCTGGAATATCTAATAAATATTCCAGTAAATAATGATCATTTTTTGCATATTCGTAAATCGTCATCAATACAGATACACCGTAATAAATTACGAAAAGCATGTAATCAGATCTGTTCAGTTTTGTGTTCATAATGCGTTTTTAAAAATAGTTTAAATAACCTTTATGTGTACATAGAAATATTGTTATTTTTTGATTCAACTTCAACTTCAACTTCAATTTCAATTTCAACTACTGTTGCGTTTTAATACGATCAACTTCGTCGCCAGCACCACTTTTTCTATTTTTCGATTTGTTATACTTCTTACCAAAACTATAACTCAATTGTAAAAATACATTTCTACGTGGCCAATCACTGATAATATTTGCATTGATATTGTCATAATTAATCGCTCCATAAAATTTACGATCGAGTACTTCTTCTAATTCTACGCTAACTTTTAATTGATTGTCTAAGAATTTTTTGCTGAATGCTATATCAATTCCTGCAATCCAATCAAACTCAATTTGTCCGTCCAATCCACCAGATGTATAATATCCTGAGATTTCTGATTGAATGTCCCAAGGCAATTTATATTCTGCGCTTGTAAACCACGTCATGCTCCATAACGAATTGTCCAAAACAGGATTCAAATTGTCAGATACATAAAGATTATGATTTACAATAACACCTGTATATCCATCGACACCTTTTATAAAACTTAATGGTGCGAACAAACTAAAACTCCAATTTTCATTATTCGCTAAGTTGATAGTGGTACGAGACGTTTCAGAAGTTGCATCATTTTGTGCTAAAATTTGAAACAATGTATCTTCTGTTTTGTTATAACTTACGCTGAAAAATGGTTGATTTTCATAAGTTAAATTAAAACGATAACTATTCGTCAATGATGGCTTTAGCGTAGGATTTCCTTCTTCAAATGTAAACGGATCGTAATAATATACAAAAGGATTCAGCGTTTCATATGATGGACGTTGAATACGGTAACTGTACGCAACATTTGCTGAAATTTCCTCTGTAATTTTTCGAGTAACACTCAAACTCGGGAAAAATTTTGCAATCGTTCTATCCAATGAAGTATTTAAGTTTTGTGATGTTCCTGTGGTTTCACTTTGTTCCCAACGCAATCCACCAGAAAACGACCATTTATCCAAAGTTACATTCAGTTTTGCATACGCAGCCATAATACTTTCATCAATTAAAAAGCGATTGGTTTGGTTCGGATTATTTACAAATTCTCCTGTATTTGTTTGTACCAAAGATTTCAAATCACTATCCGAATCTACATCCGAAAACTTCAGACCAGCACGCAACGTTGTCTGTTTGTTCAAGTCATGTTTGTAATCGGCTTGATAGGTGTAAATCTTATAATCTGCATCTTGAAAATAACGTTGATTGTCATAATCTACCGTACTTTCTCCCACTTGAAATAAATTATTTTCATTGGTAGAATTGTAATCAACATAATTAAAATCGAGCGTTAATTTATTCGCATCATCTTCATATTCGTAATACGGATTGATCACATATAATGTCCAGTCGCGCTCAAAACGGTTGTCTGTTTCCAACGATTGTGAAATTCCGTTGGTAATATTCGTCACATTATCTGTGACACGATTTGAAGAACTTCCCGTTCGTCGGACGCTAATTCCTGTTGTATGTTTTTTGTTGATGTAATAATCCAATCCAGCGCTCAAACGCAAGGTATTTGGATCAAATGGCGAACGGGAAAATTGATCAAAAGTTTCATCGCCTACTTTTCGTATAATTTGTAAATCTTCTCGCCAAGAACCACGCGAATAACTCGCACTTGCTTGCCAATTGATTTTATCTTTAAAACTTGCAATGGAAGCACTTTTTCTAAACGTAAAATCGTCTACATAACCTACCATATTTTTTAGTGTTCCGTAGGTGCCAAGTTTCACATTTTTCTTCAAAATAATATTGATTAGTGCACCAGAACCGTCGGCATCATATTCTGCGCCAGGTTGTTGCACCAATTCTATCTTTGCAATATTATCGGCAGGCATTTCGCGTAATAGCGTTTGCATGTCCATATAATTGGTTTGTTTTCCGTTGATTAAGATGCGTACATTACTTTGTCCTGCATAGCTTAAGTTTCCACCTGTGACAATGATACCAGGGATTTTCTTTACAACATCACGTACATTTGAATTGATCATTTCAGAATTTTCTAAATTCACAACCAATTTTTCAGCCGTTTGTGTAATCACAGGTTTTTTGGCAGTAATGGTAACCTGATCTAAACTTTCAGGCACATCTTCTTTTAATGTAAAATCGAAGTTTACCTTTTTGCTTGATTCAATTTGTAATACAATCGATTTTTCTGTTTTGTACCCAAATAAAGAAGCTTCTACCGTGTACGTTCCGTTTTTTACATTTGTAAAAGTATACGTTCCGTCATCAGCAACGGTTGTAGCTTTGATAGCTTTGTTGCTTTCGGTTTCGTATAAAACTACATTGGCAAATGATAACGGTTGTTTTGCTTCGTCTATCACTTTTCCTGTAATAGTGCTTTGCGCAAGCATTGAGAAACTTGTAAATAATAAGATGGTGTTGAGTACAATTTTTAACATAACTGTTCGTTTTTTTTGATACACAAATATGCTTCAGTAGCTTTATATAGAAAAGTAGATTCTGCCGAATTGGGGTGAAAAAAAGGTAAATCGGGGCTATTTTACCGATGAAAAAAACATAGATATATGCGAGTTTTTCGTGTAATTACACACATTTTAATCATTTTGCTCCTTACAGTTACGACACAAGTTGGCGGTTTGGCATACATACTCTATTTATGGTTGAAACGTCGTATACCAACTTTGGGTTGGAAGCGGAAATTACTCAATTTTGGACTTTTTATCTGTCTTTATAGTATACTTTCGTTTGTGATTGTGCCAGTTGTAGCTTCCAAATTTTACCATAGAAAAGCGTTGCCAATTACACATGAAGCTTTGCAACCGTTGCGAATGTATACGTATGTAATGAATCGTCATTATGTAGATGAAGATTTGTATGAAGTATTATTGAATTCGGCTGAAAAATTACAAAATGAATTTCCTGAAACGACTATGTATTACTTAGATGCGTGTTTTCCGCTTGGCGCGAAATTTCCCTTGTTGCCACATTGGAGTCATAACGATGGACAAAAAGTAGATTTGGCGTTCTATTATGTAGATCCGATTACGAAAAAAGACAAAAATGGCAGTCCATCTTGGTTGGGTTATGGCGTTTGTGAATCACCAAAAATAGGAGAGAAGCACATGCCTGATTATTGTGAAAAGAAAGGATGTTTTCAATATAGTTTGTTGGAAAAACTCGTACCGCAATACAAAAAAGATGATTATGAGTTTGATGCTACACGAACCAAAAGATTGATTCAACTATTGACAGCTGCTACTAAAATAAAGAAGATTTTTATTGAGCCACATTTAAAAAAACGGATGAACTTGACAAATTCAAAAATACGTTTTCACGGTTGTCATGCAGTACGTCATGACGATCATATTCATGTGCAGTTGTAGGAACAAATTTTAGGTGTAACGAATTCAATTTCAGTACAATTTCCATTAAAAATCACGGAAAAGTTACTCTTGAAGACCTTAATGCTATCTAAAAAAAGTTGCTGTAAGAGATTGTAATCTTAAAATTCTAAAGATATTTTTTATAGGTTTTACGACGTTTGTGTGTCACAGGTTCAAAATGTTTCCAAAGTTGATGAATGGCAGTGTTTTCAATCAATTCTGGTGTTCGAATGCACGTTTGGATATTCTTTTCGGTAAATGTTAAATAGTATTCCATAAATAAAATGGCAGTCAATCCTTTATTTTGATATTCAGGATGTACACCAATTAAATAGAAGGTAATATTTTCAGGTTTTTTTCGAGCTTTCAGCATATGGAAAATCCCAAACGGAAATAATTTTCCATTTACTTTTTGTAAAGCTTTCGCGAAGGAAGGCATCACAATAGCAAAGGCAACTAATTTATCATCTTTATCCACGACAAATTTGATGAATTCTGGATTGATAAATCCGATGTATCGTTTTTTGAAATATTCTTTTTGAATGTCATTAATAGGAACAAATGAGGCAAGTGAAGCGTACGAAGCATTGAACAAATCGAACATTTCATCCACATACGGCATTATATCTTTTGTCTTTGTAAAATTGAGCTGACGGAGTTGATACCGCTTTTTTACTAAGTTTTGAACGCGCTCAAAAAATTTGGGTTTTACATTTTCAAACGGAAACTTATTTTCCAGATATTCCTTCTCTTTTACAAGTCCGTGATGAATAAAATGTTTTTCATAATACGGATGATTGTACCACGTAATCATGGTTCCAATATGGTCAAAACCTTCGGTAAGTACACCAACTTTATCCAAATTTGAAAATCCAACAGGACCTTCCATGTATTCCAAATTGTGCGATCTTCCAATTTCGGCAACTTTATCAAGCAAAGCGCCTGAAACTTCAAAATCGTCAATCATATCAAACCAACCAAAACGCATTTTGGACAGTTTTTGTTCTTTAATTTCTATCCAATTTACAATTGCCGCAACACGTCCGACAAGTTTTCCATTTTTATACGCTAAGAAAAAACGTGCATCAGCATCTAAAAAAGCTGGATTTTTATCTTTATTAAATGTTTCTAGTTCGTCTTTAATAATAGGTGGTACCCAATATTTAGAGCCTTTGTAAAGACTAAATGGAAATTTTACAAAGGTTTTTAATTCTTTTTTGGAAATAGCTTCACGTATGTCAATCATGAATCAATTGATTTGGGTTAGTTAAGAAAAAATAGTGTTAGATAGAACCGTCGTCTCCGTCGCCATCATCTTCAAACTTTTCTAATTCATCTTCGTCTTTTTTCTTCTTCTTTTTGTCTCCTTTTGGATCTTGTTCATCAATTGGAATGACTTCATCTACATGCCAATCATCAATTCGGTACGATATACCAATAGAAGCAAATAAACGTGTAGGTGTATTTTTGATACTTGCACCAATACCACCATCAATTTGAAAATCTTCACCTAGTAAATACGCGCCACCAATTCTAAATAAAGCATCCGCATAGCGATCACTATCAATTCCTTGGTGTTCTACAAAAGCAGACCATTTTGGATTGTCAAACGCATGTGTTAAGGTTAAAATATAACTGAGTTCTTTCGTGTCAGATGTAATACGATCGTACGTAATATTGGAAACAAAAACCCATCGTCCAGAAAAATGACTTTGTGTAGCTACCGTTACTTTTGGACTTATTGAAGGTTCCGTTTGTGGAAAATAGGGATTGTCTGAAAATATAAAATTTGCACCTACATACACACCAATTGCAGGAATTAAATCTTTCCAACGAAACGAATTATTAGCTTTCCAACTGTATAAATTTGGCTTTTCTTGTGAAGATTTTATATACGGATCGTAAATCATATATTTCGCTCCAATGGTGTGTGCTAAAAAACCATTTCTATTAAAACTAAAAGCTGGATTTGTAGCATTCGTGGTAAACGTATCAAACTGATATGCGCCTTCCCAACTAATTTCAAGTTGTTCCTTAAACAATCCGTAGCGAAGTGCAAAATCTAACCCAAACGCTTGTACTTCCGTTTTTAGTTTTGTGTGCTCTTGTTGTTCTACAAACATGCCACCTTCAAACTGTAATACATTTTTTCCAACAGAAAAAGCACTAATCGAAGCTCCAGGTCTATTTGAATTGATCACTTCAGTATATTGCGCAAAGGCAGAAGAGGAAAAAAATATAAAACCAAGGATAGCTAGGAAAGAATTTGTTTTCATCATTTTTATTGGTTTAAATTCAAAACTACATAAAAATATACTTTTTTATCTAGTAAAAACGATATTAAATCTTCATAAATTGTATTTTTGAAAAAATATAGAGGTCACTAGATAATATGGGAGTACTTAGAACAATAGCAATTATAATTCTTGCGATATACGGTTTGCGTATTTTATCAAGATTGTTTGCGCCATTTTTGTTACGATATGTCGCAAAGAAAGCTGAGAAAAAATTCTCAGAACAATTTAAACAGCACGCTAAAAATCAACAACAGCAACCGCGTGAAGGTGAAACCGTAATTGACAAAGGTCCAAAAACAAAACCTTCAAAAAATGTGGGCGAGTATATAGATTTTGAAGAAGTAGAGTAACGTTTTCATTTCCAACCTTTCTAAAAAGGAAGGATTTTATTTTGATTCATTGACACGCTAAAAAATACATCAAGTGCATATAGATTTTAAAAAAATAATTCCTCACGCAGTAGCATTGTTTCTATTTGTGGTGATGGCTTTGGCATATTTTTATCCAGTTTTACAAGGGAAAAAAATTCAACAAACCGATATAGTTCAGTATGCTGGAATGGCAAAAAAACAAAACGATTATCGGGAAGCTACTGGAGAAGAAATGTACTGGACAGACAGTGCTTATGCTGGAATGCCAACGTATTTATTAGGTGCGCGGTATCCGTATACCTACATCAAAACACTTGATAGAACTTTACGCTTTTTGCCACGACCAGCCGATTATTTATTTCTGTATTTCGCAGGAATTTATATCCTCTTGTTAGTCATGCGAGTCAATTATAAACTGGCATTTCTCGGCGCCGTCGCCTTTGGATTTTCCACTTATTTTATTGTCATTCTCGGTGTCGGACACAACGCAAAAGCACATGCAATAGCGTACTTTCCGTTGGTTTTAGCAGGAATATTGCTCACTTTTCAGCGGAAATATATTTGGGGATTTTTGCTTACGGCAGTTGCAATGTCGTTGGAAATTATGACAGCGCATCCGCAGATGACGTACTACCTCATGTTATTAGTTATCATACTTGGTTTAGTGTATTTCTTTCATTATCTATTCAGTAAAGAAAAACCGTTTAAATTTGATAAAAAGTACTTTGAGAAAGCATTCAAAAACAATGAACTAAAACACTTTTTCAAAGCTGTCGGATTGTTGGTTGTAGCCGTTTTATTAGCCATTGGTGTGAATGGTACAAATTTATTAACCACCAAAGAATATGCAGATTGGAGTATTCGTGGAAAAAGTGAATTGACGATTAATCCTGATGGAAGTAGGAAAGAATCGCAAGGACTTTCCAAAGAATATATTTTAGAATACAGTTACGGTAAAATGGAAACGTTCGATTTGTTGATTCCACGTTTTATGGGTGGCGCAAATTCGGAAGATTTAGGAACCGATTCAAAATCATATAAGTTTTTATTACAACGGAATATTCCACCAACGCAGGCTAGAGAAATTGTAAGAAGCATTCCAACTTATTGGGGCGATCAGCCTATTATAGCAGCTCCAGCGTATGTAGGCGCAGTTATTATTTTCTTAGCCTTAGTAGGATTGTTTGTCGTTAGAAGAAAAGCAAAATGGTGGCTTATTGGCGGAATTTTAATGTCCATGTTTTTATCATGGGGAAAAAATTTAGGATGGCTAACAGACTTTATGCTCGATGTTTTTCCATTGTATGATAAATTTAGAGCCGTTTCCTCAATACAAGTAATTTTAGAATTGTGTGTGCCTATTTTGGGTGTTTTGGCATTAGCCGCGCTATTCAATAAAGACATTGCAACGGAAAAGAAAAAGAAAGCAGTATTGTACGCTACGGGAATTATTAGTGGAATTATTGTATTCTTTTTGCTGTTTAAATCTGTATTTTTTGATTTTGTAGGTGTAAATGATGCCTATTACGAACAAGCTGTTTTTGGACCTGAATTCATGGAAATTATTCGTGAAGATCGCGTGTCCATCCTCACAAAAGATGCGATCCGATCGTTAATTTTAATTCTACTTTCAGCAGGCGTTTTATTTGCTTTTATAAAAGAAAAATTAAAGGAAAACTTAGTAATTATAGCTTTACTCGGTTTGTTATTGTTCGATTTAGTCGGTGTGGCAAGACGTTACGTTGCTACCGAAGGATTTGTATCGAAAGCACAGCTTGAACGTCCGTACAAAACCTTAGAAGTAGACAAGCAAATCTTAAAAGATAAAGGACATTACCGTGTATTTGAACCAAGATTGCGCATGGCAAATTCGCGTACCGCATATTTTCACAATACACTTGGTGGTTATCATGCCGCTAAACCACGTCAGTTTCAAGAATTGTATGACTTTTATTTAGATCATGGAAATACAAAATTTGAAGTAAATGCGCGGAATATCAACATTATCAATATGTTGAATGTAAAGTACATCATTGCAGATTTAGAAGGCGAACAAGATCAGGCAGGCGCAGGCGCAATAGCACTTCAAAATCCGTATCCGAATGGCAATGCTTGGTTTGTGGAAAAAATTGAAACTGTAGCAACTGCAGATGAAGAAATATTGTCTTTAAACGGATTGGACACTAAGAATGTAGCCGTATTGCGAAAAGAACAAGAAGCAGCTGCTAATTTGAAAGAAACCTATCAAAAAGATTCATTGGCAACTATTGAGTTAATAGGATATAAACCTGATGCTTTATCATACAAAACAGCGAATAAAAACGCAGGTTTTGCAGTATTTTCTGAAATTCATTATCCACATGGATGGAACGCATATATTGATGGCAAATTAGTGCCACATTATCGCGTAAATTATGTGTTGAGAGCTTTAGAAGTTCCTGCGGGAACTCATACTGTAGATTTTAAATTTGAACCTAATGTTGTTTCAAAAGGAATTGCAATTTCCTTAACAAGTACCATAATTTTAGTACTATTAATCATTGGAGCTTTATATTTTGAATTCAGGCGTAGGAGAGAAGTGAATGCATAATTAACCCCTAAATATTATGCCTAAAAAAGTAGTCATTATTTCATATTATTGGCCGCCAGCTGGTGGACCAGGCGTACAACGTTGGTTGAAATTCGTAAAATATTTGCGAGATTTTGATATTGAACCTGTGTTGTATGTCCCAAAAAATCCCAGCTATCCGATAGTAGACGAAACGTTTTCTAGTGAAATTCCTGATGATATTACGATTTTAAAGCAATCAATTTTTGAACCGTATTCGCTCGCGACTATTTTTTCTAAAAAGAAAACAAAAAAGATCAGTAAAGGAATTATTGCCAAGGAGAAACAAACTTTTATTGAAAAACTCTTATTGTACATTAGAGGAAACTTTTTTATTCCTGATGCGCGTAAATATTGGATACAACCTTCTGTAAAATTTCTGAAAAAATATCTCAGCGAAGAACATATTGACACAATTATAACCACTGGACCACCGCATAGTTTGCATATGATAGGACTTGGTTTAAAAGCGGAGTTAGATATAAAATGGTTGGCCGATTTTCGGGATCCTTGGACAACAATTGGCTATCATAGCGAATTGAAACTTACCGAAAAATCGCAGCAAAAACACAAAGTATTGGAAGCTTCTGTATTACAAACAGCAGATGTCATTGTAACGACAAGTTTTACCACAAAAGAAGAGTTTTCTGCCATTACCACACAACCAATTGAAGTAATTACCAATGGTTTTGATGTGGAACAGTACGAACAAAAATCATTAAGTGAAAAATTTAGTATTTCGCACATTGGTTCGTTATTATCGGAAAGAAATCCTGAAATATTGTGGACTGTTTTAGCAGATTTGGTTCAGGAGCATACAGATTTTGCGAAAGATTTTCAATTGCAGTTTGCGGGTGTTGTCAGCGATCGGATCAAACGTATGATTCAAAAAGTTGGTTTGGACGATTATACAGTATATCATGGTTATATTTCACATAAAAAAGCATTGGAATTGCAACGAACGTCACAAGTATTGTTATTGATTGAGATTGATGCAGAGAAAACCAAAGGAATTATTGCAGGAAAAATATTTGAATATATGGCTGCCGAGCGACCAATTATTGGATTAGGTCCAAAAGATGCTGATATTTCAAAAATCATCAAAGAAACCAATACAGGAAGCTACTTTTTATATACTGAAAAGGAACAATTAAAGGCACAAATTTTAACGTATTACAATTTATACAAACAACATCAGTTGAAAACTTCGCCAATTGGTTTGCAGAAATATTCTCGTAAAGCGTTGACCAAGCGTTTGGCAGATTTACTACATACGCTTGTATAATTCGACAAAAACTACACATTCTTTTTTTAATTTACGGGAAACCACATAGATAGATATATGAGATTGTGTTATATTTATGAGAGAAAACTTTTCAAAATATGACAACCAAAGAACCCGAAATAGATTGTCCCAGATGTTTGGGCAAAGGATTTGTAAATGATGCAGATATCAAACGATTGGGGAGACAATTAGAATGGACTTCAGGGCTTTGCGGATATTGCGTTGGTATTGGTACCGTAAATGCATATATGCTGAAAAATAAAGAAGTCAATGATTTATACTTAACTTCAGATTTACCATTAGTAGAACGAGAAAAATATCTTTCCAACGATCAGGAAGCACTTGATAGAGCAGCTATTCAAGAGGTAAATGCGAAGCTAATGATTGGTTTTATTCAAAATTATTACTTGAATGAAAAGAAAAGTGTGGATGAAATTGTAGAAATTTTAATTCAAGATTATGGTGCGGATGCGAATAAAATATCACAAATAAAAACATCCGTTACAAATATTATAAAACATACAAATCCTGACGTTGATGGAATACAGTTCTAAAAGATATGCCGTTGTAAATAAGCCAACACCAGAAGTTGCATTGTATTTTGATCATGTTTTTTGTTTGGATAGAAATACGCAAAGTGTGTTTCCGACGGCTAATAATTTTTATCTTCCAGATGAAGGAAGAGAAATTCCAAATTTGGTATTGAAAACATCTGAAACGGCAGGAATTGATAATTGGATTTTTAAAAAGGTCATTTCAATTCAAGCAGCAGCGTTGTTTAATAAACATTTTGCTGGAAAAGCACATATTGATGTCTATAAAGTTGCCGATTATGTACAACAAGATAAGTTGCATAATTTTATAGATTTCAAAGAAATAATACAAAATGATTCGTTTGAGTATACAGATGATGATATTCTATTTTATTTCAAAAATTTCCTCATTATTGCTACTACCAATATTTTTAGAAAAACAGGAAAATACATTGTGCCTATTTTTCAAGATATGAAACAGAAAGAATGGTTTCAGCAAGAAAATTTCACAGTTCCAAATCTTCAAAACGGAATTGAATTGTCACTGCTTAATACACCTATCATTGATACTGCTCAGTTAGATTGGTTGCATGTAAATGAAGTAAGAGAAGACGACGAATCGATTCATCAATTACGGAATTTACGCCTATTTTTAGATAAAATTGACAGTGCTAAAGGCGCTAATTATATTCAAGATGTAATTTCTCAAAAAATATTCAATTATGAAAAAGCAGCACAAAAACATGGTTTTAATACAAAGAAGGATGTAATTTCTGCTTTTTTAAATTTAGAACATATTCCTAAAATGTTAGCCTACGGTGTAATTTCATTAGTAGAACCGAGTCTTTTGCCACTCACAGGAACTTTGGGAATTACAGAAATTAATGGCGCTGTAAAAGAAATTGGAAATATTTCGCTGGAGCTGAAAAATAAAAAGATTTCGAAAGGATTAACGCCAATTGATAAAGATGTTGAATATTTGATTAGTATTAGAGAAAAAATAGACAACGAATAGCATAAAAAATGCCCGATACATTGGTAAAGTGTATCGGGCAAGTTTCTTTTTTATAAGGAAAACAATTATTAACTTCTTGTTCTAGCAGTTCTTTTGTTAGAAGTTGTAGCTTTTCGCTGCGAACGATTTGATCGTTGTGATACAGCACTTCTTTGCTGACTTCTATTACTTTGTGTAGCTCTCGAAGAATTTCTGCTTGAATTTCTCGTCGCTCTAGTATTTGTATTTCGAGTTGAACGTGTTGCGGTAGCATTTCTGTTTCTTGAGTTGCTATTACGCGTTACTGATTGTCTGTTGTTTCTCGTATTGTTTGATCGAACTGTATTTCCTCTTGTATTATTTCTCGTATTGTTTGATCGTACATTGTTGTTACGTGTGTTCCGTGTGGTACCATTTTGCGTAACTCTTGTATTTCCTGATGATCTTACATTTCCAGTTGTATTTCTATCAGTTCTTGTAGATCTTACATTGGTATTATTTCTAGTATTATTTCGCGTTGTTGCATTATTACGCGTATTATTTCTAGTATTGTTACGTGTTGTTGCATTGTCACGTGTATTGTTTCTTGTAGTAGCAACACGTGAGTTATTTCGCGTTGATCTTGTCGAACGTGTTACCGTATTTCTTCTTGTGTTGTTAATGGCAAGATCATTTCTACGGGTAACTCTTCTATCATTACGATACACATTTCTTCTTGAATTGTTTCGTGCATATCTGTAGGTGTTTCCAAAAGCTACATATGAACGTCTAAAGTTATTTCTGTAAGGCGAACAAAATGTGTAACGAATTGGTGTATAAAATTGTCTGTATGGTCTGAAATTTACAACACAGAAATTTACATGTGGACGTACAAACCAGTTGTTGTAAAAAATGGTTCTTCTGTTGAATCTATTTATAAATCCTGCTGTATGCGAATAATAACCGAAGTCGTCATAAAAGATATTCATGTTTCCTACTTGCAGTAAGTTTCCGAAACTGTTGTAATTTAGGTTTACATTACCAATTCTGAAAACACGTCCGTAGTAATCATAATAAATAGGCACATTTTCTACCTGAATTACAGCTCCATAATCATCATACTGGATGTATGGATTGTAATCATAACCACCATTAAAACTTATTTGCAATCCTGGCGTATTAATACGAGCACTCACTGCTGGATGTAAACGATTGATAAAAAAATCGAATTCTCCATCGTTGTATACTGAAAACGTAATGCCTTGTTCTACAAACGAAAATGAATTGTTGTAAACAAAATTTGTTGTTGTTGTTGTTGTCCGTTTCGCTTCTATCGTTGTAGTAGCGAAAAAGAAAAGTCCTGTAAGTATGTATATTAGTTTTCTCATAACACAAAGTTTTAAAGTTATTATATAATAACCAAACAGCGTGCCAAACTCTTATTTATGCTGTAAGTGAATATAAATTATGATTGACTTATACCAAAATAACGGATTGGAAGTAAGGTTTTGCCATACTTAAAAGTAGTTTCAAATAAGTACTTTTAGCAAAAATTATAGTAGTGTTGTTTTCAGTTTCAATTGCAGTGAAAGAGAAGAATTTATATCGTCTGACAGAATCTTAAATTTTGTAGTTTAGTTGGCTCTGTCATTGTAAAAGTACACGAAAACAGCGAAGAAATAGTTGGAGCGTTTTCTTTATACTATAAAATAAAACCTCGTGAAGTCAGACTTTTCACGAGGTTTTTAGTATTACTGGTTATTGTTACTATTTAACACTAGTTCGATATAGGTAATTCAATTCATATTTATAATTAAGCTTGAAAAATATCTGCTAATTACTTCATTTTCTATATATTATTTTCATTTTCTTTGCTTTCCCAAAGAAAAGAAACAAAAGAAAGGGAACTTTTAGTTCATATCATTTACATTTTAAATTTAAGTATTCATGAATGCACAGCATTTCCAGAGGTATTTTTAGTTTTTCTTTTTGGGAAAAACTAAAACCGCATGAATTTTACTAAATTTTTTCCAAGGCTTCAAAAATTTTTAACGTAAAATCCCTGCTATACTTCGGAAAAGAAAAGTATCAAACTAAACTTCTACCTCGAATTCACGTTATTTACTTTTTTTAAATTTTTGTTTCTTTCCATCATTTCTATAATAATATAAGTCATCATCATTTGCTGGAATATCATGTCCATCTTGGAAATCATCATCAAAATGTATATCACTATGGTTAATTCCACAATTGCTTATTCCGCAGGTATTACATGTAATGATTGGCTTTACACTTCCAATTTGTCTAATGAGTCTTCCCCAACGGTTATATTTCAAATGTAAACCACCAATTTGTTTAATTTTTCCATGTCTGTTATGATAACGCATGTATATAGATCCAATTCTTTTAACACGTCCAAAACTGTCGTAGTTGATAAATAGGTTTCCAATTCTTCGAACTCTTCCGTTTCTATCATGTTCTACACGGACACCAATATTTCTAGTATTGAATTGTGTTCCTCTGGTACGAACTCTTGGCGCTCCGTATGTAGCATTTACCGAACTTCTTCGTGTTCTATTGTACACTACTGGATGTGTGTTAAAATCGAATTCTCCGTTTTGGAAAATGAAAAATTCAACACCTCGTTCTACAAACTGAATTGGTTGTGCATAACGATAGCGATTGGTTAACCCATTTTCGGTAGCGTCTAGACGGTTGCTAGTTTCACTTGCTTGTGTAGTTGTTACACTTAGTAACAATCCTACGAATAAAAGATAAAAGTTTTTCATAATATGTACTTTTAGGGTTATGCCTACTCTTTAGCTTTTCGGCGAGCGCTATTTGTCTAAAGTAAAACCAATTTGCGTGCCAAAAATGTAAGCTATTGTTTGTTAATGATTTATGGTGTTTTTGAGAAGGTGTTTTTATAAGTAATTTAAAAAATAGGACTGTAAAAATGTAACATTATATCATATAATTACACAAATAGGCTATCAATTTTAATAAAAATATGCAATGAAAAAACGAAAAATTAGCTTCAATAATCCTTGGTTTGTAACATTGATATCAACCATGTTTGGAATTATTGCCGGATTATATATTACCAACCATTTTGAAAATAAGCGATTGCTCAATGCCAAAGAAAATGCTTTGCAACAAGTGGAAAATGAACTGAAAGACAACGCAAAGTTGCTAACTACCTTTCATACGCAAATTGATACCAAATTTGCTCCTGTTCGGTACTTGTTAGCTAATATTAACGAAGCTAAAGAGTTAATCATTTCTAAAGATTCATTAGAAACATTTAAACACAACACTGCAAGTGTTTTTGAATTTAAAAAAGCGGAAAAAGTATCAGATTCGTTACTAAAAATACGAGGAGATTTTAACTTCACATTTCAAGCAGAATTGATGGGGAAAAATTTATCAAGTATCATTTGGAACTCTTACAAACAAACAGATTATTTATCAATTACAAGGTTTGAATGCTTAACCAATGTGGAAACTTATTATGTAATGCAGGAAGAAGTAAATACAGAAACCATACAATGGAAAAATACGTTGTATCAAGGAGCTTTTATGGGAAGTTCGTTAAAAACTGAAAAATTTATTAGTCAGTGGCAATCGCTCTATATCAAACAAAAATTATTATTAGAATATTATTCAGTAATTGATGATGTACTTAGCGATTGTAAATAGAATTTAGCATATTTGTACGTATTGCAAATGCAACCTTAACCAAATAGTATGACAACCGAAACCAAACAATGCTCCAATTGCGAATACCAATTGACACGTTACCACAACTATTGTCCCAACTGCGGACAAAAAGTGGATGACAAATTGAGCATGCGTGTACTTTTTCATAATACCATTATGAATTACTTTTCGGTAGATGCGCGTTTCTTCAGAAGTTTTATACCATTGTTGATAAAACCAGGACATTTGGCAAAAGAATTTGTCAGTGGAAAACGCTTATTATACTTGCATCCTGCACAGTTTTACTTGTTTGCTTCCATTGTGTTTTTCTTCTTATTTTCAATCGCAACACGTTCTAGCCAACAAAATTTTGATAATTCACTCAAAGAAACATTTGGGAATGAAAAACAAATTATTGCTGAGGCAAATCGTGTACGTGATTCTATTAGAAAAGCTATTGAATTGCAAGCGGAAAACATGGAAGGCGAAGATAGTTTGGCAATTGCAAAAATGAAAAATTTATTGAAACCTGAGCTTCCTGAAAATGATTCTTTAGCGACAAAATCTACTAAAAAACGAAAAGCGAATATCAACGGACGTTTTTTAGGATTTAATTTTGATACTGATTTGCTCGATTCATTAGAAAGAAGCAACGCGACAATTGACGAAAAGTTAAAAGCTGTTGGTTATCAAGATGACGATGGCGTGTTTGCAAAATTTGTGGGCAAGCAAATCATAAAGTTCAGGCAGAATAAAGGTGTAGGTTTGTTAAAAGCATTCTTTGACACCATTCCGATTTCTATGTTTTTCTTAATTCCTATTTTTGCCTTTTTACTAAAAATCTTATATCGAAAACGCGGACGTTTTGCACATCATATGGTCTTTAGTTTCTACTATTTTGCGTTTATGTTTTTGGCGTCTAGTATTATATTAATCATAAATTACATTGTAGACATTCCTGACGGCATTGACTTCTTGCTCATTATTTCTACATTTTTCTATTTGCTCTTAAGTCTCAGACGCTTTTACGAACAAGGATATATCAAAACTTTATTAAAAACGTGTATCCTATCATTTGTATACTTAACATTCGTCATTCCAGTAACGTTTGTATTGTTGTGGGTTGTATCGTTTTTTCTGTATTAAACTTTGCTCAATAGCCTTAAAATTATACAATTACTATTGGTTGTCAATCACAATTTACGACTAGCGCTAATTTGCAACTCGCGATCATATATTACTAAATTTCTTCTGTGATACTGAGTTAAGTTCAGCATAAGTAGGAGCAATAACAGCGAAAAAAATTCGACATAACTTAATACGTCACTTCTGTAAAGGTTAAGTAATTCGTT
>NZ_LBMG01000040.1 GCF_001005315.1 Kordia jejudonensis
GCCACTAGTGACCGATCCGTTTACGGTAAAGTCTTCCGTTGGTTCTCCTACGGTATCATCCGTGATTGGAATACTTACGTTCACTGTAGTTTGTCCCGCTGGGATAGTTACCGTGGTCGTTGTTGTTGTATAATCATTTGGATCTTCCGCTGAGTTATCTACCGTAGTAATACTTACTACCGTATCAACTGAGCTTGGATTGTCAATGCTTAC
>NZ_LBMG01000041.1 GCF_001005315.1 Kordia jejudonensis
TTACTGGAACTGATGCTGAGCCGCCGTCTTCTGCGATGGTTACATCTCCAACGCTCATGGCTGGCACCACACATGCGGTACTATCTCCACTATCTGTTACTGCTGTTGTTGTTGATTGTTGCGCTGAAGAACCTCCTACTTGTGGAATACCGCTTCCATCAACATTATCACCTAAACTGTCGTCTGTACCAGGATTTACTAAATCTGATAAATCAAAAGTTCCAGCTCCTTCGATTGCATCTGCACAACCATCTCCGTCACTATCTGTATCAAAAGCATCAGGGATACCATCTGCATCAGAGTTTCTATCAATACAATATGCGATGTTATATATTTGAAGCGTAATGTTTGCGCTATTTGCACCATTTTTTCCAACAGTAATTACAACTTGATCAACTGGTGATGTAATTGAAAAACCTACAGAGTTACTTGGTGCATTTGCTCCTCCATTATCACTTCTTACTGCATTATTTCCTATTGGAATGTAGTTTCCTGCTGTAATGTTGATATTTGTTATGTTTGCTTGTGTTACAGGCACTTCTTCTCCTTCGTAAAAGGCTTGAAATTGAACAATATCTCCATTATCTAAACCTCCCATTCTGAATGAAAGATTTGTTACAGCTGATGTTACTCCTGATCGATTAAAATCCATTGTATAGACACCAACGTCTCCATTTTGGAAGTTTGTATTGTCTGGTTGAAGATTTATGTAATCTCCATCAGGATTTATTGCTCCATTGTTTAGAATTTGAACTCCACTATTCCATGTTGCAGTTCCTTGTAACACATACGATAAGTCTATATCTGTTCCGTTGTAAGCCGCTAAATCTGGCAATGAAGAACCTGAAAAGTCTGCACCTAATGTATAACCTGCTGTATTAATTGCTGTTGGATTTGGCGAACAATCGCTTTCATCAACATCTAAGATACCATCATTATCATCATCTAAATCGCAGCCATCTGGCACTGAATCACCATCATTGTCTGCAGCATCATCATATCCATTACATTGATCATTATCATTTACAACTCCGTCATTATCATCATCACATTGCCCTGCTGTTGTAGTATCATCTTTAGCGCTTCCTGCTCCTTGACCTGTTGTTGTATTTACATTATTTGGAACTCCTGTTGTAGGTTCTACCGTTCCGTTTAGCATATCGCTTCCATCAATAGAAGTTGCTGCCAAATTATCGGCTCCTTCTAGTGCATCTGGACAACCATCGCCATCACTATCGGTATCTAAGAAATCTGGAATTGTATCTGCATCAGTATCTACAATTGGACAAGCATCGAAAGTCATTTCTAACACATCTGAACCTGTACCATCTATACCTTCTCCTGTAACTTGGAAGGTTAGTGTTGTTACTCTACCGTAGATTTGAATACTTCCTGCCGCTGTCCCAAGTCCTGCACTGTCTGCTTCTCCTGAGAGTACGATAGGCGAGCTTGTTCCTAGATTTTGATTGACATCTCTGTAGAATTGTTTTGGCGTAACTATTAGTTGATTGTTTCCAGAAATTTTCCCCATTGAAAGATCTGCATTTTGCAGCGTCCATAAAGAGGTATTTGATATAAAGTTTCCAGATAATATTTGATTGTTTCCTCCAAGTCTATCGATATGTATTATTGGATTGTAGACTGGTTGATCGTATGTTATTGTAATTGTTCCTGTGACACGATCATCAGAAGCTGCATCAAGTGATTCTGAAGAAGTATCCCATGCGAATAGAAATTCTAAAGAGTTTGATCCTTCTACTGCGGCATCAGAGAAAAAAGAGTTTGTGGTCATTGTTCCATTTGGCGTGTATGCAATGAGTCCGCCTGTTGGAATGGTACTATTGTAGCTTATTCCTACTGGTCCTGCACTGTTTGTATATGGCAAACTTCCTGTCCAAGTACCACTCGTTAATGGTCTTGACGCACATACATTTTCATTATCATCAATGATTCCGTCGTTATCATTATCGATATCAATATTATCTTGAACTGAGTCGTTATCAGTATCTGTAAACGTAGAACTAGAACATGTAGCTGGTGGCGTAACAACAACATTTGTAAGTTGACACGAACCGTCAGAATCATCTGTTATTGTGAATGTTAGGTTTCCTCCTGATATTGAGAATGGTCCAAATTGTTGTGGCAAACTGTATGAAACATTTGCCTGAGTAATATCTCCTGATACGCTATAAGTAGAACCTAATAAATTCCCATTAGGGCTCATATAGAAAGTAAATGTGTCATCGGAATCGTTTGTAGGTGTTCCATTGTTATCACAGAATATTGCTGTTATGGAAGCACTTAAAATTTCACATGAATCACAAGCTACTGTATTTCCTGAGTTTGTTACTGCTAAATCTGTTCCTGTGTATCCGCCTTGTCCTGTTACTCTACCATTTGAAGAATTGACTGTTACTGGAGAATTTCCTAATATTCCGTCGTCGTCGTCGTCGTCATGTCCAGCTTCAAGTGCATCAGCACAACCGTCGTTATCACTATCATCATCAAGCGAATTGATTATTCCATCATTATCTGTATCTAAGCTTGCACATACTCCATTTGCATTTAATGCACAGAAATCTGAATCTTGATAATTGATAATTCCATCGCCGTCAGCATCTCCCATTGGATCATCTGACAGACAACTGAAAGGGTTTGTTACAATTGTATTTACAAGAAAGTTATCTGATTGAGAAGTAGTGGTTGTATCAGTTGGCGAACCGAAAGTACGGTTTATGACTGTGGTACCATCTACAATTATTCGATATGAATTTCCTTGAATACCATCTCCAAATGTGTCTGTTATTACAAAAAAGTAATTTCCATTTTCGGTAATCGTAATATCCTGCGATTCTGTTGTGTTTGATGTTGTATAAGTTCCTGTAGGTACACTTGCTACAGTAGATCCTCCAAGCGATAATGTCCAACCAACTTCAGTAGAAAATTGGTCTACGTCTATTTCAATTCGTATTATTGAATCTGGATTTAGCGTTACTGGATCCGTACCGCACTGCTCTTGCGTATCTAATATACCATCATTGTCGTCATCTTCATCGCAGTAATCTGCTACACCATCTAAATCACTATCAACATTTCCTGTAATTGATAGATCACAAAAATCTATATCACAGTTACTTTGTTGTACTGTTGTTGTAGTTGTACATGTTCCAGTTGTATCATCAGTAATGGTAATTGTGTACAATGTATTATTTGCAGAACCATTTTGTAAACTAAAACTTGTTGCAGCACCGTATGTTCCTGTTGTTGGAGAGATTACTCCACCATTGTCTACAGATACTGTATATGTTGTTCCTAAGTCTGTTCCTGTTGGATTTAAATCAAAACTCACAAAATCGTCGGAACGATCACGTGTTAGGTTATTGTTACATGTTTCATTTGTTTTTCCTGCATCTGCTAAAGAACAATTTAAACATTCTAGTGTAAAGGTAGATGTTATTCCTGAATCTGTAACGACTCTACCAGCTGCTCCAGCTCTTGCACCGTTCCCTACAGGGATATTACCACTATTTACATTTGTTGTTGTTATTGCTGAAGAACTGATTACAAATCCTCCACCACCTGGTCCACCATATTCAATGAATACTGGCGACGATCCAGTTTGTATTGTAGCATTTCCTCCACGGGCAAAAGCTCTTACTTGAGAATTTATTGAATTCGCTTGTACAACAATGTATCCTGCTCCACCAGCTCCACCTGTTACATTTGAAGCATCTCCTGCGAAACTGTAGGTTCCTGTGTTTGGTCCATCGTTACCATCACTTGAAATATCTCTATTGGATCCGTTTGTTGTGATATTGTTTGCTAAAACGATAACAATTCCTCCACCATTTCCTACGGCTGGCGCCCATTCTGCTTCAGAACCTCCTGAAGCTCCCATAAATAATCGTAAGTTACTTGCATTACTGAACACGTTTCCTGTAGCTGGTGCTGCTGATCCTGAGATTGTTGTTCCAGCTCCTCCACTGGTACCACCACCACCGTAGCCACCACCACCACCACCAGAACCTAGTGTGATGTCTGTAGAGTTTGCTCCATCTCCTCCAACTCCGGCACCACCGTCTGGCGCACCTTGAGATCCGTTACATCCACCGTGTCCTCCACGACCTGTTCCTCCAGATAATGGTGCAGCAACTCCAAAGTCTCCTCCAAAGTATGCTGGATCTGTTCCCCAATTTTCATCAGGCGTATTTAGTAAACCAGAAGAATCTCCACAGTTATTTACTGCAAAGTTTCCAGTTGTATTTCTTCCAAAAAAACCATCACCTGTTGCGCTAATGTTAGCATTCATGGTAATGTTATTATCACATGCATCTATAAAAACTACTCCTCCTGTACTTCCGTTCCATGGCTGAGCTGACACCGTTCCAGTGACTGTTACATCACTTGTAAATTTTGCAATTCCAACCAACTGTACACTTTCCGTAGCTGGCGTAAATGTTTTTGTAACTGCTGTATCAATGGTCAGCGTATTTCCTGCAATGTTTGTTATTTTTGCCAAATGGAAATTACCCGCACCATTGTCGGCTCCACCAGTATTACCACCACCACTAATACCTGTCATTTGAATAATCATCACAGGATCATTGATCGCTAAACCAGCACTACTTCCAACATTAACAGTTGTTCCACTGATAGAGGATACTGTAGTATATGTGTTTACTACTCCTGATATGTTTTGTGCACTAGCGCTGAAAAAAAATAATAATGACACTACAAGTGTTACTAGTATTTTTGGTGTAATATTTTTCATAGTCATGAAACTTTATTTTATAGATATGTAAGGTTAATTCTTGAGGTTGTAACTGGAATCGACGTTATTCTGTATAACTCTTTCTTTTCCTCGTTATATACATAACCTGCAAGATTAATCTTATGATTTATCGAAATTTGGTTGTTTAATTCTTTGAGTGTAATCCCTTTTCTTCCATCACAGCTGTATACTATTGGAATTTTAACTGCTAGTTTGGATTTTGCTGGTAAGCTAAAAGTTGCTCTACCATTACTAATGTAATTGAAAGCAACTTTTTGTTTTTTATTTATTGATTTTTTTATTTCATCATTTGATTTCGGGAAGTTAATAATTTTCCCTGCTTCGAGTTCAATTTCTGCACTAACTGGATATTCATTTTTATTCTCTATACTGAGCGTTAGTTCGTCGTTGAATTTTTCACAAACCGTTAATTGCTGACTTATCTTGGTTGTTACTGTAATGTAGTTTTGTATATCGTCAACCAAGTATACTTGTACGGGAAGTTTCCGCATGTATCGTTCCCAGCGTTTGTGCGCTTCATGTTTTTTATCTCTGCTAGTTTCAATCGCCTTTTGTTCCATAGGATACAATGTTGGATTGTCTAACACATGTTTTCTAAGTTTTGCAACACCTGTAAGATGTGGCACTATTTTTTGGAAAGAAATGATTCCGTCTGCTGTAGTTTCGTTTAGTTTTAAGTCTTGCACATCGTAGATTGTTTTTTCTTGCGCAAGCGTACTTTGTGTATGTAGTATAAAAAACCACATCACTGAAATGAGGGATAACCTTTTAAAAGTATGTATAACATAAGAGTAGCTGATTGAGTTTTTGGGACTCAACAGCATACTAATAGTAATGTTGTTCATTCAAGTATTTTTAAGGCAGTTATAGGAAATAACAGTCACTTATTCCTTTAACACATTTTAACAAATGTAACGACTGACAATTATATATACGTAGTCATATAGCTTAAAGGATTTGTTTTTTCGTTAAAATGTAAGCTTTTTTCGTTCAAGTGTTTACTCGCTGTTTTTATACAAAATCTCAGTTTTTTAGTTAAAAAGTTGCATTTTTCTCAAGCAAACTTGTTATTAACTTTATGTTTTATTTGATTAAAAAATGATATTTTTGCCAACTATAAATACTTCAAATGAGCATACAACAAGAAATAGCAAAACGAAGAACTTTTGGAATTATATCACATCCAGATGCTGGAAAAACAACTTTAACAGAGAAGTTATTATTGTTTGGTGGCGCAATTCAGGAAGCGGGAGCTGTTAAGAATAATAAGATTAAAAAAGGAGCTACGAGTGACTTTATGGAAATTGAACGCCAAAGAGGAATTTCGGTAGCTACTTCCGTACTTGCTTTTATTTATAAAGATAAGAAAATCAACATTTTAGACACGCCTGGTCACAAGGATTTTGCAGAAGATACATTCCGAACTTTGAGTGCTGTTGATAGCGTTATTGTGGTCATTGATGTTGCTAAAGGTGTAGAGGAACAGACTGAAAAGTTAGTAGCAGTTTGTCGTATGCGAAAGATTCCAATTATTGTTTTTATTAATAAATTGGATAGAGAAGGAAAAGATGCTTTTGACTTGTTAGATGAAGTGGAACAAAAACTTGGTTTGCGTGTTACACCGTTGAGTTTTCCAATAGGAATGGGATACGATTTTAAAGGTATTTATAATATTTGGGAGAAAAATATTAATTTATTTACAGGAGAAAATAAGCAGACGATTTCGGAAGCGATTCATTTTGAAGATGTTAATAATCCTGCATTGGAATCGCATATTGGAGAAAGTGCTGCGGAAACTTTACGAGAAGAATTGGAATTGGTGTATGAAGTGTATCCAAAGTTTGATAGAGAAGCATATTTGAAAAGTGAATTGCAACCTGTATTTTTTGGTTCAGCTTTGAATAATTTTGGTGTGAGAGAATTGCTCGATTGTTTTGTTGAAATTGCTCCAACTCCACTTCCAAAAGATTCTGACACACGTTTGGTAAATCCTAATGAAAAAGATTTTTCTGGTTTTGTGTTTAAGATTCATGCCAACATGGATCCCAAACATAGAGATCGTTTGGCGTTTATTAAAATTGTTTCAGGTGTTTTTAAACGAAATACACCATATTTACATGTCCGTTTGGATAAGAAGCTTAAATTTTCAAGTCCGAATGCCTTTTTTGCAGAAAAGAAACAGATTGTAGATGAATCATTTCCTGGCGATATTGTAGGGCTTCATGATACTGGAAACTTCAAAATTGGCGATACCTTAACTGCGGGAGAGAAGATGAATTACAAAGGTGTTCCGAGTTTTTCTCCTGAACATTTTAGATATATCAACAATGCGGATCCTATGAAATCTAAGCAGTTGAATAAAGGAATCAACCAATTGATGGATGAAGGAGTTGCGCAGTTGTTCACGTTAGATTTGAATGGAAGAAAGATTATTGGAACCGTTGGAGCGCTTCAATATGAAGTAATTCAGTACCGATTGGAACACGAATATGGCGCAAAATGTACGTATGAAAATTTGAATGTACACAAAGCATGTTGGATAGAAGTTAAAAACGAAAAAGATCCTGAGTTCTTAGATTTTAAACGTGTAAAGCAGAAATTTTTAGCTAGAGATAAGGAGAATAAACTCGTTTTCTTGGCCGATTCTTCTTTTTCACTTCAAATGACACAGCAGAAATATCCTAACATAAAGTTTCACTTTACGAGTGAATTTTGATACGATTAAAAAGATTGAAAGATTGAATCATTAAAAAATTCAACGATTAAATGATTTAAAGAATAAACGCTTTATTTCTAAAAATAATCATTTTAAAGCCTTTTAACGGGTTTATAAAAAAAAGACATCAACTTATATTGGTGTCTTTTTTGTATGTCTTACAATTAAAATATAGAAGTCATTATTTTAAATAAAATAGTTAAAATTTATTTTATAAAAAATAGTATAGATTTTTCAAATAGTATTGGAAATTAAAAAACCTCAATTCGAAAATTGAGGTTTTTTATATTAAGCTTCTCCAGTTGGTCCAAAATTCATTGGAATTGGAGGTTGTTCAAAATCTGTGATTTTTCCATTAGCCTTTTCAAAGCGATGTATATTTTCACCTAATGCCTTCATTAATCGTTTTGCATGTTGTGGTGTTAATATAATTCTAGATTTCACTTTTGCCTTTGGTCTCCCAGGCATAATGTTTACAAAATCTACTACAAATTCAGACGGTGAGTGATTGATGATGGCTAAGTTGGAATATATTCCTTCCGCCGTAGCGTCATCTAACTCAATGTTAATTTGCTTTTCTTTAGCTTTGTCCTGATTCATGTATTAAAAGTTAATTTCATGCTTCGCAGCCATGATTTCATTGTATTCTTCTCTTGATCCTACAATAATATCATCGTACTTACGCATTCCTGTTCCTGCTGGTATTTTATGCCCAACAATTACATTTTCTTTTAATCCTTCTAATGCATCCACTTTACCACTTACGGCTGCCTCGTTCAGTACTTTTGTAGTTTCCTGGAACGATGCTGCTGAGATAAATGATTTCGTCTGTAATGAAGCTCTTGTAATACCTTGTAAGATTGGTGTTGCCGTTGCTGGCACTACGTCTCTTGCAGATACTAATTGCTTGTCAGCTCTTCTTAATACAGAATTCTCGTCTCTTAATTCTCTTGGCGAAACAATTTGTCCTGGCTTGAAGTTTTCTGACTCACCTGCATCTTCAATTACTTTTTGACCGTAAAGGTTGTCGTTTTCTCTAATGAAATCAGACTTGTGAATTAGTTGGTTTTCTAGGAAGATTGTATCTCCTGGATCTCCAATTCTTACTTTACGCATCATTTGACGAACAATTACTTCAAAGTGCTTGTCATTAATTTTCACACCTTGTAAACGATATACTTCTTGTACTTCATTTACTAAGTATTGTTGTACTGCAGAAGGTCCTTTGATATTTAAAATATCATTTGGTGTTATAGAACCATCTGAAAGTGGCATTCCTGCACGTACGTAATCATTTTCCTGAACTAAGATTTGGTTTGAAAGTTTTACTAAATACTTTCTAACATCTTCAAATTTAGATTCAACAATGATTTCACGGTTACCTCTTTTAATTTTACCAAAAGAAACAACTCCGTCAATCTCAGATACAACCGCTGGGTTAGAAGGGTTACGTGCTTCGAATAATTCTGTTACACGTGGTAAACCTCCTGTAATATCTCCAGATTTAGCAGATTTACGTGGAATTTTCACTAATACTTTACCAACTCTAATCTTTTCACTATCGTCTACCATTAAGTGAGAACCTACTGGTAAGTTGTATGAACGTTGTACTTCGCCTTTACTATTTAAAATTTGAAGTGTTGGAATTAATTTTTTATTTCTTGATTCAGAAATTACTTTTTCTTGGAATCCTGTTTGCTCATCAATCTCTACTTGGAACGTAACACCTTGTTCGATGTTTTCGTATTTAATTTTCCCAGCAAATTCAGAGATAATTACACCGTTATATGGATCCCACTGACAAATCGCTTGATCTTGCTTCACTGTATCTCCGTTTTTCACAAAGATTGTAGATCCGTAAGGAATGTTATTTGTACTTAAGGTAATTCCTGTTTTCTTATCGATTATTTTAATTTCAGAAGTACGAGAAATTACAATTTCAGAAAGATTTCCATCGGCGTCTTCACCTTGAACTGTTTTTAGTTCTTCGATTTCAGCGACACCGGCAAATTTAGCTTTTAATTGGTTTTCTTCAGAAATGTTACTTGCTGTTCCTCCCATGTGGAATGTACGAAGCGTTAACTGTGTACCAGGTTCTCCAATAGATTGTGCAGCAACAACTCCTACAGCTTCTCCAATTTGAACCATTTTGTTTGTAGAAAGGTTACGTCCATAACATTTAGCACAAATACCTTTTGGTGCTTCACATGTTAATGGAGAACGAACTTCTACTGATTCTACTGGAGAGTTTTCAATAGCTTGTGCAATTTCTTCATCTATTTCTGCTCCTGCAGCTACTAGAATTTCTTCCGTTAACGGATTGTATACATCGTGTAGAGAAATTCTACCTAGGATACGATCTTTTAATGGTTCAACTACATCTTCGTTTTTCTTTAATGCTTTTACTTCAACACCTCTTAATGTTTCACAATCGTGAATGTTCACAATTACATCCTGCGATACATCTACTAAACGACGTGTTAAGTATCCTGCATCGGCAGTTTTTAATGCGGTATCGGCAAGACCTTTACGTGCACCGTGAGTTGAGATAAAGTATTCTAAGATCGATAGTCCTTCTTTAAAGTTAGAAAGAATCGGGTTTTCAATAATTTCTCCACCACCTGCAGTCGATTTTTTCGGCTTCGCCATTAATCCACGCATTCCAGTTAACTGACGAATTTGCTCTTTTGAACCACGGGCTCCAGAATCAAGCATCATATACACAGAGTTAAATCCTTGTTGATCTTCACTAATGTGCTTCATTGACAACTCAGTTAAGTTAGCATTTGTTGTCGTCCACTTGTCAATTACCTGATTGTAACGCTCGTTGTTTGTGATAAGTCCCATGTTATAGTTCATGGTAATTGTATCAACTTCCGCGTTTGCTTTGTCAATTAACGATTGCTTTTCTTTTGGAATGATGATATCTCCTAAACTGAATGATAATCCACCTCTAAAGGCAAATCCGTATCCAAGACTCTTAATATCATCTAAGAAAGCAGATGTTGTAGGTATGTCTGTTACTTTTAAGATTCCACCAATGATATTACGTAACGATTTTTTCGTTAATACTTCATTGATAAATCCTGCTTGTGCTGGCACTTTTTCGTTGAAAAGTACACGACCTACCGTTGTTTCTATAATTTGTGGCACTAATTCTCCCTCTTCATTGAAGTCAATTGCTCTAATTTTCATTGAAGCATTTAATTCAATCTTCTTCTCGTTGTATGCCATTACTACTTCTTCTGCTGAGTAGAATGTTAATCCTTCTCCTTTGATTTTTCGCTCTGGAGTAGATTTACGCAACTTCGTCATATAGTATAAACCTAATACCATATCCTGAGAAGGTACTGTAATTGGCGATCCATTTGCTGGGTTCAGAATGTTCTGAGAAGCTAGCATTAATAATTGTGCTTCTAAGATTGCTTCTGGACCTAATGGTAAATGCACTGCCATTTGATCTCCATCAAAATCGGCGTTGAATGCCGTACATGCTAATGGGTGTAATTGTATTGCTTTCCCTTCAATAAGTTTTGGCTGGAATGCCTGAATACCTAATCGGTGAAGCGTTGGCGCACGGTTTAGTAATACTGGATGCCCTTTAATAACGTTATCCAAGATATCCCAAACTACTGGCTCTTTTTTGTCTATAATTTTCTTTGCAGATTTTACAGTTTTTACAATTCCTCTTTCAATTAGTTTACGAATTACAAAAGGTTTGTATAATTCTGCTGCCATATTTTTTGGCAATCCACATTCGTATAATTTTAATTCTGGACCAACAACAATTACTGAACGTGCTGAATAATCCACACGTTTTCCAAGTAAGTTTTGACGGAAACGTCCTTGCTTACCTTTTAAGGAATCAGATAATGATTTTAACGGTCTGTTAGAATCTGTTTTTACGGCTGATGATTTACGCGTGTTATCGAATAATGAATCTACAGATTCTTGAAGCATACGCTTCTCGTTACGTAAGATTACTTCAGGAGCTTTGATCTCCATTAATCTTTTTAAACGATTGTTTCTGATGATTACTCTACGGTATAAATCATTTAAATCAGACGTTGCAAAACGACCACCATCTAATGGTACTAACGGACGTAATTCTGGTGGAATTACAGGAACAACTTTCATGATCATCCATTCTGGACGGTTTTCACGATTTTTGTTCGCATCACGTAATGATTCAACAACTTGCAAACGTTTTAATGCTTCCGTTTTACGTTGTTTAGAAGTTTCGTTGTTTGCTTTGTGGCGTAAGTCGAATGATAATTGGTCTAAATCAATTCTTGATAACAATTCAATTAAACATTCAGCTCCCATTTTAGCGATAAACTTGTTAGGGTCGTTATCGTCTAGGTATAGGTTTTCTTGCGGAAGTGATTCAAGAATGTTTAAGTATTCTTCTTCCGTAAGGAAATCCATTTTTTGAACTGGCTCACCCGCTTCATTTTTAGCTTCACCTGGCTGAATTACTACGTAACGTTCGTAGTAAATGATCATGTCTAATTTCTTAGATGGTAACCCTAAAAGGTATCCTATTTTGTTTGGTAAAGAACGGAAATACCAAATGTGCGCTACTGGTACTACTAAGTTGATATGACCAACTCTGTCTCTACGTACTTTCTTTTCTGTAACTTCAACACCACAACGGTCACAAACGATTCCTTTGTAACGAATTCTCTTGTATTTTCCACAAGCACATTCGTAATCCTTTACAGGACCAAAGATACGCTCACAGAATAATCCGTCACGCTCTGGTTTGTGTGTACGATAGTTGATGGTTTCAGGTTTTAGCACTTCACCTTTTGATGCTGCTAATATAGACTCCGGAGAGGCTAAACCTATTGAGATTTTATTAAATCTCTTTACAGTATTCTTATCTTTATTTCTTGCCATACTAATGGTTGATAATGAATTATGTGTAATTGTAGCCGTGCAACTGTGAAGTTACACGGCATTTATAATTTATTCCTCTAATCTAATGTCTAATCCAAGACCTTTCAATTCATGCATTAATACATTGAATGATTCAGGTAATCCTGGTTCTGGCATTGGTTCACCTTTTACGATTGCTTCGTATGTTTTGGCTCTTCCAATGACATCATCAGATTTTACAGTCAATATTTCTCTTAGTGTACTTGATGCACCATATGCTTCTAGTGCCCAAACTTCCATTTCTCCAAAACGCTGTCCACCAAACTGAGCTTTACCTCCTAATGGTTGTTGCGTAATTAACGAGTATGGTCCTATTGAACGTGCATGCATTTTATCGTCTACCATGTGACCAAGTTTCAGCATGTAAATAATACCTACTGTTGCTGGCTGATCAAAACGTTCTCCAGTTCCACCATCATATAGATAGGTGTGTCCAAATCTTGGAACTCCTGCTTCGTCAGTGATTTCGTTGATTTGATCTAATGAAGCTCCGTCAAAAATTGGCGTTGCATATTTTTTATCAAGTTTTTCTCCTGCCCATCCTAATACCGTTTCATAAATCTGACCGATATTCATACGAGAAGGTACACCTAATGGATTTAATACGATATCAACTGGCGTTCCGTCTTCTAAGAAAGGCATATCTTCTTGACGCACAATACGTGCTACAATACCTTTGTTACCGTGACGACCTGCCATTTTATCTCCTACTTTTAGTTTACGTTTCTTAGCGATGTAAACTTTAGCAAGTTTTAAGATTCCTGCTGGCAATTCATCTCCAACTGAGATTGTAAATTTATCTCTTCTTAATGCTCCTTGAAGGTCATTAAGTTTGATTTTGTAGTTGTGTACTAAATCTGCAACAGCGCTATTTGTATCATCATCTGTAGTCCAAGTTCCACCTGTTAAATGTGCATAATCTTCAACAGCATTTAGCATTTTTAGGGTAAACTTCTTTCCTTTTGGCAATACTTCTTCACCTAGATCATTTTGAACTCCTTGCGAAGTTTTTCCATTTACTATTGTGAATAGCTTTTCTATTAAGATACTTCTTAATTCTTCAAATTTTGTAGCGTATTCAAGTTCTAAAGTTGCGATTTCCTCTTTGTCTTTAGCTCTTTTGCGCTTGTCTTTGATTGCTCTTGAGAATAATTTTTTATTAATTACAACTCCGTGTAATGATGGAGACGCTTTTAATGAAGCATCTTTTACATCACCTGCTTTGTCTCCGAAGATTGCACGTAATAGTTTTTCTTCTGGTGTAGGATCAGATTCTCCTTTTGGTGTAATTTTACCAATTAGGATATCTCCAGGTTTTACTTCAGCACCAATTCTGATCATTCCGTTTTCATCTAAGTCTTTTGTAGCTTCTTCTGAAACGTTTGGAATGTCATTTGTTAATTCTTCAGCACCTAGTTTTGTATCTCTTACATCCATTGAATATTCATCGATGTGGATAGACGTAAAGATATCTTCACGAACTACTTTTTCAGAGATTACAATTGCATCCTCAAAGTTGTATCCTTTCCATGGCATGAAGGCAACCTTCATGTTTCGTCCAAGAGCCAATTCACCTTTTTGAGTTGCGTATCCTTCACAAAGTACTTGTCCTTTTTTAACTCGGTCACCTTTTCTTACGATTGGTTTTAAGTTAATAGAGGTACTTTGGTTTGTTTTACGGAATTTGATAAGGTTGTATGTTTTTGAGTCTCCGTCAAAACTTACTAATCTTTCCTCATCCGTACGATCATATTTGATTGTAATTTTGTTTGCATCTACATATTCAGCGTATCCATCTCCTTCTGCATTAATCAATACTCTTGAATCAGAAGCTACTTGACGCTCTAATCCTGTTCCTACGATTGGAGATTGTGGACGCAATAATGGTACTGCCTGACGCATCATGTTTGATCCCATCAATGCACGGTTGGCATCATCATGTTCCAAGAAAGGAATTAAAGATGCTGAGATTGATGCAATTTGATTTGGAGCAACATCCGTGTAATCTACTTCAGATGGAGAAACCACTGGGAAATCTCCTTCTTCACGAGCAATTACTTTTTCAACACTTATGGTACCATCTTCAGTGGTCGGAATGTTTGCTTGAGAAATTTTCATTCCTTCTTCTTCCTCTGCACTTAAGTATGAAAATTTGTTGATGTCAACTTTTCCGTTTTCTACTTTACGATATGGTGTTTCTAAGAATCCCATAGAGTTCACTTTTGCGAATACTCCAAGAGATGATATTAGTCCAATGTTTGGTCCTTCTGGTGTTTCAATAGGACATAAACGACCGTAATGTGTATAGTGAACATCACGTACCTCAAAACCAGCTCTTTCTCTTGAAAGTCCTCCAGGTCCTAAAGCCGATAAACGACGTTTGTGTGTAATTTCTGCTAATGGATTTGTTTGATCCATGAACTGAGATAACTGATTCGTTCCGAAGAAAGAATTAATTACAGATGACAAGGTTTTTGCATTAATCAAGTCGATTGGTGTAAATACCTCATTATCTCTAACGTTCATACGCTCACGGATTGTTCTTGCCATACGAGCAAGTCCAACACCGAATTGTTGCGCTAATTGTTCTCCTACGGTACGAACACGTCTGTTAGATAAGTGATCAATATCATCAATTTCTGCTTTAGAGTTAATTAACTCAATCAAATATTTGATGATTGTGATGATATCTTCTTTTGTTAAGACTTGCTTATCCATATCGATATTCAATCCTAACTTTTTATTCATACGGTAACGACCTACTCCACCAAGGTTATAACGTTGGTCAGAGAAGAATAATTTATCGATGATACCACGTGCTGTTTCCTCATCTGGCGGTTCAGCATTACGAAGTTGACGATAAATATGCTCTACAGCTTCTTTTTCAGAGTTTGTAGGGTCTTTTTGTAATGTATTATGGATAATCGCGTAATCACCAGCTTGGTTTTCTTCTTTGTGTAAAAGAATAGTTTTTACACCAGCTTCCACGATTTCTTCTATGTGTTCTTTTTCTAGGATAGTATCACGATCCAAAACGATTTCGTTACGTTCGATAGATACTACTTCTCCTGTGTCTTCATCAACGAAGTCTTCATGCCATGTGTTTAATACACGTGCGGCTAACTTACGACCCAATACTTTTTTGAGTCCACTTTTAGAAACTTTCACTTCTTCCGCAAGGTCAAATATCTCAAGGATATCTTTATCACTTTCGAAACCGATTGCTCTAAATAATGTAGTTACAGGTAATTTTTTCTTTCTATCAATATATGCATACATTACACTATTGATATCTGTTGCAAATTCTATCCAAGAACCTTTAAAAGGAATTACTCTGGCAGAATACAACTTAGTTCCATTTGCATGGAAAGATTGTCCAAAAAATACTCCTGGCGAACGGTGTAATTGGGAAACTACTACACGTTCTGCTCCGTTGATACAGAAAGTTCCACTTGGAGTCATGTAAGGAATAGTTCCTAAATATACATCTTGTACAATAGTTTCAAAGTCTTCGTGCTCTGGATCTGTACAGTATAATTTTAGACGTGCTTTTAACGGCACACTATACGTTAATCCTCTTTCAATACACTCTTGAATATTGTATCGTGGTGGATCGACAAAGTAATCGAGGAATTCTAATACGAATTGATTACGCGTGTCTGTAATTGGAAAGTTTTCTTGGAAGGTATTGTATAATCCTTCTTCGCCACGTTCTTCTGATTTCGTTTCTAATTGAAAGAAATCTTGAAACGATTTGATCTGAATATCTAGAAAATCTGGATAATCAGGTGTGTGTTTTGCCGAGGCGAAATTTAATCTTTCAGTCTGATTTGTGAACATCAATGGACAATATTATGATTAAAATAAAATAAAATAAAACGTATTCACGCTTATATACACAAAAGGGTTTAGGTCTCAGGGACTACCCCAAAGACCTAAACCAAGTTTTTATAGCTTGGTAAGCTTACTTAAGCTCAACCTCTGCTCCTGCTTCTTCTAAAGATGCTTTAAGACCTTCTGCCTCGTCTTTAGATACTCCTTCTTTGATTGGAGCTGGTGCTGAATCAACAATACCTTTAGCCTCTTTAAGACCTAATCCTGTTAATTCTTTTACTAATTTAACTACTGCTAATTTAGATCCACCTGCAGCTTTAAGGATAACGTCAAACTCAGTTTGCTCTTCTGCATCGTCTCCACCAGCAGCTGGTCCAGCAGTAACTACTGCAGCAGCAGCAGCAGGCTCGATACCGTACTCGTCTTTTAATATATCTGCTAATTCGTTAACTTCTTTTACTGTTAAGTTAACTAATTGTTCTGCGAATTCTTTTAAATCTGCCATTTTCTATCGTTTTAAAATAATGTGTTTTTGTTAAATATTTGTTTTATTAAGTGCGTACTTTTTGAATTATCTTTCAGATAATGTTTTTAAGATACCTGCTAGTTTACCACCTCCAGATTGAAGTGCAGAAACAACGTTCTTAGCTGGAGATTGTAATAATCCAATGATTTCTCCAATAAGCTCTTCTCTAGATTTGATATCAACTAAGACATCTAATTGATCATCTCCAACATATACTGCTGTTTCGATGAATGCTCCTTTTAAAAGTGGCTTTTCAGATTTCTTTTTCTTTCTGAATTCTTTGATTAATTTCGCAGGAGCGTTTCCAGTTTCTGAAAGCATTAACGAAGTGTTTCCTTTTAATACTTCAGGAAGGTCTCCGAAATCTTTGTCAGAAGCTTCCATTGCTTTTGCAAGCAATGTGTTCTTGATTACTGCAAGTTTAATATTTTCTTTGAAACATGCTCTACGTAAGTCTGATGTTGCATCAGCATTTAAACCAGAGATATCTGTTAAGTAAATATTTGTATTTTCAGCTAACTGTGCAGTTAATTCGTCTATTACTACTGATTTTTCTTCTTTAGTCATGATAAAATCTTTTTAACTACCTATGCAATTGTTTTTGGATCAACAGCTACACTTGGGCTCATAGTACTAGACATGTAAATACTTTTAATGTATGTACCTTTTGCCGCAGTTGGCTTTAATTTCATTAATGTTTGTAATAATTCAGCTGCATTCCCTTGAATTTTTTCAGCAGAGAATGAAGACTTACCTATTGCTGCATGAACGATTCCTGTTTTATCAACTTTAAAGTCAATTTTACCAGCTTTCACTTCTTTTACAGCTTTAGCAACGTCCATTGTTACAGTACCTGTTTTTGGGTTAGGCATTAATCCTCTTGGTCCTAATATTCTACCTAAAGGACCTAATTTACCCATTACACTTGGCATTGTGATGATAACATCAACATCTGTCCAACCTGCTTTGATTTTCTGAAGGTACTCATCTAATCCAACATAATCAGCTCCTGCTTCAGTAGCATCGGCTTCTTTATCTGGAGTTACTAATGCTAAAACTTTTACGTCTTTACCAGTTCCGTGAGGTAATGTTACTACACCTCTTACCATTTGATTTGCTTTACGAGGATCAACTCCTAGTCTTACCGCTATATCAACAGACGCATCAAATTTTACATTTGTTATTTCTTTCACTAAGCTTGATGCTTCAGCGACAGAATATAATTTATTCTTATCAACTTTAGCTAAAGCTTCTTTTTGCTTTTTTGTTACTCGTGCCATTGTTCTTACGATTTAAAAAGGTTTATCTCCAGATACAGTTAATCCCATAGATCTTGCAGTTCCTGCAACCATACTCATTGCTGATTCAACTGTAAATGCATTTAAATCTTGCATTTTGTCTTCTGCAATTGCTTTTACTTGATCCCAAGTAACGCTTGCTACTTTTTTACGGTTTGGTTCTCCTGATCCTTTTTTAATCTTTGCCGCTTCCATTAGCTGAACTGCTGCTGGCGCTGTTTTCACTACAAAGTCAAATGATTTGTCTTTGTATACAGAAATAACAACTGGTACTACTTTACCTTGTTTATCTTGTGTTCTTGCATTGAATTGCTTACAGAACTCCATGATATTAACTCCGGCAGCACCTAAAGCGGGTCCAACCGGTGGCGACGGATTCGCTGCACCTCCCCTAACTTGTAGTTTAACTACTTTACTTAATTCTTTTGCCATTTTCTTGTTTTTAAATGTATAACATCTTTAATTGGAAGCTAAAAATGTCTACGTATATATAATGTGTAACAATTATATTCTTACTTATACTTTTTCTACTTGCATGTAACTTAATTCTAATGGTGTTTTTCTTCCAAAGATTTTAACCATTACTTCAAGTTTCCTTTTCTCTTCGTTGATCTTTTCTACTGTTCCATTAAAACCATTGAAAGGACCATCAATTACTTTCACTGTTTCCCCTAATGTAAATGGAATTGCAACATTATCTGTTTTCACAGCTAACTCATCTACTTTTCCTAACATTCTATTTACTTCTGATTGTCTTAATGGAACTGGATCTCCTCCTTTTACTTCTCCTAAGAAACCAATCACATTGGTAACAGATTTTATAACGTGTGTTACTTCTCCAGCAATATTTGCTTTTATCATAATATACCCTGGAAAGTATACTCTTTCTTTATTTATTTTTTTTCCATTACGGATTTGGATAACCTTTTCCGTTGGAACTAAAACTTCCTCTACATAATCCTCTAGACCAAGTCTTGTTATTTCACTTTCAATGTAAGCTTTAACTTTGTTTTCCTGTCCACTAACAGCTCTTACAACATACCACTTCTTTACATTAGAATCCGCCATAATACGTATATTTTTAAAGAATTGTTATTAAACTTGTCCAGCTACTACATCATACACAAGACCTAGCAATTTTGAGAAAGCTGTATCTACTCCCCATATTGCCAATGAAAACAAGATAGAAAAGATCGCTACAACTATAGTCAAACGTTGCACTTCAGACCAGCTAGTCCAAGTGACATTAGTCCTTAGCTCTTCAAAAGATTCTTTAACATAATTTACTATACCAGCCATATTGTGATTTTATTAGCACGGGTTGAGAGGCTCGAACTCCCGACACCTGGTTTTGGAGACCAGTGCTCTACCAACTGAGCTAAACCCGTATTTTATAAAAAGGCGTCCCGTAAAACGGGACACCTCTGTATTATTTAATTGTTGATTCTTAATTATAAGATTTCAGTTACCTGACCTGCACCAACAGTTCTACCACCTTCACGGATTGCAAAACGCAAACCTACGTTCATTGCAATTGTGTTTAACAACTCAACAGTAATTGTTAAGTTATCTCCTGGCATAACCATCTCTACTCCTTCTGGTAAACTAATCGTTCCTGTTACATCCGTTGTACGAACGTAGAATTGAGGACGGTAGTTATTGTGGAATGGAGTGTGACGTCCACCTTCTTCTTTCTTAAGTACATATACCTCAGCTTTGAATTTATCGTGCGGAGTTACAGAACCTGGCTTACAGATTACCATACCTCTTTTGATATCAGTTTTTTCAATACCTCTCAATAAGATACCAACGTTATCTCCAGCTTCTCCTCTATCAAGGATTTTACGGAACATCTCAACTCCTGTAATTGTAGAAGTTAATTTTTCAGCTCCCATACCGATAATATCTACAGCATCTCCTGTGTTAGCTACACCAGTTTCAATACGACCTGTTGCAACAGTACCACGACCTGTAATTGAGAATACATCTTCGATTGGCATTAAGAAATCTTTATCAACCTCTCTTAATGGCTCTTCAATCCAGCTATCAACAGCATCCATTAATTCCATTACAGTATCAACCCACTGCTTTTCTCCGTTTAAAGCTCCTAAAGCAGATCCTTGGATAACTGGTCCGTTATCACCATCATACTCATAGAAAGAAAGTAAATCTCTTACTTCCATATCAACAAGCTCTAATAATTCCTCATCATCTACCATATCACATTTATTCAAGAATACAACGATTCTTGGAATACCAACCTGGCGTCCTAATAAGATGTGCTCACGAGTTTGCGGCATTGGTCCATCTGTAGCAGCAACTACTAAGATAGCTCCATCCATTTGAGCAGCTCCCGTTACCATGTTCTTTACGTAATCGGCGTGACCTGGACAGTCAACGTGTGCGTAGTGACGGTTTGACGTTTCATACTCAACGTGCGCAGTGTTAATAGTAATACCTCTTTCTTTTTCTTCAGGAGCGTTATCGATAGTATCGAAGTCTCTTGCTTCAGAAAGACCAGCATCAGCCAATACTTTTGTAATAGCTGCTGTTAATGTAGTTTTACCGTGATCTACGTGTCCAATAGTACCAATATTTAAGTGCGGTTTGGAACGATCAAAAGTTTCCTTTGCCATGATTTAATAATTTTTTTTAATCTTAGTTATATATTAGTGTTCAATTTATACATTCTATGAGCCAATGACGGGATTTGAACCCGTGACCTCTTCCTTACCAAGGAAACACTCTACCCCTGAGCTACACCGGCAAGAAATATATAGAGCGAAAGACCGGGTTCGAACCGGCGACATTCAGCTTGGAAGGCTGACGCTCTACCAACTGAGCTACTTTCGCTTTTATTTAGTGGGGAGAGCAGGATTCGAACCTGCGAAGACGTAGTCAGCAGATTTACAGTCTGCCCTCGTTGGCCGCTTGAGTATCTCCCCAATAAATGTTCAATATTTCAAAAATTTCACGAGCAGTTTATTAAAAAACATTCTTCTAATAAACTTTTACTTTTGAGCCGATGGAGGGACTCGAACCCACGACCTGCTGATTACAAATCAGCTGCTCTAGCCAGCTGAGCTACATCGGCTTTTGCTCATAAAAAAAGTCCGCTATTTCTAACGGACTGCAAATGTAGAGATTATTTTTTTTAATCAAAACAATTTTTGAAAAATTTTTACTTATCAATGTGCTCTGACTTTTTCTTTTCTTTTTAGCAAGGCTCTTTGGAGTGATTTTGTTGCTTCATCGGCGGCTTCTTCAAATGTTTTGCATGTTTTTTTTACCACAATATCGTCGCCAGGAATGTTTACTCTTATTTCGGCTATTTTGTTTTCTTTTGCACTAGTGTTTTCTACTTTGAGATATACGTCTGCATCTATTACTTTGTCATAGTAGTTTTCTAGTTTATCCATCTTTCTTTGAATGAAATCTACCAGTTTACGATCAACCGTAAAATTTACGGACTGCATGTTTACTTTCATACGCGACATTTTAAAAGGTTATTGTTTAGGTTTTTTCTGCTAAAGAAGTTACTTTTTGTTTCTAGGATGTGCTTTGGCATATACATTTTTGAGTTCGGCTAAACTGTTATGTGTATATACTTGTGTAGAAGCTAAGCTAGCATGACCAAGTAATTCTTTTACAGCATTTAAGTCTGCACCTTGATTGAGTAAATGAGTTGCAAATGTATGTCTCAGCATATGTGGACTCTTTTTTACTTTCGTAGATGCCATACTAAAATAATCATTTATTAGACGATAAACAAGAGTCGGATACATTTTATTTCCTTTTGCGGTTAAAAATAATTCTTCCTTTTGGTTACTGTCAACTTGTTGACGATGTAGCGTGTATTGTTTTAATTGAGTTTCTAGTTTTTGTAAGAGTGGAACGATCCTTTCTTTGTTTCTTTTTCCGAGAATTTTGATTGTTTTTTTTGCATAATCTATATCTGATTGTTTCAGATTGATTAATTCTGCTCTACGCATTCCTGTCGCATACAGCATTTCTATAATGGTTTTGTTTCGTATGCCTTCAAAATCATTATTAAAGTTCATATTTACCAATACCATCTGCATTTCCTTTTCTGAGAATGGTACTTGTATTTTTTTAGCCGTTTTTAGTGCTTTGTGTTTTACTAATGGACTTACTGTGATTTGTTTTGTTTTGAGTAAGTATTTGTAATAGGTTTTTAGTGAAGATATTTTACGGTTTATGGTTGCGTTTTGCAAACCACTATTGACTAAGGAAACAATCCAGTTTCGAATTTGAACGTAATGTACTTGATTGATGTTGGTATTTTGGTATTCTTCTTCACAAAATTTAGAAAATGTAACTAGATCGTTTTGATACGCTGTAACCGTATGATCGGAATAGTTTTTTTCTAGTTTTAGATATTCTGTGAATGAAGTGAAAGTCATTGTTGGGTGTTGGGTGTTGGGTATTGGGTTCAAGGTTCAAGGTTCAAGGTTATTCAATGTTTCTCTTGCTTTTGAAATTTGGCAATAGTTTCATAATTCTGAATTCATAATTCATAATTATATTGATTTGTGAATTTAAAGTTACTAAAGAATATAGCAATCTCTAAATTTTGAGCATAAAAAAAGGTTTCCAAAATGGAAACCTTTTTATTTTTTTTGAGAACATCTTAGATTTCTTCTTGATCTCTAAGGTGCTGTATGTATTGCGCTTTTTGTATTTGCGCTCTACGAGCTACTGACGGCTTTGTGAAATGCTTTCTAGCTCTTAACTGACGCATTCCTCCTGTACGATCAAATTTTCTTTTGAAACGTTTCAGCGCTCTGTCTATATTTTCTCCTTCTTTTACTGGTATTATTAACATAGTACGTAACCTCCTCTCTTTTAGATTTTGTGGGTGCAAATATAAAGACTATTTTTTAATTTCAAACTTTATAGGTGAATTTATTTTGCATTAGCGATAGAGGCGGCATCCTCCCGATTGCTCGGGAGATATAGCCGAAAGCGCGGCCGCTTTTTCTGCGGAATGCCATTTATAAATTGGGTGTTGTGTATTTGGGCATTTGGGTTTTGGGTGTTGGGCATTAGGTATTAGGTATTGGGTATTAGTTGTTGATTTGTCCATTTGTAGGTTCTTTTGAAAATAGCTAACATCTGAAACTCCAAAACCTAAAGCCTATTTTGTTATTTTACCGACCAAACAGAGTAACTTTTTGGTGGTGCCTGAATTTTTACCCATTTTCCGCCTTGCGTTACAGGTTCCCAACCAGAATGTCCTGTGTAGTCTTTGATGCGCGTGTTGGACCAATTGGTTTCTACCCAACGTTCTTTCCAGCTGTTGGAGTTGTTGATATATACAACTATTCCTGCACTGTTGTTCCCGTTTCGTCGCGCAACGTATTCGTCATTGTCTACATATAGAATGGATGTGTTTCCGCTTGCAAGATTGTTGTGAATCCATATAAGATTGTTTAGCTTGTTTTTATCTAACCAGTCTTCGTAATCTCTGTAAAAGATTGTTGGATAACCTTCATGCGTTAGAATATATGCATAGGCTAATATTTTATTGTTTATGATTTCGTCCGTATCATGATTTGTTACAAAAGTTACTGCTTTTGACGCGTTTCGTTTCCAAAGCATGTCATCATTTAGTCGATTTAGGTTGTTTCCTTGAAATGCATCTCGCATTCTGTAGTAGCATGCAAAATCGAAGGCACTTACTTCTGCTTGTCCTGACCACCAATCGAGTGTAGCGGCGTTTCCGTCCCAGTATTCTCCAACTGAGAATCCGCCGACCGCATTTTTCCAGTCTTTTACTACCCAAGCGCCAAATCCTTTTACGTAGTCAAATCGCCAACCGTCGAAACCAAAGTTTTTATAGTATTTGGCAACTGAGTTTGATCGTCCCCAAAGCCAGTCGCGAACATAGCTTTTGCTATGTGATAAATCTGCAAATCCTCCAAATACGCCTTCATCACTTGCTTGTGCATCATTTGGATGAAAGTCGTAGTAACTTCTATTGAATAAACCAGACATTGGTTGATAGTCAGTGTATGTGTTTGTTCCTTTGAACGGATTGTACTCGCTGTTTCCTCCGCTGTTATGGTTTAAAACAATATCCGCAATGACACTTAGGCGATTGTTGTGTGCAGTGTTGATTAAACTTTGTAATTCGGTTGTTGAGCCAAATCGTGTTTCAACACTTCCCATTTGGTTGTACTCGCCAAAATCGTAGTAATCGAAAGGATCGTATCCCATGGAGAATGGTCCGTTTTGTGCTTTTGACGCTGGCGGCAACCAAATGGCGTCGATTCCTGCGTTGCTCCAAGCGGCAACTTTGCCTTTTACGACATTCCACCAGGTTCCTCCTGCGGGCACGTCCCAATAGAAGGCTTGCATCATTACGCCTGAACCTATGGGTTTTAGGTTTGCTCTGTTTTTAGCCGAGTTTACAGGCTCTTTTTCTACTGTTGTACTTTGTTCTTTTTCTTGAAATACCTCATCGTTAGAACAGCTTATAAAGAATAAGCTCATCAAAAAGAAGTATAAAATTTTACTTGTTTTCATGGTGTTTTGGTTATGGTTATCTTTTAATGTAAATATTTATTTGAGAGTACAATAATCACAGGACTAGCGAAAACGTTTTCGTGTTGATAAGTTTATGATATGTATGGTTTTACCGTAATCTATGTGAGCTTTCCCATGCTTTGAATTGTGGAAGATCATTTTGTTCTTTTTAAAAAAAATTTAGCCATATATATTTACTAGGCAATGTAGCATGTAACAAACTGTATAGAAATTGAATGTATTTTTATGGAATAATTATTGATGCTTCACTACATTTTTTAGGTAACATATTTTTAAATCAGGTACTGTGTTATATGTACTTTTTTTTACACTTTAAAAAACAACTAACTTAATATATTTCTTATGAGAAAAATTGCGTGTACACTCCTTTTTTGCTTTTGTACTGTCATTGTAAATTCGCAAACGGCAAGTGTTGAAAAATCTGTTTTTGGAATACAAACTGGTTTTTTGGGTATTTGGGCACATAATGAATCTAGATTATCCTCTGAAATCGCCTTACGAACCGAGTTAGGCTTAGATACAGGATTTTTTGGAAGTGCTTTGTATGATGTCAGTGGCTTTTTATTAGCTCCGACAATAACACTAGAGCCGCGTTGGTATTATAATCTTGAAAAGCGCCAATCAAAATCGAGACGAATTGATGGAAATAGCGGAAATTTTCTTGCGCTTAAAATTACGTATCATCCTGATTGGTTTGTGATTTCCAATGAACCCAACATTAACTTTATTAGTGATCTTTCTATTGTTCCTACTTGGGGAATTCGCAGGCATATTGGCAAGCATTTTACATATGAAACTGGTATTGGTATTGGCTATATTCATTATTTCGATGATGATATTATAACGATTGCAGAAAACGCTGATGTTACTGTAAATTTACATCTACGTATTGGCTATCGTTTTTAGCCTTTTCAACAATATAAAACGCATAAAAACCCTAACACAAACGGTTAGGGTTTTTACATAATTAATCATTTTAATATACATGCAATTACTCCAAGATAATTACATCATCCGCACGGATAAGACGTGGTTTGTCTGTATCAAATGCTGGAAGCTGGCTGGTAAAGGTTGACTCGTCTGTGATGGTTTCTTCATCTACAGATTCGGCAAATGTGTATCCTAAACCATATGCTGTTAGTAGTGTTTTTATTTCGGCAAACGTTCTTTTGTCAGTATCATTTTTATAGATAACATTTGGTAAGAACCGAATGATTTGTGCATCTGTTGGTGGCACAGGAACAATATCAAATTGTATTTCTGCCGTTGCGTTTAAACCCAAATTGTATTTATTACTGTTTGATGCATTTACGGGTGTTGCATACATTTTTGGTCGAAATGAACGTTCATTTTGAATGGAACTGCTCGTGCTTTGTTGCGATATTGACAATGAAATTTTGGCTTTTGCGGTCGTTTTCGGAATGGTATAAAACGTTGGTTGATATCCTACTTCTCGTAGCATTTTCAAAGTTTCCGAACCGCTATCTGGATCACTGTTATATATTTCTAAGGTTTGTCGCAACGAACCTTCATCAAGTGCTGCTTGTGCTTCTCCAACGCCTTCTCCGATAGCAGCTATAAAATCTCCTAATGGTGCTGCGAACGCATCTTTTACATAATCGTATGAATTGCTTGACATAATTTTTTTAGTTTATTGGTTTTGCGAAAATTACTATAACTTCTTGTCCTTCTATAATGCTTGCATCTGGCGCTGGCGATTGTTTAAATGATTGTCCTGCAACTAAGTTTTCATTGGTTGTCGGATGGTATACTGCATCTAATTTTAATCCGTTGTTGAGCAATATTTTTCGAACCGCCGTTTCTGTTAAACCAAGAATATTTGGCATTTTCTGACTCACATTTGCAGTGGTATTTCCTGTGGGAACAATATCAATACTAATGTCACTTATTGCCGCGCCGTTGATTCCTTTTGCCGTTTCAAAATCTAACAAACCAAATACAGTTCCTTCTGGTCCTTTTTCAACCGTAGTTTTTAGGTTTAAAGATACATTTGCTAGTTTGTAGCGTGAATTGATCAACTCCTCATCAGCTTTGATGACATCTTTTACAATACTTCCGTAGACTTTACTCGCAGATAATTTATTTGGATGTTCCGTCGCATTGAAATCTTTAACTTCTTCTAATTCTTGCTGCAATTTTGAATTTTGACGCTCTAGCGATGTTACCAATACTTGTTTGTTTTGCAATTCGGTATCTTTGGCTTGTGTAAGAAGTTTTTCTTGCTGCACCTCATCTTGCAGTTGTGAAATACTCATTAAAAATGAATCTCGTTCTTGTGTTAGGTTGTCATTCTGAATTGTAATATCTGAAACTTGCTGTTGTAAATCTTGATATAATACTTCAAAATTATTAGCCGTATTTGCAGAAGCTTCATAGGTTTCTAACTGTTCTTGCTGTGTTGCCAATTGTGTTGCTAACACTTGCTGATTCGCTTCAAGCGATGCTCTCAACAATTTTTCGCTTTCATACTCAGCTTGCAACGTTTGCATGTTGGTATTCAAGGTAGAAACTTCCTCATCTCTAGTTGCAACAGTATTTTGTACAGTACTGAGTTGCGTTTTTAATACTTCACGTTCGTTTGCTAACGATGTAATTGTCGTATTGAGTTCTTCAAGTTGTGCTGTTGCTTCCTCTTTTTGCGCTTCAATTTCTTTAATGGAATTCATTAATTCAAACATTGGCACTTCTGAAGCAATGACAACATGATCGTTTTTTACAATAATTCGATCATCTTTTAACAACCAACTTTTCCCAAAATTGATGGTAAGTATTCCATCGCCTTCAATTTTTGCATCAAAGTTTACGGCAATGACTTGAGGAATTTTGTCTGCTGCATCTTCTTTAACGATTCTGAACGAAGGCATTCCGCCATATTTTAATACTTCTCTAACCACACGAATGGTTTGATCGCTGGTTGAAATTCGTGATGGAATGGTTAATTGATATGAAAATTTACCATTTACAATCTTAATTCCATCTGTTAATGATAGCCACGATTTCAGGTTCACATTGTAAAACTGAATTATTACTTTTTCACCATTTGCAGGCGCATCGGAAGCATCAAATAGAATATGTTTGAATGCTATATATTTTATAGTTACTGCCATGATTTATTTTTGAATTGAGATTTTAGTGAGCACATTTCCCACATTGACTTCCACGATTAAAATGTGACCGTTTGCAAAATCGACACTATCAACTGTGACTTGTGTTTTGGTTTTTCCGTTAGCATCTGTGCGAATTTCGCTTGTGTTTAAAAATGATGTACCATGATTTAGTGTTGCATTCGGATTCAACAATTCCGTTTTTGCTTGATTGTAATTGAATTCTACCAACGCATCCGATATATTTTCGCCTGCGGCATTGAAAACCTCCACTTCAACATCAAATACATGAATGTTATTTGTTGGTTTTGGCGTGGCATTGATAATCATTTGCGGCAATCCTTCGTTGGGTACAACGGCGATAAATCGACCAGAAATTGTACTCGTAACTTTATTGGTTTCTTTCGTATCCGTTGTGGTGTTTGCAACTGGTTTAAAAGCCAACGCTCTTTCATATCCTTTTTGATACGATCGTGCATACGGAAGCGATTCAGGACTTTGAGAAGTTTGTGTTTCTGAACTTGTTTCTTTTTCAAATTCGGCTTCTACTTGCAAGTTAAAATCTAAATATGGTAAGGTATATAATGTGTTTGGTCTTCCAAATTCATCGTAGGGTTTTACATTCCTGAGATGATTTTGTGCTTCATTCAAACTATCGGAAATTCCCAATAGGATTTGCTTTAGCGTTAATGCGTTATTTGTTGTGCTCATTGTGTATATTTTTAAAATGAGAAACTGTCTTTTTTCTTCTTTGCTTCGTTCAAAATGCCAATACCTTTTTTGATATTTTTAATGGTTTTGATTGCATTGATTGCAACATTTAACTTCTTGTTTGCAACAGTAAAGCTTGTTGTTTCTTCTTTTTTTGTTTCTTGTTTTTGAATAAAATCAAAATCGAAAGCATTATTCGTTTTGGTATCTTTTGCGCTGATAAAATCGACTGCTTTGAGTTTTTTCTGAAATAGACTCGTTACAGCTTGTGTTTTTTCCAAATGCTTGTTGGCGGTATTGAATACTTTATCGACCTTTTTTATTTTGTTCCCAACTTTATTGACAATTTCAGTTCCTTTGGTTAGTTTTTTGCCCAATGATTTTAATTCTGGAGAAGCAACTACGGAGTTTAGTTTTTCAATTCCTGTTTGGACATCATTTCCAGTTTTCTGAATGGTCTGAAATGTATGGTTTACCTTTTTTACTTTTTTGGTAACTTTTTGAAAAGTTTCAAGATGCTCGGAAGCTTTTTTAACGATGGGTTGTACAGTTGCAATCGGTTTTGATTTTGTTGTATTTGTCACAAAATCATGTAGCTTTTCTTTGCTTTTTATAGCTACTTTAGAAACCTCTTTCTTGCGTTTTTGTTGTGCGCCAATTACACTGCTAACTTTGCGTTTAGCGATTGTTTGTAAACCTGTTTTTTCTTGCCTTTTTGGGTTTTGCTTTTTTTCCTTTTGGGTTGATTTTTTTGGTTTTTGTATAAAATCGTCTATGCTTTTAGCTGCTTTTTGAATCTTTTCACCATATTCAATAATCGTTGTCGGTTGCTTTTTTTTCTTGGCAACTCGCTTTGGTTGTTGAACTTTTTTAGGAGTTTTCGGAAGTTTTGGAAGCGTTGCAACAGGATTTCTTGCTTTTTTCTTATGTAATAATTCTGTGTTTGGTTTCGCTTTTTTCCTTTGCTCAGCAATAGCAGGAATTGTTGAACTATTTTTCTTTTTTAGTGTAAAAGAAGGTGTTACGTCCCAACGTTCATCTTGTTTTTTTCGATGATTTTCCTTTCGTTTTTGTCGCTTTGCTGCGGCTGCTTTTTCTTCTTTCTTCTTCTGGTCGATTGTTTTTATGTCATTCTCATACCTTTTATCAGTGTTTGATGCTGTCTTTTTTCCTGTCAGTTCTGCCATTTGATCTTCGAGCTGTTTTTGCTCTTCAATCAATGACTTCAAACTCGAATTAAATTCGGCTACATCTTCTAAAGATTTGTCAGACGGTTTTCCTTCTTTGGAAAGTAACGAACCAATGTCTTCTAGTTCTTTGTCTTCCTTTTTCGGAGTTTCTTCTTTTTTAACAAAGCTTTTCCAATGTTTAGCCATCTTTTATTGATTTGAAGTTATTGCTTGTCTTTTGCTTTCCAATTCGTTTTGAATCATTGCCTGTAAACGCTGTTCAAAAACGGGTGGATTTGGAACGGTTACTAGTTTGGTTCTCACTAGTGAACTTGCTTCTGCGGAGTACTGATATTTTTGCGAATAGCTTGCTGAAACGGAAGCACTTACAGCTGCAAATCCTACATTAAATCCTGCACTTACCGAAACGGAAGCTCCAAATTCTTTTGATTCCATCATGGAAACAGACATTTTACATTCAAAAAATGTATCTACAAATTGGTAAAAGGTTGGTGTAAAGCCTAATGATAGTAAGCTATATTCTTCACCGCCCATTTCTACTTTGGTGTTTACGAGTTCTTTTGCTAAATCCATTGAAACTCTGTCCAAAGCTTGTTGCGCTTTCGCGATCCCTACACCCAGAGATTGAATCATCTCTGGTAAGGGTGCGTTTTGTATTTCTCTGGTGATTCTACCCATGGATATTAGTTTTCAGCTTCTTCTCTCGCTAATTCCATTTGTAATTGAATACGTTCTTCTAGTGCTGCTGGTGGCGGAATCGGAACGAGTTTTGTTTGTAGCAAACTTGAACCTTCAGCCGAGTAACTATATTTTTGAGAATAGTTAGCATTTACCTGCGAAGTTGTCACGGTTTTGTTCGTTTTTAAACCTTTTCTCCAACTGAAACTTGCGCTTCTGTCTGTACTTTTAGAATCTCTTTTGTAGTTGAAAGAGGAAGATCCTTCTCGTTTAAATTTAATAGTAATTGCCACTTTGATAATGGTATCTACAAATTGGTAAAATGTTGGCGAGAAACCAAGTTCTAACATGGATAATCGTTGCGGAATGTAAATTGTTCTTTCTACTGTTCCAGATTTTAATGCTACACTCGTTGTGGTTGGTGTTGCAATGGATGTGTATGCGCTTCCATCATATTCAAACCACTCCGTAGCACTTTTTCTGTAGTATACTTCTGTGTTTACTTTGTTGTCTGGCGTAAATACTGCGCTATTGTCTGTTGGCGCTTTATCTACATTCACAACAGGTTTGTCATACAACGGTTCTACATCATCTTTAATTTTATCATTAATAGAAGCTCTGTATGCCTCGTCTCTGCTGGCATTGTATGATTCTACAGCACCGGCAAGCGATACTTTTTCTTTTCCAAAGAATACACGACTGTCTTTGAAGTTGATAAATTCTTTTCCGTTGATTTCTGATTTTACAGGACTTAATCCTCCCATCATTTCTGCAACTTCAATGGAATTAGAGTCTAATGCCATTTGTGCGTTGGCTATTGATATAGCCATACTTTCTATCATTTCTCCCATAGGAACGTTTAGTAACTCCTGTCCTATTTCTGGATTATTTTTTAACATATAGTATAATTTTTAAAATTTGTTATTTTTCAGTGTTGATTGTTGATTTTAGTATTTCAAAATAAATATCAGGTGCAGGCAAAGACACTATTTTTGCCGCAATTGATGATGAGCCTTCTGCCGATGTTGAATATTTACGCGCATAATGTGCCGAAACTGACACTCCAAACATTTGTGTAGATGTGGAATCTTTACTAGCACTATTGCTGCTGGAACCGTTACTAGCACTTGCGCTTACATTGCTATTGGAACTATTGCTATTTCCATAGCTGAATCCTAATGCGCCTCCGTAGCTTTCAGATTCAGCCATAGAAAATTCCATTTTCATTTCTACAGAAGCTTCTGTAAAAGCGTAAAATGTTGGTGCAAAACCAAGGCTTAATAAATTATATTCTTCATCGCCTATATTAATTTTTACCGCAGCCAATTCGTTTGCCAACCGAATGGAATTTGCATCTAAAGCCGATTGCGCATTGGCAATTGACATTCCGAGCTTTTCCAACATGAAAGGCAATGGAGCATTGGTAATTTGTTGTATTACTTTAGGCGCTGTACTCATCAATAATTAGTTTGAAGTTGTATTAGTGTTTGTCAATGATTGAATGTAGTTTTCTAATGCTGTTGGTGGCGGCACAGAGATCATTCGAGCCGAAACCGAAGCATTTCCTTCTACAGACATGTTAAATTGACGTGCATATCGTACATCTAATGAACCACTAATTGCTACCGATCGATCGCCTTGAAGGTCTTGACTCGATTGCTTTAGTTTTGTAAATTCATTTTGCGTTTCCCCAACGTAAATTTCCGTTGATTCTTTGTCCATCGTGGTTGAAGATTCATTTTTTACTTTTACATCCAATTCTTTGTTTTCTTTGGAATGAATGAAGTAGTTAATTTTTGTTTCTTCATGCAACAGATAATACGTTTCGTTTACTTTTTCAATGTATGATTCTAGAATTTTCCCTTTGCTGTTATTTAGTGTAGTTAATAAATTACTAGAAGCATCACGTATGGTGTATTGAACACCTCCGTATGTGAAAATTATTTCAGCATTTGCTGGTGTTGGTGTATTATCAGCAGCTACGTATACAAAATAGTCTGGTGGATTAGGGTTTGAAGTTGTCTTTTTAGGGTTTGCTGAAACTCCTATTTCTCCTCCATTGAAAAGAATATAGTCGGACGCGCCCGTTGGGAATTCTACCGTAATTTTACGAATGACTGCATCTTTTGCAGAACTTCCATTGGCTAAAGATTCTCCTTCTGTTTCTACGATTACGCGTGTATCTGTAAATGTTACACCTGCAATTTTGCTTAGTTCGCTTCTGAATGCTTCTGCTCGTTTTTTACCGAGTTTTTGATTGTAATCTGCGTTTTGTTGACTGGTACTTCCGCTTCCGTCAGTAAATCCTTTTACGGTTACCACTAGCGAAGTATCTCTTTTTAACAACATTGCCAAAGCGGTCATGTCAGCTTCAATTATAGCATCGGCTTTTACGCCTGCAGAATATCCATAGTTGATGTCGTATTTATCCCAACCAAAGTAGAATTCATATACTTTTTTTCCAGCAACTCTGTGAATTCCTTCTGAATTGATTCCAACGACAGTTCCACCATTTAAAGTTCTTGCATTTGCTAATGTTGTTGCAAAATCGACTTCTTTGTTGAATTCCTTATTAGGACTCCCCGTTTTTACTGTTATTTTTGGAATTGACGAACTCGAAAGTGGTACATACGTAGCATCTAGTTTTAGTAAACCTTCTATATCGGTATGAATGTATGGTTCTCTAATGACTACATAACCGCCTTCTTTTGCAATGTACACTTCCGAAGCTGTAATGCTTTCCAATATTCTTTCGTCTTGAATTACACTTTCGGCACGAAGTTCACTACTTTCATCGCGCATTTGCTCTTTTGCTTTTTCAACTTTAGAATACGAACCTTCTTCTTTGTGAATTTTGAACGATTTTTCATTAATACTAATGTCTTCAGAAGTTTTTGCTTTTAGGGCAATGTCTTTTTGCGTTTTGGAATACTGACTTAGCGATTCTTTTTTGCTGTCTTTTAAATCATCAAAGAATTTTTCGTTGAATGTTTTGTTATTAGTGTATTCTACAGAGAGACTAAAGTCAACTTCCACTTCTTCTTTGACGGCCATTTTTAAGCTAATGGACGCTGAAATATCAGCATAATCAAAGGCATAAAATGCAGGTTGAAATCCTAGTTCTAATAATGATCTTCCGGCTACTTTACTTTCGGAAAGCCGAATGAGCTGCGATACGGAATTCGTATCGAGTCGCTCTTGTGCTTCTGCTATTCCTAGAGCGAGCGCTGTTACCATACTACTCACGTCTACGTTTTGCAGTATTTTTGATCCTTGATCAAATGTTTTAATGTCTGCCATTTTTTGTTTCTGTTTTTAAGAGTTAGAAAGGAGAAACGCCCTCAGGTAAATCCATGGCAATTTTTGGATTCACTGATTCTTTTCTCACAATGAAATAATTATGTTTTTTTTGTAATCGTGTTAATTGATCTTTATTTACTTTGTAGCCTCTTTGCAACCAACCTAAAAGTTCATCTGTAATCGGTTGTTTTCCTTTTCCTAAATCTTGCTGCACTTCTTGTAGCAATTCTTTAGCTTCTTCTTGTTCTCCTTTTAAAACATGTTGAATAGCTTGACGTTCGCTTACAAAAGCATTGTGCTTTCTTACCAAAACATCTTGCTCTTTGTCTTGTAAAAAAGAACGATAGTTTTCACAGAACGAAATCACTTGATCGTGCGCACCTGAGAGTTCTAAAGACTCCATTACACATTGACTGTAATGTTGGTAAAACAATTCGCTGTCTTGCTCTTGTTGCGTAAGTTTCATTGCTTCTTTGTAATGGCGTAATGCTTCTTTATGATTTTTGTCAATAGCGTGCATTTTTCCACGTTCAGCAATTCGGTAGTGTAACATTTGTACTTCCATGATTAGTTGATGATTTCAGGGTTACACGTTACTTGTTCTAATTGTGCTAACAGATATCTGGCAATTAATGGCGGCACTTCGTCATTGCTTGTCCAATTGGTTGTTTTCGCTTTTGGAAGGTTTTTTTCTGGAATAAATTGTCCTAAGATTTGAGTTACTTTTTCAAGATCTTCAATGTCATTAACTTGTAGTTTTTTCTTGAAGTTGAAATCTTTTTCGAGTGTAGTTGTTAATCCAATTGAAGTACAATCTGCAAGAACAGTTTCTGCATTTTTTCTGTTTAAATTTTCAAATAATACAATTGGAAGTGCTGCATGTACCTCTTCTAAAATTTCTGTTGGCATTCCTACGTTTTCTACTAAAAATGCAGCATGCGCTTGGTTAGTAACATCAAAATCTTGCAACATTACTGAGACCAATTGATGATTTTGATTTAATAGTTTTACCGCTTTGTTAGATTGGTACTGTCGCCATAATAATTGAGAATTATCATACGAAACATCTTCAATTACGTATGCACTTGCTGTTTCGTATGCTTTTGTTTTTAATACTTTTTCAATACTTCGCAACTGTGTATTTTCAGCTTCTTTGCTAATCAATATTGTATAAAAGTCTTTGCGAGGATTTGAAAAATGCACATTTGCATCCGTACGTTTTTGAAGTGCTTTTGCAGTAGCTACAGATACATTTCCAAGTACAATACTTGGTTCGTTTAGCATTAAGGTTAGTACTTCTGATTGTTTGCAACCTAAAAATTCGGCAAGTTGTTCCGTTACTTTTGGCAGTAATAAAACGTTATTTAAACTCACGCTGATATCGATTAATTCTGTAGTTAAATCGATTTCGTCTTCTGGTGTACAAATTGAAACATCTAAGCCTAGTTTTGTTAGTGTGTTTTCAGCTTTTTGCGCAGTATCTTCATCTACTTTTTGGAATAAGATAGAAGGTGCATTGTACAATAGTTTTAAGATGTAATCTTGTGGAACTTTTAGCGCATCCGACAGCACTTTGGACGCTCCTGGAGTAGCGGTTCCAATAGAATTGATAATTACTGTGTTTTCCATTTGGTATGAATTTTATTAAAATGATTTGGTAAAATTAGCTAGCCAACAATGGAGAAATAGGTGTGAAATTCCTTTTTATGATACCGTGTTTTTACCCTTTTAGAAAAGGTGCTTATTGGAAGAAATCGTAAAAATATACCGCACGCTGAATGAGTTCGCTTACAGACAAAATACGTTAATATGTAAAGTGCAAATTGTAACTATTTGATAGATTGAATGTTGTATGATTTTACAGTTCAACGTAAAGTGAACGTACTTTTGTAATCAAACTGGGAAAGAAGTACTTTTTTAAAAAAAAGCATAAAAAAAAGTGAACCGAAGTCCACTTTTATACATTTATGTGTCTATTTTCTACAAACACTTACATTGTGATGCATCATCATTTGTTGGTGCTGGACCTGTTGTGCCACAACCACCTTGTAATGAGCAGTATACTGAACATAGGTTAGACGTTCTTGTTCCTCCTGTTAATGCTGTAGATCTAAAGCTTGAGATTTTCTTTTTCCCTAATGCTAATTTAAAATTTTTCTTTTTCATGATTATTTTTTTTGTTTTTGTAAAGATACTGATAAACAATTGTAGGATAAAGAATATAAACTCGTAAAGGCAAAATTTATAAAATGATTAACTTTTTTTTAGACTTTATGTTAAATATTACAAATTACACATCATTAACTCTTAATAATCAGTATTTTATATTAAAAAATCAATATGGGTTTTTATATGTATAAAAGTCTTCTAAATGCGCCTTTACTTTCTCTAACGGAATATGAAATAGTGATTCTGAAAGTACGATTGGAGTTCCAAATCGTTTTACATTAACATGCATTATTTTCGTAACAATATTCGTTTTATCTTCAAAGAATCGTTCTTGATCAGTTATCATAATGACGATCGCTGTAAAATTTATACCTTTTTTAATTTCAAAACCTGTAATGAATTCCCAAGGAATAAATCCCATACCATTTCCACTACTTTTTATTCCTTCTTCAGTAACCGTAACGGTTGGTTTGCGTACTGCTAAACGAAGCAATACATACGAACCCAAGAAAAATAAAAATCCAAAAAACACGTAACTTAGAATTCCTGAAAAAAAGTACATCATACTTCCCGATACAGATAGTACCGCTATTGCAATGAAAATTTGTCGTATCGTATGTTTTCGTTGTTGATAAAAAAGTAATGGCTCCATTGATTTATTTTTTTAATTCTTGCGTTCTAAAATAGAGTTAATTTTGAATAGATTGTTTATAATTTATACGCTAAATTTCATATGAAAGTACTTTTTTATGTTGAAATTTGTATTCTAAACAATTCATATAATGAAAAAGATCGTATTGTCATTCCTTTTTGTGTGGTGTTCTTTTGTGAGCATTGCACAAGAATCTTTATTGCAATCTGGGCCAATGGTTGGATATTCAGATTTTCGAGAAGCTTTAATTTGGGTACAAACCACTGAGCCAGCTTCCGTGAAAATAGGATATTTCACTGCAGGTGAAACTGAAAAATTCACAAAAGAAGTACAAACAACAGTTGAAGGCGATTTGATTGCCAAGCTATTTCCAAATGAAGTTGATTATGGAAAAACGTACACCTACAAACTTTATATTAACGATCAGTATGTTCCGCGAGATTATAAGTTAACGTTTCAAACACAGACATTGTGGCAATTCCGAACGGATCCGCCAAATTTTAAGATTGCGTTGGGTTCGTGTAGTTTTATCAATGAGAAAAAAGATGATCGTCCAAAACCTTATGGAGCTAAGTATCAAATTTTTAATTCTATCCTAGCTAAAAATCCGGATTTAATGTTGTGGGTTGGCGATAATATGTATTTACGAACGCCTGATTTTATGACCGAAACAGGCATTCGTCATCGATACAGACATACGCGTGCAACACCTGAATTGCAAGCGCTACTCGGAAGTGTACATCATTACGCAACGTGGGACGATCATGATTTTGGTCCAAACGATGCCGATCGAAGTTACGTAAACAAAAAACTTACCGAACAAACCTTTAATGATTATTGGGGCAACTTAAATACAAATGCGGCTGGAAATGGTGGCGTTACACAACATTTTGCTTGGAATGATGTAGAATTTTTTATGTTAGACGATCGATATCACAGAGCGCCAAATAAAGATCCTAACCAAGATAAAGCCTATTTAGGAACGCAACAACTCAATTGGTTGATAGATGCATTGACCACGAGTAAAGCTACCTTTAAAATTGTGATTAATGGCGGACAAGTGGTAAGTGATGTTGCAAAGTTTGAAAATTATGCAATGTATCCTACAGAACGTGCCGAACTTTTTAAACGTTTGCATGATGCAAAGATTGAAGGTGTTATCTTTTTGAGTGGCGATAGACATCATACAGAAATTTCACGATTGGAGCGTGTAGGTGCGTATCCGTTAATTGATATTACCTGTTCTCCACTAACTGCGGGAACCCATAAACCAAGAGACGAAGGCAATACGTTGCAAGTAAAAGGTAAAACATTTTACAATCGTAATTTTGGAATTATTGAAGTTTCAGGAAAACGTCGTGAACGTGTGTTGGTATTGACGATTTACGATTCTGATGGAACCAAAGCATTTGATTATACGATTACTGCACAAGATGTTCGTTATCCGAGAAAATAGCTTCAACATACAAGGCATATACCAAAACCGTCAATAATTCATATTGGTGGTTTTGTTTTTATATAGTAATTTTATGCTATGATTTTAGCCACCGATATTCATTACAAAGAAACCTATGCAAAAGCTGTTTGTATTATATTTGATTGGGAAGATGCCATTCCTGAGAAAATATATACGACAACTATTGATGAAGTAGCTCCATATGTTCCTGGCGAATTTTACAAACGAGAACTTCCGTGTATTTTAAAAGTGTTAGCTCAAATTGATTTAGATCATATTGAAGCAATTATTGTTGATGGACATGTTTTTATCCATGATGATAAAAGTTACGGCTTGGGCGGTTATTTGTGGGAAGCACTTGATCGAAAAATTCCAATTATTGGGATAGCTAAAAAATCATTTATAAATACTTCACAAGTTGCGACACCAATTTTACGAGGTTCAAGCGAAAAACCATTGTTTGTTTCGTGTATTGGAATTGCAAAAGAAATTGTTCTTGAAAAAGTAAAACTATTACATGGAGAACATCGTATGCCAACTATTTTAAAACTTTTGGATGTAGTTACCAAAACGGAAAAAGACACCGAATAGACTCTTTAAAACCGCTTTTTCAATCGCTTATATTTTAGATCGCTTATTTATGGTTTTCTGAAATATATTTCAAATAAAAGAAGAAGCTTTTCATTAAGAAGCGCAAAAAACTTCAAAAAAGGTATAAATAAAAAAAGAATCCTCAGGGCAAAGGATTCTTTTTTTATTTTTAATACAATTTATCAGATTGTTAACACTAGTAATACTAAATATTAATAGTATAAAAATACTATAGTTACATTTTTTACCGTCACAAAGTCGATGAAATTACAACTAAGTATAGATAAGTGGTCGTTTTATATCGATAAGCTTACAAAGCTTTTATATTTTTTTTAGATAATACTTGGATTCAAAACAAAAAAAAGAACTTTTGGGGGCACAAAAGTTCTTTATCTTATACAATTTACCAGATTGTAATTTATCGTAATACTAAATATTCTTTGTAAATATAAGCTTCTAAGTTAAAGCACTTTAGTAAAAGTCGTTCAGATTAGCCTATAGTGTAGACGAATGACACTATTGAGACGTTTAAGCTTCAAAAATTGATTTTCCATCAGTAAATCAAGCACTTAAGTTGTAAAAATAAGGATATTTACAACTATATCATAAATTTAGTACAAAAGCAAAAGGAGTGTTCCCCAACACTCCTTTCTGATTGTAGAATAATAAACCTCAACAAATACTCATTGAAACTTGGTTCGAAAATACTAAAACGACTTGATGTATGCCGTGTATTTTTTGTAAGCGTAGCTAAAATTTTGTAAACGTTGAAAAAAGTGTAGAAAAGTAAAAAGGAGTGTCCCCCAACACTCCTTTTTCATAAGAAATTATATTCTTCTTTTCATGGAATAAAATACCCAGTTTGAAATTTTATTGAAGAATAAATAACCTAAAAAACCTGTGGTAAACTTAGCTATTGTAGCTATAATATAAAAGAATTAGCATACGTAATTTATAAATTACGTACGTCTAAATTCATATGTAAATTATTGATAAACAACAGCTAACATATATTTTTTTAGCAATTTTTTAGAACAAAAATTGCTTGGTATATTTAATCTAAAATATGGCATTTGTTCATTAGAAACCATAAAAAAAGCGAGCATGAGCTCGCTAGATAATCAATATTTTTTGTATTTAATTGACTTCTTGAATCTCTTTTACTTGCAATTTATCAATTAATGTTTTGTACATATCTTTTGGAAGTCCGCAAGCAATTAAATATTCTTTCATCAACTCTTCTTCCGCTTTGTCAATAATTCCATCTGCCAATAATACAACGCCAGCTTGAGCCAAAATATTCATGATAGCTTCCGCAGATAATTCCGTTCGTGCTTCATTTAATAAGTTAAAGACAAAATTATCTTTGTTTTGATCACGTTTTACACGTTCCATAATTTCCGTTAATTCTGCTTTGATATCATCAAACTGTTCTATGGCTTCTTTAATTTCACGTTCTTCTTCAATAGCAAAATTACCATCAATCACTGACATATGCGTCATGGTTGCAATTAATGCTTTTGCATAAATATAACGAGCTTGATGTTGGGCATTATCACGCACCGATTGCGATTGTCCTAAAATGTCTTTGATCTTTTCATTGTAAGCACTTTTACAATTTGTACATTCATAAAAACGATCTACAACATCTAATGGAATTACAGGAATAAAAAATAAGGTAAACCAACGTCGGTATAACTTATTTACTAAACTTCCGCTATCGCAATTAGGACAACTATTCTCTAAGACAGGACTCTCACTTACCGTATGCTTGATTCCTCTTGTTCCAAAAATTATAAACATATGAATTCATTTTTTGTAAATATAACATAATTTATATGGTAAAACATAATTGTATCGATTGGTCACTTTATGTAAAAGTATAAATCTCATAAAATAAGTTTTCCCCAGAAACCTCTTCATTATTATGAAATTCGCAATAAATCACTTTTATTTTTAACAAATAAATACAATGCAAGCACAGTATGTATACTAGCAATCTTTGTTATATTTGTACTGTAAATTCAGCATTATGAAGATTGAACAAATTTATACGAGTTGCCTTGCACAAGGTGCTTATTATATAGAATCTAAGGGAGAAGTTGCTATTATTGATCCACTTCGAGAAACCAAAGCATATATTGAAAAAGCAAAGGCTAACAATGCCAAAATTACTTATGTTTTTGAAACACATTTTCATGCAGATTTTGTTTCGGGTCATATTGATTTAGCGAAAGCAACTGGCGCCACCATCGTTTTTGGTCCAAACGCAACTACAAGCTATGACATCTACAATGCCAAAGATGAAGAAGTATTTACTATTGGCGATATTAAAATAAAAGTATTGCACACACCAGGACATACGTTAGAATCTACTACGTATTTACTATTGGATGAAAACGGTAAGGAACATGCTATATTTTCAGGAGATACCTTGTTTTTAGGCGATGTGGGACGACCTGATTTAGCCATTAAAAGCGACTTAACAAAAGAAGATTTGGCAGGAATGTTGTACGATTCGCTTCGTACTAAAATAATGACATTGCCAGACGATGTTATTGTATATCCTGCACACGGAGCTGGTTCGGCTTGTGGAAAAAACCTAAGCAAAGAAACTGTTGGAATTCTTGGCGAACAAAAGAAAACCAATTATGCGTTGCGCGCTGATATGACAAAAGAAGAGTTTGTAAAAGAAGTTTTGGATGGTATTGCGCCTCCACCACAGTATTTTTCAAAAAATGCCATGATGAACAAATCTGGTTATACTTCTTTTGAAAATGTATTAAAAAAAGGAAATATTCCACTCACACCAGAAGCTTTTGAAGCAATTGCTAATGAAGAACATGCATTGGTGTTAGATGTACGTCATCAAAAAGATTTCTTGGAAGCACATATTCCAAATAGTGTTTTTATTGGTTTACATGGTGGATTTGCGCCTTGGGTTGGCGCCCTAATTACAGATTTGCAACAACCAATATTATTAGTTGTTCCAGAAGGAAAATCTGCGGAAGCAATCACTCGTTTATCTCGTGTTGGATACGATAATACACTTGGTTATTTAGAAGGCGGAATAAATGCTTGGAACGCTTCAGGAAGAGAAACTGATAGCATTGCCTCTATTTCTGCGGAAGAATTTGCAACACGTTTTAAAAACGATATCAATGTGTTGGATGTACGTAAAGACGGAGAATATAAAGCAAAACATATTGAAGATGTGCAGCATTTTGCATTAGACTATATTAATGAAAACATGCACGAAATTGATCCAGATACAGAATATCACATTCACTGTGCTGGTGGTTACCGTTCTGTAATTGCTGCTTCAATTTTAAAAGCACGTGGATTTCACAAGGTTATTGATGTTGCTGGCGGATTTGGCGCTATTAAAAAGACCGATTTGCCTTTGACTGAATTTGTGTGTCCGTCTACACTTTCGTAACATTTTAGAAAATATATAAATAGCAAAAAGGCGCTGGTTAGGCGCCTTGTGTATGTTAAAAATCACTCGTGAGTTTGATTTACTATGTTATTGTTTCCTTATATATTAGTATAAGAAATTTAAAGCAGTGATGTCATTGTTATTGAATTCACCATTTACACCTGAGTTGAAACATGCTAACATGATTGATGTAGAATCATATCCTGTTGGAGTTCCTGGAATGTGAATTGCACCAACACCAGCGCTTCCTTCATTTGTGTTTTGTCCACAACTTTGTCTGCTGAAGTAATCTGTGTGACGGAATCCAACTGAGTGACCAATTTCGTGTGTAATTACATGTTCATTTACGTTTGTACTAAAGCTATCTAATCCTGAAAAGATTTGTACAAATTTAAATGGATTTCCTCCTGAAGGGAAACCTGCTTGTCCTCCTGATTGTCCGTTAGGTACTAAATATACAACCATATCAGCCGCTTGGAAGTTAGTTCCGAACGTTAAGTTAAAGTTGATATCTAAGTTTAATCTGTTATAGTTATTTACAGCCCATTGTAAAGCTGTTCTCATTTTACTAGTTAATGCATTGCTACCACCAGTGTATCCAAGAATATTGATTGTTCCAGGAGATACTAAGTTATTTGTTCGGTATTGCTTGGTTGTGATGTCTCCACCAAGCTGCATATTCATTAATTGATCATGCGTCATAATGATGTCACCTTCCATCAAATAAGCCTCTTCGATTTTACCGTTTGGCTTTTCAAAAGTAGTCAACTGCATGTCATCTGTATTGAAGTGAAGAGATCTTGCTTTTTCAAGAACATCTTGCGAAATTCCGATTGCTGTGTCTTGCTCCTCATCTACTACGGCAGTATCTTTACTACATGATACAACCATTAATCCTAAAGCTAGGGCGAATACTAAGGTTAAGTTTTTAAAATTTTTCATTTTTAAAGTTTTTGGTTTATGTTACTAAAAGTTTGGAGCGATTTTTAACACATTCCAAAAGTAATAATAAGATTAATAAATTGCTAATGAAATGTTAAAAAAACTGAGAATAATTAAAAAATTAACACTTTATGTACGTTTTGTTAAATATTTATCAAAAAAATAAGCGCCTCATAAAAGGCGCTTATTTTTTCTTAATGTACTAAAAATCTTTATGTTACTAAATAATTTCTGCTGAAAGACCAGCTTGAAGTAGTTTACTACATCTTGGTTTTAAATCTTCATATTCTCCAGTTTTCACTGTACATTTTCCTTTGTAATGCACAATTATGGAACATTGTTCCGCTTGTTCGGCAGTATGATCACAGGCATATATTAAAGTCTGAATCACATGATCAAATGTATTTACATCGTCGTTGTACAATACAATTTCATTGTTTTTTTGCACATCTTCTAATGTTAATACTTCTTCTTTAATTTCTTCTTGTGTACTCATATTCAATATTTTACTGCAAAATTACAAATTTTAAAGCTACCCAATTGTTTTTTTCCAGCGTATCCATCAATTTTAACTTGTTTTTAGCACATTCTTCTGTGATGATGGGAATATCTTCTGTGTAAAATCCGCTTAGAAATAAAATTCCATCCGTATTTAGACATGCTGCATATTGATGAATATCGCTTAATAATATGTTTCTGTTAATGTTTGCAATAACAATGTCATATTTTTTATCTTTCAATAAAGAAACATCGCCTTCATAGGTAGAAATATGTTTGCAATTGTTGCGTTCTACATTTTCCAATGTGTTTAGGTAGCACCAATTATCTATGTCAATGGCATCCAAAGGCTTTGCTCCGCGCATTTCAGCTAAGATTGCCAAAACACCAGTTCCGCAACCCATGTCTAGTACTTTTTTATCTTTGACGTCTGTTTTTAGAATATGTTGCAACATCATATGTGTGGTTTCATGATGTCCCGTTCCAAAACTCATTTTAGGTTCGATGACAATATCATATTCCACCGCACGTTTTTCATGAAATGGTGCACGAACTACACATCTTCCGTCAACTTCAATGGCTTCAAAATTCTTTTCCCATTCTTTATTCCAGTTTACTTGTGCAATTTCCTCATGCTCATAGCTAATGGTAAAGTCTTCATTTTTTAGAATTTGAATGTTTTCTAAGATAGCTTCATTCCATTCTTCTTTTTGAATGTATGCATTGACACCATCTTCATTTTCCACAAAACTTTCAAACCCTGCAAAACCTAATTCTGCTATCAAAATTTCTACAGCAGGTTGTACAGGCGCTACTTTGAAGGTATATCCTATATATGTTGTTGACATTTAGTTTAGATTGCGTTTATAATGGCTACAAAATCTGCTGCTTTTAGCGCGGCTCCACCAATTAATCCGCCATCGACATCTTCCTTAGAAAATATTTCGGCAGCATTTGCAGGTTTTACACTTCCTCCATAAAGGATAGAAACATTATTTCCTACTTCGCTTCCAAAAGCTTCTGAAACTATTTTTCTAATGAATGCGTGCATTTCTTGCGCTTGCGCTGGAGAAGCAGTTTCGCCAGTTCCAATTGCCCAAACAGGTTCATATGCTAAAATGATATTTTTCCAATCTTCTTTCTGTAAATGAAATAGCGCATTTTTTAATTGTGCTTCTACAATAGCAAAGTGATTTTCTGCTTTTCTGTCTTCTAACTCTTCTCCAAAACAGAATACAACTTCCATGTCATTTGCTAACGCTGTATCAACTTTGGCAGCTAGTAATTCGTCAATTTCTCCAAAATAAGCTCTACGCTCGCTATGTCCGAGAATTACCGTATTTACACCAACGCTTTTAAGCATTTGTGCCGAAACTTCTCCTGTGTAGGCTCCTTTTTCAGCTTGATGCATATTTTGTGCTACCACTTCAATGTTGTGTCCTTTTAACACATTAAACGCTTGAAAAAGGTTTACAAATGTTGGTGCAATCATTACACGCGCATCTGTTTGTGGCACTTGCGCTATTAAATCATTTAGTAATGCTTCCGTTTGCGAAAGATCATTGTTCATTTTCCAGTTTCCTGCAACTATTTTACGTCTCATTGTATTATTATTTATGGTTTGATTGCGATTTGCAATGCTTCATCGTTTGTTTTTACGGCTTCAAAAAGCTTGATACTTCCATCTGGATTGATAATCATGTATCTTGGAATCCAATCGAGTCCAATGGCTTTTCCAAAAGCACCTTTGAACCCTGTTGGCACAAAGTAATGTTCTCCTTTTAAGTTGTACTTATTGATTCCTGCTTTCCAGCTTGTTTCTTTTCGGTCCAAAGATAAAAATAGGTATGTTAACTCAGGATTATTTTTTTGAATTTCTTTTACACCTGGAATTCCTTGCAAACAGTCGCCACACCAAGATGCCCAAATGTCTACAAATACTGTTTTGCCTTTGTATTTGGCTAATATTTCTTCAAAAGTTATGTCCTTTCCGTTTACTGTTCGCATGTTTTCTTGCAAAGCTTTTGGTGGAAATGCTGTGAGAATTTCTTTTTGACAACTAGTCAATAGAAATCCTATTATACATATGTATATGAAGTTTTTCATTATTTTTGAATTGTAATTTTTGTTTGTTTTGTGATGTAAGGAAATAGTTCGTTTACATCACTATTTTTCATAGAAATACAACCTAATGTCCAATTGCGTTTGTCGTCAATTAAATGATCCATTCCGTCAGGTACGCCGTGAATTCCAACTTCGCCACCAATGGTTTCGCCTTCTTTGATGATTCCATCAGCTTTTCGTTGATTGAATTTCCGCCAAGAATCTGCATTCGGATAATCGATCCAAATAAATTTTGACCAACTTTTATGCGGATATTTGTCTCGCATTCCAAACACACCTTCTGGCGTACGTTTGTCGCCTTCTTTGTGTTTATCGTCAACGGGATTTCCTCCAAAAACAACATTGTATTGTTTTACCAATGTATCTGCTGTAAATATGGATAGTGTGTAATCGCTTTTGTCAATAATTACATCTACAGAAGTATTTTTTGGCAATAATGGTTTTGCTATTTCTTTTGTGTGTTTTTCAGCTTTTGACGATTCATCTTTACATGAATATATTATGAAAAATACACATATGTAGACGAAATATAGCGCTTTTACTTTCATAAATGTATATTTTACTGCAATCGAATTTTAGGATCAAGCCAGCCATAAATAACGTCAACTAGAATATTAATTATGATGAACATAGCTGCAATAATTAGCACAGAACCCATAATTATGGGCAAATCTTGACTGTTTAGTGCATCAACGATTTCTTTACCGAGTCCATTCCAACCAAATATGTATTCTACGAAAACAGCACCTGCCAACATCGAAGCAAACCAACCTGAAATTGCTGTAATTACAGGATTTAATGCATTTTTGACAGCATGTTTTTTGATGATTTGAAATTCACTCAATCCTTTAGCTCTTGCGGTTCGGATGTAATCTTGATTGAATACTTCCAATAACGAGTTTCGCATGAGTTGAATAACAACAGCTAACGGACGAATTCCAAGTACAATGGCTGGTAAGATAAGATTTTTCCAGCGAATGCTGACGGATTCGCCAAAATCGTCAACTTCGTACAAACTTCCTGTCATGTTTAGGTTTGTGAATTCATGCAATAGAAATCCAAAAATCCATGCAAATAATATCGCACTAAAAAACGAAGGAACACTCATTCCTAATGTACTTATGATTTGAATGGTTTTGTCTATAAACGTGTCTTTGTATAATGCCGAAATGATGCCAAAAATAATTCCGAGCAACATGGCAATACTAATCGCAGCAATTGCCAGCACAATGGTATTAGGTAAAGTTTCTCGAATAACTTGTGATACACTTTTTCCTGATTTTTGAAACGATTCACGCAAGTACGGAAGTTTAACAACTGTTGTGGTGTTTCCGATGGTAAATAACTTTGCTGCGCTGTATTTTCCAGTTGCTAAATAGGTATAATCGTTTTCTTTTGTGGAATGAAATGATATTGGCAACAAATCGTTGATATAATATGCATATTGCGTCAATATTGGCTTATCAAAACCATATTTTTTCTTTACAATTGCCACTTGTGCTGCTGTTTGATTTTGCCCAAGCATCATTTTTGCTGGATCGCCAGGCAATATATTAAATAGGAAAAAAATGACCGTCACGACTCCAAAGAGTGTTAGAAATGCATATCCGATTTTATGTAAAATGTATGTTCCCAAAAAGTCGTTTTCTAAAATGTTACGTTTTCAAAATCGTTGTAATGCGCTTTGTCGATAATCGTTCCTTTTTCTAGTTTTAACACACCTGGATTGGAACGAATGATGGTTTTTAATGCCGTTTCATCCGTTAAGTAAAATTCAAAATTATATTGCATTAGCGAAGCCAAATCTTGCAAATCGTTAGGATCAGAAGATGATAGTCCGATGACTTTGTAACCTGCTTGGATTGCTCTGTCTGTAATTGCTTTTACTTTTAGTAATCCTGCTTCTTCCGTTTTGTCTAAGCTATATATGACAATTATGACAAGTTTTTCTTCTGCCATCATTGCTTCCGTCATATCACCATCTTCTAAACTTTCAATACTAAAATCATGAATTGGTGGTTCATAACCTGGTATCAAAACTTCGCTAGTTACACTTACATACGTTCCGCCTTCTACTTCTGGATAGTTTGCTGAAGTGGTCACAATTTCTCGTTGCTCGCCATTGACATCAAAAATCCATTTGTACTGAAATACTGGTTTTTGCGCATCAGGAGGAACGGACATTCCTTCCATAATGTTTGCAGAAATTTTGTATGGACGAAAATCAAATGTTGGTAAATGATTGAGCACGTGTCTTCCAAAAAGAATACAAGCCAATAAACTGACCACCGTGATTACTAAGTTTGTTTTGTTTGAAAATAACGGTTTTATGTATTTCTGACCAGCGATAAGTACAATAATAAAGAAGAGTAATAGTAAATCCTTTTTAAAACTTTCCCAAGGTGTTAACTTCCAAAAATCACCAAAACAGCCGCAATCGGTTACTTTGTTATAGTATGCGGAATAAAAGGTAAGAAAGGTAAAGAAAACGATCAAACCTAATAACATTGCCAAAACTGGTTTTTTGAAATATCCGATAAGAATCATCACACCAAGAATAACTTCAAGGATTACGACAAACAACGCAATTCCTAAAGCATATGGCGTTAAGAATTCCATATTCAATACATCTTCAGCGAAATAATCTGTCAGCTTAAAAGAGAATCCAACCGGATCATTCAGTTTTATAAATCCTGAAAATATAAATAATCCACCGACGAAGATTCTTGAAAGTGCTACAAGGTTTTTCATGTGTTGTTCCGTTTTTGTCTATTAACTGTGAGATTTTATGTAAATTTCGCCCAAAATTACCAATTTAGAAAAAGAAACGGACATAAGTTTGTTTTAAAGGTATATATGTATGAAAAGTATCAATTGTAAAGGTCGTTTGGTAAGCTTAGAAACGCCAAAAGTGATGGGGATTTTGAATGTAACGCCTGATTCTTTTTTTGATGGAGGAAAGTACAAAGATGAAGTTTCTATGTTAACTCAGGTAGAAAAAATGTTGACAGATGGAGCTACTTTTATTGATATTGGTGCGTATAGTTCGCGCCCAAATGCACCGCATGTTTCCGAAACCGAAGAGAAACAACGTTTGCTTCCGATAGTTACAACCGTGTTGAAACATTTTCCTGAAACTATTATTTCTATCGATACTTTTAGAAGTGCTGTTGCCAAAGAAGCTATTGAAGCTGGCGCGGCATTGATTAATGATATTTCTGCGGGAAATTTAGATGCGCACATGATGGAAACTGTTGGTATGCTTCGTGTTCCCTATATTATGATGCACATGCAAGGAACGCCGAAAACGATGCAAAACAATCCGAGTTATGAAAATATTGTAAAAGAGTTACTTCATTATTTTTCGGGTAAAATTGCGGAAGCGAAGTCACATAAAATAAACGATATTATTATTGATCCTGGATTTGGTTTTGGAAAAACGGTGGCACATAATTATGAAATCCTGAAACAGCTTGAAGTATTTCAGTTACTTGATTTTCCAGTATTGGCTGGCGTTTCCAGAAAATCGATGATTTATAAAGTATTGGAAAATTCGCCACAAGAAGCCTTAAACGGAACTTCCGTGTTGCACACGATTGCCTTACAAAATGGCGCTTCTATTTTACGCGTTCATGATGTTAAAGAAGCAATGGAATGTGTGCGGTTGGTTGGAATGCTTGGTTGTTAGTGGCTTTGTTGGTTGGTTGCTTGTTGCTTTTTAAAAGTATTCTTTTCAATTTAAAATTTAACATGTAACATTCAACATTTTAACTTCGTTGTTCGTTGTTCGTTGCTTGTTGCTTGTTGCTTGTTGCTGGTAGAAAGAACTACTTTCTAATTTAAAATTCAACATGTAGCATTCAACATTTTAACTTCGTTGTTCGTTGTTCGTTATTCGTTATTCGATATTCGGTCTTGGGTCTTGGGTCTTGGGTCTGAAAAGTATTTTTCTTAATTTAACATTTAGCATTTTACATGTATAATTTCAAAATTCGTTGTTCGTTGCTAGTAAAAAAACAAAAGTTGCCTGAAATGATATATTCAGACAACTTTTTTACGTGTTAGAAATCGAAACAGTAACAACATTGTACTTCAGCACAATGATGTCCACAATCTGTACAAACACCACCGTTAAAACATTTGGCACGACCGCCATTAATTTTGTGCTGTTGTGATTTACTGATTTCTTCTGCGCCTTTTAGGCTTAAAATTTTGTGTAACATAACTTGTTATTTTATGATTAATAACTTTTAATGTACTAAATTGAGCATGGAAATTGGTAAGGTTTAGCCTTACAAATCTGTAGTTTCATTACAATCTTGAAAAAAAGCAGGTTTTCGCTTTACATTCTATAATATTTGCTATTTTTACTCGAATCGTTTACCCAACTCATTTTGGATTTTTTAAGCTTTTTAAATTTTGGCTGGTTAGATTTCATTGAAATCATCTTGGTAGCAGTGCTTTTGTATTATGTATACAAGCTTGTGAAAGGAACTGCGGCTATTAATATTTTTATCGGAATCGTTATTATTTTCATCATTTGGAAAGTAACGGAAGCGCTTGAAATGAAAGTATTGAGTAATATTTTTGGCGGATTTATTAATGTTGGAATTATTGCACTGTTTATTGTTTTTCAACAAGAAATACGAAAGTTTTTGTTAATGATTGGTTCTACAAATTTTGCCACAAAACGAAGTTTTATCAAGCATTTTAAGTTTTTGAAACAAGATATCAATACTGAAACCGATGTGGAAGCAATTGTGACAGCTTGCGCTAGAATGGCTAGCACTAAAACAGGAGCTATTATTGTGATTGAACGCAGTAATTCGTTAGATTTTGTAAAAGATTCTGGTGACAAAATGGGCATGGACGTTAATATTCCTACCTTAGAAAGTATCTTTTTTAAAAATAGTCCGTTGCATGATGGCGCTGTTATTATTCAAGGAAATCGTGTGACTGCCACGCGTGTTATTTTGCCTATTTCAAAAGAAACTATTATTCCACAACGTTTTGGATTACGACATAGAGCCGCCGTTGGAATTACCGAGAAAACAGATGCGCTAGTATTAGTCGTTTCAGAAGAAACTGGACAAATTTCATATATTAGAAATGGCGAATTTGTATTGTACGAAGATATTACAATACTAGCAGAAATGGTTCAAAATGATCTGAGTTAATTCCCGCCAAGGGTAACATTTTACACATTGCACAACTAAAAGAGTATATAAACCTGATTTCCCTCATAACCAACTTAGGCTAAAACCAAGCTTATGAATTGTAAAAACTGTACACTCCAACTTAAAGTTGAAAATAAATTTTGTTCAAATTGTGGCGCGAAAGTGATTCACAATCGATTGACATTGAAAAGTTTGTGGAACGAATTTTCACAACGGTTTCTAAATTATGACAATACGTTTTTTAAAACTGTTCGTCATTTGTTTACCAAACCCGAAGTTGTGATTGATAGTTATATCAATGGAACGCGAAAAAAGTATTTGAACGTTTTCAATTATTTTGCAATTTCACTTACCATTACAGGTTTTTTTACGTTTATCTTTTTAAAGTTTTTTCCTGAAGTTTATACAGGAGCGATGGATTATATGAACGCATCGCAACAGACAGAAGTGCAGAAAGAAATGTTTTCGAATTTGATGGCTACCATTTTTGATTACCAATCATTGATGTATTTTTTATTGATTCCGATACTTGCATTGATTTCGAAAATTGTATTTTATAATTATAAGAAATATAACTACACCGAACATGCCATTATTTATTTGTATGCCTACTCACATACGTTGGCATTTTTGAATATTTTGTATTTGATAACGATTGTTATTTACGATCCTTTTTTGAGCTATTTAACTATTTTATCTATTCCAATCAGCATACTTTATGTAGCATACGTATTGAAACGATTGTTTGAATTGAGCTTTAAGAAAATCTTTTTGAAAACAATGCTCTTTACTGTAGTTGGCTTGGTATTCTACATTGTAATTTCCTTATTTTTTGGACTCATCATGATCGTTTCCATGGTATTAGACGGAAGTTTTATAGAAATGGTAAAACAACAACAAGAATTAAAAGGCAAGTAACTAAGCCGTTTCTTGCTGAATAAATTGTACTTCGTATAAATTTTTGTAATAGCCGTTTTCGAGTTGCAATAACTCGTCATGCGAACCTTGTTCTACAATGTTTCCAGCGTCCATTACAATAATTGTATCTGCTTTTTTAATGGTTGCCAATCGGTGCGCAATTACAATGGAAGTTCTTCCTTGTGTAATGGTATCCGTTGCGTTTTGAATGAGTTGCTCCGAATACGAATCTACCGAAGAAGTTGCTTCATCCAAAATTAAAATCCTAGGATTGGTTACGTACGCACGCAGAAATGAAATCAATTGTCGTTGTCCTGAAGAAAGCATTCCGCCACGTTCTTTTACGTTATAATCGTAGTTATTTGGCAAACTCATAATGAAATCGTGTACACCAATTTGTTTGGCAGCTTTTTCAACTGTTTCACGACTGATTTCAGGATTTTCTAAGGTAATGTTGTTTAAAATTGTATCTGCAAATAGAAAAACATCTTGCAATACGACAGCTATTTTTGTGCGTAATGCCTCTAATTTGACATTATTTATATCCGTTTCATCTATGTAAATGGTTCCTGAATCTATTTCGTAAAAACGATTTAACAGATTGATAATGGTCGATTTTCCCGCGCCTGTTGCCCCAACAATTGCTACGGTTTGTCCTTGTTGCACATCAAATGAAATTCCGTGCAATACTTCTTCTCCTTTGACATATGAAAAACGTACATCTTTGAAACTGATATCGCCTTTGATATCAATTGAAGTCATTTTTCCTTCATCGTTAATAGTGCTTTCTGTGTCTAAAATATCAAATACACGACCAGCCGCGACCATTCCCATTTGTAAAGTATTGAATTTGTCTGCAATTTGTCGTAAGGGTCTAAAAAGCATTCCGATCATCATAATGAACGCCATGACATCTCCTAATAATACTAAGGAGTTTTGCTCTACAGCCATTAATCCGCCATACCAAACAACCAAACCAATAGCAATAGAGTTCGCCAATTCTGGAATTGGAAAGAATATAGAGTTATACCAAACCGTTCGTAACCAACCTTTTTTGTGCTTTTCGTTTATTTCTTTAAAGTTGTTGTATTCTGTTTTTTCTCTTGAAAATAGTTGTACAATCTTCATTCCTGTCACACGTTCTTGTACAAACGAGTTTAGATTTGATATTTGTGTACGTACTTCTTCAAATGCTGATTTCATTGCTTTTTGAAATACACGTGTTGCGTAAATGATGAATGGAAGTATGGCGAAAACGATGAGTGATAGTTTCCAACTCATCCACAACATTACGCCCATTACAACTAACATTTTGAGCAAATCGGCAATGATGACAAAAAGTCCTTGACTGAAGATACTTGCAATGGTTTCAATATCGCTCACGGCTCTAGTTACCAAACGTCCAACCGAAGATTTATCATAATATGCCATTTTAAAATTGAGCATATGATTGAAGAGTTTCTGACGAATATCTTTTATGATGGTTTGTCCAAGCCAATTTGCATAGAAAACAAATAGAAACTGAAATACAACTTCAAATACCAAAACGCCTAACATTGCCAATATGAGCATTAACAATCCGTATTCGTCTTTGGTCAGAATATATTCGTTTACTGTAATTTTTAGTAAAATTGGTCGTGTAACCGCAAAAGCAGCTAGTAAAATTGCAGCCAACGCCACAAAATACAACGTGATTTTGTAGGGATTTGTATAGACCATTAATCTTTTAAAAAGACCTACGTCGAATACTTTTCCTGTTACTTTAGCCATGTGTTATAAATATTTCTGCTGGGTATGTTACCGCGGTTAAATATAATGCTTTTCCAGGTACAGAAGTTCCTGCATTATTTCGATTTCTCGATGCTATAATTTGTTTAAATTCGTCAATAGTTAGTTTGCCCAATCCGACTTCTATGAGTGTTCCTACGATGGCACGCACCATATTTCGCAAGAAACGATCTGCTTTGATGGTAAATACAAACAATTCATTTCGTTGTTCCCAAACTGCTTTTTCAATCGTACATAGATACGTTTTTACATCCGTGTGCGTTTTTGAAAAACATTTAAAATCTTCATAATTGAACAATTCGTTCGCTGCTTTATTCATCAAATTAACATCTAAGTTTTTGTAAACTAAATGTGCTGATTGATTGTGAAACGGATTTTTCTCTGTAACAATCCAATATTCATACGTCCGTGCAGTTGCGTCAAATCGTGCATGTGCATCTTCTTTTACACTATGAATATCTTGAATAGCAATATCTTTTGGTAAAAATGAATTGAGTTTAAATATCAATTCCGTTGTATTTATTGCAGTTCCTACATCAAAATGTGCAAACATTTGCTTTGCATGTACACCAGCATCTGTTCTGCCTGCGCCTACAATTGAAATTTCTTTTCGCAATAGTGTTGACAATGCTTTTTCGAGAACTTCTTGTACAGAAATAGCGTTTGGTTGATTTTGCCAACCATGATAATTTTCGCCATTATAAGAAAGTTCTATGAAGTATCTCAAGGTAATATTTGCTACTTTTGTTTCAGACTCACAAAGATAAGTTTTAATTCACTATTTTACTTGAATTCACAATTATTTAGCAAAGTTTAACTCGATAATCGAGATTTATAGAAACCAATGCTTGATTCAATGTTTTTAAAGGTGGATTTCTCAGTATGTTTAACAAGATGTCCAAAATATTTTATGAAGAAAATTTTATTGTTATCAGATACGCATAGTCACATAGACGATCAGATTTTGAAACATGTACAGTATGCTGATGAAGTATGGCATGCTGGCGATATTGGCGATTTGTCTGTGACGGACACCATTCAAAAATTAAAACCATTGCGCGGTGTGTATGGAAATATTGATGATGATAAAGCACGAATGGAATTTCCAGAACACAATCGGTTTATGTGCGAAGGTGTGGATGTTTGGATAACACATATTGGCGGCTATCCACATAAATATAATGTGCGTGTACGTGAAGAAATTCAGCAAAATCCTCCAAAATTGTTTATTTGTGGACATTCACATATTTTAAAAGTGATGTTTGATAAAAAATTGGATTTGTTACACATGAATCCTGGCGCATGCGGAAAACATGGTTTTCATAAAGTACGGACCATGTTGCGCTTTGTGATTGATCAGGATAAAATTAAAGATTTGGAAATCATTGAACTTGCCAATCGATATTAGAGGATTTATTTTTTTACAACATCTTTTGCAACTTGATCGCCCCAATCTGCTATAGCTTTCACTACTGGAATCAACGTTTTTCCGAAATCTGTTAATGAATATACTACTTTTAAAGGTGGTTTTGTAGTATATACGGTGCGTGTAATTAATCCATCTTCTTCTAGTGATTTCAGCTGCAAACTTAGTGTGCGTTCGGTAACTGTTGGCATTACCTTTCTTAGTTCACTATATCGCAATTGTGTAGTTTGCAAGTGATATAAAATTACAGTTTTCCACTTTCCGCCGATGACTCCCATTGTTAAACTTGTGCAACATGGATATTCTTTGTCATTAAAAATCAATATTTTAGATGTATTATCTTTCATAAATATGCACTATCATTTTTGACCGTTATTGCAAAGGTAACAAACTATACTTATTTTTGCTACTATAAAAAATATAGTATAAAATTTTAAAAAATAGAATCCAATGAGTTTTATTACATCAATGCAACAACGCTATACTACAAAAAAGTATAATGATTCAAAAAAGATTGCTGTTGAAAAAATAGAGGAATTAAAAGAAATTTTACGGCTAAGTCCTTCTTCTATAAACAGTCAACCATGGAAATTTACATTTGTTTCCGATAGTGAAGTCAAAGAAAAACTTTCAAAAGTTTCATGGCTTAATACTGAAAAAGTAGTGGATAGTGACACTGTAATTGTTTTTAGCAGAATTGACGATACTTCACTTTTTGAGCAACAAATTGAAGCAACACTTCCAAAAGGTGCGGTAGATTATTACAAGGAATTTATAAAACCGAAGCCTGATGCAGAAATTAAAGCATGGTTTGACAAACAAGTGTATTTGTCCTTAGGTATTTTATTAAGTGCTTGCGCCGAAATGGGTATTGATGCTACGCCGATGGAAGGTATTGAACCTGACAATTATGATAAAATTTTAGGAATTAAAAATTACAAAACATTGGCTGCGGTTGCTATAGGATATCGTCATGAAGATGATGGAAATCAACCAAGTAAAAATCCAAAATCTAGAAGAAATATCAGTGAAGTAGTTAAAACTGTTTAAAAATTAGCTGTTCATAAAAAAACTCCAAAGTTTTCACTTTGGAGTTTCTTACGCACTAATATTACTAAGATGTTAGGTTTATCGTAATCGATCTACAGATTTTACAAGATCTTCATCCTTTTTTATTGCTCGGTTTGCGAGCACTAATAAAACGATAGAAATAATAGGTAGAATGATCCCAATACCTTTCTCTGAGATTTCCATCTCTCCAGATAAATTTAGCATTCGATATACAAATACTCCTAATAAAATAAGGTTAAATATGTTGTTGAAACGATTCAACACAAATTGTAATTTTCTATTTTTAAACATAAAGATAGTGATCAGGGCAAGTACCGCTGAAGCCATGAACAAACCTAATAACAAAAGGTCATCTTTTGCAAAAACGATTGTTCCATCTGCTAGTGTATATAAACTGAATATAAATGTCAGTCCACCACTAATTGCAGCAACTAATAACATGTAAACAGTTTGTATTCTTTGGATCATATCTTAAAATTGGATCACAAAAATAATAGTTCTTTTCATAAAATACTATTTTGTTTATTAAAATAAATTTGTATTATTGCATAGACATATCATAATCTATTGCTACTAATAGATTTACACACTTCATACGAGTATTTTATCACTCAATTTTTCAAACTATAATTCATTACAGCCATATAAATGTTAGAAATTTCAGAATTAAAGAGCAAAAAGCTTCCAGAATTGCAGGAAATTGCCAAGACTTTATCCGTTCCAAAATACAGAACTTTAAAGAAATTAGATTTAATTTATAAAATATTAGATCTTCAAGCTAGCAATCCTGAATCGGTAGCGCCAATTACAAAATCTGAATCAAAACCTACGGAAGATTCAACTCCAAAACAGCGAAAGCGAATCAAAAGAGAGCCAAATCAACGTACTGAGAAAAAACCAACTACACAAGCAGCGCCACAACAAAGCAAACCTGAAGTTAAAGTTGAAGCTAAAACTGAAACTAAAGCTGCTGAAAAGCCAAGTGCACCGCAAGCACCAAAACAAAACAAACCTGTTCGTAAGCAAGCTGATAAGAGTCAAAAAAATACAGCGCCACATTCTAAAAAGGATGATAACAAAAAAGCTGGAAACGATTCTTCAGATACTAATAATAAGCAACAGAACAACAACAATCAAAAGCACAACAATAAAAAAGATCATTCTAACAAACACAACAAGAAAGATCATTCTAACAAAAATAATGGAAACAAAGATCAGCGCAACCGTTACCGCGAGCCTGATTTTGAGTTTGATGGTATTATAGAAAGTGAAGGTGTGTTAGACATCATGCAAGATGGTTATGGTTTTCTAAGATCATCTGATTACAACTATTTATCGTCTCCTGATGATATTTATGTATCACAATCGCAAATTCGTTTGTTCGGATTGAAGACAGGAGATACGGTTTTAGGAATTGTACGACCTCCAAAAGAAGGAGAAAAATATTTCCCTTTAATTAAAGTGAGTAAAATTAACGGTTTGGATCCGCAAGTTGTACGAGATAGAGTTGCATTTGAGCATTTGACACCATTATTTCCAGATGAAAAATTCAATTTAGCAGAACGTCAAAGTACTATATCGACACGTATTATTGATTTGTTTTCTCCTATCGGGAAAGGACAAAGAGGAATGATTGTATCGCAACCAAAAACGGGTAAAACCATGTTATTGAAAGATGTTGCAAATGCAATTGCGGCAAATCATCCTGAAGTATATCAAATTATTCTACTGATTGACGAACGTCCTGAAGAAGTTACAGACATGCAACGTAATGTAAAAGGAGAAGTAATTGCCTCTACATTTGATAAAGAAGCAACAGATCACGTAAAAGTGGCTAATATTGTATTGGAAAAAGCAAAACGCTTGGTAGAATGTGGGCATGATGTAGTAATCTTATTAGATTCTATTACACGACTTGCTAGAGCCTACAATACAGTGCAACCTGCTTCTGGTAAAATATTGAGTGGTGGTGTGGATGCAAATGCATTACACAAGCCAAAACGATTCTTTGGAGCCGCTAGAAATATTGAAGGCGGCGGATCATTATCTATCATTGCAACAGCATTGACGGAAACTGGTTCTAAGATGGATGAAGTAATCTTTGAAGAATTCAAAGGAACTGGTAACATGGAACTTCAATTGGATCGTAAGATTTCTAACCGAAGAATTTTCCCTGCTATTGACCTTACTTCTTCAAGTACACGTAGAGATGATTTATTACTCAATGAAAACACCATTCAGCGTATGTGGGTAATGCGTAAATACTTGGCAGATATGAATCCTGTTGAAGCAATGGAATTCATTAACCAACGTATAAAACAAACTAGAAACAACGAAGAGTTTTTACTCTCTATGAATGCGTAGCATTTAGGAAAAATGATAATGAATTTTTTCGTTCCGTAGCGCTGCTATGAGACAAAAAAATCTTTCAACAGAACTTAGAACTGCTAATTTTCGTCTAAATCCGAAAAGTTTAAACGAGTTCAATATAAAAAAGCTACTTACAATTGTGTAAGTAGCTTTTTTTGTATTCTAGGTTTTTTAGGTAAAGTGTACGCATAAAAAAAACTCCAACTAAGTTGGAGTCATTGTATATCTAAGTAAACGTTATAATACTCTTATAATGCGCCTACGTGCTTAGCAAGTTTCGATTTTAAGTTAGCTGCTTTATTATCATGGATAATGTTACGCTTTGCTAATTTATCAATCATAGAAGCTACTGAAGAAAATAAAGTTTCAGCTTCTTTCTTATCTGTAACGCTTCTCAATTTCTTAATTGCATTACGAGTTGTTTTGTGCTGATACTTGTTTCTTAAACGCTTAGACTCGTTGCTTCTAATTCTTTTTAATGCTGACTTGTGATTTGCCATCTCTCTTTTTAATTAATCTTTTTTAAACTAAATGTTTAGTAGCCCGTAGGGGATTCGAACCCCTGTTACCAGGATGAAAACCTGGCGTCCTAACCCCTAGACGAACGGGCCATCATTTTTCAATGAGGATGCAAATTTAATTTAATAATTAATATTTGCAAATAAACTGACAGAAAAAATTTGTAGCCCGTAGGGGATTCGAACCCCTGTTACCAGGATGAAAACCTGGCGTCCTAACCCCTAGACGAACGGGCCATTATTTCTGTTAGCGGATGCAAAAATACAACTATTTTTATATGCTCCAAGTATTTTTAAAAGTTTTTTTCTTTTTTTTAATATGCCTTGGCAAATAAAACTCTTTTCGTTGAATTCTGACCCGAATATACACATTTTCCTTCTTCTTCCAAAGCTTCTAATGGAATACATCTAATTGTTGCTTTTGTAAGCTCTTTAATCTTGTTTTCCGTTTCAGCAGTTCCATCCCAATGCGCAGATACGAAACCTCCCTTAGTATCAATGACTTGCTTAAATTCTTCGAAGGTATCTACGCTAGTTGTATGAGCTGTTTGATAGTTTTTAGCTTTGTTAAATAATTCTTCTTGAATTGTTTCTAAAAGACTTAAAACTGTCTCAACAGCATCTTTTTGTGCTACCGATTGTTTTTCAAATGTATCTCTTCTGGCAATTTCCAGTGTTCCATTTTCTAAATCTCTTGCTCCTAAAGCAACTCGTAATGGCACACCTTTTAATTCCCATTCAGCAAATTTGGCTCCTGGACGTAGCGTGTCTCGCTTATCAAACTTAATTGAAACTCCTTTTGCTTTTAACGCATCCCCTATTTCATTTACTTTTTCGGCAATAGCTTCAAATTGTTCTTCGTTTTTATATATAGGAACAAATACAACTTGTATTGGCGCTAATTTTGGAGGTAATACCAATCCTGCATCATCACTATGTGTCATGATCAAACCGCCCATTAATCGCGTAGAAACTCCCCAAGAAGTTGCCCAGACTAATTCTTGTTTTCCTTCTTTCGTTACATATTTTACATCAAAGGCCTCTGCGAAGTTTTGTCCTAAAAAGTGTGATGTTCCTGCCTGTAACGCTTTTCCATCTTGCATTAAAGCTTCTATAGTATACGTTTCTAGTGCGCCTGCAAAACGTTCACTTTCCGTCTTTACTCCTTTTACGACTGGCATTGCCATAAAATCTTCAGCAAACTCAGCATATACTCTTTGCATTTGTGCTGACTCGGCTACTGCTTCGGCTTTAGTTGCATGCGCAGTATGTCCTTCTTGCCATAAAAATTCAGCAGTTCTTAAAAATAAACGTGTTCGCATTTCCCAACGCACAACATTTGCCCACTGATTAATTAAAATAGGTAAATCTCTATAGGATTGAATCCAATTTTTATAAGTATTCCAAATAATGGCTTCACTTGTAGGTCTAACAATAAGCTCTTCTTGAAGTTTTGCTTCAGGATCAACCATCAGCTTTCCTTCTTCATCTGGATTTGTTTTTAATCGATAATGTGTCACTACTGCACACTCTTTTGCAAAGCCTTCTGCGTTTTTTTCTTCCGCTTCAAAAAGGCTTTTTGGCACAAATAATGGAAAATATGCATTTTCATGTCCTGTTTCTTTAAACATTTTATCAAGTTGAGCTTGCATTTTTTCCCAAATTGCATAGCCATATGGCTTAATTACCATACAACCTCTTACTGCTGAATTCTCAGCTAAATCAGCCTTTACGACCAGTTCATTATACCATTTTGAGTAATCGTCACTTCGCTTTGTTAATTTCTTGCTCATTCTTAGTAGTTTGGCACAAATATTGTGATTATGTTAAATAAAAAATAGTTTCGACAAAACTAACTATTTTTGTATTGTTCAACAATTAATTTTAGGAATATGCGAGTTATTTACTATTTACAAAACAACATAAGAGCTATACATATTTTAGCCATCTCATTTTTGACCTTAACATCGTGCGGAACTTATCAACAAGCCTCGTATGATGATGACGGAATTTACGGTTCTGAGCAGCAACGCAGACAAACTACAGAAGTTGCAAATACGAATAATAACAATAATAATGCATATCAAAATTATTTTGAACAGAAGTCTTTAGAAGCGGATGATCGTTACGGAGAAGTATTTACGGATATAGACTCCTACTCTAGTCAAGAAAATTTAGATGCACAAACAGATACGGAAGCTGTTGGTTACTCTGAAGGATATTCTCCTTGGGGAGATGAAACTGATGATGTAATCATTAATGTATATTCAAATCCAATTGGTTTTGGAGGAGGATGGGGCTTTAATCGTTGGGGCTGGGGCTTCAATAGATGGGGCTTTAATGGTTTTGGAAATAACTGGGGATTTGGTTTCGGTGGAGCTTTTTGGGATCCATTCTGGGATCCTTTCTGGGGACCTGGGTTATTTAATCCATATTTTGGGTATGGCGGATTTTACGGACGTCCATTTTTTAATAACCGCTTTGGAAATGGAGGATATTATGCATTCAACAGAGGAAGAAGAGGGAATTATTATAGAAATGGGAATTTAGTTGGTAGAAACGGAAACTCAGCATATTCAAGAAGAGGAAATAACAACTATAGCAGAAGATATAATGCTTCTCGCTCATCAAGAAGAAATAACGCTCGTGCAACTCGCTCAAACACACGAACGATAAGATCTACTCAAAATACAAGAACACGCAACAACACTAGAGTTACTCGAAACAATACACGTACACGATCGAATACTCGTTCAACTAGAAGCACAAGAAATAGTAATTTTAGAAGCAATAGTTCATCGAGAAGTTCATCATTTAGATCATCAGGTGGTGGAAGATCCGGTGGTGGAAGATCTGGCGGCGGTCGTGGAGGAAGAGGTTAAATCCAAGACTTCAAATTATAGTATCTTTTTAAAAATATAGAATCAAAAAACAAATTATGAAAAAAGTATTCATGCTATTCATAGGTGTATTATCTATGCAAATAGGTAACGCCCAAAATATAAATGATGTCGTTCGCTTTTCAACTGAAAATATAAACGGAACAGCTCGTTTTAGAGCTATGAGTGGAGCTTTCGGAGCTCTAGGTGGAGATTTCTCTGCATTTACTATAAATCCTGCTGGATCTGCTGTTTTCTCAAATAGTGAAACCGCAATTACCTTAAGTAATTATAATAATGATAACCAAACTTCTTATTTTGGAACACTTTCTAATAGAGAAGAATCAGAATTCGATTTGAATCAAGCTGGAATTGTTTTTGTTATCAATGATATAAGAGATTCCAATTGGAATAAAATCACTTTGGGGATTAATGTTCAAAATAATGATAATTATTATAATAATTATTTTGCAACTGGACAAAATACATCAAGCGGAATAGGTGATTACTTTAATTTTTATGCAGATGGTCAATTGTTGGGAAATATTGCTCAATTACCTGGTGAGACAGACACGGAAACGTATTTAATTTTGGGAGAAGATTTTGGATTTGCAGCACAACAAGCATTTTTAGGATATGAAGGATTTGTTATTAATCCTGATGATCCAAATGATACAAATACGGCCTACAGTCCTAATGCAAATTATGATGCTGGAGCGAATCATGACTATATCGTACAAACTTCAGGTTTTAACAGAAAATACACTTTTAATATTGGAGCACAATTTCAAAACAATTGGTATTTTGGATTTAGCGTTAACTCTCATGATGTTGATTACAGAGAACGTAGAGTTTTAATTGAAACACCTGTAGATACAGACTCAGGATTACAATATGCTGAATTTTCAAATGAATTATATACATTTGGTTCTGGTATTTCATTCCAATTTGGAGCTATTTATAAGTTAAAAAATCTTCGCGTAGGAGCATCATACCAATCTCCTACTTGGTATAATTTAAATGACGAATTGATTCAAGGATTAAGCACCGATTTTAGAGATCCTAATAGTACTAATGATATTTTAAGAAGAGATATTTTTCCTAATGTAGTAAACGCATATAGAGAACACCAAATAACTACTCCTGCAGTATTTACAGGAAGTTTAGCATACGTATTTGGCAAAAAAGGATTAATTAGTTTTGATTATGCCGTAAAAGATTTTGCGAATGCAAAGTTACGCCCTGACAATGATTTCTTTGTGGCAAATGGTAATATCGCTAATGAATTGCAAGCTGCCGCTACTTATAGACTTGGTGGAGAATATAGAATAAAAAAGTTTAGCTTACGAGGTGGATATAGATTTCAAGAAAGTCCATACGAAAATGGAACAACAGTTGGAGATTTAGAAGGATATTCTTTAGGATTAGGATATAATTTTGGAAGTATGTCCGTAGATATCGCCTACGATAGAAGCGAACAAACGAACAACACACAACTTTTTCAGGTTGGTTTAGTCGATACTGCTACAATCAATAACATAAATTCAAATATAGCTTTATCGCTTTCCTTTAAATTATAAAACATACATATCAATTGAATATGATAGAAGAGTCTCATTAAAATTATGAGGCTCTTTTTTTATCTACATACTTTTTTACTACGTATTATTAGAAAAAACAAAACCGTATTCTTTAATTTCATCTACATCTAATAAATCTTAAATCATTACATATTGGAATCTTGAAACAACTAAAACATAATAGTGTTTAAAGAAAAAATCATATTCAAAATTTACTGTGATATAAAAAACCGAAGACAAAATGACTTCGGTTTTTTTATGATTTCTCTTTTCTCTCTTTTCTTTATTCTTTATTCTTTTCTCTATTTTCTCACTTCAACAGAAACCTATCGTTTTAATGTAAAATGATTGATAAACTCCTTTGGTGTTC
>NZ_LBMG01000042.1 GCF_001005315.1 Kordia jejudonensis
TTGTTGCTACTGAAACAACACATGAAATTAAACTACAAAATCTAATAGGTTCGCCTAATTTTCTTTGGCATGCTGTTATTGATGCTCAAGCGTATACATGTGGAAACATTACAGATGCTATTTATTGTACAGATGCATTAGAAGATACAGCAACAGGTTTAACTGTAGGAAATACATATTACATACAAGTATACTCGCATGTGGCAAATGCAAACACGACATTTGATATCTGTGTATCTACAAACTTAATTCCAGGGCAAACCTATGTGCCTGATGATAACTTTGAGCAAGCACTCATCGATTTAGGTTTAGATACAGCATTAGACGATTATGTAACAACGAGTAACATCAACACAGTAAATGACTTAAACATTCGTAACCTTGGTATTTTTGACCTTACAGGAATAGAAGACTTTGCTGGATTAGAAATCTTAAACTGTGGATTAAACTTTTTAGGCGAAGTAGATCTAAGTCAAAACACAAATCTAAACTCACTAATCGCGGATAATACGGCACTAGTTGCCTTAAACGTTAAAAACGGAAACAATACCAATGTTACAACATTCATCACACTTGGTAATGTAGATTTATTCTGTATTCAAGTAGATGATGCCGCGTATAGTACCACCAATTGGACGCTAATTGAATCGACTACAAGTTTCAGTGAATACTGTGGAAATCCTATTCAAGTAGCTGCAAAAGTATATTTGCAAGGAGCTATGCTCGACAATACAGATGGTTTTATGCGAACAGACTTAAAAGATAACAATCATATTTTAACAGTAAGTCCATACGCTGATGCCACTGCAATTGTTGCAACCGATCCTGTATATATTGCTACAGAACAGGATAAAATTGTCGATTGGATTTGGATAGAACTCAGAGACGCTACAGATCCTACAAACATCATTGATGGAAAATCTGCGCTGTTACAACGTGATGGCGATATTGTAGAAGCACTTGCTGACAATACTACAACGCCTGTTAGTTTCAATCAAGCACCAAATGACTATTACATCGTAATAAAGCATAGAAATCACTTAAGTGTCATGTCGGACATCGCGGTATCATTATCTAGTACAGTTCTTGTGGTAGATTTTACAGATCGTGCCAACCAAATAACGTATGGTTCAAATGCACAAGCTACTTTCGGAATGCCAATTGATGTCGTAGCCATGTGGTGCGGAAATGTAAATGGAGATAACGTAGTGCAATACTCTGGAACCAATCCAGATGTGCCAACCATTCTCTCTACGGTGCTCAATGATCCTGATAACTTTCTAAACTTTCCAACCTTCATTGTTTCTGGGTACGATACAAATGATGTCAACATGGATGGAAGCATACAGTACACAGGTACAAATCCCGATACGCCATTCATATTACAAAACATATTGGCACATCCAGGAAACTTCCTAAACTTTAGTACATTTCAAATCTCAGAGCAATTACCCGAAAATGAGTAGTGAGCTAAAAAATAAAAATAAATTCAACACATTAAAAACTCCGTAAAAAGCTATCAAAAAACAACTTAAATAGCGGTCGAAATACATTATAAAACAGCAGCTTTTTTTAGTATTAATAGTATTTATTTTCATCATAAATTTTTATGATATCTTAATTGTTAAATCCTTTGTAAAGTCCTTTCATAAATCGCGACTTATTTCGTAATTTAGCAAACCAGATAAATAAATAAAAATTCTACTAAAAATATGTCAGATAATATAGCTACGTTAGAAGTCAATGGTGAGAAACATGAGTTCCCAATAATCAAAGGAACGGAAAATGAAATTGCTATTGATATCAAAAAATTAAGAGGCGCAACAGGTGGCGTCATCACAATTGATCCAGGATACAAAAATACAGGCTCTTGCGAGAGTGCCATTACATTTTTAGATGGAGAAAAAGGTGTGCTTCGTTACAGAGGATACGCTATAGAAGACTTAGCTGAAAAAGCAGACTTCCTAGAAGTTGCTTACTTACTTATTTTTGGAGAGTTGCCAACTTCTGAACAATTAGAAAAATTTCACAAAGACATCAAAAAAGAATCTGTTGTTGATGATGACGTGAAAAAAATATTAGATGCATTTCCAAAATCTGCACATCCAATGGGCGTGTTAGCTTCGTTAACAAATGCACTAACAGCATTCAATCCTTCTTCTGTAAATGTTGATTCGGAAGAAGATATGTACAAAGCTATCGTAAAAATACTTGGAAAATTTCCAGTGTTAGTCGCTTGGACAATGCGCAAAAAACAAGGATTACCGTTAGACTACGGCGATTCATCATTAGGATACGTAGAAAACGTACTAAAAATGATGTTCAAACAGCCAAATGAAGAATACTCGCTAAATCCAATTGTAGTAAATGCACTAGACAAACTACTTATCTTACATGCAGATCACGAGCAAAACTGTTCAACGTCTACAGTTCGTATCGTAGGTTCGTCACATGCAGGATTATTTGCTTCCTTAGCTGCTGGAATTTCAGCACTTTGGGGACCATTGCACGGAGGAGCAAACCAAGCTGTATTAGAAATGTTAGAAGGAATTCGTCAAGATGGTGGAGACACTAAAAAATACATGGCGAAAGCAAAAGATAAAAGCGATCCTTTCCGTTTAATGGGATTTGGACACAGAGTTTACAAAAACTTCGATCCAAGAGCTACCATCATCAAAGTTGCTGCCGATGAGGTATTGGGCGACTTAGGTGTGGAAGATCCAATCTTAGACATCGCAAAAGGTTTAGAACAAGAAGCATTACAAGATTCGTATTTTGTAGATAGAAAATTATATCCAAATGTAGATTTCTACTCAGGAATCATCTACCGAGCAATGGGAATTCCAACAGAAATGTTTACCGTAATGTTTGCATTAGGACGTTTGCCAGGATGGATTTCACAATGGAGAGAAATGCGCTTACGCAAAGAACCAATTGGACGTCCACGTCAAGTATACGTTGGAGAAAATCATAGAAATTTCAAGAATATCTCTGATAGATAAAACACAGAATAACACACAAAAGCTTCATGGATCTAAACATCTATGAAGCTTTTTTACTATAGATCCCGAATGTATGTTAGAACTTTACGTAAACGATGAAACTTCTCAATTAAAAGCAGTTGTACTAGGAACTGCCGAAAGTTGCGGGCCTACGCCAAAAGCTGAAGACTGTTATGACCCAAAATCAAAACAACATGTGATTGCAGGAACATATCCTTTAGAAAAAGACATGATTCCTGAAATGGAAGCCGTTGCCGCAGTTTTTGAAAAATACAACGTACAAGTCTTTCGACCGAAAATTATTCAAGATTACAATCAAATATTCTCAAGAGATATCGCTTTTGTCATCGAAGACAAATTTATAAAATCGAATATACTACCAGATCGTGAACGTGAAATTGAGGCTATTCAGCACGTAATTGATCAAATCCATCCAGAAAACATCATTACCTTACCTGAAGAAGTACATGTAGAAGGTGGCGATGTTATGCCTTGGGGCGATTATATATTTGTTGGCACATATTCAGGTGAAGACTATCCAGACTACATCACAGCGCGTACAAACATTGATGCGGTAATTGCATTGCAAGAATTATTTCCAAACAAAACCGTTAAATCATTCGAGCTTCGGAAATCGAATACAGATCCAAAAGAAAATGCATTGCACTTAGACTGCTGTTTTCAACCTATTGGCACCAATAAAGCCATCTTGCATAAAAATGGATTCTTAGTTGAAGACGAATATCAATGGTTAGTAGATTTCTTTGGGAAGGAAAATATCTTCGAAATCAGCAAAGACGAAATGTACAATATGAACAGTAACATATTTTCTATTTCTCCAGAAGTTGTCATTTCAGAGCAAAACTTTACACGTCTAAACACATGGTTTGAAGCACAAGGATTTACTGTTGAAAAAGTTCCGTATGCAGAAATTGCCAAGCAAGAAGGTTTATTGCGTTGTAGTACCATGCCATTAATAAGAGCATAATTCATTTTATAAAATACGATAACTAAAAAATACTAGAATTGCTTGATGTTTTACAGTCCGTAAAATTAAATTCATGCAAACTAAGTAAGTTTCTCAAAGCACCACAGACTAAAACCAAAACATTAGGTATGTGGAAACATCTCATCAAAGCTATTTGCTTCATCATTTTCTGTAACTCCTATAACGGATTTGCACAAGGCGCTATTAGCGGATTTTACAATGAAAAAGGAAACACAACACTTGTCGTTGGCGCAGGTTTTGAAGACTCTAAAAACTACTTCATCGGAAGAGAAAAAAGTGATCTGAGTCGGAACTTATACAGCGTTTCAGTCTTTGGAATTTACGGAATCAATAATCGATTAAATGTCCAAGCTTCATTACCATATTTAGTCAGTGACGATCAAAGCGGATTGCAAGATGCACAACTATTTCTCAAATACTTAGCGTTTACAAAGCAGCGTGCAACAGACAAATTTGAATTCTCTATTGCAACAGGATTTTCATTCAATGTAAGCAATTACGATGTTGGCGGATTAAACGATTTAGGTCAGCGTGCCAAAATACTTGAAACACGCGCGTTGCTTCACTATCAAAAAAAGTCAGGCTGGTTTGCAAACGTTCAAACAGGATTCTCTTTCAAATTTGAAGAAGTACCGAATAGCTTTCCGTTCAACGTAAAATTTGGAAAAGCAAGTGCCAAAAGTTACTTCGATTTTTGGTATGATTTCCAATACGCTTTTGGCGGAATTGATTATCGTGGCACGCCAGCTCCACAAAACTTTAGAGAATTAGGCGTTGGTTTTCATAAAATTGGCGGCACTTATCATTTTCCACTATCAAGCAAATCAGGAATTTACATTGCACCTTCATACACAATCTCAGGAAGAAATGTATTTCAAGGATTTGCATATCATGTAGGTTGGACGTACCAACTGTAATTCCGATATCTTTTAAATAAAAAACAACCTGTAAATCAGCAACTTATTTAAGAACTTCATAATTTGAATGGGCTTTCATTGAAAAAATCGAAAAAAAATGAACATTATTTTAGTTTTTATGTAATTTTAGCGCAACAATAAAAACACTAAAAGCAAGGCTAACAAAATGCAACAAATCACCAATACGATCCTTATGGTACGTCCGGTTGCGTTTCGTATGAACGAACAAACGGCGGTAAACAATTACTATCAAAAAGTATTAGATGGCTTATTGCCAGAAACAGTACAAGCGAGAGCAGTAGCAGAATTTGATGCATATGTGGAAAAGTTAAAAGCAATTGGCGTCAATGTAGTTGTAATTCAAGATACCAAAGAACCAGATACACCAGATTCTATTTTTCCAAACAACTGGATTTCTTTTCATGAAAATGGAAATGTTGGTTTATATCCAATGTATGCTGAAAATCGTCGTCAAGAACGTAGAGAAGACATTTTAGTGGAACTCGAAAAATTAGGTTTTCACATTGAGAATGTTATAGATTATACGTCAGCAGAAGACGAAGACATTTTTTTAGAAGGCACAGGAAGTTTATTGCTAGATAGAGTCAACAGTAAAGCATACTGTGCGTTATCGCCAAGAGCTGATGAAGAATTATTCATAGAATTCTGTGAAGATTTTGAATATATGCCTGTAATTTTTACAGCAAATCAAACGGTAAACGGGAAACGCGAAGCTATCTATCATACCAATGTAATGATGTGTTTGGCAGAAAACTTTGCAGTCATTTGTTTGGAATGTATCGATGACAAAAAAGAACGTGAAAACGTCAAAAAACATCTCAAAGCAGATGGAAAAGAAATCATAACCATCACTGAAAAGCAAGTCAATAACTTTGCAGGAAACATGTTGCAAGTAAAAGGAGCCAATGATGAACGTTTCTTAATCATGAGTGATGCCGCACACAAATCATTAACAGAAAGTCAGCTAAAAGCCATTGAAAAACATTGCAAGATCGTATCAAGTTCTTTAGATACTATTGAAGCTTGTGGTGGAGGAAGCGCGCGTTGTATGATGGCTGAGGTTTTCTTGCCAAAGCAATAATTTGAAATCATTATAGTGAATAGAAAATGGTCATTCTAAGCTCGACTCAGAATTTCATAACAGTAAGTCAAGTATGATGTGAAGTTGAGTCAAGTTTAGCTTTGCGTAATGAAATAAAATTTAGTAGTATAATAATAAAAGCCTGAGAAATTCACTTCTCAGGCTTTTTTATAGTTGAATCATTCAAGCTTTCAGGCTATTTACAATCAGTATATTCTTGAATAATTTGTTTCAGATTTTCTTCATTCTTTACATCAAACTCGCCTTCTTTTAAATCAGTAGCGACTTGTTTACACTTAGATAAGTACTTTGCCATTGCTTTGGAAATCTTTTCGTTATTACGATCGTCAATCATAAAACCAACTTTCTGATCGTTCACTTTAATAACATACGTTCCTTCTTCGCCAGGTTTTGTCAATAACATATTTCCGTTTTCTTCATACAACATCTCATAGAAATACGAATTATTGAATCCAAAATTTGATGCATTTGTCAACTTTTTCATGGCATTTCCTTTCGTTTTCATACCATAAAAAGATTTCTCAACACCTTCGTCAGTAGCTGTAAATGAAATTCCGTCTTTCGCAGAAAACTTTTTAATACGTGTGCGACCTTTGTCATTTTTATAGCGAATACTAATTGACTTTCCATAATTATCAATAGAATTCATATCGTGCAAACCAGCAACTTGCTGTCCTGGTTCAATCACTAACTTTTCAAAAATAACATACACTGTTCCCGTATAGGTTTTACCTTTTTTATCGGTAATACTTCCTAGAACTCCGTATAAATTAACACTATTTTCTTTGGCAATTTTTACTTTTTCTTTGCGTAAATCACTTTGGTATTTCTTCGCCTGACGACCAAATACATAACCGCGACCTACCATTTCTTCAACGAAAATCTGCCCAAAAGTTCTAGAAAAACGATTGGTAAACATCGTCTTAGAACCTTCATCAAAATCAAACGTTTCGTCTGTATATGTTGTTACAACGGCTGCTGTAGAACCTACTTTGCGCGATTCTTTTGCCGTGGCAACTCTAATTCCGTCTAAATCTGAAATTCCATACGACTTATCAGAAGCAGAATAAAATACTTTTCCAACAATTTTAGTTCCTGTAGCGCCGCCAAACGTAATTGTTCCATTTGGTTTTACATACGGTTTGTAGCGTCCAACAGTTTCCTTGCGTTTATCATCTTCAAGTTTTGCCGCTGCTGCTGCTTTTGCAAACTTTTCACTAATAATTTCACGATCTTCTGCAAAAAAGGCAGCTACATTTTCTTTATTAATTCCGTTAGCATCAATCAAATTGTATTTCTGACTCAACAAACGGATGATAATTTTTTTTGAGCTAAATGAAGTTTGTAAAATTTCATACGGAATCTCCGTTTTTTGTCCATCAGCAGAAGTCATTTCTACATATTGATGATCTTGAATTGAAGAAACTGAAATTGCTTTATAATGTGCATCAAATGCTTTTTCGCCCGATAAATACTTAAATGTATATTTATCTCTTGAATCTCCATCTTCAAAAATGGCAACTTCTTTCTTGTCAAAAAGAATTTTATTTTTCTTGATCTTAATTTTCTGACCAAATGCTAAAACTGGTAATAATAGTAGCGCAAATATTAATTTTTTCATGTCAATGTTTATGAGTTTGTAATAGAATCGGTGGCTAATGTACTAAAATAAAAGGACACATAATCAGAATGTTACAGATGAAAAGCTTACATCGGTACTTTTAAAAATTGAATGTTGATAGTCGTATAGAAAAAGTGTGAAAAAAATGAAATATATGCTAAATATTGGCAATAATACTTCGTAAAATATAGATAATTGACGAATACTTTTGTTTTTAACAAACAACCATTTACTTTTATGCACTAGATTGGAATGCCTCGAAACGTTACCATTATCTGAAAAATAAAAATATGCTTTCTAAAAAGACTAAATACGGACTCAAAGCATTAACCTACATCGCACGCAAAGGAGACGAATTGCCTGTGTTGATCTCAGAAATTGCTACGGAAGAAAATATTTCTAAAAAGTTCCTAGAGGCAATTTTACTACAACTCAAAAACAATGGTTTGCTCGGTTCCAAAAAAGGAAAAGGCGGCGGCTATTACTTAATTAAAACTCCAAGTGAAATAAAAGTTGCATCGCTTATTCGCATTTTAGAAGGTCCGATAGCAATGTTGCCGTGTGTGAGTCTAAATTTCTACGAAAAATGTGATGATTGTCCTGATGAAACCAAATGCGGATTGCATCAACTCATGTTAGAAGTACGCGATAATATGTTGGCCGTTTTAGACAACAAAACACTAGAAGATCTTACTATTTTGTAAATCTCAATTATCTCTAACAACTTTCGTGATACCTAATCAATAATTGATATCTTTGCACCTTAATTTTTAGGAGTAATGAATATTCAAGACGTATTATCGGCAAAAGTCAAAGAAGCATTTGAAACCTTATACAGCGCTACCTTAGACACTGTAGAATTTCAAGCAACACGAAAAGATTTTGAAGGAGACATCACCGTAGTGACGTTTCCAATGTTACGCGTTAAAAAGATGAATCCTGCACAATTGGGAGAAGAACTTGGGCAATATTTAGAAAAACATGTTGCTGAAGTAAGTCGTTTTAATGTGGTAAAAGGATTTTTGAATTTAGTTATTGACGATTCATATTACCTAAATTTCTTTGCAAATATTACCAATAATACATCATTTGGACACGAAACGCCTGCTAAAGATGATAGTGCTGTCATGGTTGAATATTCTTCGCCTAATACCAACAAACCGTTGCATTTAGGACACATTCGAAACAACTTATTGGGCTATAGTGTTGCAGAAATTATCAAAGCTTCTGGAAAAAAAGTATACAAAACACAGATCATCAACGATCGTGGAATTCATATCTGTAAATCCATGTTGGCTTGGCAACGTTTTGGAAACGGCGAAACACCAACTTCAACAGGATTAAAAGGCGATAAATTAGTCGGAAACTACTATGTAGCTTTTGACAAAGCCTATAAAGAAGAAATTGCACAGTTAATTGCCAATGGAATATCAGAAGAAGATGCAAAAAAGCAAGCGCCAATATTACTTGAAGCACAAGAAATGTTGCGTAAATGGGAAGCTGGAGACGATGCAGTGGTGGCGCTTTGGAAAAAAATGAACCAATGGGTGTATGATGGTTTTGCAACTACTTATACAAACTTAGGTGTTGATTTTGATGCGTTGTATTATGAAAGTGACACATATTTATTAGGAAAAGACTTTGTAAAAGAAGGATTAGAAAGTGGTGTTTTCTATGCAAAAGAAGATGGTTCGGTTTGGTGCGATTTGACAGATGAAGGCTTAGATGAAAAAATTGTATTGCGAGCTGATGGAACGGCAGTGTACATGACACAAGACATCGGAACGGCAATTCAGCGTGTAAAAGATTATCCAGATATTGGCGGAATGATTTACACGGTTGGAAACGAGCAAGATTATCACTTTAAAGTATTGTTCTTAATCTTAAAAAAGCTAGGATTCAACTGGTCTAAAAACTTACATCACTTATCCTACGGAATGGTAGATTTACCAAGCGGAAAAATGAAAAGTCGTGAAGGAACTGTTGTAGATGCAGACGATTTAATGGTGGAAATGGCAGCAACCGCCAAAGAAATTTCACAAGAATTAGGAAAGCTAGAAGGCTATACAGACGAAGAAAAAGAAGAACTCTACAAAGTAATCGGAATGGGAGCGTTGAAGTATTTCATCTTAAAAGTAGATCCTAAAAAACGAATCTTATTTGATCCGAAAGAATCCATTGATTTTGCAGGAAATACAGGACCTTTCATTCAATATACGTATGCGCGAATTCAATCAATTTTGCGCAAAGCTGATTTTGATTATTCCGCAGAAATTACCGATATCGAAATTGACATTCGTGAAAAAGAAATTCTAAAACAATTACAAGGATATCCTGCGGCAATTCAGTTGGCAGCAAACAATCAAAGTCCAGCAGTCATTGCTAACTACACCTATGATTTGGTAAAACTGTACAATTCATTCTTCCAAAATATTTACATCTTAGGAGAAGAAAACGAAGCTAAAAAAGTATTCAGAGTACAATTGTCTAAAAAAGTGGGAGACACGATCAAATTAGCATTTGGATTGTTGGGAATTCAAGTTCCTGAACGAATGTAATTTATATAAAAATATACGCTTAAATCGCTTCCGCAGGCATGCAAATGTCAGTGTAAGCGATTTTTATATTAGAAAAGTTTCTGCATCTAGATAAAAGTAGCATCTCACTCGTATTTAAAAATAAAATTTAAGTTCATATCTTAGTTGCTTCTAGGGCTGATTGAACGTTTTATAAATACTATTTAGAAACGAACGTCAAAACCTGATTCATCAATCAAAAATAATATGTCTTTTAGTTATGCATAAAAAAATATTCTTTCTTCTCGTTTTTGTAGTTATATCCATTGTTCATGGACAACAGCAAACCGATGACACTGCTCATTTTACCTTAAAACCAACACTAACACCCGATGCAAAAGCAGTCATATTTAGTTACGAAGGCGATTTGTGGAAAGTTTCTTCAGATGGAGGAGAAGCGTACAGAATAACTGCCATGCAAGGCGTTGAAACAAATCCGAGTGTTTCTCCTGATGGAAAATGGTTGGCGTTTTCAAGCTATCAATACGGAAATAATGATGTGTATATAATGCCGCTAAAAGGCGGAAAAATTACACAACTAACGTTTCATCAAGCGGATGATATGATGTCTTCTTGGAGTTGGGACAGTACAACCATCAATTTTACCTCAAACAGGTACAATTTGGAAACAAACTATACAATAGCTATAAATGGCGGAACACCCAAAAGAACCTTTGGACACTATTTTAACAGAGTTCACAACGTGGTACAGCATCCAAAAACAAACGATATTTACTTTAACGAATCAAGTGAAGCTTCATTTGATGCCAATAGAAAAAGATACAAAGGCGATTACAATCCTGATATAAAATCATACAATCAACAAACAAAAAAATACACACAGCATACAACCTACAGAGGAAAAGATTTTGCAACAACTATCGATGCTGCTGGAAATATCTATTTTCAATCAGACAGCGGAAATGGTGAGTACAATTTATACAAACTAGAAAACGGAACTTCCACACAATTGACCAATTTTTCTACGTCAATTATGTGGCCAAAAGTAAGCGCGAATGGTGAAAAAATAGTGTTCCGAAAAGACTATCAATTGTTTGTATATGATGTAGCCAATAAAACGACTAAAAAGCTGAAAATTAACATCAGTAACAATTCTACACTCGAAAAAGAAGAGTCGTATACAGTCAAAGGTGCAATCACTTTTTTCGATGTTTCTTCTGATGGAAAAAAGATGGCATTTGTTGCGAGAGGAAAATTATTTGTCTCTGATGTAAAAGGCAAATTTGTCAAAGAAATACCAACCAATTCATTAGAAGCTGTCAAGGAAGTAAAATGGCTAAAGGACAACAATTCGCTGCTGTTTTCTCAATCAGACAAAGGATATTACAATTGGTTTGTAACAAGCGTAACTAGTAAATTTGAAACAAAACAACTTACAAAAAATACACAAAACAATAGGCAAATTACGTTTAATGCAGACAAAACCAAAGGTGTGTATTTGCGAGGGAGAAACGACATCTATATTCTAGATTTAGAAACTTTTAAAAGTGAATTGATAGTGACAGATGAATTGTGGGGATTTTACAATTCAAATCCACAATTTTCTCCTGATGGAAAGTATATTTCATACACTGCATACAGAGATTTTGAAGCAGATATTTTTGTGTACAACATAGCTTCAAAAAAATCAATCAATCTGACAAAAACCAAAGTTTCCGAACGTGAACCAATTTGGTCTGCAGATGGAAAATACATCTATTTATCTTCTGAAAGAACAGCGCCGAGCTTTCCTAGTGGTGGAAGTGGAAACTCTAAAGTATATAAAATGGCTTTAGACAAATATGAAAAACCATTTAAAATTGATAAAATAAACGCGCTTTTTAAAGAGGAAAAGAAAAAAGAAAAAGACGAGAAAGACGGAAAAGATAAAAAAACCACCAAGAAAAAGGAAGAAGTTATCGTGGCAATCAACGAAAAAGGATTGATGGATCGGTTAACCTTAGTCAGTCCGCAATTTGGTAATCAACATAGTATCACTGTTGTAAATGATGGAGAGAAAACGCATGTATTGTATGTATCAAATCATGATCAAGGGAAAAGAAAGTTGTGGAAAACAACTTTAGCGCCTTTTGAAAACAATAAAACAGTGAAATTAAGTGATAAGACAATAAATGGCTATCAATTTAACTCTGTTGGAAAAAAACACTTTATATTATCAGGTGGAAATATAAGTACGGTAGATTTAAAAGCCAACAAGCTACAACCCGTAACAATTGATTATCGCTTTCATAAATCGTTGTCAAATGAATTTGATCAAATGTATTATGAAGCTTGGGCAGGAATGGAAGAGAATTATTATGATGAAAATTTCCACGGAGAAAACTGGCAAAAATTAAGAGATCAATATGCTACATATTTACCGTATGTGTCTAGCAGAGCAAATTTAAGATTAATCTTTAACGATATGTTGGGCGAGTTAAATACATCTCATTCTGGGTTTCGATCGTCTGGAAAAGAAGAAGAAACCTATCACGGGACACGTACATCAGAGACAGGAATTATTTTCAATACCGAAAATCCGTTTGTCGTAGAAAGAATTGTTACAGAAGGACCAACTGATATCAAAAATAAAGATCTTAAGAAAGGCGATAAATTAGTTGCCGTAAATGGCAAACGAATAAATGAAAAATCTAACAGAGAACAGTATTTTGCCAATCCAAAATTTAATGAGGAATTACAATTAACATTCAGCCGTAACAACAAAGAATTTAAGGTAAATATACATGCAATATCTTTTTGGGGACTTAAAGACTTATTGATTGACGAATGGCAAGATCAAAATCAGGCACATGTAGATAAAAAGTCTAACAATAAAATTGCGTATGTGTGTATGAAAGATATGGGAAGACGAGAGTTGACCAAATTCTATCAAGATTTAATTAGTGATGAAGCGTATAAAGAAGGTTTAATTTTAGATTTACGTTGGAATACAGGAGGAAATGTACATGATGCAGTATTGAATTTCTTGCGACAAAAACAATACCTAAACTGGAAATATAGAGAGGGAAAATTAACAAGTCAATCTAACTTTAATTACGGTGACAAACCAATTGTGTTACTCATCAATGAACAATCGTTATCGGATGCAGAAATGACGGCTGCTGGTTTTAAAGAATTAAAAATTGGAACCATTGTAGGTACTGAAACTTATCGTTGGATTATTTTTACAACCAGTAAATCATTAGTCGATGGTTCTTCATATCGATTGCCAACTTGGGGATGTTATACCTTAGATGGGAAAGATTTAGAAATGAGCGGAGTTGCGCCAGATGTATATGTTGGTGAAAATTTTAAGCAGCGTTTGGAGAATGAAATGCCACAACTAGATAAAGCAATTGAAATTATACTGAAAGAATTGAATAAAAAATAAATGAATCAATAGTCATTTATCAAAAAATCATTCGAAAACTCAAACTTGGCGTAAGGCTAAATTTTGTTTTTTTGTAAGCGCTATTTTTCTTGAATATAATAGGTTTAATAACTGCACTTTAGTTTTCATTTGCTGTAAAGCAGAAAATTGGAATTCAAGGCTTTTAATAAGGAAAACGGTATTGCTTTTAGTCAATTCTAAATTACGCAATCTTTCATATAAACTGTCAGATAAATTTTCATCATGCGTTTCCTTCATGTGCGCTAGATAATTACTAAATGTCATATCTTTAAACAGAAGTTTATTGGCAGCATTCGCTTTTACAATATAGTTTTCGATGTCTAGTTGAACTTCTTCCGATAGCTTTTGAGTTGCTTTAAATTGTGTTTCTAAAGGATCAGTTTCTTCTGCTACTTCTACTATTTCTTCTTCTTTTGGTTTTGAAAAAAAACTGTATTTAAAACATATAATAGCAATGATAATAGTGATAAATCCTAAAATTCCAATAGTTGTTCCCATGTATTTTAAAACTATAATAATATAATTAAAGATCAAAGTTGCTTATCATTTTTTTAACACAAATTAAGAAGATGACCTATTTGTTATGTGAAGGCTAAGGATTAGATAAAAAAGAATATAAAGCTTAAAAATCCACCCGAAAACTCAAATTTGGCGTAATGCCCAATGCACGATTTTGAACTTGAGAAATAACTTCGTTATCTAAATTATAATATTCGTTCAATACATTTTGCTGATCAAATACGTTCCAAACAGCGCATCCAATTTTAGCATTGATCTTTTTCTTTTTTGAAAGTGTCAAGCGATACGTCGCGGAAAAATCCGTTCTAAAATAATCATCTAAATTTTCCGAATTTGGCGAATTGTAATTAATATCTCCACTAATAACAGAAGGATTTCCAATAGAAGTTGTCGGTATTCCAGAACGATAATATGTTCCTAAAGAGAACTCAAATGCTTTCCAAGAATAAGTGCCGCCAAGTGTCAAATTGTGCGTAATGTCTAAGTTATTCGGAAAATGTTCGCCATTATTCAACGACATAAATTCATAATTATTGGTACTAAACGAATAACTCATCCACGTATTGAAATCGTGCCATTTTTTATTAACTAACACATCAATTCCTTTGGTAGTGTAACTTCCCACGGCATTCACAAATTGAAACTGATTTTGAAATCCTTGACTTCGTGTCGTAATGCCATCCACTTCTTTAATATAGGCTTCTGCGCTAATGAGCAAGTTGTTTTTTGTGTATTGTATGCCAACGGAAGCTTGTTTACTTCTAATAAGTGGCACAGAAGTTCCGTTTGCCAGCGTCCAACGACGTTTTTCAATCCCTAAAAAATCATTCTGTAAATCTATAATTTGTGAAATAGCTTGACTTTTATATTCGCCCAAGACCAATACACTAAAATAATTTGAAAATTGTTGTCTAAAATTCAAACGCGGTTCAAAACGAAATACGTCAATCTCTCCATAATGATTACCGCGAATTCCAACATTGATCATCGTTCGGTAACTGTCCGAAATATAATTTAACTCTGAATATACAGCATGATTTCGCATGACATCTTTACGATCGCTTCGAAATTGTGGATTGCTTACATCTTGAATATTCGTAATACCAATCTCTGAAAATTGATATCCATTTTGCGTAGTAAAGTTTTCATTGATGCGATATTTTGTGTGAAATTTAAGAGCGCTATCTGCCAAATCATTTTCCTGAAATAGGCGTTGATTGTTGGTAATATCAAAGTTGGTCGCTTCCAAATTGTAATTGGAAGAATACAATTGCACTTGCGTAGAAAACGAAGATGACCATTCCCGATTGTACGTCAGACCTGCGGCTAAATTTCGTTGTGTAATGCCACTATTTACGGTTTGAACCCGATTATTAAACAAACCTTCTTCGGTATAACTCAAATCGTTAAAAATAGTCAGGAAACTCAGTTGTAAATTGTCTTTTTTAGAAATATCATAGATCAACTTTGTACTCATGTCATAGAAATAAAAATCTCTATTTGTGGTTACGGTACTATTGGTTTGTTGAGTGTTATTTGTGATGTCTGTATCTTGAAAAATTCGATCAAAATATACCGTATACGTTGGTGTTTCAACCAAATCGGTAATAGAACGACGCGCCGAAACTTGTACTTCCATTTTTTTGTTGAGTTGAATTTTAGCAAAACCATCCGCATGAATCAAGTTCAATCCAGCGCCAGCTTGCAAAGAATCATTTGGATGTGCATCTAATTGCATTTGAATCATCCCAGAAACGCCATCGCCATACTTTGCGCTTGTTCCATTTTTAGTGACTGTAATTTTGTCTAAAAAATACGGATTAAAGGCAGAAATTAGGCCGAAAAAATGACCCGATTGATACATTTTAATATCATCCCACAATAAAATATTTTGATCATTTGTTCCACCACGAATATTGATATTAGAAACCGTTTCGTTACTACTAGAAATACCTGGAAGTGCCTGAATTGTCAATAAAACATCAGGTTCCGTAACGCCTGGAAGAATACTAAAATCTTTAGGTTTTACGGTAATTTGTCCTGTTCTATTGGTGGAAATTCCAGATGCAATATATTCTGTTAAGTAAATTTCGTCTAACTCCTGAATTTGTTCTGTAAACACCGTAATTGCAATATATCGGCCATTAATCAAGGTAAAACGCAAATTGGTTTCCGCTTCAAAACTCTTTAGAATGGCTTCAAGTGAAGTAGTGTTTTTTTGGGGAGTTACATACACATTCTCAATAAACGCATCGACATATGAAAAAACGACATCATATTCTTTTTCTATACTGGGCAGTAATTTAGACAGTAATATAGTGTTCTCTTGATTTTTCTGTGCGTTAACTAGCTGAAAAATAAGAAAGAAGCAGAGAAAAGTGAATACGGTTACTACACGTTTTTTAGTCACGTTTTAAAATAATCGTGTTTTGGTTTTTTTGATACTTCAGTTGTGATGGTATCGTGATCGATTGCAAAGCCATATCCATATTGGTATGCGTGAAACCGCAAGTAACTATTTGCGCAGTATCTACGTTGCTGGCATCGATTGTTACATTATACTGTCGTTCAAATTCTTGAATAACTTCTCGTAAAGGTAAGCTTTTAAAAGAACTTTCATTGCGAATCCATGAAGGTTCTTTTAGCATTTCTTTTTCATTGTGAATTTGTTTCCCATCGAGTATTAAAAAGCGTTGTCCTGGTTTTAGAACAATATTTGTATTCTTGTGATGTACCTTTACAGAACCTTCATAGCAAAAGACTTCGAAGAGGTTTTTACGTTGTTTTACATTGAATTCTGTTCCTAAAACAGTTACAATTCCCGCATCCGTAACCACGCTAAAAGTAGCACCTTTTGCAACTTTAAAATACGCTTCTCCTGTTAAGTTGACTTCTCTATTTTCATCCCAAGAATCTTCATTATAAACTAAACTTGAAACCGCATTTAGTTGCACCGCAGAAGTATCAGGTAATTTAACAGAAGTTTTTGCTGCAATTTCAGTTTCTATAGTAGTCGGATTGGAACTGGTGGTATATACATACGTACCAAATCCAATAGCTAAAATAGCCGCAATGCGCAACAAAGGTTTGAACCACGAAGTAGATTTCGGTGCTTCTTTTTGTTTTGGTGTTTGTATCGCATTATAAGCCGCCTCAACATCAACGTCGGGCGCTTTAAAATACTGTAGGGCAGCGTTCATCTTTGTCAATTCCTCATAATCTTCTAGCTTTTTAAAAGCTTCCAACTCTTTAGGAGTCAACGAGTGATCTAGCCATTTCTGTAGTAATTCTTCTCGTGTCATAATCGTTTCTTATCTATATAACAACCAATAGTTTAAAATTCCCCTATTTTTACTGTAAATATACTTTTTTTAATTTTTTACGTTGTCCTATATTTTTATTAGCAATAAAACTGTTATTTCTAGATACAATTTTTTTGCAAAAAAATCACTCGAAATGACGCTAGAATATTTAATTTCCATCTAACATCTAACATCTAACATCTAACATCTAACATCTAACATCTAACATCTAACATCTAACATCTAACATCTAACATCTAACATCTAACATCTAACATCTAACATCTAACATCTAACATCTAACATCTAACATCTAACATCTAACATCTAACATCTAACATCTAACATCTAACATCTAACATCTAACATCTAACATCTAACATCTAACATCTAACATCTAACATCTAACATCTAACATCTAACATCTAACATCTAACATCTAACATCTAACATCTAACATCTAACATCTAACATCTAACATCTAACATCTAACATCTAACATCTAACATCTAACATCTAACATCTAACATCTAACATCTAACATCTAACATCTAACATCTAACATCTAACATCTAACATCTAACATCTAACATCTAACATCTAACATCTAACATCTAACATCTAACATCTAACATCTAACATCTAACATCTAACATCTAACATCTAACATCTAACATCTAACATCTAACATCTAACATCTAACATCTAACATCTAACATCTAACATCTAACATCTAACAATTCATAATTTATAACTCATGAATCTCTTCCCGCAATTTACTCAACGCTCTATAAATCCGTTTTTCTACTGCTTTTGAAGAAATGCCCAATATTTCAGCAATTTCTTTATGTCGTTTTCCTTCAATTCTATTCATCAAAAAAGCTGTACGTTCCGATTCGGTCAAATTTGCAATAGCGCGTTGTAACTTTTGCAAATATTCTTGTTCCTGCATTAAAAATTCAGGATTCTCATTCGTATGCGATTTAGGTTTTATTTGTCGATGTTGCAATACTACTTTATGATGTTTTACTTCATTTAGCATCATATTATTGCCAATCGTAAACAGGTAGCTTTTTGCTTTTTCGGGTTTCACTTTACCACAATTTTGCCACAACTTGGTAAAAGCTTCTTGCGCTTTATCTTCAGGATTCAAATAATCGCCAAACTTGTAGTACAAATATGCATGCAGACTTTGGTAATGTTTCTTGAAAATTTTAGAAAACAAACCTTCGTTACAAATATTTTCGTGTAATGATGTTGGCATGAATGGTGGTTAATTTGACGCTAAAAGTAAACATAAATTTTTTAATTTATAAAGGTGGGAATTTTGCATCTGAAGTTGTTTCATTAGTAGCATACCTACATAAAATTGTGTTTTAAAATGCCCGAATAGTACTAATGTATATGATTAAAATCACTAAAATAACGTATTTGCAATTTGTTTTTTCGCTTCTCGCGATAAGTCTCTGTTTCACTTCATGTCAGGAAGAACGATTAGAAACCACGACGCCTGATACTTCTGAAACGCTGGTTGCTAATACGATGTTACCACAACTCATGGAACGTATGGCGTTGCTTGATGGTTCTACAGATAACTTCATTGATAACGCAAACTGTTTCTTAGTCAATTTGCCTGTGACGGTTTCCGTGAACGGAACAACTGTAACTGTAACTAATAGCAATGACTATGCTCAAATTGTTCAATTGTTGAACCAATCAAATGACAATACTGTTGCAATTACGTATCCAATTACAATTATTTTAAGCGATTATTCAGAAATAATCATTGAAAATCAAGAACAATTAGAAACGGAAATAGTCAACTGTTCTGGACCAAATCAGCCTGATATTGATATTGAATGTATTGATTTTCAATATCCGTTTAGCATTGCCATTTTTGACACCAACTTTGAAGTCATCGAAACACAAACGATTACTGATGACGAAACTTTGTTCTATTTCTTAGGAACACTTTCTAGCGGAACAGTCGCAAGTATCAATTATCCAATTAGTTTGGTGCAGGCAGATGGAACGGTAATTACGGTCAATAGTAATTCAGCATTAGAAACAGCAATAAATGCTGCTGTAAATAGTTGTGATGAAGATGACGACAATAATTATAATGATACAGATTGTACAATAGCTCAAATAACAGAAAATTTGCTGGATTGTTTTTGGCGAATTTCAAGCTTAAACGGAAATACACAATTTGACTATGAATTTTATTTCAATGCTGACGGATCGTTTACCTTTTCACAAGATCCAACAAGTAGTGTAGTGTATGAAGGAAACTGGGAAATTACAACGGCGCAAGGAAATTTAGTCTTAAATATTAGCAATGTAGCTTCTGCAGTTACAACAATTAATGGCACTTGGATTATTGACCAATGTACTTCGGAAGAAATACAATTGCATAACAATAATCAACAATTAACATTGCAAAAAAGTTGCGAAAACAATACACCTTTTGAATGTTTCGCTAATTTACAAACGACAATATGTGATGAAGAAAATCCATTTGACGGTTTTGTAGACATGAATTTAGAAGAACTCTTCATTGCCACGGTTCCATGTACACAATCTTTTAACTTTTCATTTCACTTATCACAAATTGACGCAGATACCAATCAAAATGCATTGATTCCTGTGTCATATACCAATACGAGTTCGGTAGAAACCTTGTATTTACGTATTGAAGATGCTGCTGGAACATATGAAATCTATATAATTACAATTTCCATAGAAGAATGTTGCACAAGCAATACCACTCCGTTAACGGACAACTTAATTTTATACATGCCGTTTGCCAACGAAACCAAAGATTTGGTAAGTAATTGGGAAGGAACAGGAAACTATACTTATGTATCTGACAGAGCAGGAAATTCAAGTTGTGCTATTGGATTTAACGGAAATGAAACGGTTGAAATTCCTATTACCACAACAAATCAAATTGTGCAAGGCGATGCGTTTTCGGTAAGTCTGTGGTTTAAAATGCAAAATACCAATCCATCAAACTATGAAATCTTATTCCAAAAAGGAAGTTCTATCAGTGAAGGTTTTCAAATCAGTGTATTCGATTTAAATACGCCCGTATTTAGTGATGCAGATTCTGGCTACGGTTTATGGGATGATCCTTGGAATATGGATGCCAATTTACCAACTGACACCACCAACTGGCATCATTTAGTGCTCACAGTTGATGACAACAATACCGTACGATTATACAGAGATGGTATCCAACGAAATGCAGACATCAACGCTGCCATTGATATTGGAAGTACACCATTACTAAATTACATACTAGGAAATGGCTTTGAAGGTCATTTAGACGATATACGCATGTACAACATTGCACTAAATCCAAATCAAGTTTCTACACTATTTACACTAGAAGCTGATTGCAATGTGTGTTTATAATATATAAAAATAAGTGTTTATTTAAGTTAGTTTAGTGACTTAGTTTAAAAGCTGCCTTTTGTTGAATTAGGGCAGCTTTTTTTAGTAAAACTCAATACTAAAAATTGAGTTTTACTAATCCCGTTGAAGAACGGGATCTAATACTAGTTTTGCAGTAACTATAATTCATATATTCCCTTTTTTAAGAAGTTTTGATATTGAAAAGCCTTAAGAGCGAATCAAAGTAAGTTACTTTAATATGCTGATGTCTAGAACGTGAGTTCTGGATTAGGTGGACAACTTACTGATATTGGACAATCCATATTAGAGGCTGGGTTTGGACAGCATTCACTTACGCAAGTTTGGGTGCCAGGTGCGCAGACAAATATGTTTGTATTGTCGCCTTCTCCACAGCGCTCAATTGAGCAAAAAGTAGAAGTTCCATACGTTCCACCTTTAACTGAATTGCTCAAATTAGAGACAGACATTTTTGCAAGTTTTAATAATTTAAGATTCTTTTTTTTCATACTATAAAATTTTAATATTTAGTTATAAGTCATATTTACATGTACTTAGTTACAATATTTAAAACTTACCCTGAAACCTTTTCCAATAACTCTTTGGCTTCTTGCAGTTCGGTAATTTTTTGATCAATTTCTTCGGTAAGATTCTTTTGCGCAGTAGGATCTATCTTTTTACGTTTTGATCCTGCTTTGCTCATTTCGGTTTTAAAGGCTTCAAGCGTTGTCAATTCAATTTCTTGTTTTTCCAATGCTTCTGCAACTCTGATGTTAAAACGTGCAATTTCAGGTGTTATTTTTAAATATGAGGGTAAGAAAAATTTATCTTTTACTCCTTGCCAATACACTTCTGCATCTTCTTCACGATCTGGAAATTCTATTTTCTCTGATCGTAAATTTTTCAAGCGTTTCTTTTCAGACATATATGAAAATCCAACAATTAAAAGAATGAAGCCAATAAAAATTCCAAAAGTCACACCAATTCCTGTCCATTGGTATGCCATATACGTAATTACAAAAGGTAACGGAATACTCAGTAGCCACATCGGAATAAAAAATAATCGCCCTTCTCTAACAATAAAAGAAGCTACCATCACCATCCAACTAGCACAAATAATAAGCATTTCTTCGTTCATGCCACCAAAATAATAAATACCATAAAAAGGAAGAGATAAAAGTGCAGCGAGTAAGGTAGCCATAATAGCACCTGCATTGAAAATAATCATGGGATATACAGTTTTAAGATTTTAAAAATAATAGATTATTCTGAATTGAACAATTCTAATATTTTTTAAAACGAAACGATATACTATTAAAAAGGCCGGAACGAACTCCGACCTTACCTAACTTAACTTGTTACTCAACTAAAAAAAACTAACAAGCATGTTCACTTGCTGTTGGATGACATGTTCCTGTTCGGCTCACATCTGACAAACTATCACACGTGTGTGTTTTGGGCGGTCTACCTCCTAAAATAGCTGTAATGTTAGAAATTGACTCCTTGTTTAATCGTAATGATTTTAAATTTCTCTTTTTCATACTATTTGATTTAAAGATTAATAATAGTACAAAATTAGGCCTGTTTCTAGCTCGCAACAAGCATCATAACCTTTGGTTTATGAATTGAAGGTGTTGCATAAAAGAAAGCTTAAAAAAATCATAAAAAATAAGTCATACATACTTGGAAATTATAGTTTCATTAAGAAACAGCAATAGCCTTTTTTGAAGCAAACAGTTTAATTTTAGCTTTCTTCCTTTAAAAAGAACAAAAAAAACCTGTAGAATCTTGTTGAAAACGAGCGGTTTTAAACTTTCAAAATTTATAAGTTTCTCCTATCTTTGCAACTTCTCAAAAAAAGAATACAAACGTATGTTTAATAATTTAAGTGAAAAGCTAGATAAAGCGATGCATGTTCTTAAAGGACATGGAAGTATAACGGAAGTAAATGTTGCAGAAACACTAAAAGAAGTGCGTAGAGCGTTACTTGATGCCGATGTAAACTTCAAAATTGCAAAAGATTTTACAAAAAGAGTAAAAGAAAAAGCTTTAGGACAAAACGTACTAACTACTTTACAACCAGGACAATTAATGGTAAAGATCGTGAAAGACGAACTTACCGAACTCATGGGAGGCGATGCCGCAGGAATCAACTTGTCTGGAAAGCCAACCATCATTTTAATGTCTGGTTTGCAAGGTTCGGGTAAAACAACATTTTCTGGTAAACTTGCCAATTACTTAAAAAATAAAAAAACAAAGAAACCTTTATTAGTTGCCTGTGATGTATACCGTCCAGCGGCGATTGATCAGTTACATGTTGTAGGAGATCAGATAAAAGTGGATGTATTTTCAGATAGAGGAAACAATGATCCAGTTGCGATAGCCCAGGCAGGAATTGCACATGCAAATCAAAATGGACACAATGTTGTTATCATTGATACCGCAGGTCGTTTGGCAGTTGATGAAGCCATGATGACCGAAATTGCAAACATTCACAAAGCAATTGAACCACAAGAAACACTTTTCGTAGTAGATTCAATGACAGGACAAGATGCTGTAAACACGGCAAAAGCCTTCAATGACATCTTAAATTTTGATGGAGTTATCTTAACGAAATTAGATGGTGATACACGTGGTGGAGCGGCAATCTCTATTAAATCTGTAGTAAACAAACCGATCAAATTTATTGGTACAGGAGAGAAGATGGAAGCTATTGATGTTTTCTATCCTTCACGTATGGCAGATCGTATTTTGGGAATGGGAGATGTTGTTTCGTTAGTGGAAAGAGCACAAGAGCAGTTTGATGAAGAAGAAGCTAGAAAATTACAAAAGAAAATTGCCAAAAATCAATTTGGTTTTGACGATTTCTTAAAGCAAATACAGCAAGTGAAGAAAATGGGGAACATGAAAGACTTAGTCGGCATGATTCCTGGAGCTTCCAAGGCAATGAAAGGTATGGAAATTGAAGATGATGCTTTCAAACACATTGAAGCATTAATTCACTCAATGACGCCAGAAGAACGTTCTAAACCAGCAATGATCAATGCAAGTCGTAAAAAGCGTATTGCCAAAGGAGCTGGTCGTTCGGTACAAGAAATGAATCAATTGTTAAAGCAATTTGATCAAATGAGTAAAATGATGAAGATGATGCAAGGCGGCGGCGGAAGAAAGCTGATGCAGATGATGAAAGGAATGGGCGGATAGTTTGCTAAATGCTAAATTATAAATGTTGAATTATAAATGTAAAAGTATTTCAATATTTTAATAAATTTAGCCAACAGCCAACAGCCAACAGCCAACAGCCAACAGCCAACAGCCAACAGCCAACAGCCAACAGCCAACAGCCAACAGCCAACAGCCAACAGCCAACAGCCAACAGCCAACAGCCAACAGCCAACAGCCAACAGCCAACAGCCAACAGCCAACAGCCAACAGCCAACAGCCAACAGCCAACAGCCAACAGCCAACAGCCAACAGCCAACAGCCAACAGCCAACAGCCAACAGCCAACAGCCAACAGCCAACAGCCAACAGCCAACAGCCAACAGCCAACAGCCAACAGCCAACAGCCAACAGCCAACAGCCAACAGCCAACAGCCAACAGCCAACAGCCAACAGCCAACAGCCAACAGCCAACAGCCAACAGCCAACAGCCAACAGCCAACAGCCAACAGCCAACAGCCAACAGCCAACAGCCAACAGCCAACAGCCAACAGCCAACAGCCAACAACCAACAGCCAAAAAGACACACACAACACAACTATACATGATTTTATTAGATGGAAAAAAGGTATCGAATGATATCAAAGATGAAATTGCTGCTGAGGTTCAGAAAATGAAAGATCGCGGTGAAAAAGTTCCGCATTTGGCCGCAGTTTTAGTAGGAGACGATGGCGCAAGTCTAACATACGTAGGAAGCAAAGTGCGTTCTTGCGAGCGTGTCGGATTCGAATCTACGTTAGTGCGCATGTCAAACACAACTTCAGAACTCGAATTGCTAAAGAAGATTCACGAATTGAATGAAAACGATGACATTGACGGATTCATCATTCAGTTGCCTTTACCACCGCAAATCAACACACAAAAAGTAATTATGGCGGTACATCCAGACAAAGATGTTGATGGATTCCATCCTGAAAACTTTGGAAAAATGGCATTAGATATGTCTACCTTTATTCCTGCTACTCCTTTTGGAATTTTAGAATTACTGGAGCGTTACGATGTAGAAACCAAAGGAAAACATACGGTTGTTATTGGAAGAAGTCACATTGTCGGAAGACCGATGAGTATCTTAATGGGAAGAAGAGGTTTTCCAGGAAACTCAACCGTTACACTAACGCACAGTCACACTAAAAACATTACACAAATTACCTGTCAGGCAGACATTATCATTACGGCATTGGGACAACCAAATTTCTTAAAAGCGGAAATGGTAAAAGATGATGCGATTGTAATTGATGTGGGAATCACAAGAGTTCCAGACGACACTAAAAAACGTGGATATCGTATCACGGGAGATGTTGATTTTGAAAATGTCAGCAAAAAGACAAGTCACATAACGCCTGTTCCAGGTGGAGTAGGACCTATGACCATTGCAATGTTACTCAAAAATACTTTATTGGCTAGAGAACGTCATAATATGGCAAATAGAAGATAAAATAATTAATTATAATATATTGAAAAGCAACTTCGAAAGGAGTTGCTTTTTTTATAATGTTTTTAAATAATTATTCATTGTATTGATTTAGTGTGAGTTAATACATCGAATTTTCTGAACGATCATAGAATAAAATAGCAGTCTTGTAATAAAAAACTTATATTAATTAAAGATATTAACCAATACTTTAACTAATGAAAACAGTAAAAACAAGTGGATTGTTGCTCATATTATGTCTCTTATTTATATATTCTTGTGCAAATAAAGAGAATAAGCAATCTAACAACGAAACAAAAACAGAATCAAAAAAAAGTACTGAAAAAGAGAAAAGTAATAGTATAGCTAAAATGGAAAAGGGTAAAATTGTTTTTACTGATAAAAAGAAACTTGTGGCAACCCTCGAAAAAAGTATGGGAGCAAGTAGAGCTGCCCAAATGGACATGAGTACTCTTAAAATTGATTTTAGTAAAGCTACTGATAATGAAAAAATAGAAATAGTACAACTAATAGTAGCAAGTAAAGACAAAACGGAAAAAACAGCCTATTTACTAAAACGAAGGGGAAATGAATTTGAAGTTTCGGATACTGCTACAATTGTAAGTTGTACAGGTTGTACTGTTGGCTGTAATCCAAGAAGACAAAGCAATGGAGATGGATATTGTACAGTATGTACAAATGATCCAGAAGGCAAATGTGAAAAAACAGAAACCTTAGCTGCAACAGCGTCAGTTAAACAATAAATAGCTCAGTTCTTAACTGGAAAAGCTGAAAATCAATACTTGGTTTTTAGCTTTTCTTATATGAAAATTTATAAAATATAATTTCATTACTTTTATCTAAAACCTAATGTAAATGAAAACCTCTGAACCACCAGTAATCGTCTCACAACGTTTTACGCAATCTGCGGCAGTTGTATGGAAAGCCATTACAGATGTTACACAAATGCGCCAATGGTTTTTTGAGAACATTCCCGATTTCAACCCAGAAGTTGGTTTTCAAATAGCATTCAATGTCAAAGCACCTTCGCGTGACTTTTTACATCTTTGGACAATTACGGAAGTTATTCCGCATAGAAAGGTAGTCTACAATTGGAAATATAAAAATTTGCAAGGCGATTCATTTGTTACTTTCAAATTAGATTCAATCGATAACAAAACGAAATTAACTTTAACCACAACTGTTATTAAAGATTTTCCTGATGAAGTTCCCGAATTTAAACGCGAAAGCTGTGAGGCAGGCTGGCAATATTTCATCAATGAACGATTGGTTGCTTTTGTAAAAACTGTATAATTTTTACTATATTATTTCATACTCCATGACCGTTTGAACGCATTTAATAGTTACATTACAAAATGTATGAGCACTTACTCATAATTGAATGCGTTAATCGAAGTATTTAGAAACCTTTATATTTGGAGCATAACCAACCTTATGAAGCGTACATTAGTCAAATTTCGAAATAGTAAATTTAGGAAATTCATCAAACGGCATGAAAAGTATGCGCCGTTACTATTCTTTATTGGCGGATTTATTTTTGATTCGCTCACATTAGGACGGATTGACAGAATGTACGATTTGGTAGTGTTGACATCGCACATGACGCTATTGACCATTGTATTGTATCTATTCAATTTGGTTGATGATCAACGGTGGAAAAACACATTTTTAGAACGCTATGAACTTTATTTCCCCTTAGCAATTCAGTTCTTTTTTGGAGGACTTTCAAGTGCATATGTCATTTACTTTTCCAGAAGTGTTTCATTATCTAAAACCGTCACATTTTTTGTCATTCTCTTATTGCTTCTCTTTGCAAATGAATTTCTAAAGAAAAGAATATCAAACAAATACCTGCAATTTAGCGTCTATTACTTTATCAGTTTTATATTCTTTGTGTTTATGATTCCTGTAATGATCAAGGAAATGAACACGACTATTTTTCTCTATTCAGGTTTAATAAGCAGTGCGTTAACCATTGGTTTGATTGCTTTTATCTATTTTTCTAGTCCAAGTACGAGAGCCGAGATAAAGTTGGGCAAACTCATAGCAATCATTGCTGCTGTGTATATTTTAATTAATGGATTGTATTATTTTAGAATGATTCCGCCAGTTCCGTTGGCTTTGGCAGAAGGTTTTGTGGCGCATAATATTACCAAAGAAAATGATCAATACATCGCGACGTACGAATCGGATGCATGGTATATTTTTTGGCGCACGCATAAGATAAAATTTTACCATCATGTAGATGAGCGCGTGTATGTGTATTCGTCCATATTTGCACCTACGGATTTGGACAAAGTTGTTTCACACCGTTGGAATTATTACAATCCTGACACAGAAACATGGCAACTCATGGATGAAATGACTTATGAAATTACAGGCGGACGCGATCATGGTTATCGCGGATATACATATAAAGAAAATATTATTGATGGTCATTGGCGTGTAGATGTTGTCACTACAGAAGAATCGTTGTTGCTTGGCGTTATTGAATTTGAAATCATTTCGAAAGCACCTAAAAAGCCCGTAAAATTGGTTACAAAACGATTTTAGATAGGTTGATTTCTTTTTTGCTACTTTCTCACATCATTGAAGATATTTTTAATCTATAGATTTGATAATTGCGATAAACCGCACTGTTTAGCATGCATTATATTTTATAAAAATTCAGAAGAGAACTTTTGAACAGAAACTTTTTAAATTAAAATATATACAAGTTTTAGAAAATTGAATACTTATTGTTAGCATCGGGAAATAATTTGATTTATCTAAAACATTTTGAAGGCTAAAACTGCAAAACAAAAAACCGAACAACATATTCTAAACATATTGTTCGGTTTTTAACTAACCAGTACTAACTATTTTATAAGTTGCTAGTTTCAATCAAAAACTAGACTTTATGATTACATTACAACGTATAAACAAAACGGAAGGTAACAAATCGTGGCTGAATAAACGTTTCAGAAGTAAACACTGATAAGTTATTCGCGCTGTTTCGTACTTGTGAATCAATATCTAATATATTGGTTGCTTTGAGTTCATATTCCCATTTGGCATCTCTATTTTTTCTATATGAAAGTGTCGCATCCCATGTTTGGAACGATTGCGATTCGCCATTGCCCAAATCTTGATTGGTATAGGTATAATCAGTTCGGAAAGTAACGCGCTTCCAAATATATGCATCAAAGTTAATCGAAGGTGCATTGGTCACAAACTTCGTTTCACGTCCACCTTGTGTATTGTTCGTAACACTGTAACGGTAACGCAAACTTACATTTGGTGCCACTCTGTAATTGGTTCGAATACCAGGCGTATACGTTTGTGTAAATCCTTCATTCAACGATTGTTGTCCTTGTATAAACTGATTGATCTTACTGTAATTAAAACTTGCATTCAAACTCGCACGAATCTTTCCGAACGTACGCTGCACACGTCCAAATACATTCACATTTTCATCTGCAAAATTAGAGTTGAAAAAGGTACTTGTACGGATGACACTTTCAAAATCTGTCAAGCTTCGTATCTGATCTATATTACTAGAATACGATGCTCTGGCAAATACATTGGTATAATTAAACAAATTGAAACTTGTATATACCAAACTCACATTGTGCGATAATGCATTTTGCAATTCTGGTTCTCCAAATTGGTAACTGTTGAAGTTGTTCATGACCAAACCTTCTGCCAATCGGGTCACGTCGGTAAACTGATTCTGCATTTCGTAGCGTAAAGTTAATGCTTCACTCTTTTTAAACTGAATGCGTGTTTCAAAATCAGGCAATACTCTAAAGAAATTGTCTTCAAACGTAACACCACTTTGCGTATTTTTGTTACCGTATGCATGTACTGAGAATCCTGGAGTGATAGTAAATTTACCCGTTTTTAAACGATAATGCACACCAACATAAACATCACTAAAATTGTATTCTACATCATTGGTAATTTGTCCATTGTTAAAAGTAGGTATTGGATTAAATTGAATGCCTGTACCTCTAAACTGAAATAGATTTGAATTGAATTCTTGGCGACTTAAAATAGTTCCCAACGTAAAGTTGATATTACTTTTCGTGTTTAAAATATTGTAATAATCCAACTTTGCATCTAACTGATTCGACTTGATTCGTCTGTTCTGCGCCAAATCGAAATCAGCTACAGAAGTATCCAATCCTAAAGCGTCTGCCGTTGTATCAAAAGCATTGTTTGTTCCATTTTCTAAACGTGCATTGTAAAAAGGATCTTCATCTTTGATTAAATGCTGCGCTTCAAAAGCTAGAATATTAGTTTCGTTAATCGTGTAATAATAATTTACATTTTGATTAATGCTAAACGGTTTCACATTATTGATCTGATCTGTAGATCCAATAACAGACGAAAATACGCCTTGTACTTGCGAATCGTTAGACGTTCGTGCTAACACATCATAATCCAATTGATTGTTAAAGTTTGGCTGAAATTTGACACTAAACTTTGCCAATCCTTGATCCGAGCGTTCTCTACTGCGTTGTTCTGTAGCTTCATCAGGAATGCCTAAACTTGGATCTGTGTATTGTACAAAACTGGTTTCTTGGGAAAGAATACGACTGCTATTGTAAATTAAGAATCCGCTTAAATCTAAAGATTTACTTGGCGAATAGCTAAAGTTTCCTGTGGCTAATTTGTTTTCTATTTCGAGTGCGTTTCCTTGGTTGGTAAGGAAATTTAAACTGTTGTCTCCCAAATTAATATTTGTTCCGCTTCCTCTACTTGGCGCTCTAAATCCGCCACCAAAACCACGAATATCTCTACGGCTTAAGGCAACTTCTCCGATATTATTCATATCGCCAATAAAGTTGATGCTGTATTCTGGACTGTAATAAAATAATTTTGGCTGTAACAAATACAATTTATTATCTGGCGAACTTCCTCCACCAGCGGTAACATTTCCAAACCAAAAGTTTTCTTTTCCTTCTTTTAGCTTAATATTGATTGCAACATTATCTTGATTGTTTGTAACACTTCGGAGCTGATTTACCTCAGAATAATTTCGTAAAACCTGAATTTTATCTACAGCTTTCGATGGAATGTTTTTGGTAGCAAGTTTGGTATCTCCGTCAAAAAAGTCTTTTCCGTTGACCATTAACTTGTTTACGACTTTCCCTTCAACTTCTATCTGTCCGTCTTCGTTAATTTCGACGCCAGGTAATTTTTCTAAAACGTCTTCTAATTTTCGTTCAGAACCATTTTTGAAAGAATCTGCATTGTAAATTAATGTATCTCCTTTAATGGTAACGGGCATTTCATACGTAAGTTCAACTTTATCTAACGTATTATCTTCTTTGAGTATAAAGTTTTTAGTGATGTCACTTTCTTTCGTTTCTAAAGAATCAGTAAGTGTTTTTAAACCAATATAACTTACCTGAATTTTGTATTTGTTATTTTTTTTGAGTTCAATACGATATTTTCCTTCTTTGTCTGTAATGCTATAGGATTCTAGAGTACTTGTCGCTTTGTTAATTGCTATAACGTTCGCTAATTCGAGAGGTTTGTTTAAACTGTCTGTAACTTTTCCTTCAATTTTAACTTGTGCGTACGTTTGGTGAGCAATAAGGAATAAGAAAATACAAAGTATTTTTTTCATTGGTGTGGTGCTATTAGTTAGTTTTAAAAAAGAGTATTTTCAATTAGACTACAATTTTAGCCAAAGGTTTAACCTCTTCTTCTTCCTCTATTGTTTCTCATTTCAAGCATTTTTTCACGAATCGTAGTTTGATAGTCTGCTTTATTGATTTCTTTTCCTTTATCTGGTGCTTCAATAGTGATTGTTTCTCCAGAATTGATAACAATTTTAGAGCAAAGCATCACTGTATTTCCAGCGCTTACTTCTAATATTAATCCTGGTAATCCCCAATATTCTGCTGGTCCGTGACTTACTGGAATTTGTGGAGAATACCACGCTTCAATAGTTGTCATTTTTATTTCTGGTTCAGACGTTGTACCATCCGCATTCTTTTTTGGTTCGGCACTTCGTAAATCTGCCCAAGAGAAATTGTACCAATCTAATTCACTTGAAGGAACAATTGCCGTAGCTTTGAAACAAGTATATTGACCAATTTGCTTTGTTTCTTTGCCCATATTCCATTCTATCTTTTGTAATTTGTCTTTTACTAAAAACTTTTTACCATAAAATTCTTGACTTTGTACTAAGGCATTGTCTTTTACATTTTTATATTGATATCCACGAGAGAAGTTTGCGCCCCACGAATCTGTTGCTCCTGAAACGGCATCTAATTTGTCTTCTTCTTTAAAAACAGATTCTTCTTTATTGAAAGTTAACACATATGTTTTTTCCAAACGATTCTTTAGACGAGCTGCCACATCTTTTTTCTGAGCTTCACTCATTCGTGCGCCCCATCTTCCTAATTCCATCTTCGTTTTAGAATAATAAAAGGCTTGCCCTTGAAATTCTTGTGTGGATGCAGTGTTTGGTTTAAATGATAAAAGCACTAAAAAAGTAAGTGCGGAGAGTTTTAGTAGAAAAGATTTCATAGCAGACGTTATTATAGTTTATTAATTGTTTAACGAATTTAATTAAACATTAAACAACTATTCTTAATTTATAAAATAATTAACATGAAAGGTTCTTATTTTCAATGAGTCTAAATAGTGGCTCGCAATTAAACATAAAAAAACCGAATAGCCTCATCACTTGCTATTCGGTTTTTTTAAAAACTAGCTATACAAAAAACACTTTTGTCTTATTCTTTTTTGCACTACAAAGATGAAAAATATTGTTTATATATTTTTATTTATGTTTTAAATGTTCATCATAAACAATATTTATGATAAACAAAAGAAAACCGAATAGCCTCATCATTTACTATTCGGTTTTTTAAAACTAGTCATACAAAAATACGGACTATTTTTACATTCTATATTATTGATTTTCAGTATTTTATTTATTCTCCCTGTCCTAGTGAGAATGCACGTTTTCCATCAAATTCGTATAAGTTTTCTGTTTTAATAACTTCGTATCCTATTTTATTGATATTTGATAACAATGCTAAGATTTGCTCGAAATTGATCGGAGCATATTTTGGCGTTCCTTCCGTAACGGCGTCTATAGCTACAAATCGGCATCTCCAGTGGTCTGTACAATATGTTTCTGGCATTCCATTCGGAAATACTTTGACACCTCTATTGGTAATCATTTTGAGTTTTAGTTTGTATGAATCTAATCCTGCCAATGCATTTCCAATTTCTTCAGGATTGCTTCCTTGCCAGTTGATAAATACATCTGTACCGACTAAAACTTGTTCTTGTTGTTTTCTTTCGTATACAGGAATTGAAATACTTCCTGCTTTTTCGTCTATAGTACTTGGTGTTAACTTTTCAGGTACATTTCCTAAGTTTTCAATGACTTTATCAGCAAATTCGCTTGTAGACATTTTTTGAACGCTTTGTCCTTCTTCATAAATATCTGCTGTGTGATATCCTTGTTCAATTGTTGTCAACCAAGCATTTTTGATTTTGTTAGCAATGTTTACTTTTCCAACATGAATTAACATCATTACCGCCGCATTTAGTAAGCCTGAAGGATTTGCAATGGCTTTTCCTGCAATGTCAGGAGCCGAACCGTGAATTGCTTCAAACATGGCAACATTTCTTCCTACATTTGCCGAACCTGCCATTCCTACAGAACCTGCAATTTCAGCCGCTATGTCAGAAATAATATCTCCATATAAGTTTGAAGTTACAATCACATCATAGTTTTCAGGAGTTGCCGCCAAACGTGCAGATCCGATATCAATAATTTGTGAATTGCTTTCTATTTCTGGATATTCAGCTGCAATTTCTTTGAATACATTGTGAAAAAGACCATCTGTAAGTTTCATGATGTTGTCTTTTACCATACAAGTAACTTTTTTTCTTCCGTATAGTTTTGCATATTCAAATGCGTAGCGTACAATTTTTTCACAACCAGGACGAGTAATCAATTTTAAACATTGTACCACATCTTGTGTTTGTTGATGCTCAATTCCGGCATATAAATCTTCTTCATTCTCACGAATAATGACAACATCCATGTTTGGAAAGTTTGTGTGTACATACGGATGCAAAGCATTTACTGGGCGAACATTTGCGAACAATCCTAATGATTTTCTCAACGTAACATTTAAACTTTTATAACCTTTACCTTGTGGCGTTGTAATTGGCGCTTTTAAGATAATTTTGTTCGTGTTGATCACTTCCCAAGATTTTTTCTCAATTCCTGAAGAGTTTCCTGATAGGTATACTTTTTCGCCTACTTCTATGATTTCTGGCTGAATGTTTGCACCACTTGCTTCTAATATCTTTAAGGTTGCTTTCATAATTTCAGGACCAATCCCGTCTCCGTATGCAACAGCAACTTTCGTTACTTGGTTGGTCGTTTGTTTAGAAATCGTTTTCGTAGTTTTTGTATTTTCCATTGCTTTGAGTTTTTTTGACACTGCAAAGATGAAAAATATAATCCATATGTTTTTATTTATGTTTTATATGATATGTATAAGTGAATTTTATGAGTTTTTATAATGTTTTAAAAATGAGTAGATTAACTTTTTTAGTCTCGTAATGAATTCACTTTATTAAGAAATGATTATGAATATAGAACGCACGAGATACTATATAAACTTTTACAATGTTGAAATATATATTGTTTGAAGGGATTATTCTTTAAAGTATGTCTGTAGTTATTCTTCACGTATTAGAAATCTAACAAGTCAAGAAATCTAGTAGCAAAGCGATCTAACATCCAATAAGATTATTTTCGATGAATACTACTCAAAATTTCCATGACTTCTACTTTTTTACGAACAGAAACAGGAACCGTACTTTTATCTTTTAACAATAAATAACCGCCATCTGTTTTTATAAAGGCTTTGATGAATTGCAGATTGACCAAATGACTTTGGTGTACACGCAAAAATTGATAACTTTTCAACATATCTGAAAAGTATTTGAGTGTTTTTGTTACAAAAATCTTCTGTCCATCTTGTAAATAGAAAATAGTATTGTTACTATCCGATTCGCAACGAATAATTTCATCCAAACTCACAATAATAATCTTATCTAAGGTATGAAGTGATATTTTGTTTGGCTTTTCATTTGGGGCCGCTAAGGTATCTTTTAAAATATCCAAACGTTCTTTGTTCGGGTGAATTTGACTTTTCGCTTTTTCAATTGCTAACGATAATTCTTCTTCCGCATACGGTTTTAATACATAGTCGATTGCGGCAAATTTAAAAGCTCTGATGGCGAATTCATCACTTGCAGTCACAAAGATAATTTTTGAAGTCAAATTTGGGAAAATTTCCAATACATCAAACCCAGATCCGTCGCCCAACATAATGTCAAGAAATAAAATATCAGGTTGTTGCTTGCGTAACAGTTTTGCAGTTTCAACCACACTTGAAGCAGTTCCAATAATGTTCAATTCAGGATGCAAGCGTTCAATGTCGCTTTTTAGCATATGTAACGCAGCAGGAATATCGTCAACAATTACAGTAGTAAGCATGTTTCTTAGTATTGAGGTTTTAGTATTTAGTATTGAGTATTGAGATTTGTCTCGATAACACTCTTCATAATAATTAGACTTAAATAAATCTAAAAGCGGTCTAACTTCCAACAGCGACAGCAATCTTTCATCTAATTAATAATCTGTTTCCAACGGAATTTTAAATGAAATTTTCGTTCCAGCTAAGGTATGATCTTTTTTAGACATATCTTCAATTTTTAGCGTGTTGCGTCCTGCCAAGGATTCAATTCGCTCTTTGGTTACTTGCAACGCCATCGACTGATGATCGGTACTTTTTTTGTTTTGTTGCGATTGATTGATGCCTATGCCGTTATCCGTAATCGTCGCATACAAAAAATGATTGTCCGTTTTAAAATGCACCTTCAATTCGCCAGGTCGTTGCAATGGCATAATTCCGTGTCGAATAGCATTTTCTACAAATGGTTGAATCAACATTGGAGGAATGAGTACTTCTTCCGGATCTAACTCAGAAGTGACATCAATTGTATATGAAAAATCTTTGCTAGCCATCAAACGTTCCACTTCAATATAGTTGGAAAGCGTTTTGATTTCTTGCGAAAGCGAAATGCTATCTTTTCTAGAATTTGTCAAGGTTTCACGCAATAAAACAGCAAAAGTATTAATGGTATTGTCCATTTTTGGAATATCGTTTCTACTCATGCCTTTGATGCCATTCAAGACATTGAAAATAAAATGCGGATTCATTTGCAAACGCAATGCTTTTTGTTCTAGCGAAAGCAAATGATTTTCTAATTGTAAACGTTCACGAATTGCTTTGTTTTTAGCTTTGATCCGTTTGATATAGCTGTAAATGATGAGAATGATAATTAGCCCAAGTATTGTCCAACCAAGATTTTTAAACCATGTTTTTTTGTACAATGGTTGAATGACGTGCAGTTTAAAACCAATGGAATCACTTTCCAGCCAATCTTTGTTACGTGCTTGCGCCATAAAATCATGATCTCCGTAGGTTAAACCGCCAATGGTAATTTTACTTTCCTTTGTCCACGAACTCCAATCTTCCTCGTCAAATTTATACCGATATACGATGGCTTCAGGATTGTCTAAATCTACAGAGCGAAATTGAAATTTTATATTATTTTGATCTTCAGGAAGTTGCAATCTTTTGTCAGTATTTGTCCATTGCTGCAAATCGATAGAATCTAAACTTTTTGAATCAACTTCGATGTCTTCAAAATGTATTTTCGGTTTTAAAAGTTGCTGCTCCGAAGTAGAAGGTTGGTATTTTGTAAGTCCGTAAATTGTACCAAACCAAAGATTTCCTTCTGTATCTTTTGTAGTAGCATTATGGCAAGTTTCGATTCCTAAAAAACCATCATTTCTTCCGTAGTGAATAACGTTGGTAATTTCATTTTTCTTGTTTAATGTAATTTGATCTACGCCACCTTCACTTCCTGCCCAAAGTGTTCCATTATCGTCAAAAATGAGTTGATAGATATTGTCTGAGTAGAGGTCTTTTGTTCCTTGTAATTGGTTGAACTTTAGTTTAGAAGATAGTTCCGAATACCAAATTCCTTTTCCAAACGTGCCAATATACATGTCATAATTGTGAAAACGTATGGTTCCGATCGTGACTTCGTTTCCAGTGACATCTTTTGGCATTAGGTGCGTAACTTTATCTTTTTTGATGTATCCTAAATGTCCTTTGTTGGTACAATACCACATACGACCAGTTTCATCACGAGCCAAATCGCGAATGGACAAATCTTTGATGCCTTCTTGTACACCAAATGTTTTGATATTGTAAATTTGTTTTTTGTCAAAATCGTACTGAAATCGTACAATTCCATTGGAATATGTTGCCGCCCAAATTTGTGAACCAACTATTTTTATATTGCGAATCCAATCGGAAGGTAAACCGTCTTTTGTAGTGATACTTGCACTGTAAATATCTTCAACTTTGAGCGTTTCATAGGTAATTTCATCTACGAAAGTGCTATCGTACACAATAGAATCACGAATCTTTTTTTGATAAATGTAGATGCCTTTTCCTTCGCTTCCTGCCCAAATTCGTCCTGCGGTATCGTTTGTAAGTGTTTTTACTTTTACCGTCAAATACTCACTTGCGGCAACTTCTTGATGAATTCCTGTAGAATCAATGGTCATTAAACCCGATTCAGACGTAGAAAGCCACAATTTTTTGTCATAGCTGTGTACCGCGTAAATACGATTGGCTGTCAATCCATTATCTTTTGTGTAATGTCTAAAATTATTTTTTTCAAACTTAAATAATCCGCCACCTGACGAACCAATCCAAATATTGTTTTGTCGGTCTTTGTATACTTCACGAATGTTATAGACAGACAAACCATTTCGTTTTGTAATTGATTTTTCAGGCAAATTGTCCGTTAAGTTGATTCGTTTGATGCCTGCATTTGTCGTATTAATCCATAATTCAGCATCGTTAATAACCGTGATGCTATTGATTTTTTTGACTTCAGAAACTATTTGAAAACCTTTTTCTTTAGGTGTAAACGCGAAGACTCCATCCGTAAAACTTGCCGCAATTACTTTTTGCTTATATTTTGCCAACGATTTGAAATCGCCTTCGAGAACTTTTGTAAAGGTTGCCGAATTTTCCAAACGATCCGTTTTCCATAAGCCTTTTCGCGAAGCAATCCAAAATGTAGTTCCATCAAATAATACATCATTTATTTGAGTTGCATTTAAGATAGCGTTGCAGTTTAGTGGTTTTGCGCCTTCATTGGGTTTGTAGTAGTACAATCCTTTTTTTGTCGCTAAATAGGTGTTGTTTTCCGTAGTTTCAATATGAAAAATTGTAGGTGTTGCATATTTTTTGAATGTATTTTTTACAAGTGTAGAAAGTCCTTGACGTGTTCCAATAAGCAATGTGTCGTTTGAAAACTGTAATGCATGAATGTAATTGGAAGCCAACCCATTTTTTTCTTTCCAATTGGTAAATGAAAGTCCATCAAAACGTACAATTCCGCCACCTTGTGTACCAATCCATAAATACCCAAAATCATCTTGAACAATAGCATTTACTTGCGATTGCGGCAAACCATCTTTTAAGGTATATGCGCGCAATTGATTGTTTTGTGCTGAGGAAATACAGCAATAAAAAAGTATGAAAGCGAGTAGGAGATATGTATTAGAAATAAATTTCATCTTAGTTTTCAGGCGTTCTTTTTGCGAATTTTTTTGAAAATTCTGGCACTAGCTTTTCGCCATTCCATTCAAATATACGTTTCATATGTTTGGTTTCGTACCATTTTTTTTCTTCATCAATCAATTCTTCTTCTTCTTTTGTAAAAATAATGATCGGTTGTCCATTTTCTTCATTGAAAGTATAGGTGAATTTTTCTATTAAACCATAAACGCCACCATCGCCAATTAATGATAAATCTGCAATTTTAACCAATTGATAGTTTTCCTTCAAAAATAATACCGTTGTGCCATTTTCTGCGCCGCAAGAATCGCCAAAGTAGTTTATGTTTACAATTTGAATTATATTTTCTAAGTCGTACGACGAGTCAAAACTAATTCCGATGTTATTATCTAATGGTTCAATTGTAGTTTCTGTATATGCTTTTGTAGTAGCATTAAAAATAGTTCTGATGTGTAGTTTTCCAAATGCATCTTCTCCTTCTGTTTTATGTAAATAAAAATGTTGATCGCCACTTTTTTTGTGCGCATTTGCGATGAACTGTCCAGCAATAAAACCAGTTTTATCATTGTGTTTTACCTCATACCAAGCCGTTTTCGCTGTTGCAGTTTCTAAAAATTGATCCGTTTTTTTTAAAATAGTCACTTCATCGCCAATACGCAATATCGTAATAACTTCAGAAGTGGTATTTGGTGCAGCTCTTAATTTTACATTATCGCCAAAAAGAGCATATGTTGTGTTGACTCTAAAACTTTCTGCTACATAGGTAATTTCTTTTTCCTGAGCGTACGTATGCGACAAGCAGCAAATAAAAAATAGCGTTAGAAGGATTTTGGATTTTAAGAAATGCATGACACAAATATAGTTTAAAATTGATAGGTTTAGAAGTAAACACAATCGAGAGTACTTATTCCGTAATTAAGCATCTCGACTGCGTTTATAAAGATTTAAAAATGTTATGATTAGAGGAGTGAAAGACTACTCATTTTCAAATCATCAAATTTTCAAATTGATACATTTACTACAATTGTGTGTAATAGCGTTGATTGTCAAATTCTGTGCGAACATACGATAAAGGATTATTGTGTTGCATCATCGGTTTCATTACGCAAACGGCAGTAGATTTTCCTTTGATGATTATTTTTTGACCAACTTTGACAGCTTTCCATCTAAATTTTTCTAAAGGAATTCCAGTGTCTTTTACTTTTTGCGCGTATACTTCATTGTCTTCAATCCAATCCATAATTTCGTTTGCATCTGCTAATGAAGGCACATCTTCATCATCTGAGAATTGTACTTCCCAACGAATTGGAATGTTGAATTTGTATGCAAATGGCTTTCCAGGTTCCGTTTCTTCTTTCGTTCTGATGGCATCTAACCAGTGAATGTCTTCGTAAGGATAGTTACGGATAAATTGCTTTGATAAATCTACATTTCCTGGCGATTGTGCTGTTGGATAGTATCCGTAAAATGCTTTGGCTAAGAAGTGTTTTTGAAATTGCCCGTTGAAAACCGTTGCATGTGGAGTGGCAAATACTTTTGGCTGATAGTTTGCTGTAAACGTTTGTTTCAATATTTGCAATAATGCTTTGTTTTTGCCAAGTTCAGAAGTGTGAAACACAAGTTTGCTGTTTTCTGCCAATACATTTTCAAGTTTAGGAAGTGTACTTTCTTTTAAACAGTTTAGTAATGATTCTTGTGATAAAGGTACGCCATGAATAGTTGTTTCTAATGAAAGTCCTTGTTTTGCGTTTCCTTTGTTTACAATATGAATTTCCTTGTAATCTTGTGCATTGTGATTTTTATTTAGCCAAGCTATGATTTCTTGAAGTGAAAACGCATCATCAACAATGGTATAATTTTGTGCTTCAAAATGCTTTTTTGCATCTTTATAATACGTTTGTGAACCTTTATCGTATCCTGCAATAAATACAACTGCTTGCTGTGCGACTACTTTTTCGCTTGCTTCCAACGAAGCGATATCTTTCGTTTCTTCTTTTGGGGAACATGCAAATACGAGTGCTAATACAAGTCCCATGAATCCTGTGAATCTTAATGTTTTTGTGTTCATAGTGTTGTGATTTTAAAATTATACGTTGTGTGTTTTTTGTGTTGTTATATTTTGTTGATTTAGTGTAAAAATCAGCCTGAATACGTTCAATCTGCTTTCGGATTGAAACGACTATCAGCATTGCATTTTGAAAACCCACTCTTCAATACATTTTGATAGTCACTTTTGACAGCCATCAAAAGCTATTCAAGCTGATTTTACCCAACTAACCAACCTAATTTGTTTAATTTGATCTTGACTTAATCTTATTTAAGTTTTTCATATCCATTTTACTTAAATGATTCAAATTCAGTTTCTATTTTTCATTTTCTTTGTTTGCCCAAAGAAAACGAAACAAAAGAAAGGGCACTTTTAGTTTATGTCGTCTACATTTTAAATTAAGGTATTCATGAATGCACAGCATTTCCAGAGGTGTTTTTAGCTGAAAAAGCTAAAACCGCAATTCTTTCTCTAAATTTTTTCCAAGGCTTCAAAAATTCTTAACGAGAAAGTATTTCTACACTGCGGAAAAGAAAAAAACTTACTATTTTCAACATTGAGCCAATCTTCATAGTTATCTTTTTAATGTAATAGACGCTGCTTGCTGTATTGGCAATGCAATGTGTTGCAATTGCATGCGTTTTGCTAATGTTGGACTTGAAATCCATCTGCCTTCTTGATATAAAGCAACCGCGTTTACTTTTCCTTTTGCATCAAACTTTAAGTTGATTTGCGAATAGATATTCAAATAGTTTTGAATCATTTTTGTTGCTGTTATATCGTACCACATTTGTTATTTCTTTTTATTGTTTGTAATTTTTTAGATGCGATTAAGATGACTTTGTTTCTTAATTACATTTCAAATGTAGTAGCAACTTCACGGTTTTTTGGAGTGCTTTTAGAATTCGTTGGTGGTAAACTAGAATTCGTTTTAAAACATAAAAAAAGCAGTAATGAATTGTATTTCATTACTGCTGTTAACTTGAGTTTAATGTAACTTTTTATAGTATGATTTTGTTTTTAAAAATCTTAGTGGATAATGTCAAATCGAGCATTATTGAAATCGAAAAATTTTTTGATTGAAAATACGTAGCGAAGCTATCGAGATTCAATGCACACAATAGATTTCCTATTTTTCTCGACTGCGCTCGAAATGACAGTGTGTATTTTTTATACTAAACTATGTTTTAATGATTTATTTAAATATATATATTTCTACTATTCTTCTTCTCGGTGAACTAAATCCATTGAGAATGCAGGCAAACAAATTGCCAAATATTCGCAATCATCTTCAAACGGATTGGAATATTGAACACGCGTGTTTTTTTCTATTTTGATTGATTGTCCCGCTTCTAATACGATTGTTTCACCTTCAATGATGAATTGCTTTTTTCCTTTGATGATATAAGTAAATTCATCAAATTCAGGAGTTTGAAACGGTTCTTTCCATTTCGGAGGCGCAATCATATGTGCAATGCTTACATTTGAATTTCCGTCTGTAGCATTTCCAAAATGCTCTTCAATTAGTTTTCCGTCTGTGGTTGGAACTACAAAAGGTGCTTTTTGAATGTGGTATTTTTTAGTGCTCATCTTTCGTTTCGTTTTCAGTGTTGGTTTCCTCTACATGTTCCCAATTGATCATGAAGTATTTTATTTTGGCTGCATCAGGAATTTGAACAGCTTCAATATTCAAACTTGGATTGTAACGCAAATCTTCAGGAAGTTCTTTCTTATCAATAGTAAAATATTCATTGCTATCTACAATAACCACAATGGTATTCATGGTATTGTAAATGTTTTTGATAGTATAGTTTTCACGAATATCCTTAAAGGTACTTTTTGTAGAAATGCCTTTTGCCGTTTTAAAACGATCATCATGAATTTGAATTGTTTTAATTTTTTCGTTTGTATCGTGTTGTTGTCTTGGCGTAATAGTTAATAATTGTTTTCCACCTTTTTCATAAATCAAATATTTATCATCGCCAGCTTGCACATAATCGCCTTCGCCAATACGCTTTACCAAGGAATCATTTGCATAGATAGAATCCAATTGTTGTACCGTAATTTCTTTGTGTAATTTTCCAATTTGATCTTTCTGAATCAAAAATGGATCTTCTTTTTTTGCACAACTAGCCAAACTAATCATGATAATTCCGAGGAATAAAAACTTCTTCATTTATTTATTTTAAATTTTACTTTTTTATTATTTGATCACTTTTTTAAGAACTCCTAAAACACTTCGAAGGAATGTAACACTTGTGAGTAATTTTACAATCGGATTTTGGCGTGTACTTTTTCGGCTTGAGCTTCTTGAAGATTTCGCTTCAGCTTTTGCTTCTTTTTCCTTCTCATGAATAGCTTCTGCCTTTTTAATCTTCTCATTTAGCATTTCATACGCGCTTTCACGATCGATTTCCTCGTTGTATTTTTTTATCAATTTCGAGTTGTCCGTGAGCTCTTTTAATTCAGCAGGTGTCAATACATCCATACGACTCATTGGCGCACGCAACATGGTAGCAGCCAGTGGAGTTGGGCGTCCTTTTTCATCTAAAGCAGAAACTAAGGCTTCTCCAATTCCTAATGAAGTTAGTACTTCCGCAGTATCGTAATATTCAGAGTCTGGATAGTTTTCAGCTGTTAGTTTAATGGCTTTTCTATCTTTTGCGGTAAATGCACGTAATGCATGTTGTATTTTTAAACCTAATTGTCCTAAAACCGCATCAGGTACATCTGTTGGATTTTGTGTTACGAAATACAATCCAATTCCTTTGGAACGAATTAGTTTTACGATGCTTTCTATTTGGTTTAATAATGCTTTGGAAGCTTCTTTGAAAATTAAATGCGCTTCGTCAATAAATAGTACCAATTCTGGTCGTCCGCTGTCGCCTTGCTCTGGAAATGTTTCATAAATTTCAGCTAATAAACTCAGCATGAAGGTTGAAAATAGTTTTGGCTTATCTTGAATATCTGTCAAGCGAATAATGTTGATATATCCTCTTCCGTCTTTATCAATTCGAGTTAAATCTTCAACATCAAAGGAAGTTTCTCCAAAAAACAAATCGGCTCCTTGTTGTTCCAATTCTACTATTTTACGCAAAATTGCACCTGTGGAAGCGCTTGAAATACGTCCGTACATTTCTTTAAATTCCTCTTTTCCTTCGCCTGTTGCGTATTGCAATACTTTTTTAAAGTCTTTCAAATCGAGCAAAGGCATTTTGTTGTCATCACAGTATTTAAATACAACTGCGACAATTCCTGATTGCGTTTCGGTCAAATCTAAAATTCGAGAAAGAAGTACAGGTCCAAATTCGGAAACGGTGGCACGCAAGCGCACTCCATCTTGATCGGATAATGAAAGTATTTCTACAGGAAAGTTATTGGCTTCAAATGGAAACCCAATTTTTGTGTGGCGTTCGTCAATTTTTGGATGTCCAGCACTTGGTTGTGCTATTCCACTTAAATCACCTTTAAGATCCATTAATAATACTGGAATTCCTTTGTCAGATAAGTTTTCAGCAAGAATTTGCAAGGTTTTTGTTTTTCCTGTTCCCGTTGCTCCCGCAATTAAACCATGACGATTCAGCGTTTTTAAAGGAACTTTTACATAGGCTTCCGTGACCGTTTCTCCTTCATGCATTGCAGCGCCCATGGTAATATAATCGCCTTTGGTTGCATATCCTTTATCAATATGATCTTTAAAATTTTCCATCGAATTATTCATTACTTCCAAAATTTCGTTAAAAATAAGCGATTTTAATGAAGTCCAAAAAGATTGTTGACAATTTCCAAGAAAGTTATTCAATTGAAAAGTATACTAAAAAAAGCATCCGTTCTTCTTATGAAAACGGATGCTTCTCTATATAATTGTAAACGTTAAGTTAGTATTTGATGACCTTTTTAGTGATGCTAATATTCGTTTCTGGGTCTAAGATTTTGATGAAATATAAACCAGCTGCCTCACGTTGCATGGACAAGGTGTTTGTGCCAGTTGCAAATGCTCCTGTTTGTAAACGTTGTCCTGTAATATTTGTAATTTCGTATACTAAGTTTGAAAATCCATTCACAGAAACTGTAAAATCAGTTGCAGATGGATTTGGATAAATTCGTAAGTTATTATTCAGCGCTTGTTTACTAACGCTTAGTGGCATGATAACATTGAATAAGTTAGAAGCACTTCCACCGAAATCTCCGTTTCCATTGATCAATACATTATTGTCTTGATCTTCCAATCGATATGTTCCTGCTCCGTATAAACAGCAAATTCCGTCTCCGTATGAATCCAAAATGGTAAAAGTATAGCATTCATCAAATGTCGTAATTGTTACATCTGTAACTTCATCTGGTTGTGTACCATTAGTTCCTGTCGTAATATAAGGTCCGCCGCTTCCCACAACAGTTCCGCTAGAATTTTCTAAAGTCCATGTAGTTTCAGCTCCGTAACGGTCAGGTGTAATAATAACTCTGATTGTTGTTGCTTCATAAGTTACAGGAATTGTAAATAATCTTGTGTTTGAATCATTACTAGTAGATTGATCAGCATTTCCGTTAGGATTAGCTACAGAAGCATTAAATGCGTGTGCTCCAACACCTGAAACGGCTATTGGATTTAGCGTGATATCTTCAAAAGCATCGGTTGCTAAATTTCCTGTCCAGTTGATTGTTGAAGTCGCGCCGCTATCCAATTGGTAAGTAATTGTTGCACTTGTTAAAGCCACACTTCCAGCATTTGTAATACGTATGGTTGGTGTAATGGTTCCATCGCATACACTTGTAGGAATGTCTAATACACTAATAGCCGCATCAAAATCAAATGTTTGAAGCGGTGGAAATTGTTGCAATGATACTGGATTTGTTCCTGCTGGATCTAACCAAAATTTTAATTGTGCATTGCTTGAAGCACTAAAATCCCATGATACGCCAAAACGTCCGTACCAATCTTCCTGATTGTTATCATTTGTTCCTGAGCAGGCAGCAAATCCTCCAGATAGTTTTCCAATAACCAATCCATTTTGATCAAATAAAGGCGATCCAGAAGAACCTGGTTCTGTAACACCTAAATCCCAATCAGCAATTCGCCATATTTCTGTAGATGGATTTCCATTAAAGTTAATTGCTTGTCTTACTGCAATATCTTCATCAACACATACTTTTTGAATGTCTCCACTTGGATGATGAATACCAACCGTTAATGATGGTACAGCAGTTGTTGAACGATTCCAACCTGCCCAAACTACATCTGGACTTCCCGCAAAGAAAGCTGCATCTGTAATTTCAATCAATGCCATGTCAGATTCAGAGTTTGCAGCTCTTAAAATTCCTCCACTAGCTGTTTGTAAAAAAGAATTGTTTACACTTGGTGCGTTTGTAGCACAGTCAGCAACGGATGCATCACTTGCCCAGTTGAAACGAAATGCCCAACCAGCAACAGAGCCACCTAAACAGTGATTTGCTGTTAAGAAGTATGGCGTTCCATCGTTGTTTGTATTGTTTACTAAAGATCCTGTACAAATTCCTGTTCCGCCACCAACAACAATCATACCTACAGATTTTTTTACATCTTCTTTGATATCGTGTGCTGTTGAATTGAATGCCGAAATATCACAGTTTACATCTACATTACAAGCTCCAGAATCGTTAATTGCTTCAGGATTTCCGTCTGAACTATGATTTTGTAATGTACGATATCCGTGAATGACATTTCCAATATTCAAGCGTCCTTGACCTTTAACTTTTTTTGGTTCAAAATATTCAATCCAAATGTTTTCGCCTTGTACCATCCAAGTTCCTAAAATTTCTTCAGGACTATTGTGTTCGTGTGTAAAAACATTTAGTATTTCAGAACGATCATCATTATAAATGTATACTTTTCCACCAATAGGAATGTTGTAGCGATCAAAAATTAAATTCATTGTCAATGCATTCGGAGAAATAAAGTTGATTCTCCAAATACGATCTCCATTAGGTAAGTTATGCCATTTTCCAGCATTGGATAAACCAAAATCAACAAAATGATCATAACCAAATCGCCATGGAATTGACTTATCCATATCATTTACCGCGTCTTCTGCTTGTAAAGGTGCCAAATTTGGTCTTGGTAACTCAATCGGAGTCACTTTTTCAATTTCTGAAAGATTCCAACTTTCGGGTTTTGGACGTAGGTTCTGTGCTGTTGCCTGAAAAATAAAGGCTAGCAAGACTAGAAGGATAATTTTTTTCATAGTATTTAGTTCTTGGTTAAATAGTTTTAGTAATTTTTGTCGTGAAATTAACAAAAAAATAACATTATGAATGGATATTTATTGATTTATAGTGAAATTTGATAGATTTTTCTTAATAATTTTCAATTTTTAACAGATTGATGAATAAAAAAATATATTTGTAATGCTTTTGGAATACTATTTGAAAAGCACTCATTGTAAAACACCTACCCGTTTTATTTTTACACTATGAAAAATTTATGTATTGCCATTTTATTTTTATGCAGTTTACAACACACGGTTGCACAAACTGATCCGTATGTCGAAAATGTAAAGCATTATTTAGCAATTAATGGAACTCAACAACAATACGAAGGCGCTGTTGACGGAATGTTCACGATGTTACGAAAACAATTTGAAGCGTATAAAATTCCAGAAGCAGTTTGGAAAGAGCTAGAAAGTGTGAAAAGTACACAAGTTGATGAAGTAAAAGCTATTTTAGTATCCGCTTATAAAGCTTATTTTTCATTGAATGATATCAAAAATATGATTGTTTTTTATGAATCAGCAGCAGCAAAGCAAATGTTGGCAGATACTACAAAATTGACCAATGTACAGCGTCAACAAATTGGAAATTTTTACGATTCTGAAACGGGACAAAAAATAATTGCGAGTAAAGATGGTTTGGCAAAAATAGAAGGAGAAATTTCGATGCAATGGAGTGGCGAATTGTATAAAAGTGTCCTTAATAAATTGGCCGAAAAAGGATATAGTCTTAATTAGATCATAACCTTAGTTATAAAATTTAGATAAAGTTCACTATGATTTTCGAAGTGAACTTTTTTATTTTGATAGTTTTGCTAAATAATCATAATGTTCTCCTTCGAGTACGAGTTCACAGTGTAAACCGCATGCGTGTGCTGCATTTTGCAACGTATTGTAGTCAATATACAACCAATGAAATGGTGCTTCGTGTTCGCCTTTGTAACTTACATAATACAATAATTCGCCATAATAATCAGTTTCCGACGGAATCCATTTGCCGCCATCTTCATCTTCGTCAAACATATAAATGATATCAGACGAATCAACCAAAATTTGTCCACCATCATTTAGTAACGTTTTTAAATGATGTAAAAAGTTAGATATGTGTTGTAGCTTTCCACACATTCCGGCACCATTCATTAATAAAAGAATCGTGTCAAAATTTCCAGTAAAATCTAACACATCTGTTTGAATTGCTGTTGAAATTCCTCGAAGTTTACAGGCTTCAATTGCTTTTTCAGAAACATCAATCGCCGTAACATCTAAGTTGCGTTCGTTTTGTAAATACAAACTATGACTTCCTGCGCCGCAACCAACATCTAATACGTTTCCTTTAGAGAGTTGTAAAGCCGTTTGTTCCAATTGTGGCATTTCTTCATACGAACGAAATAAATAGGGAAGAGGCAACGAATCTTCTTCAGAAATCGATGTGGCCGTGACTAAATCTTCTGTATAATTTCCTTGCTGATAATCTAAAATGGCTTTTCCGAATAAATCTTTCATGAATCTAAAATGTTGCTCGCGAGCAAAAGTACATCAAGTAATTGATATTTAATCGAAAGACCCAAAAAAAGCAACGATTCATACATTGTATTCCTCGTTGCTTCCGTGTTAACTATAACCTAAATAATTAACCTATAACCTTAATTTTAACCTATTTGTGCAAGAAAAAGATACACAAACATCAATCTGCTGAATGATTTTTTTATGATATTCAACCTTTAGTTACACAGGAAAAGATTTGTTACCCAACAAAAGCAAAAAATATCATGTACTTTTGTCGCAAACTGAAAATTTCATGCAAGATTTTATTGATAAGCTTCCCAAATTGGCAAAAGACGTTGAAGTGGAGAATCGAAAATTCTTTGATAAGCTCAAAAAGCGAACTCCAAAGAATTTAGATTACATCATGCAAGATTTACATGATGAAGAGTTTGAAAAAACAGATTGTTTGGAATGTGCGAATTGTTGCAAAACGACAAGTCCTATTTTTACAAATGCTGATATTGCTCGAATTTCCAAGCATTTTAAAATGAAAGAACATCAATTTATAAGTCAGTTTTTATACTTTGATGAAGACAATCATTATGTGTTACAAAGCGCGCCATGTCACTTTTTAGGCGCCGATAATGAATGTATGATTTATGATGTACGCCCAAAAGCTTGTCGCGAATATCCGCATACCAATCGTAAAAAGTTTCATAAAATCTCTGAAATTACAATGCAAAATATTGCCATTTGTCCCGCAACCTATAATATTATGGAAAAGCTAAAAGCGGTAATTGACACAAAAGCAAAACGTTAATTTGGACTAATTTTTAGAAAAACGTATCTTTATAAGCTACATAACCTACGAAATCAAACCTATTTTGGACAGTATCTTAGCATATTTTGAATCAATTCCTTCTTCGCATCGAAGCGCCATTTTAATTGGTGGAATCGCATTTTTTTGGCTTATTGAATATCTAATTCCGCTATTTCGATTTAACTATAAAAAAGTAAATCATGCAGGAATCAATATCTTTTTTACGCTCACAACTATTATTATTAATTTTTTCTTGGCCTTTTTATTATTCAAAGCTTCCGAATGGACAGTGACTCATAAATTTGGAATTCTCCAATGGATTGATCTTCAATTTCCAACATTATCTGCTTGGTGGTATGTGTTACTTGGCGTAGCTTTATTAGACTTTTTTGGCGCTTGGTTGGCGCATTACGTTGAGCATAGAATTCCAGTATTATGGCGTTTTCATTTAGTACATCACACAGATACACATGTAGATACGACAACGGCAAATCGTCATCATCCTGGCGAAAGTGTCATTCGTTTTGCATTTACGTTGATTGGAGTAATTATCGTTGGCGCACCTGTGGCAATTATTATGTTGTATCAATCAATGTCGGTGGTACTTTCTCAGTTTAATCATGCCAATATTAACATTCCCAAAAAACTTGATACTTGGTTGAGTTACATTATTGTTTCGCCAAATATGCACAAAGTACATCATCATCATGTGTTGCCATATACAGACACAAATTATGGTAATATATTTTCTATTTGGGATCGAATATTTCAAACCTTTGCTACAAAAGATCCCGAAACTTTAGTGTACGGCGTTGATACCTATCCACAAGCTGCGGAAAATGCAAACTTGAAAAGCTTATTAAAAATTCCGTTTAACAAATATCGTCCGCCTACAACGTTGAATGCTGATGAATAATTTTACAACATGAAACAGCATGTTTTAGTCATTGGTTACGTTTGGCCAGAGCCAAATTCGTCCGCCGCAGGAACGCGTATGTTGCAATTATTACACGTATTTCGAGCACAAAATTGGGAAGTTACGTTTGCTTGTCCAGCAGCTGAAAGTGAATTTGCTGTTGACTTACGTCAGATTGGAATTGCTTCAAAAACTATTCAGATTAATGATTCAGGATTTGACGATTATATACAAAAATTGAATCCGTCTATCGTTTTGTTTGATCGTTTCATGATGGAAGAACAATTTGGTTGGCGCGTTGCTGAACATTGTCCAAATGCGTTGCGAATTCTGGATACAGAAGACTTGCACAGTTTGCGAAAAGCACGACAGCAAGCCTTGAAAGATGGAAAGGATTTTCATATCGATCAATTAAAAAGTTACAACCTAGCACAACGTGAAATTGCGAGTATTTTACGCTGTGACATTTCATTACTTATTTCAGAAGTAGAGCGTGATATTTTAATCAATGATTTTAAAATTGACGCTTCTTTATTGTTATACATTCCATTTATGTTGGAATCGTTATCAAAAGAACACATACAAGCTTTACCAACGTTTGAAGCACGCCAACATTTTGTAACCATTGGAAACTTTTTGCATGCGCCCAATCGTGATATGGTATTGTATTTAAAAAAAGAAGTTTGGCCAGTTTTACGAAAAAAATTACCCAAAGCCGAAATGCACATATATGGTTCGTATGCAAAACAAGACAGTTTGCAGTTGCATCAGCCAAAAGAAAAATTCTTTGTACATGGCAGAGCTGAAAGTGCTTCGGAAGTGATTTCAAAAGCTAAAATCCTATTAGCGCCATTACGTTTTGGCGCAGGTTTAAAAGGAAAATTTATTGATGGAATGCAAAACGGGACACCTTGTGTAACTACTACTGTTGGAGCAGAAGGAATGCCTGGAAATTTACCGTGGAACGGAGTTGTTTCTGACGATATAGAAACTTTAGTAAATGAAACAGTAGAATTGTACACAGATAAAAATCGTTGGTCAACAGCGCAGCAAAATGGTTTTCAAATTCTTTCCAAACGCTATCAAAAAGAAATCTTTCAGCAACAGCTTTTAGACAAAATAGAAACGACTCAAAACAATCTTACAACACACAGAACAAATAACTTTTTCGGAAGTATGTTACAGTTACACACTTCAAAAAGCACGAAATATATGTCGCTTTGGATAGAAGCGAAAAATAAGGTTTGAAATGATAAATATTAAATGCTGAATTTTAAATACAAAAGTGTATTTTTTAGACCCAAGACCCAAGACCCAACACCAAACACCCAAAAACTCAATCACTCATACATCAAATACTGCTCGCGAATTTTCTTAAAAGCTTCCAAACCTTCTTGCCAACTTGCTTTAATTTCAGCTTCAGTTAGTCCAGCTTCAATTTGTTGTTGTAGTTTATCGGTTCCAGCGAGTTTCCAAAAGAAATTATCTGTATTGAAAAAAGATTTTTTTGGCGCGTGTTGCTGATGTGTTTTGTAAAACTCTAACAGCCATTTTAAGTTGATTTCTGACAATCGTTTTTCTTGCGACAAATCGTAACCATGACATTCTTTTCCATTGTTTTTTGGACTTTTTGCTCCAAAATTTGGCTTTGGTGTAAAGCTATATGTATGTCGTTTCAAGAAATAATCTGGAGTTCCTGCAATTTGAAATTGTTTTTCTGTTCCGCGCCCAATACTTACGCGTGTTGCTTCAAGTAGACACAAACTCGGATATAAATTTATAGATTGATCATTCGGTAAATTTGGCGACGGTTTTATGGGTAAACTGTAAAACATATCATGTGTGTAGTTTTCAACTTCAACAACAATCAATTCACATTGAACAGCATTTTTTAACCAATTTTCGCCATTGATCATTTTTCCATATTCGCCAATCGTCATTCCGTGAACAATTGGAATTGGATGCATTCCTACAAAACTTTTAAACGCCGTTTCTAAAATTGGTCCATCTACATAATGTCCATTCGGATTTGGTCTGTCTAAAATTAACACGGGAATATTCGCTTCCGCGCAAGCTTCCATTACATAATGTAAAGTAGAAATATAGGTGTAAAAACGTGCGCCAACATCTTGTACATCAAAAATGACAATATCTAAATTTTCTAATTGTTCGGGATATGGTTTTTTGTTTTTTCCATACAAAGAAACAATGGGTAAACCCGTTTTAATATCTTTTCCATGTTTTACGAGTTCGCCAGCATCTGCTTTTCCTCGAAAACCGTGTTCGGGAGAAAAAACCGTTTGTACATTCACGTTCAGTGCTACCAACGAATCTACCAAATGTGTATATTCGGTATCCGATTTAAAAATTACACTTGTTTGATTGGCAACAATTCCGACGCGTTTATTTTTGAGTTTTGGTAAAAATACGGCTGTTCTATTTGCGCCAACTACGATATCTTTTTTCGTTTCTGGAATTACAGTAGCAGCGGTTGCTTCAGATTTCTTTGAGTTTTGTGTTGTATTGGCATCACATCTTGTAAAAAATCCGATTAATAACAACAATAAAAATGTATTTTTGAAAAAATTATAAACCATTCTTGAATTTGAATTACGAGTTTTTTATTGCCAAACGTATTATTAAGGCAAAACAGTATAAAAGTAGTGTATCTGCAACAATAATAAAAATTGCTATTGCTGCTATCGCCATCGGTATTGTAATGATGATGGTTGCGATTGCTACAGGAATGGGATTGCAAAAAACGATCCAAGAAAAAGTGTCTACATTTAACGGACACATTCAAATTTCTACGTTTGACAATAATGATTCGGAAGTTTCTTTACTTCCTGTAGATCCAAATCAAGAGTTTTATCCAAATTTCACACAAGTTGAAGGTATAAAACACATTCAGGCAGTAGCTACGAAAGCAGGAATTATTCGTACGGAAAAAACCTTTGAAGGTGTGTTGGTAAAAGGTGTTGGTGCTGATTACGATTGGACATCTTTTGAAGATTTTTTGAAAGAAGGACGTTTGCCAAATGTAACTGAAAAGCGAGAAAATAAAGAGGTTTTAATTTCAAGATATTTAGCACGACGTTTAGAATTTAAGCTAGGAGACACATTTAAAGCCTTATTTTTAAAAGAAAATACCAGCGAAATACCAAATGAACGTACGTTTGAAATTGTAGGTATTTACGAATCAGGCTTTCAAAAATTTGATGAAAATGTGCTGTTTGCAGATATTCGCCACATTCAGCGGATGAACAGATGGAAAAATGGCGAAATTGGAAACTTTGAAGTTTTTCTAGACGACTTTGAAACGATTCAACAAAAGGATGACGAAATTTACAGCGTCATTCCGCCAAATTTAGACACACAAAGCGTTATTAGTAAGTTCCCGTTTATTTTTGAGTGGATCTCATTGTTTGATGTAAATATTTTTCTCATCATCGGAATTATCATTATTGTTGGCGGAATCAATATGATAACAGCTTTGTTGGTGCTTATTTTGGATAGAACACCAATGATTGGAATCTTAAAATCATTAGGAAGCAACAATTGGAGCATTCGAAAAATATTTTTGTACAATGCTACGTATCTTATCGCTATTGGTTTAGTGGTTGGAAATGTACTTGGAATTGGACTAATTTGGGCGCAACGAACATTCGGATTCTTAAAATTTCCGAATCCTGAACAATATCATACGGCAATCATTCCTACACATATAGAACTGTGGCATATTATTGCGCTCAACATCGGAACGTTGGTACTTTGTGTATTAATGTTGATTTTACCTTCGTATATCATTACAAAAATAACACCTGTAAAGGCTATAAAATTTCAATAAATAAAGAATTTCTTTATAACTAGTGTTAAATCGAGCGCAGTCGAGATTCAATTAAAACGTTAGATTTGTTTTGATTCTCGATAGTTTCACTAGGTATTTTTAATCAAAATATATTTGATCTTAAATAATGCTCTAACTGACAAACTAGATAATTTTGATAATCCCTTTCTACTTCTGCAAGACTTTTCAATTCGGTAACATAAATCTAAAGAGAGTTTGTATCTTTGTACGCTCAAAATACAAGCATGGAATACGCAGAAAATATATTAGGCACTATTGGAAACACACCGATGGTGAAAATGAATGCCTTAGTGAAAGATGTTGACGCTTTGGTATTGGCGAAATATGAAACTTTTAATCCAGGAAATTCTGTAAAAGATAGAATGGCGTTAAAGATGATTGAAGATGCAGAAGCGGATGGACGTTTGAAACCAGGCGGAACTATTATTGAAGGAACTTCTGGAAATACGGGAATGGGATTGGCGTTGGCTGCCGTGGTAAAAGGATACAAACTTATTTGTGTGATGGCGGATAAACAATCGAAAGAAAAGATTGATATTTTACGTGCCGTTGGTGCAGAAGTTGTCGTTTGTCCAACTGCTGTTGAACCAGACGATCCTCGTTCGTATTACTCAGTTTCAAAACGTTTAGGAGAAGAAACACCAAATTCTTGGTACGTAAATCAATATGATAATCCGAGCAATGCACAAGCGCATTATGAGAGTACAGGACCAGAAATTTGGAAACAAACTGAAGGAAAAGTTACTCATTTTATAGTTGGAGTAGGAACAGGAGGAACTATTTCGGGTGTTGGAAAATATTTGAAAGAACAAAATCCGGACGTGAAAATTTGGGGAGTTGATACCTATGGTTCTGTGTTTAAGAAATACCATGAAACTGGAATTTTTGATGAAAATGAAATCTATTCGTATGTCACTGAAGGTATTGGAGAAGATATTTTACCAAAGAATGTAGATTTTGATATTATTGACGGATTTACGAAAGTAACCGATAAAGATGCTGCCGTTTACACACAGCGTTTGGCGAAGGAAGAAGGTATGTTTTTAGGAAATTCTGCAGGTTCAGCTATCAAAGGATTGTTGCAACTAAAGGAGCATTTTACTAAAGACGATGTGGTTGTGGTTTTATTCCACGATCATGGAAGTCGATATGTTGGAAAAATGTTTAATGACGATTGGATGCGTGAACGTGGTTTCTTAGATGAAGATATTTCTACAGCGGCAGATTTAATTAAAGATCATCACGATAAGCCATTGGTTACTGTAAAAACTGGCGAATTGGTTTCACATGCTATTGAGCGTATGCGTAAGTTTAAAATATCTCAAATTCCTGTAGAAGATACTGAAGGTTTTGTTGGTTCAGTAGATGAAACTACTTTGTTTTCAAAGTATATGGAAAATAAAGAAATTAGCGATATGTACATCTCAGAAATCATGCAAAAGCCGTTTCCTGTAGTACATAAAAATGCTGCTATTGATGACATTTCTAAATTGATTACGAAAGATAATCAAGCTGTATTGGTTGATTTAGGAGATGGAAAACACCATATTATTACCAAATACGATATTATTAAAGGAATTAGTTAATTCTGAATTATCTTATATAAAAAAAGCCGAATACAACAAGTATTCGGCTTTTTTGTGAAATTGTATTTTATAAAAGTGGATCTTTATTTTTAAAGTCAGATACCAACCTTTTGTAGCGTTTTTCAAGATTTCGATTATCGATGAGTATGATAATTAATACGGCAAAGAAGATAAAGATGGAATAGCTTAAAATGGAATTTAAACTTCCTTTTAGCGTACTTTCATCATCTAAAACGTTCGTCAATACTCCTGACGCGTCAGAATCATTTGCAGTTACAGTACTAGTTATAGAGCCTTCTAGCTTGTTATCCGTTGTTTTCGGAGTACTAGCAAGCAAGTAAATACTACACATGAAAAATAATAATATGGTAAATTGTATTTTCACAACATAAAAATATAAAAAAAAACTCACAAATTTTACATTAACTATTGATTTTAAGTATTTTATGAACTGTAAAGTTCTTGAAAAAAGGACAAGTACTTTAGTTTTATCAATGAAGTGAGTTGTTTTTATTCACGTTCAAGATTATTTTTCAAAAAAATATTACAAAGCATTACATGATACATAATTTTATGTAATCGCCTTGTTTTCAATAGTTTACTTTGTGATTTTCTAATTTTTTTAAAACGGGTTAAATTCATTTAAACACATCAAAAAACAAGCACATTTGCTTGCAACGATTCATGAAATGAAATACTCGATTTGGGGGGCAATCAGTGTAGAAAAAACATGAATATTATCGTCTGATTCAGATGTAGTATCTAAATCATTTCTTTAATGTGAAACAAAAATAACAACTTTTTTCTTAAAAAATTGTATTTATATAACAGATTTGTTGCAAAGACAGGAAGATTCAAAGAAATGTTCCATTTTTAACACAAAACTTAAAAAAAAATCTCTCCATAGAGTTCTTACGAAGAGATTTTGATATCTATGTTTAGTGTTCTTGAGCGGTTTCAAGTTCGGTTGGCGGACAAATTTCAACAGATTGACATGTATAATTACACGTACAAACGCCAAGTGGAAATGTTTCTCTAAATGAGCTCAAATCGCCTCCAGTGATGATTAAACTATCTAATTTACTGATTGACTTTTTGTTTAATTGTAAACTTTGTGTTGTTCTTTTTTTCATGATTTATAGTTTTGATTTCTTTCAAGATATGAAAAAACTAGCTTACATTATTATGAAATTTAGCATAAAAAAAGCTCAACACAACAACTGTGTTAAGCTTTTATAATCTAAGTTCTATTGTTACAACTATTTTTAAAATGTAATGATCATGGTATCACTTTGTAAAATTTATATTGAGCAACTACCATTGTATAAATGCTTTTGAAACCGCAGTTTCTACATGCTATGTACTTTTACCATCACAGTTATTGTAACGAAAAATCTTTATGCAGGATGTGTTCCCATATCACAATGCCAGTTTTGAGTACAGTTATTTCCTGTACAATATTCTTGTAGCGTTCCCCAACAGTTATTAGGCGCATAACTTGTTGTAGTTCCACCACCTTTGGCACTGTCCGTGTTTAAATCTGAAACAGATTTCTTATTAAGCTTTAATGACTTAAGATTCTTTTTTTTCATGGTAAAAAGTTTAAAAGTTAATTTCTTTAAATGTAAGAATAACACAGATGATTTTCTTACGGTAAAACCTTAATAATTTTAGTTGTTCTCTTTTTTTTACACATTCCAATACACTATTTAGAGTAGAAATCTACACTTTTTATATTAATACGTATATTGAGCATACTTAATAGTGTTCCCATGAATAATGTAAAATCCTTTCAAGAAATTCTGTCAATAGGCTATATTTATTTAATTGCTATCGGAATTTTAAGTGAATCTTTTTATTACAGTCAAATAGGAATTAACATTCTCAGTTATTCCAGTATTTTAGATGTGTTGATAAGTCCTATAGCGAAGTTAACATCTAGTGTAAAGACCTTAATTGTTTTCTTTGTGTTACTGTTTTTGGTATTTCAGTTGCCTAAATTGTTAGTGAAGAAAAGAGAGAAAAATTGGTTTAAAAAACGCTTAAAGTTAGAGGAAAACCTCACTGATAAAGAAGTAGAATCTACGCTATTACGAAGTTTTCTGTTCATATTTTCTATCATGTTATTTGGTTTCTTTATCGGAACAGGTATGGGACAAGGCTTAGGAACTTCACGTAAGATTGAAAACAACGATATTAAATATCATGACCACATCACGTTTCTTGATGGAGAAAAAGTGAACGTAAAAATAATGGGCGTCAATAGTAGTTATATTTTTTACTTAAAAGAAGACAATAAAACAGTGCAAATAACACCAATTAACAGTGTTGTAAAGAGTATTGAAAATAAATAATACCAAACTTACTTGAAATTATTGTAATACCACAACATAAGAGTTTTAGTTCACTACTTTTTTAAAACATCTCGTGCAACTATTTTGTTGTGTCCTATTGGTTTTCATATAAAAACAAGAAAGGCGAGTAACCAACCAGTCATGGTCGGAAGAAAAAATCTTCCGA
>NZ_LBMG01000043.1 GCF_001005315.1 Kordia jejudonensis
AGTTGTGCTTGTTATGTTGAGTTCTTTTAGTTTTCTTAAAACTTCACAACCGTCCATTTGATTTTTCCCCAAATTGATATCAAGTAGAATTAAATCGAGTTTACGAGCTTGTGCAATGTCAAGCGCTTCTTTGCCAGTTTCTGCGATTAAAATGTTATCCTGCGCCAACATTTTATCCATCACAATGGCATTTACCTTGTTATCTTCTACATACAAAATGTTTAGTTGCATACAGGAAGTTTTATGATAAATTCAGAACCTTGTACCGCTTCACTTGAAACGGTAATGCTACCATCGAGTATTTCAATGTAGCGTTTGGAAAGACTTAATCCAATGCCAGTACCTTCATATTTACGATTGAGTCCAATACTTTCTTGTATAAACGGATCGAATATTTTTGTAATGTTTTCTGCTTCAATCCCAATTCCTGTATCTTTTACGGAAATAAACGCGTTTGTACGTTCGTCATCGGTGTATATATGCACTGTTATTTCGCCCGTATGCGTATATTTTATAGCATTGTGTATGATGTTGTTAAACGCTGTACGAAATAATTCTTCATCAATTTCAACTTGCGGCTTACTTTTATCTAAAATTAGCTTATAGTTGAGTTGTTTGCTTTCTGCCAAATGATCAAATTCTCGGTACGAACTTTCAACTGTAAAGTTCAGATCGCACACTTTTACATTTATATTGGCTTTGATGGTTTCTATTTCACTAAAGTTCGATAAGTTATTAATGGTTTTTAGCAAACGATCTTTACTTTCGTTGAGGTAATGCAGTAGTTTTTCGCGCTCACGCTCATCTTCTTCAGTAATGAGCAAGTTACTAATTGCCATAATTCCATTGAGTGGCGTTCGTATTTCATGACTAAAGTTGGCAAGAATATTTGCTTTCAAGTTGTTTAATTCTTGCTCTTTTATATGTGCTTCTTTAATGGCAAGTTCGGCTATCTTACGTTCTGTAATGTCTAAAATCCCTAATAAAACAGCGCTTACATTTTTTTGTTCGTTAAAAATAGGTGTGTATTGTATTTCTAACCATTGCGAATTTCCATTATTGGTAACGCGTTCCAATTCTTTGCGCGTTGTATTTCCTTTTAGCGCTTCATTGAACGAATCGGCAAATGTATTTTTAAAATTTAATGGCAATACATCTATAAATCGGCATGTAGTTTCATTGGGATTTACATTAAAATCCTTCTCTATAATAGCTACAGAAGCTTTATCGGTAAGCAATATTTCTCCTTCTTTGTTTAATAAAAATGTGTAGAGAAATCCATTATTAACCATCGCTTGCAAATGGCGTTGATTTTTTAGAATTAGTTGCTCGTTCATTTTACGTTGATGAACATCGATCAAATTGCCAATCATGCGTGTTACTTTGCCAGTATCATCTTTTGTAAAATATCCGTATACTTCATAGTAGCGATATTCTCCATCTTTATGTCGAAGTCGATATTGATTAAAGTAATAGGTATTATCTTGTTTTAAATTGTGTAAATGTCGTGCATACGCTTCCTCTACATCATCTGGATGAATCATTTTTCGGAACGTTTCTTCAGGGACAAATTCATCTTTTAACGTAAGTCCTAACATTTTTCGAAACGACGGACTGTAGTACACCATATTCGTCTCAATATCATGATCAAACAAACCTGAACGAATTCCTTTTAGTGCCAATCTTTTCGTTTCTTCACTATGTTTTAGTTGTTCTATAAAGGTTTGTACTTTGGTTACATCTACCACAATACCATTAACGAAAATTACTTCGCCATTGTGTATTACGGGTTCTGCCATCATTCTAAAATACTTCGGATTGTCAGGATTTGTGGCATTCTGTCCAATAAAATCAAACGGTTGCTGCGTGGCTATCAGTTCGGCAATATGTTTTAGTACAATATCTTTATGTTGCTTTTGGTAGGCACGGTGTCGTTTTGTTTCTCTATCAGGATCATCAGGGTCAATGCCATGCATCATGTAGGTTTCTCTGGACCAAAAAAAGATACCTGTTTTTGGGTTGTAGTACCATGTAGCAATATCGCCAAGCTTGGATGCTGTGATAAATACTTGATGTTCTTTTTCTTGTGTTGTAGTTTCGGTTCCTAAAACATATATATGTTCATCTTCGAGGATAAAATCGAGTTTTAAAGTCAATACTCCATCTTCGGAAAGAGTACAAAACTTTATGTATTGATGATGAATTGCTGTTACTGTCGGTATCTTTTGAACAATATGTTCTAAAGTACTTTTACTGGTATCTAATACGTAGTTGAATATAGATTTTCCAACAAGCTGTTCATTAGATACATTAAAACATTGTTCTGCATGCGTATTGATGTGCACAATAGTGCCTTTGTGATCGAGTATAAATACAAACAGACTCGATTTTTGGAGGATGCTAGGCTGTAGCTGATTGATATGCATTGGTGTGTCGGTGGGTTTCGATTACTAAATGTATGAAAATCATTTGAATTGTTTTAGGATTTAACAATTTTAATCGTTTTGTGCTTGGGCGCTTTGCTATTGGTTTGCCTCTTAATTTTCAATCTCTTCCTTCAATTTTTTAACACGCTTCATCCAAACGTTGTTGAGCCATAAAAAGTGAATTAGAAAAGTGAAGTTGGGCGCGCCATAGAAGTAATTGTCGATTAGAGTTCTGTCCTGAATCTTTGAAAATGTGTGTTCCATAGCAGCATTCCAAGCCATTGTGTATATTATACCAGCCATAACAATACCTACAAACACAAAAAAGGCAACTTTGTACCACTTAGGTTTTTTGTATGCCAACAGTATAAGTACTGCCGTGTATACCAATACAAAAAGGAAAAACTGAATGTTAGTAATGCTGGCTAAAAACGTTCCCATTGTTACGCCTTCTTAATATCTCTAATGTACAAACCTGTTAACTCACGTATAGTTTGGTTTTCATAACCTTTGGCTTTCATTTTACGGGCAACTTCCATCGCTTTCTTTTTCTCAGCCTTATCCTTTTCAAACTTAAGCTCTAGCTCCTTCATAGCTTCGCTTTCACGTTCTTGTATTTCGTACAATCCGTTTTTGCGCAGTTTTTCTATAATGCCTTTGTTTTTAAAGCTTGTATAGCCACTTTCGCTAATAATCAAATGATCTACTACATCAATATTGATGAGTTTCCCAATTTTTAGCAGTCTGTCGGTAATGTCTATGTCTTCGTTAGACGGTTTTAGGTTGCCACTCGGATGGTTGTGTACCATAATCATTTTTACGGCAAGTTTGTAAATTCCCATACGGAAAACATCGGGCGGCGATACGTTAACGCGGTTTTGTGCACCAATGGCAATAAGCTCAATAAAAAGAATGGTATTGTCCGTAGCGAGTCCTACAACCCAAAAATGTTCTTGCGCTCTTCTAATTTTATGCTGTCGGAGCAAAATTTGTTGCATCACGCTGTATACATCATGCGCATTGAGTACTTGTATTTTTTGATCTGCGGTTAGTCGTACGTCCATACTTCAAATATAGGTAGAAATCTTAAATGTGTTACACGGAGCAAAGCACAAATGTAGCATTTTATATGTTAAACTGTCTTCAATATACGTTTTATAAAGCACAAAGTGATTGCAATAATTGTACACGTTATTGTTGCGCCTGTTGTATAATTTTGTTGTACTTCCTGAAAAACCTGTAATAACTGAGCCATTTGACCGTATTGAACAATCGGAATTTGAAATAAATCGGATTGTTTTTTAGCAATACCAACGTATCGTACATGTTTTGATATGTGGTTTTTACTATAATTTCATCCGCTTGCATTGTGTCAATTTTACTTTTGACCAACGCGAGATTTTCATCAGTGATAAATTTATTTTTTACGTCTTTCATATACGTTCGTATTTCGTCATCGAGCAAACGACCTGGCATGTCCATGTAGTCTAAAAAACTCCAATGTACACACTCAATGATAAAGCGGAGCATATAATCTTTTTCATAGGTTTTGTAGATGCCTTCTTTTTTTAAAAACGTAGCAAGTAACTGATTGGCGTAATATAGATTTTTGATTTTCTTTTTTGAGAATGAAGACGTTATAGAACTTGGACGGCGTAGGTAACTATACAACGCTTGATCTTTATACACATCTATTCTTTTGGCTTTTAGAACCGCTGTACTTACAAACTGAATGTCTTCAAAAAAGATACCTTCTGTAAATTTTACATTGTGACGTACGATGTGTTCTCTGGAAAAAATATAACTCCAAGCAGCAGACGAAAACCCTTTGCGGTTGCTGAGGTAATACGGAATAAAGTCTGTGGCACCATCTTGAAGCGTTGGCAATATAGGATAAGTGTTGGTAATGTTGCCTTTTTTATCGCACTTTACTTCAAAGTATCCAAAGAGTACAATTTCGCTTTGCTTTGTATGAGCTTCATTATATAGAATTTCTACAGCATTTGGTTCTAGCCAATCATCAGAATCTAAAAACATAATGTACGGAGCAACTGCTTTTTGTACCGCAGTATTTCTACCAAAACCGTTTCCTTTGTTTTCTTCTAATGCAATTACCGTAATCCGATGGTCTTTTTTCTGAAATTCTCGTATTATCTGAAGCGAGTTGTCTGTTGATTTGTCATCGACAATAATGATGTCTAGCTCTTTTAAGGTTTGATTTATGGCAGAATGTAAACTTTTTTCCAAATACTTTTCAGTATTGTACACTGGAATAATGATGGAAACTTTAGGCGTCATAATGTTCATTTTTGAGGTTCGTTTGCGAAAGCGTTTATTTTTGCGACTATTTTTGTTTCTAATTCTGTTTGTCGTTGATATCCTTGCACATCGGCTACATTTTTACTAGCTTTTTGAAATAAATGCACATGTGTCAGTAAGGTTTCCATATTTTGTTTTTCATTGAAAGAAAATATCGTTTTTTTCAATTTTTTATAGGTAGCTTCATCAGACCATTGGCTTATTTTTTTACCCAAGTAAAACAAATCTTCGTTGCTTTTGTAAAAATATCTGGTTTCCCATTCTATCATTTGCACCAGTCGTCTTTTAAATATATTATCGAGCAATACCAATGCGTAGTACATGTCGTTTCGCTTAATTTTTCCTAAAATTTTATATGCCGAATGCCAAAAATCAAGGTAACATTCGTTGAATTTTTTTGCGGTTACCAAACTGTCATCGTAGTCTGTAAATTCTTCTTCAATTTTGTGAATCATTTGTTCCATATTCTTCGTATCATAAAGCATGGTATAACCTCTTATTAGGTAGGAATAAAAGGCTTTCAATTCGGCTTGAATGATGCTGAGATTGGGTATTATTTTTTCTAGCCCGATTTTTTTTAGAAACAAATACTTTTTTACCAAACTAAATTTAGAATAACTCACAGGAATGTAATCTATACTGAAAAGATCATCGTATATAATTCGTGTGATTCTCGTATTCTGAAAAGGATTTTCAATGACAATGACCGACATAGGCGTGCCGAAACAGGCTAACCATCCGATAGAATCTATTGATAAAATTTCGTTTGGAGTCGTTGTAAAGACGAATATGTCTAAATCTGAAAACTCATCGTTGTAATTTTTTTCCGCATCACTAGAATGAAGCGAACCAAAAGAGATAATTCCTTTTACACTTTTTGGGATACTATTTTTGTCAATTTTTTCGACCATATGACATGCATTTTTTTGAAACAGGTTATTTTTAAATTCATAATTTTTTGGGGTTTTTAAAACAGTTTTTTATTAAAAAGATAAAAGGACTGTTCAATGCAAATCAGTATTATTTTATTTTTTTTTAGTGTGATGTACTCACGCTTCCATAATCTAGTTTTATAATTTTATCCGCCACATCATAATAATTGTCATCATGCGTAATGGCGATGATTATTTTTCCTTCGGCTTTCATTTTTTGAAGCAACGTACGGTAAAAGAATTTTCGAAATTCAGGATCTTGTTCGGCTGCCCATTCATCAAATAAGTAAATGGGAGAGTCCTCAATGAAACATTTTAGTAATGCCAGCCTTTTTTTCTGTCCGCTGGAAAGCTTTATGGTGTCAAACTCTGAATTCATCAAACGTACTTTTTTGTCAAGTTTTAGCAAGCTTAAGTACGAGTCAATGCGTTCTTTTTCTTTGTCAACATCAATTCCGTACAATTTTTTAAACAGATACGAATCATTAAATACAATAGAAAATAATTCGCCCAAGCTCGCATTATCTATTACTTCGCCATTAATTTTGATGGTGCCTTTGTCAGCTTTGTACAAACCTGTAATTACTTTGGCAAGTGTAGATTTTCCACTTCCATTACCGCCAATAATGAACAAGATTTCTCCTTGTTGTAAGTTGAGATCAATAGGACCAATTTTGAACTTTTTTTCAGAAGCTTTGTTTTTGTAATTGAATTCAATGTCTTTGAGCGAAAAATTAGATACCGTTGGAATTTCTTGTAACGATTGTCGTTCTCCTTTGTCGAGTTCTAATTCTTTGAGAAAATCGTTGATACGATCCCACGAGATTTTAATTTCATTCAATGTCGGAACAATGGTAATCACATCCGATATAGGCGCAAAGAGATACAGAATTACCATTAAGAAACTCAGTAATACATTGCTTTGTAGCGAAGGAAAATAGAGTGGCACCACAAAACAAATAACGCCCAACACCATAATGATTGACGTGTCACTGAGAATTCGTGCATTTAAATATTGTACTTGCGCCGTAGAATTGGTGTCGCACAAATCTTTATTGAGGGCAAATATTTCTTCTTCATAAATTTGTTTTTTAGCAGTATTGATGCTCAATTCTGGATAACCTTCGACCAAACCTTCTAAAAGATGGTAATATTTATCGTTGATGCTTCGTGCTTTTTCAATATAAACGGTTGCTTTTTTGGCAACAAAATAATACAGCAATACCAAGAAAAACACAATGACAATCATAGACATAGTTGCCCATTGCGCAATAACCCATAAGTAAATAAACGCCACAATGATGGTTATAGAGCTGGTAATGAGTTTTAGTACTATTGCTACGGAGGAAGATATTTTGACCGTGTCGCCACTCAATGTGGCAAAGATTCTTCCTTTTTCCAATTGTTCAAAACGTTCGTAGGTGGTTTCTAAAATATTTTTGATAAGATTTGTTCTAATTTCTTGAATCAATTTGTTTGCCGTTCGGATCAGGTATGATTCTGTTATTTTTTTTGATACGACAAAAACAAAGAGCGTCACTAAAAAGAAATAACCGTACATGTTGTTTACGTCCGTGTCCAATGCTCTAATTAGTATGAAAATACAACCTGCGTTGGCAATTCCCGTAAGGATGGTAAGCAGTGCTATAATTAGCAGGTATTTATATTTACGTTCTTCCGCAGGAAATAACGTAGATAGTACAAATAATACACTTGTAAGCGCAAGACAGGCTAGCAGAAATATTTTAGAAATGTAGATGTATATAGAATCGCTAAATACAATTTCATTTAAAACGGTTTCATGTTCCAATACTTGTGGCAATGAAAATATACCGTAGAGTAGCAACGCCAGAAATGCAACGAATAGCCCGTAATTTGAATAGGTTTTTTTGGTTGGTGATGCAAATATGCGTTGTTTCTTAAGTATTTGTACAATTGTTTTTCCTGTAAAGTACACAATGGCTAACAGGAGTATAGAAACGGAGGTTAGTAAAAGTAATTCTATGTTTGAATTGTTCATAAGATGATACGTAAGGTCTGTGAAAAACCGTATTTATTTAATTGTTAAAAATAGCGTGCAACATACTTTTTAAGGTAGCGCTGTTATGCCTGAGTGCTTCCGTATTGGGTAAAAATAATTCTTGATGCGTTCCCTGTAAATGATGTGTTTGTATTTCTTGCAACGTGAGCGAATTCCATCCTTCAATAGCTTCTTGTGATGTGTTTTCTGCTTTTAAAAATTGAATGGTACTTTTTAGCGTTCCTGAATGTATTTGAGTTAAAGCATACCTGAAATATACATCACTTTTGTTGAGTACCACGTCTTTAATAGTTTCCAACTCAGGATATTTTTCAATGTATTTTGGAATTTCTTTATGAAATTCATCTTTTTGCAAAATATCGTCAATCGCATCAATTTTGGTAAGCATTGGCAACGCATCCATAATTAATACGTCTGTTACGGAAATACCTTTAGCTTCTATGGCTTTGGCAACTTCAAACGCTAGATTTCCTCCTAACGACCAGCCCGCTAATACGATGGCTTCGCCTGCAGTTACGGATATAATTTTTTCTACATATTGCTCTATTCGGTTTTCGGCTTCAATAAAATCAAAAGCATATACAGCGGCAGTATCAATATGTTGCGCCAATGGTTTGTATGCAAAGCCATATCCAATTCGAGGCGGAAAGAAAAATACTTTATGTTGCTGTTCAGAGTTTAATAAATGCAGCGAATTATATTCCGAATCTTTTTCAAAATAGGTAAGCAGATTTGCAATGGTAGGATCTTCAAAAAATGTCATGAGTTCAATATCGATTCCTACGTTTTCTTTGAGTTTGGCAATCATGCTCAATGCCGTCATGGAGTTTCCACCAATTTCAAAGAAGTTGTCATCTTCTTCAATTTCTTTGGTATCTATCATTAATAATTCTGACCACAATTTTTTAAGCACTTCGTTAGAACTCAATGCAGTTGCTGTATCGTCAGCAGTAGTTTTGTCAAAGCGTTGCAATAATACTTTACGATCTACTTTCCCGTTGGTATTTAGCGGTATTTCGTCCAAACTAATCATATGTGTTGGCACCATATATTCAGGAAGTTTTTTGGCAATATCTTTCCGAAGTTGTTTTTCTGTTTTTTCTTCGTTTTGTACCACAAATGCTACCAAATGATTGATTCCCTGTTCGTCAAGTCGTTCCAAGACAGCCACTTCGGTAACGTACGGTAGCGACAAAAATTTGCTTTCTACTTCTCCAATTTCAACTCTAAATCCTCTAATTTTTACTTGAAAATCTTTTCGCCCAACAATTTCTAACATTCCGTTTGGATGCCATTTTGCAATGTCGCCTGTATTGTACATGGTTTGTCCTTTGTGAAACGGATCGGGCATGTATTTGCTATCAGTCTTTACTTTATCATTAATGTAACCGCGACCAACGCAGGCACCCGAAATGTACCAATCGCCTTCAACACCAATTGGTAAGAGTTCTTTTTTATCGTTCAACACGTATAAATCAGTGTCTGCAATTGGATATCCAATAGGCGGAATATCAGGCACATGACCTGTTGGCGACATATGATTGTATGCTGCGGAATGTGTTTCTGACGGACCGCAATGATTGTGCAACCACACATTGTTTTCGCGCATGTAGTTTCTGAAGTTGTCTGTAACAATTACATGTTCTCCAGCCGTTAAAATATGATGAATACATTTTGGCAAACGTTCTAAATAGATGTTTGTGTTCAATACAAATTTTAAGAACGAAGCAGGGAAAAAGATACTTTCAATTTGTTCTTTTTCAATGATTTCAAATAATTCAAAGATGTTTTTGGTATGGCGTTCTTCAATTAAAATTAGGCTTCCACCTTCTAGCAATGCAGAGAAAATTTCTTGCGCTGATACATCAAAACTAATCGCGTGAAATTGCAATACATTTTTAAATGTTATATCAGTATGATGGGTTTGGTGTAAGAGTAAGTTGAGTAAGTTTCGTTGTTCTAACATGACACCTTTTGGCACGCCTGTAGAACCTGAAGTATGAATGATGTAGAGTAAATCTTCTACAGCATTTACAATTGGTAAATTCGATGCGTCTTCCTTTTGTAAGGCTTCGCTTCGTACATCTGTTATGTCATAATTGCTCATATTTTCCAAGCCTGTGTCTAAGTTGGTCAATATGAATTTTGCATCAGCATTTTCGAGCATTTGTTGTTTTCGCTCGTTTGGCAAACTAATGTCAATTGGCATGTACACACCACCAGCTTTTAAGATGGCAATTACTGAAATGATAAGCTCAAAAGAACGCGTACACAACAGCGCAACAGGAACATCTGCCGCAACGCCTTTTCTGCGCAATACATGTGCCAATTGATTAGCTTTGGCGTTCAAGCTTGCATAGGTCATTTTTTCGTTGCCGAATATCAATGCAGGATGATTTGGCGTTTTTTCGGCTTGCTTTTCAAACAATTCATTAATGGTTGTTTTGTTTTCAAAAGCGGCTTCAGGACCTCTGGAAATTGCCATTACTTTTTGCTTTTCTTGTGCATCAAGAATAGAAATGTCATTTATTTTTATGGTTGGCGCTTGTATGACTTCTCTAACAATTTGTTGTATAAAGGTTGCAAAACGTTTAATGGTCTCTTTGGTGAATAGCGCACTGCAATAATCAAAGTGAAAACTGATTTCTTTGTGTAGTTTGATGACTGCGACATTTAAATCAAACTTGGCATGTGTTTCTGTTGACAACTCCATATTCGATTGCATGTCTTCTTTTCCAGCATCTATGGAAATGGCGTTGAACAGTACATCAAAAATAGGCGATCTGCTGAGTTCTCTTTTAATGTTGAGTGCGTTAACCAGTTCGTCAAACGGATATTCTTGATGATCAAATGCTGCCAGAATGGTTTCAGAAGATTCACGTAAAAATGCTTCGAAACTTTTCTCAGGAGTTGGAAAACTTCGCACTGCAAGTGTGTTGACAAACAACCCAATAATTTTTTCGAGTTCTGTATCTTTTCGTCCATTAATTGGAACGCCCACAATTATATCTTCCGCTTTTGTGATTTTGTGCAAAAAGATGTTGAAAATGGTCGTTAAAGTTGTGTTTAGTGACACTTTATATCGATTGGATAGTGCTACCAACGCATTAGAATCAGCTTCGTCAATATTGAAAACATAACTGTCTCCTGCAAAACTTTTGATTGCGGGTCGTGTATGATCTATCGGTAAGTCTAATATTGGCAATTCGCCTCCAAGTTGTTGCAACCAATAAGCTTTTTGGGCTTCTTTGCGTTGTTTTTCCTGTTCACTTTCTGACCATACAACATAGTCTTTGTATTGTACGCGTAAAGGTGTTAATGGAGTTTCTTGATACAATGCCATGAAATCTTTTCGTAAAATTTCAGTAGAAGAAGCATCCGAAATGATATGATGAATGTCAACTAATAGAATTGAATTTGTGGGCGTTTCAATACATTCAATACGAAATAAAGGTCCTTTGTTGAGGTCAAAAGGTCTTTTGAAAGCAGTTACTTTTTTGTTGATTTCAACAGTGTCAAACGCATCTAGTTTGTGATATGTTACGCTAAAATCGATAGTGTCGAGGACTTTTTGAAAGATGTTTCCATTTTTCATAAAGAAAACAGTTCGTAAGCTTTCATGTCGTTCAATTAATTGCTGCGCCACCGTTTCGAGTCTTTCTTTTGCTAAAGGTTCCATTTCAATAACTTGCGTCATGTTGTACGCAATATTATTTTTTTCCAGCTCATATAAGAGATACATTCGCTTTTGTGCAGGCGACAATGGATATTCAGATTTTTTCTCTATTACAGGAATCTGTTTTGCTTTTTCAATAGAAAGAGTCGTCATGTATTTTGCAATTTCACGAATACTTTGCAGCTTAAAGATTTCTGAAACGGCTACTTTGCTGTTGAGTTGTTTTTGAATTCGTGACGCGAGCATCATGGCTTTTACAGAATGTCCGCCCAATTCAAAGAACGAATCTGTAACGCTGATATTTTCTACAGGAATTTTTAGCAATTGACTCCATATGTTGACCAAAGTTTTTTCCGTTTCGGTTGAAGCGTTCTGAATTGCTTTGGCAGGAATGTTTTCGGTAGGATTTGGAAATTTTGAAGCATCAATTTTTCCGTTTACGGTCATTGGAAATTTTTCCATTTTCATAAAGAAAGAAGGAATCATATAGGATGGCAATAGTGTTGCGAGTTCCGCTTTTAATGCATGTGCATCGTAGTTTTCCTTTTCAGGAATGATGTATGCGCATAATTGATAGTCATGCGTTTGTTTCCACGGAAGTACGTATGCCGATTGGATTCCAGAAATTTTGGCAATTTGGGCAGTTACTTCCTGAATTTCTACACGGAAGCCACGTATTTTTATTTGATCGTCATTTCTTCCAATGAATTGTATATTTCCATCAGGCAACCAACGTCCGAAATCGCCCGAACAGTAGAGTTGTTGTGCAGCATTGAACGGATTTTGTATGAATCGTTTTGAAGCTGCAAGTTCTTTGTTGATGTAACCTTTGGAAAATCCTTTTCCTGCAATACAAATTTCGCCTTGCGCACCAATTGGCACATGATTTTTATGTGCATCCAAAATGTATATTTCTGCATGTTTCATTGGTGTTCCGATAGGAGCGAAGTTCATTTCTTGAATATTCTCCGCGTGTATGTCAAACGCAATACTATCTACCGTGCATTCTGCAGGTCCGTACAAGTTGATTGTTCTCGGAGCATTTGCACCATACCATTGATAAATCTTTTTTAAGGCAGGAAGGTCTAGTTGCTCGCCACCAATTAGCAAGTGTTTTAACGCGGGTATTTTTGGCAAGGTATCCAATACTTCTGCCATGATTCTTAGATGCGAAGGCGTTCCGTCTGTAATGTCAATTTCATGCGTTGTGAAATACTCCATGAGTTGGTAACCGTCTCTGCGTGTTTCTTCTGGGACAAGATATAATGAATGTCCTAAAACGAAACAGCCAAATAGTTGCTGAACAGACGGATCAAACGAGAAAGAAGCCAATAAGGCAATTTTTAAAGCTTCCGAAGTAGGATAGTGTGCATATACACTTTCAAATAAACTGTCTACTAAGTACAATACATTTTCGTGTGAAACTTTAATGCCTTTTGGAACACCTGTAGAACCAGAAGTGTAAATGATATACGCAGCATCTTCCGCTTTTATGGTCGGCAATGTTACTTTTTCAAAGGAAGTTGTAAATGCATCTTCATAGGAAATAAGTTGCTTGTGATTTAGCGTTTGGCGTAATGGATTTTCGGTTGCAATAAGTGTACATGTTGGTTTACTATCCGCCAACATATATTCAATTCTTCCCACAGGATACGAACTGTCAAGAATTACATAGGCGCCACCAGCTTTTAGAATTCCCCAAATGGAAACTATGGACATGGCAGTTCTATCGTCAATAATTCCGACAATATCGCCTTGTTGAACACCTTGATGAAGTAAATAATTGGCAACCGTATTGGAAGCTTCCTCCAATTGCTGATACGTCATGCTGTTGCCTTCAAAATACAATGCTGTACGATTTGGCGTGTGTTGTACATTTTTTGCAAATGCAGAAATGAGCGATTGTTTCGGTAACGTTTGTTGTTTTGGATGCGATTGAAATTGCGCTAACTGTTGCACCTCTGCTTCTGAAAGTTGAAAAAGCGTATCAACCGTTTGTGCTGTATTTTTGATTGCTTGTAAAATGAGTCGTTTAAAATCATTTGCAATCAATTTAATAAAAGCCGAATCGTGTACATTTCCATTGAAAAGGAAGTCAATAATGAGTTTTTTTGTCGGTTGAATGAGCAAACTTAGATTGTAGTTTGTTTGCTCAAAAACGTCAATATTTTCAATAGTACAGTCAAGTTTTTCTTCCGCTTTATCTGCGTTTGAAAATGCTTCTAATTGATCTGCAATTGGAAAGTTTTCTAATACTAAGATGTGATCAAATAGGTTATTTTTTAACGGAGTTGCCGCTTGAATGTCCGCCAACGGATCATATTGATGCGCTTCTTGCAGTAATGCATTTGTTTGGACTTCTTTTAAAAGTGCCGCGATTGTTTTTTCTTTATCAACTTTGATACGGACGGGAATCGTATTGATAAAAAGTCCCACCATAGCTTCTATGTTTCTAATTTCTGGCGGTCTTCCCGAAGTTACCATTCCAAAAATGGTTTCTTCTTGTTGGGTATATTTTGATACGACAATTCCCCAAATCGTCTGAATGAAGTTATTCAACGTAAGTTGTTGCTCTTTGACAAAATAGTTGAGCTGATTGGTTTCTTCTTCCGAAAATGTTAAGATATTCCGTTGATTTTTATAGCCAGTATCACTTGCATATAGTTGTGTCGGCGGAATGTGTGATGGCGTGGTAATATTGTCCAAATAGTTTTTCCAGAAATCCTCGGAAACTTTACTGTCTTTATTGGTAAGCCACGAAATGTAACGTTTGTACGGTTGCGGATCGGTTAAACGCGTTGGTCTATTGTTGTGTAATGCATTGTAGATTTCGAAAAATTCTTCAATTAGGATTCCCATGCTCCAGCCATCAATAATGATGTGATGGTAACTCCAGATAAATTCAAACGTAGTATCGTCTATCTGAAGCATCGACAAACGCATTAAACTTCCTCTTTTAAGATCAAATCCTTTTTTTCTATCTGCAATTTTAAACGCTGCAATTTTTGTATCAATAGCTTCTTTGTCTAGAGAAGTAGCTAGCTTTTCATGGAAAAAATCAGGTGTTCTATTTTTTAAAACAACTTGTACTGGTTTTTCTAAATGATCTAAAAAAGAAGTTCTTAATACATCGTGCCTTTTAAATAAAGCGCTCACAGCTTCTTTGACAGTAGCAATTGTTAAAGCTGCTTTGATTCGATACGAAATTTGCTCAAAGTACGCATTTGCTTCTGTATCGTGTAACGCATGAAATAACATTCCTTCCTGTAGCGGCGACAAGGTGTATACATCTTCTATATTTCCGTTTTTTTTCATTACTGTTTTCGTTGTTTTTTTATTCGTCAAAGAAGGATTCTAATGCGTCTAATTCTTCTAATGATATGTCTGTAAATGTGAGATCGCTAGGTGTAATTTCTGTTTCTTCACAGCTCAAGCAGAACGCAATGATGGCTTCTAAGTTTTGTTGTATTTTTTCTAAGAACGCCTGAATGGTGGCTTCTTCAAATTTATTGGAACTGTACGATATACGAACCGATAATTGTCCGTTGATGACGACACTTGTGACTTCCATGTCGTATGCGCGTGTTCGTTGCGGATGTTCCATGTTTTCAAGTGAAATGTCTGTCGTTTCTAGTTCACTAATGTTGCTAATATCCGCATCAAAATGCCCTAAATAGTTGAATAGTAGTTGCGGATTGATATGATTTAGTTTTGTATTTTTTTCTTGAAGTACATAACGTCCAACGGCATATCCAAGTTTGTGTTCAGCAGCTTGGTGTACTTTTTCTTTTACATATTTTATGTGTTGTTTCAAGTCGTAATCAGTTGGTGCGCCCACAATTACAGGATATAGTGTTGTAAACCAACCGATGGTTCTATTGACATCTACAGTAGCATTAAACGGTTCTCTTCCGTGATGTTCCAATAGGATTGGAATTTCGTTTGTTATTGAAAATTCCTCACGAACAGCGCGTGTGATCGCAGCAATTAGCAAATCGTCCACTTTGGTATTGAATACCGTATTTGCTTCTTCAATTGCGTTTGTAGTCTGCGTTTTGTTGAGTGAAAATTCAGCGAAAGCGACTTCTTTTACCTGTGTATTTTCATCCGTAAGCACTGGGATTTTTGAAAATTCTTGCGCTTGGTAGGATTGCCAAAAGGTAAGCTCTTTTTCAAATTTTGAACTTTCTACATAGTGTGTGTACATTTCTTCCGACCATTCTTTTAAGGAAGATACTTTGCGCGGCAATTGGAATGTTTGTGCTTCTTTGGCTTGTAGTAAAAGTGTATTTAGGTCTTCAATAAGAATTCGCCATGAGAGTCCATCAATAAGTAAGTGATGACTTAAAAGGTATAAATAATCGCCTTTTGTACTTTGAAATACGGCAAATTTGATCAATGGACCTACTTCGAGTGAAAAGTTTGAAGACATTGTTGCCATGATGTTTTTCATTGCGGTTTCAAAAGCGGCATCTTCTTTCAGATTGTATATGGTAAGATCTACGGGATGCTCAATGTCTTGTAATTTTTGAATATATTCTCCAGAAGTATTTTTATGAAAAACAGAACGAAGTCCATCATGATGTGTTTGCAATTCTTTGATGACATTTTCTAAAACCGTGAGATCAAATGGTTCTTTTTTGAACAGTAATACTGCTTGATGAAAATGATCTGCATATTGCAAATCGCTTTGAAAGAATGCTTTTTTGATTGGCGTCAGCGCAATTTCTCCCGTAACGGCAGATTGATCACGAACAATTTCATTTTTTGTCAAGACTTTGGCAAGTTTTTCAATGGTAGGATTTTCAAAGACATCTTTCATCTTTATGGTGTATCCTTTTGTATTCAGTCTTGAAACGATTTGAATAGATTTGATAGAATCGCCACCAATGTGGAAGAAATCGTCTTTTATGCTAATACGATCTCTGCCGATTACTTTTTGCCAAACTTCTAAGACTAAGTGTTCTAAGTCGGTTTCTGGTGCAGCGTACGCAGTTTCATGTACTCTTCTTTGCTGCAATGGATCGGGTAATTGTTTTCTGTTGATTTTACCATTGGCATGTGTTGGAATTTCATCCAAAATTACAATGGCGCTTTGTGCAGGAATCATATAATCGGGTACTACGCTTTTTAGCTTGGTCGTAATTTCTTTGATGAGCTCATCATCAGATTTCCAGTACAGTTGTAGCGTTGCTGGCTTGTTATTGACATTATCAATAGTTGTTGCGCGTGTAGCATATAAATTGTAGATGTGTGTATCTGTAAAGTTTGCATCTTGCTCCGTAATAATCGTGAATCCGTGTGATTCAATTTTTTGTTGAATTTGTTGTAAACGATTGTCAACATCATGTACTTCTATGACAATTTGTTGCACAATGTCCCAATCTTTTTCTTGCATTCCATTTAGTACTTCCCATTCACTTTTTTCAACGTCGATTTTTAATAAATCAATGTTTTGAATGTTTTCTTCGGCAATGATTTGAGAGATTGATTTTAGTTTGCAAGTATATTCTTCTACATTTTTGAAACGTTCGTGAAGTATTGCAGCACGTTCTTCTTCGTTCATTGCATCGCCTGATAGTTGATTTTTCATGTAAGTAGCTACCAAACTTGCATCATCGTTTACATTACCATATTGTCCAGACATGATAGACGCATTTGGATAGTATTTGAAGGTCGCTTCACTTTCTGTATCCGATATTCCGACGGCATGTGCTTTTATGTGTTGATTTCCGTAAAGTTGTCCATTTAACTGTAGTTTTTCAAATAATGGTGTGATAGGTTCAAAAGCATGAATGGTTACTTCATGCAATAGCTGTGATAGAAAAACCGAAAACATACCAATGTTGGCACCAACATCAAGTACGCATGCGCCTTCTGCTAACTGAATTCCATTTTTTAGGTATGCGTTTTCTTTGAAAATTTCGCCATACATAAAATCTGCTTCCCGCGTGTTTACATGAAACAGCGGCATTCCGTTGGCTAGTTTGTGCAAGTACTGCGATTGCAATTGCGCTTGTTGCAACAACTTTGAGGCGTTGTCGTAATATTTTATGCGTTGCGTACTTGTAATGTATGCAGCTAAGTACGTATCTTTTGTAGGCGTTGCAATATCATTTTGAGTGTTGGAAGCCGTTCGAGCCATGACAACAGCAGTTCCGACATCGGGAATGTTTAGGAGCTGATTTTCAATTTCTTGCAGTTCTATACGATATCCGCGAATTTTTACTTGATGATCTATTCTACCTAAGAATTCTATTTCGCCAGAAGGCAACCATCTTCCAGCATCTCCCGTGAGATACATTTTTTGATGGTTTAAAAATGGAGCCGTGACAAATTTTTCTTTGGTAAGCGATTCTCTGTTTATATATCCGCGTGCTACACCAACACCACTGATACAGATTTGTCCTTCCAATCCAATTGGAATTAATTGTAAATTTTCATCAACGATGTGTAATTGAATGTTGTCAATTGGCGCTCCAATAGGCACGATTGTTTGTGCTTCTTCATCTTTACATTCATGATACGAAACATCAACTGTAGCTTCCGTTGGCCCGTATAAGTTAATGAGTTTTGTGTGTGTATGATTTTTAAAGAGTTTGTGAAATCTGCGTATTTGATCGCGCCCTAAGGCTTCTCCGCTACAGAAAATGTATTTTAATGTTGTTAGTTTTTCGATGCTCTGATTCCATTCAACATAATCTAAGAAAGCTGTAAACATCGATGGTACAAAATGCAGTACGGTAACTTTGTTTTCCTGAATGTTGCCAATGATGTGATGCGGATCTTTTTCGGCGTCAATTGGCAATAGAGAAACGGAAGCGCCCGTAAATGCGCCCCAGAATAATTCCCAAATGGAAACATCAAATGTCAGTGTTGTTTTTTGTAGAATGACATCGTCAGCGTTTAACGGATATTTGCGTTGCATCCAATGAATTCTGTTAAGTAGCGATGCATGCTCAATCATAACTCCTTTAGGAATTCCTGTAGAACCAGATGTGTAAATGATATACGCTAGATTGTTTGGTAGCGTTGTGTTGGGAACCGTTTTTGCGGCGTGTTTTTCTAAAATTGTACAATCAAATTGTTGCTTTTTCTTTTGAATTGTTTGTTGCGTTGTATTGCTTTTGTCAATTTCAATAAGTAGATCGTACCTGTATTTTGTCAATTCATTTTCAATGGTCTTTATTTTGTTTGAAAACTGCAATGATTTCATCGCTGTGAGTTTGGTACTTACATCTGTAAACCAATCTTTGGCAACAAATAGTTCTTGTGACCAATCTACTTTTGTTCTGTACTTTGGGTTTTCATTTTTGAATTGATTAAAATCAGCAATCATGACATCTTTTAGCGCATGATCCATTATGTCTCCCACAAAAATGTATCCTTTGTCGTGTATTTTGTCAATTGCTTTTTGCAACACATCTTGAAAGTAATTGTGTCCGTGAAAGAGATGAATTACACTATTGATAATGATGACATCAAAGTTTTCTTCAGCTATGGTATCAATTTGATCCGCAGGAAGTGATTTTAGTTGTATGTTTTCAATTCCTTCGGAGTTAATTTTCGCTTTGTTTTTTTCAATAATTACTTCCGACAAGTCCGTTCCGTAATACAGCGCAACTTTTGGAGCAAGCGAATACATGGTAATTCCTGAAGCACAACCAATTTCTAAAACCTTACTGTTTTTATGTAAAACGGGCAGTACTTTTTTGGTAACATTTTCAGCGTATTCTTGCATTTCTTCTTTAGAGAAGGCTTGTCCTGTATAACTACTTTGCCATCCACCACCTTCAATTTCGTTTTTACTGGTTTCCCCAACATGATCCCAAATTTGTTTGTTCATCAAGAGGTTTTCTTGTGTTTCTTTTTCGTTGAAAATGTTTGTACTGTCTATACAAACGTAACTGCGAAATTTTGGACATTCCCATTGCAATCGGTTGAGTGTTTTTAATTCACTTTTGACACTTAGAATTGTTGCAATTTCTGCATCTTCAATTGTTTGTCTGAGTCTGTTTTCAGGCAATCCGACACCTAACGGAACGTATACGCCACCAGCTTTTAAGATTCCGTAGATGACAGGAAAAAGGTGTATACATCTTGACATTAAAACGCCAACAGCTTGTTCTTGTGTGGTGTTTTCTTCGTGAATTAGATAGTTTGCAATGGCATCTGACTGTTCGTCTAATTCTTGAAATGTAAGTGTTTTATCTTCAAACGATAGTGCTACTGCATGTGGCGTTGCGACAACTTGTTTTTTAAAGATTTCCATCACATTATTATTGTGTGGATATTCAAAAGTTGTGGCGTTGAATTCTTCTAGGAGCTGTACTTTTTCAGCTTCTGATACGAGATGGATTTCTTGAATTTTTTGTTGCGGATTTGTGATGAATGCTTTTGTGATTTTTTCAAAGTAACCTGCAAATTTTTCAATTGTTTTTGCTGTGAATAATCCAGTTTTGTATTCGAAACTACATACAATTCCTTCTGGAGTTTCCACGATAAAAAGCGTTAAGTCGAATTTTGAAGTAGCTCCGTGAAAATCACGTTGTCGCACGGTGAGATTTGGAAATTCTATTTCAGGAATGTCCATGTTTTGCATTACCAAGCAAACATCAAATAGTGGATTTCTACTCATGTCTCTTTCTACAGAAAGTTTGTCTACTAAGCTTTCAAACGGATAGTCTTGTGCCGCTAATGCATCTAAGACTTCTGTTTTTACAGATTGCATGAATTCGTGTAGCGTTAACGAGTTGTCGGAAGCAATTCTAACCGCAAGTGTGTTTACAAACATTCCTATTAAATCTTGCAAACCTGCATGTGTACGTCCAAATACGGGAGTTCCGATAATCATGTCGTGTTGTCCCGTAATTTTGGTAAGGAAAACACTAAATACACTAAATAGCGTGCTGAAAAGTGTTGTTTTTTCGTCTTTGCAAAGTTCTTTTAGCTTGTTTGTAGTGTGTGCGTCTAGCAAGAATTCAAACGTACTTCCGTCGTATTCTTCAATGTTTTTCCGAGGATAATCTAGCGGAAGCTTTAGTACGGGCAATTCATTGGATAGTTTTTGTAACCAAAATTCTTCTTGTGGTTTTAGAAATTCTGTATATGCATCACTTTGTTGCCAAGTAGCGTAGTCTTTGTATTGTATTGCTAAGTCGGCTATAGTTTCATTGTTGTATAGTTTTAAAAGGTCTTTGATGATGATGCCGAGCGAAGTTCCATCGGAAATCATGTGATGTGTGTCAAATATTAAAATTCCCTTTTCTGGTGTTTGTTTGATGAAAAATACGCGGAGTAGTGGCAAAGTAGCCAATTGAAACGGCGTGATGAGTTTTCTAATTTGATCGTTTAGTTTTTCATGATTTCTTTCGATGATTTGAATGCTACAGTGCAATTCTTCATGTATTATTTGTACAGGAATTTCGTCTTTTACTTCAAATGAAGTTCTTAGTATTTCATGCCTCTTAATGAGATTGTTCAGCGCCATTTCCATGCGTGGAATGTCAACAGTTCCTTCGGTTTCTACAATTAGCGGTGTGTTGTACGTAATTCCTATTCCACCAAAGTGATTGACAAAGAAGAGTCTTTTTTGTGTAGAAGATAATGGATAGTATTCTTGATTTTGTGCTAACGGAATTTTTGTGTCAACTACCGTTTTTTGTGCTAGCGAATCAATGTACGCCGCTTGTTGCGCAATGGAATTGTACTTAAAGATATCACTTAGCGTGAATGCCGTCTGAAATTCTTCATTGAGCAACGTGATGAGAATGGTTGCTTTTAACGAATGTCCGCCAATGTCAAAAAAGTTGTCTTCGGCACTTAGGTTTTCACTTGCTACATCTAAAAGATCTCCCCAAAGTTTTGCAATCGCGATCGCCGTTTTGCCTTCTGGCGCCACATAGTTTTGACTTTTGGTCTTTGTTACTTTTTGTTGTTGCAACGCTTTTTTGTCTACTTTTCCATTCACAGTTAGCGGCAAGGTTTCAAGCTGTACCATTTCTGTAGGAATCATATAATCAGGCAGTTCCTTCGCAAGTTCTTGTTTTAGTGCATGCATCGTTTCCGCATGTTGCGTCACACAGAACGCCGTTAGATAGACATGGTTGTCATCATCTGTTTTAGGAATAATTACAACTTCTGAAATGGTTGTATTTTTGAGAATTACATGCTCTATTTCTTTGATTTCGACCCGTTGTCCTCTTATTTTGACTTGATCGTCTACACGACCTATGAATTCTATTTCTCCTTCATCATGCCAAATACCAATATCGCCAGTTTTGTATAAATAGTCATTTTCTTTGAAAGGATTTTTGATAAATTTTTCAGCCGTAAGTGCTTCATTTTTATAGTATCCTTTGGCAACTCCGATGCCGCCAATGCAGATTTCTCCTTTGGCTCCAATAGGTTGTAATTGTTGTGTGTTGGTCAGAATGTATACTGCATGATTTAGAATTGGTGCTCCGATAGAGTAGTACGGACGCATTGTTGCTGGCGTTAGTTTTTTCCAGGTAGTCCAAACTGTATCTTCGGTTGGTCCGTATAAGTTGTATATGTCAAAAGGAACTTCGGGTACTGTTTCTATTTGAAGTTTTTCTCCTGCTGAAATTAGCGCTCGTAGTGTTCCTTTTTGCCACGGAAGTTCCAAGAGTTTTTTTGCTAAAACGGTAGGTTGAAACGAAACCGTAATTTTGTTTTCTTCAAGCCATTTTTTTAATTGAATGGTGTCTAATCGAATGAATTCATCAATGATGTAGAGCGCACAACCGTTCAGCAGACTTGGCCATATTTCAAATCCCATGGCGTCAAATCCGGCACTGGCAACTTGCGTTAAGCGATCATCTACAGTGATATTAAATTGTTCTTTGTAGACATTGACGAGGTTTACCAATGAAGCATGTTTAATTTCAACACCTTTTGGGCGACCTGTAGAACCTGAAGTGTATACGACATACACGGAGTCTTCCAGCGATATTTTTAGGTTTACATTTTCGGTTGCTGTGGTTAAATCTTCAAGTTGTAAGTCTAGCGCAAAAAATGTACCTGTGTAGAAATCTAAATCGAATAGAAAGTTAGAAGACGTGAATAAGAGTTTACTTTCTGTATTTTCTAAAATGTATTGAATTCGATCTGTTGGATAATTTACATCAATTGGAACGTATGCGCCACCAGCTTTTAGAATTGCCAGCATGGCAACAATCATTTTTGGAGAACGTTCGTATAGTATTGCAATTACATCGCCTTTTTCTATTCCGTATTCATGAATTAAACTATGTGCTACTTGATTGGATAGTTCGTTTAATTGTTTGTAAGTAAGTGTTTCCTGTTCGCCTACAACTGCAATTTTATCAAGATGCTTTTCTGCTTGCAATTCAACTATTTCATGCACTGCTAACTTGACATCGTATGCTTTGTTAGCGTTAAAATTGAAAAGTACTTCTTGCTCTTCTGTATCTACAATTGCAACATTTCCGATGGCTTCCTCAGGATTTGTCAATAATGCAGCTAGCATGTTTTGGTAGTTTTTTATTATACGTGCCACACTCACTTTTTTGTATGTAGCAGAATTATAAGTAACCTCACATTTTAAGAGATCATCAGTTTCGGTAAATGTGAAAAATAGGGCAGAAGCGGTTTTTGGTTGTATGGCTTGCAAGTTTGTCAATCGCAATCCAGTTTGAAGAAACGCATGTTTGCTTCCTTTGTGTTCCGCTTCTTGTGCATTGATCCAAAGGTCTAGCGGATAGTTTTGATGTTCAATGGAGTCTATTACCTCTTTTCGAACTACCATTAAGATGTCTTTAAAATTATTTTCGGCAGTACATGCTGTTCTTAAAATTAAGCGTTCATTTAACAGATCCGTGTCTTCTGAATTGGAGAAAATCTGTGTTTCAAGAAGTGCATCTTCGTTTCCTGTGTATCTGTTCAATAGTGCCAAAAGTCCACTCGCAAGAATCATGTACAATTTGGAATGCGAACCTTCACTTAGTGCATTTATTTTTTCATATAACGCATGTTGCACTTGAAAAGCGATACTTTCTTGCGTAGGAGAAACAGTATGTTTCAATGGAAAATCTGAAGGAAATGAAGACGATTCAGGTACATCTGAAAGTTTTTGTTCCCAGTATTTTTTTTCTTCGGTTTGTATGTTTAACGCTAGTTTTCTATCATTCATTTATAATATTGTTAATGCTTTTTAGCAGGTTTTATTAGAAATTAAAATCTTCTTTAAAGCTGTCAATTTTTGTTTTTTGTACTTCTTTTATTTTTATCGGAAGGTTTAGTTCCTGTATGCTTGTTTGATCGTTTGTAATAATGCTGTTTAAAACATGTTTGTAGTATTCAAAGAATTGTTTTATAGAACTTTCCTTGAATAGTTTCGTTTTGTAACCAATGGTAAATGCCAATTGATCTCCATCTAAAATTGCGGTGAACACGAGATCGACTTTGGCAGTATTTTCGGTAAAAGCGAGTTGTGCTACTTTTTTTAGGGATAAACCATTTTTGTCAACGGTTCGTAGTTGTTCATCTGCAATATTTTGAAGCACAAAAGCAATGTCGAACAGTGGATTTCTAGCAGCTTCAGCAGTAATGTCGAGCTTTTCTACAAGTTCTTCAAAAGGATATGTTTGATGCTCAAAAACGTTTGCGATTTTAGTTTTTAGTCTTTTAATATATTCCGCGACACTTTCAGTTGCTTCTACTTGACTTCGGATACAAACCGTGTTGACAAAATTTCCAACCGTATCTAATAATTGCATGTGTTCACGTCCTGTAACGGCGGTACCAATGATGATATCTTTTTGCGCTGTAACTTTTGACAGTAAAATTTTAAATGTGCTAAGTAGAAACACAAATAACGTGGTTTTGTGTGCCTTTGTAGCTTGTTGCACACGTTCAAATTCAGTACTATTTAAGGTAAAATGCAACGTGCTTCCTTCATAAGATGCACTATTTGGACGCTTGAAATCAGTAATTAGATTTACGGTAGGTATTGGTTTTTGAAGTTCTGTACGCCAAAATTTTTCCTGCGATTTTTTTCGTAATTGCTGTGGCGTTGCTTGTTCCCATTCCGAAAAATCACGGTATTGTATGGTTGGTTGTGAGAGTGTTTCTCCACCATACAGCGCTAGTAATTCATTTAGCAAGATAAGAATGGAAACACCATCGCAAATGATATGATGAATGTCAATAAATAGAAATGTTTGTGCATCATCACTGTGTATAATTTTTACGTTGCATAGTGTTCCAGTTTCCAGTTGAAATGGTTGTACACAATTTTGTAATGTAGTTTCTAGTGATGCCGCAGTTGTATGCAGCACATCAATTGTAAAATTGACGGTTTCATGAATGATTTGGACAGGTTCATTGATTTCAAACTGAAAAGAAGTGCGTAAAATTTCATGCCGTGCAATTAATTGTTGAAACGCTTTTTCTAGTTTTTCATGCGTATAATTTTTGAGTTCAAATACATTTGGAATGTTGTATATCGTACTTGTTGGATGCAATTGTTGATGAAAAAAGATTCGTTTTTGCGCAGAAGATACAGTGTATTTTGTTTTCGAAATTGCTTTCGGAATGGTTACCATAGTTGCTTTTTCTGCGGAAGCAATGTATACTGCCTGATTTTTTATGGTTACAATTTCAAACAACTTTTTTACAGATATGGCAACTGCATAGGCATCTTGAATGTTGGCTTTTAGCAGTGTAACACTTAACGAGTTTCCACCCAATTCTAAAAAGCTTTCTTCAGTGCTGATTGTTTCAATATCAATTTTTAAGATGCGACTCCAAATGTGTCTTAATTTTTCTTCTATTTCATTGGTAGGCAGTACAATATCGTTTGTTTTTCGTTTCGGAAGTTGTAATACTTTTTTGTCAATTTTTCCATTCGTTGTCAAGGGAAGTTTTTCCAATTGTACAATGTGCGTAGGAATCATATATTCGGGCAAACTCTTTTTTAATTCTTGCTTAAGTTGTTTACTATCAAATTTTTGAGTTGTTTCAATAAATGCACAGATCACACTTTCGGATTCATTGATTGCTCGTTTGACAATTACACAGTGTGTTGCTTGTATTATTTTTAGAATTGCCGTTTCTATTTCTTGTGGTTCTATTCGAAAACCTCTTAAACTTATTTGTGTATCGACACGTCCTATAAATTCAAGATTTCCTTCGGAGTTCCAACGGACTAAATCGCCAGTTCTATAGGCAATTTCTCCATTATTGATCAAGTTTTTACAAAAACGTTGCTGCGTAAGTTCGTCATTAGATACGTATCCGCTTGCCAAACTTGCGCCTGAAATGCACAATTCGCCACACATTCCCAATGGCAATAATTCGAGTGTTTTAGGTTGTATGACATATGCTTTTGTATTTGTGATTGGTTTCCCAATTGGAATTGTTTCATACGCAGTTTTGGAAATTTTATACGCTGTGGCAACAACTGCATTTTCAGACGGACCGTAAGCATTTGTAATTGTATACGAACGTTTTTTGACGCGTGCTAATTTTTCGCCACCAACTAATAAGTGTTGTAAAGAAGACGAATCATATCGTTGTATGTAGGCTTCTCCAAGTTTTGTTGGCAAGAAAGAATGTGTAATGCTATTTTCTTCAAGAAACAGATGAAGTTCATGAATGTCATATTTTATCGTGTCAGAAGTTAAAAATAGTGTTCCACCTTGAATAATGTATGGCATTATTTCCCAAACGGAAGCATCGAAGCCAAAACCTGCAATTTTGGTCGCGCGCGCTGTCGCAGAAACTTCAAAGAAATCGTTATGCCATGCACACAAATTTGCCAATGCACTATGCGAAACTTTTACACCATTAGGAACGCCTGTAGATCCTGAAGTATATACAACATAGCAGGTTTCAGAAGAATTGCCAGCATGCGATTTGAATGCAGTATCGGTTGTGTTGAGAGTTTCACTATTGATGTGAATAAGCTCAACTTCGGAAGTGAAATTTTTAGTTTGATTCCCGTTGGTAAGTATATACCGAACATTGCTATCGTTTGCAATGGATTGAATTCTTTCCGTAGGATTTGCAGGATCTACAGGAAGAAAGCATCCGCCAGCTTTTAACACGGCAAAGACGCTAATTATCATTTCAAAAGAAGTTGATGTCATTATCGCAACTACTTCGCCTTTTTTGATTCCTTTATTTTGCAATATACCTGCTACAGCAGTTGCTTTTTTGTTGAGTTCTTGATAGGTTAATGTCTTGTTTTCAAACACAATCGCATCTTTATCAGGCGTTTTATCCACTTGAATTTCAAATAGTTTGTGTATGGTTTTGTCTAAAGAAATGGTATTTGTAGTGGCATTCCAACCGTTAGCCAATTGTTGCTTTTGTGCAGATGGCATTAACGAAATCTTAGCAACAGTAGTGTCTATTTTCGCTACAATTTGTTGTAATATATCCGCGAAATGTGTTGTAATTGCCGTAGCAATGTCTTTGGAAATGCGACCTTCTTGATAGCTAAGTTTTCCTTTTAATTGTGTTTGATCGTTATGAAATGAAAATAGCAATAGCGGTTGTAATGCGCCAGGGAAATTATTATCATGTATGTTTTCTAACACTAAAGCAGTATCAAAAAGTACAGGATTTTCTGCTGTAGCTTCTGGATGAATGTGTTGTTTTAAAATTTCAAACGGATAATTTTGATGTGCTACTGCTTCCGTGACTACCGCGCGCGTGTCCAAAAGTATTTTTTTAATGGAATCTTCCGAAGAAATTTGCTGTTTTAATGGCAACACTGTATTGATCATTTTTTCTTGATCGCTTTTTTGTTTGTACACCGTTGTGCCAATGGTTTGTGTGGTTGTGCCCGTATATTTGTATTGCAAAACCAAAAGCGCAGTGTGTAAAAATAGATGCAATGAATGATCTGAATTTTTACAAATACGCATCAATTCTGTATAGGTTTCCTTGTTGATCGTAAATGGAATCGTCTCTACAGCAGCATTTGCTTTTGCAGTACGCGCGACCAATACTTCCAAAAGTGCCTCTTTTGTTGGCATATCTTCAAATTGAGATAACCAAAAGGCTTTTTCCTTTTTCTTTTGTGCTGCGATGATGTGTAATTGATCTTTCATTTTCGTTGCTCGTGTCTTCGTTTGTTAAAAATCAAAGTCCATATTAGGTAATTCCGTATTCACTTCGTTTAATTGATTTTGAAGCTGAATGTCTTCTATTTTAGTTGCTTCAAACTTCGTAATTAGCTCAATGATTTCTTGATAATACGTCGCTAATCGGATAATAGTTTCTTTTAGAAAGAGTTCTTTTCTGTAAGCAATTTTTAGCTGAATTGTATCGTTTTGATCATCAATCATACAAATCAATTTAGATTTTACTTCATTAAAAATCGCTTCAATAGTTTGTGTTTCATCGTACAATCTATTTTGTTGCAATGCCGTTACCAAACCTTCATTTTCTTGGTATGCGAATAAAATATCGTATAAGAAGTCATCATTAGGAATATTCAATGTGCCATCAACAGCTTGTTTTTGATGCTCCAGAATATTCCATACTTCAGTTTGTATTTCTTTAAAAAATTCCAGAATAGATTGCTCACTTTTTGGAAACATTCGTACAGGAAATGTTTTGATAAATATTCCAACAACGTTTTTGGTTTCTTCTTGAAATCTCTCTGAAAATGGTGTTGCTACAATGATATCTTCTTGTCCACTAATTTTTGACAGCAATATTCCAAAAGCGCCCAAAAGTACGGTGGCTTCTGTTAGTTTGTTACTCTTACATAAATGTCTGAGTTGTGCTGTTTTATCTATTGGTAAGACAAAATTTTCTTCGTTGCCAAGTAACGATTCTGATGCTTCTTTTGGATTTGTATCATACGGTAAGTTTACAGGTTTTGCATCGTTGCACTGCTGTTTCCAGAAATCGGAAATTGGTTGGTTTTCAATTTGAGAAGCTTCCCATTCCGCATAATCTTTATAGGAAATATCGGCAGTTTCTATTGGTTTTCCGTGATACAAATCAAGCAGATTGTGAATTAATAATTTTGCAGAAATAGCATCCGAAATAATATGATGAATGTCAAAATATAATACGCTTTTGTTTTCAGGCAATTGTACTAATACCATACGAACCAATTCAGGATTTTCTAACTGCAAAGGTTGTAGAAATGTAGTTTCCATTTGTTGCAGCGCGTCATACGAATCAAGACTTTTGACTTGAAATGGAATGCTGCTTTTTTCATGAATTTTCTGCACTACTTCATTGTCAATGATATGAAAAGACGTGCGCAAAGCTTCCTGTTGTTCTACTAAACTGTTGAATGCCGTTTCTAATTTTTTGGCATCAATGTTTTGTAAAGGAATTTTTAGTGCCGTATTGTACATCGTACTATTTTGATGCAACTGCAATTCTAAAAATATTCTTTTTTGTGCGTTGGACGTTGTGTAATAGTCTTTCGGCGCTACTTTTACAATTGGTTGTTTTTCAATAGTATGTTCCGCGTTGTCAACATGTGCCGCCAATGCACGTACATTTGGTTGTTTAAAAATTTCGTGTAAACTGATGTCTACATTAAAAACTTCATAGATACGTGTACTGAGTGTGACTGCTTTTAGTGATTGTCCACCAAGATCAAAGAAATCGCTTGTTGCACCAATAGTTTCAGGATTTTGATCGAGAATATCGGCAAAAATTTTAGTCAGTTCTATTTCCGTTGTAGAGATTGCTTGTTCATGTTGTTCCGCTTGTTTGTTGGAAGCATTTGGCAATTCACTGAATTTTACTTTTCCGTTACTCGTAATTGGAATTTCCGAAATGTGCATGCAATGATTCGGAATCATATACGATGGAAGTCGTGCGGCTAATTTGTCGCGTATTTCTTTTTCTTTAATTTTTTCATCAGAAATGTAGTATGCGTATAAAACCTGATCGCCATGTGAATCTTCTTTTGCAACAACCAATACCGTTTGAAATTGTGGATACAGTGTACGGAGTTCTTTTTCTATTTCCGCCGTTTCAATTCGAAAACCACGAATTTTCACTTGTTCATCATTTCTTCCGAAATATATCAACTCGCCATCGGCAGAAAACTTAGCAATATCGCCCGTTTTATACATTGTTGTATTCGGCTCAAAAGGATTGTTTATGAATCGTTTTTGAGTTTCTTCTAGATTGTTGTAATATCCTAAACCAACACTGTTACCTGAAACATAGATTTCTCCAAAAACACCAAGTGGAACTTGCGTTAGTGTATCATTTAAGAGGTAAATTTTCGTATTGGCAACAGGTTTTCCAATCGGAACACTAACTCCTGTATGTGTCTGATTATTAAATTTTTGCACCGAACAACCAATGGTGGTTTCTGTAGGTCCGTATTCGTTGTACAGCGTAACATTTCCATTAAATAATGTATGTATTTTTGAAGCACTATCTGCTGAAAATGCTTCTCCACCGACAATCATACATTTCAAATTGGTGTTGGAAATTCCACGTTCTTGAAAATAGTTGCTTATAATTTTCAGATGCGAAGGTGTAAGCTTTATCACATGCGCGCGATCGTCTTTGATAATTGTTGTCATCAATGCTGCTGGCGTTTCTTTGTCAGAATATACTTCAATAGTATTTCCGCTAACCAATGGTACAAAAATGGACGTCATCGTTAAATCGAAAGCTATCGAAGTACAGAAAGCGAAACAAACATGTGTTTCATCCAAATAGGTTTCCTTTCCCCATAATGCGTAATTGCACAAGTTTTCATGCGAAATCATAACGCCTTTCGGAACGCCAGTTGTTCCTGAAGTGTGAATGATGTAGGCTAATTGGTTTGCTGTAATCTGAATTTCTGGCGACGTAATTGGTTGTGCGATATGATCTAATTCTGCATCTAATGCAAATACATGTTCGGCAGCAATGGCAATTTCAAAGAAATAGGATGTTTCCGTGAGCACTGTTTGTATGTTTGCATTTTGTAGGATGAGATTTATGCGTTCTTCCGGATATGTTGGATCTATTGGAACAAATGCAGCGCCAGCTTTTAGGATACCTAAAATACCTATGAGTAAATTGATGCTTCTATCGGCAACTGTTGCGACTACATCGCCCGTTTGTATCTGCAACTCATTTAGTAAATGATGCGCTAATTGGTTCGATTTTTCATCGAGTTCCTTGTAGCTTATGTTGGAGTTTCCATGTACAATAGCAATTTCGTTTGGTACGCGAAGTACTTGTTTGTTGAATTCATCCAATACCGTTTTTCCTAAATATTCAGGTTTTTCAGTAGCATTGTAGGTTTGTAAAAATGCACTTTCTGTAGCATTGAGCTGAAATGCTGTTGCAATGTTTGAAGTTGGCGTTTCAATTAACAACGCAAGAATTTCATTGAAATAAGCCACATAGCGTTCTATTGATGTATCTAGAAAAAGATCAGTTGCATATTCTAAATTGAATCGAATGCCTTTGTCGCTTTCAAAACCTGTGAGCGAAAGATCAAATTTAGACGTAGTTTGATGCGCTTCAAAGTCGGTAATTCGTTCAATAACTAATCCACTCGAATCGCTTTTAAGGATATTTGATTGTTTTTTGAAATCAAACATGACATCAAATAGTGGATTTCGATCTGCCGTCCATGAATGGGATATGTCGGCCACCAATTCTTCAAATGGAAGTTCTTGGTTTTCGAAACAAGTATCTGCTTCTAGCTTTACATTTTTAATAAAATCAATATAAGTCGTTGTCGCTGTTATCGTTGCTTTTAACGGAATTGTATTTGCAAACAATCCAACTAATTTTTCCATGTCAGGATGCGATCTTCCTACAACAGAAGTTCCAACTATGATTTCTTTTTGATTCGATAATTTAGACAGTAACAAGTAAAAAGTACTTAGCAATACATTGAAATTTGTGAACGCGTGTTTCTTTGTAAATTCTTGTAATTTTTGTTGCTGCGCTTTCGAAAGTTCAAATTGGAAAATTTTACCGTTAGTACTTTTCTTTTTTCGTGCTTTGTCAATTGGTAATTGCAACGGAGCAATGGTTTCCAGTTTCTTTTCTTTCCAGAAATTTCGTTGTGCATCTAAACTTTCGAGATATTCTTTTTGCAATTGCCAAGCCGTAATATCTTTATACTGAATCGTTAATGGTTGCAGCGTTTCATCTTCATACAACGCCATGACATCACGTATTAAAATGTTTAGCGAAACACCATCCGAAATGATATGATGCATGTCTACCAACAAGATGGTTTCTTGCTCATTTTGAAGCATTCCCACACGAATCAGCGAAGGTGAGTTTAACTCAAATGGACGTACAAATTTTTGTATGATTGTTGCTAAATTTCCTGAATCATGTGAATATTCTTCGATGGCAAACGGTACCGTATCTTGTATTTTCATCACAGGAATTCCTTGATCTAATACAAAGTAGGCACGAAGAATTTCATGGCGTTCTAGTAATTTTTGAAACGCGTTTTGCAAGCGATCAATTTTCATATGACTAGCGCGGACTACTTGCAACATGTTGTAGGAAACGTTTGTTCGATCTAATTCTTGCAGGACATAAATTCTTTTTTGAGCAGACGAAACCGTGTATTGTGTACTTTTTTCAACGGAAGGAATTTCACTTGATCTAAAGGAATCTTGCGCCGTCATAATGCGTGTTGTGATGGCTTCCACTGTCGAATTTGCCATGAATACTTCCAAGGAAAGTTCCGTTTTGTATTGTTTTTGAATCATGGAAAGCAATCGCAATGCATTTAGCGAATCGCCTCCTAATTCGAAGAAGTTTTCATTAAGTTGTGGACGTTCGCCAAGTATTTTTTCAAAAATATCACTAACTCCTTGTTGTACTTGCGTTTGCGATAGTTTTTCGCTAATTTCTTCCTTGCTGGTTTCGCCTAAAAATGATTGCAAACGTTCAGCTTCCGAACTAATTCGTGTTTCTAAATCTGTTACAGATACGGCAATCGTAGGAATGTTGAGAGAAAGAACTTCTTTAAAAGCTGCAACACCTTCAGTTGCCGTCACACCAATTAAATCCGTGGAAGTTTCTTCTTCGTAGATAGCTGCTGTTTTTTGAGCCATTCCTGTTTGTAACCAACGATCCCACAGAATTGAAATAATTCGCGTTGTTTTTGTATGCTGTCTTGATTGTGCATAATGATTCATGAACGCATTTGCGGCAACGTAAGCAGCTTGCCCAATTTCGCCCAGTAACGAACTTAGTGACGAACATAAGATGACAAAATCTAGATTTTCTTTCTGTATGAGTTTGTCAATAACCAGTGTTCCTTGCACTTTGGCTTCAAGCACATTTAGTACTTGTTCCGTTTCTTTGAATCGTATGAGACTTCCGTCAGCAATTCCAGCTGCATGAATGATTCCGTTAATTGCAGAAAATTTTTCTTTGACAGTATCAAAAAGTTGACGCATGTTTTCTTCGTCCGCAATATTTACGGTACTAATCATGATTTCTGCTCCCAAACGTTCAATTTCCAAGAGTTTGGCGATTGTTTCTTTTTGCTTGGTAGGCGTATTTTCATTGTGTATTTCTTTTTCCCAATTCTTCTTATCAGGAAAAGCACTTCGAGTGGTCAATACGAGCGTACATTTACTTTCTTTAGCTAAAAAAGAAGCCAGTGCAAGTCCAACACCACCTAATCCGCCAGTAATGATGTAGGCTCCTTTTTCTTTAATTTTGATAGCAGTTTCCTTCGTGCTTTCTAAGTTTAGTTTGCTCGTTTTTTGAATCCAACGATGTTTTCCACGATACGCAATTAGCGCGTCTGTAGCTGTACTGTTGATTTCTGAAAGGATCTTTTCAGCGTACGCGTTAGCATCATTCAGCGTCTCAATATGTTCAACTAAAGCGATATCAATATGTTTGGCTTGTAGTGATGCAAATTCGTTGTTGATGACTTTCGCCAAACCGCTATAGGTACTTTTTATTGGCGCTATATTCGTTTCTATTCCGATGACATCAAAAGCATTGTTGGAAAGTGAACTGACCACGGCATTTTCTGCAAAAGCGTCTTTGTTTGTCACGGTTTTGAGAAGTTCTATATAGTTTACAAATGCATTTGTTTCATGTTCGAAATCATTCCATAAATATAGAATAGTATCAATTTTATGTCCGTCAGATAAGATGTCTGTCACCAAACGATCGTGTTCAGGAGTTGTACTAGAAATTGTATAGTTGTGTGCGTCAGATTTTGTGTATGCAGTTCCTTTTTTGACAAGAAGTACCGTCGTATTTTTTTCTTTTATTTTTTGAATTAGAACAGCGTTGAACGAACTTTCTTCATAGTATATTAACCATTTTTGTGTGCGATCATTTTCAAGCTTCGTTTTTAGTGGAGCAGTAGCACGTGTCCATTCGGTAGTATAAAACCAATCGTTAATTTCCTGAGATTTTGTACTTTTTTCGACGGTTTTTTCAGCATCAGACGACTGTTTAATTTTTAATGGAAATTTAGTTTTCGCAAACGGATATGATGGTAACTCACATAGTTTGTAGTGTTGATTAAGATCTATGGTTTTTCGATCTAAATCATTTCCTTGACACCATACTAAAGCATGCGTTTTTAGCTTATTATTTTCTTCAGATACATCACGTAAAGTATCTTGATTGGTATCATTCGTTATCCAGTTTTCGGCTTCTAGTTGTGCAATAGCATCCGAAATATTGTTTGCGATAATGACAGCTCTGTGTTTAAATTGTGGTTTTTTGGAAAGTGTATAAGCAACATTTCCAAGATGTACTGTTGGATGTTTTTTGAAAAACTCGGTATGTATGTTCAGTTGTGCTTGTAATGCTTCTTTTGTTTTGGCAGAAAACGTAAGCAGTTGTGTTTTATCAGTTGTATTATTTTTTTCTTCTTGTAAATTTTCTTCTAGAATGATATGCACATTTGTACCGCCAATACCAAAACTACTAACTCCAGCTCTTAATGGAAACTTTTCATTTTTCCAGTGTATCAACGTATCATTGATGAAAAAAGGACTGTTTTTGAAGTGTATTTCAGGATTTAAATTTTTAAAATTTGGATGTGGAGGAATCGATTTGTGTTTCAAACACAGTATTGTTTTGATCATTCCAGCTATTCCTGCTGCGGCATCCAAATGTCCAATGTTTGCTTTTACAAAACCTAATGCACACGTTTTTTCTTGTTGATCTTTGAAAACAGTTGTTAACGCTTTTGCTTCGATAGGATCGCCTAAAAATGTTCCTGTTCCATGCGTTTCAATGTAACTGATAGATTCAGGCGCAACTCTAGACATATGAAGCGCTGATTTTATGACCTCTTTTTGACCTTGATAGCTTGGTGCTGTATATCCAACTTTTTGATGTCCGTCATTATTGATCGCAGAGCCTTTTATGACTGCATGAATGGTATCGTTATTCGCAATGGCATCGTTTAAGCGTTTTAAAACAACCACACCAACACCATCACTAAATACCGTTCCGCTTGCAGCATTATCAAACGGTCTGCAATGTCCATCTGGCGAAAGAATCATGCCTTCTTCATGAATGTATCCGCCTTCGTTTAGTAAATTGACAGAAATACCACCAGCCAAAGCCGATTTGCATTCGCCCATAAGTAACGATCGGCAAGCTAAGTGAATAGCGACTAAAGAGGTAGAGCAAGCCGTTTGAACAGCTATTGCAGGACCTTTTAAGTTGAGTTTGTGTGCAACTCGTGAAATCATTAAATCTTTATCACTTAGCAATGCGTTTGCATATTCGTCAAAAGGTGTCGCGCTTGCTTTTGCCAGTTCTTTTCTCCATTCATAACTGGAAGAGCTTCCACCAAACAATCCAACTTTTTCTTTTAAATTTTCAGGATTCATGCCTGCATTTTCCAAGGCAGCCCAACAGCATTCATGAAATAATCGCGTTTGCGGATGCATCACTTTAGCTTCTGCTGCAGCGTATCCAAAAAAACGCGCATCAAAACAGTCAACATCTTCGATTTCGCCTTTAGCTTTCACATGATTTTCTGCTGTAGTGATGCCTTTGTGAAACGTTTTTTGCTTCGCTTCTTCTTCAGAAAAGAATGTAATGTTTTCTGTTCCTTGGCAAAGATTTTCCCAAAATTCTGCTATATTTTTTGCGCCTGGAAATTTACCGTGCATGCCTACGACGGCAATTTCCATTCCTGTTAGTGCTGTTTTCTTACTCATTTTCTTGCTCATTATTCAGGTTAAAAAAAGATAATGATCGGTTTAAGATGTCTAAACTATCTTCTTGTTCAACAATCTCTTCTTCAGGAATGTTTCCTGCTATATGCGTTGCCAATTCACGGATGGTTGGATGATTGAAGAAATCTGTAATTGTAATTATTTCATCTGTAATTTCTTTTACTTTTCCATTCAACTCTGTAATGTCTAACGAAGTCAATCCCAATTCGAAAAAGTTGTCTTGTACACCAATTTCTGAGATACCAACTTGCGCTGCTACCAACTTTGCTAGTTGCAATTCTAGTTTTCCTTCAGGCGCTATAAACGTGCCATCTAGACCTAATGCAGTTCTCGTTAGTTGTTCTGTTTTTACCGTATTTTCATTTTTATGAAGTCTATGTTGAAAGAAGTTTTTACTTTCTTCTTGTAGTTGTTTCAGGGTTCTATCGAGGACAATAATTTGTGATTCTTGCAATGATAGAATGGTTTGTAATGCTGTTACACCTTGTTCTTTTGTGATGCTGATTTCGTCAATTGATTGATTCGTTCTTTTTTTTGGAGCTGCCATTCCCATGTGCTTCCAAGTTGTCCAATTGACACTCGTAACCAATTTGCAATTTGGTAGATAGTTGGTGTTTTTTGCAAATGTGTCCAAGAAGTTATTTGCGGCAACATACGCAGCTTGTCCGTAAGCTCCAAACACAGATGCAAGCGACGAGAATAGTATGAAAAAGTCTAATTTTTCATCTTTTACGGCTTCTGCTATATGCAACGTTCCTTCTATTTTTGGAGCCAATACTTGTTGTATTGATTCTTCAGTTCGGTGCAGTAAGAAACCTCCATAATCGGCAATTCCAGCGGCATGAAATATACCATTGATGTTATTGTAGGTCTGTTTTATCGTTGCAAAAGCAGTTGCAATACTTTCTTTTTCTGTAATGTCTGCAATTACTAATTCTGTAGTTGCGCCCAATGCTTCTATAGCGATTAGTTGTTGTAGTAACTGTTTTGTTTCTTCTGTAGAAGCATTTTCATATTGTGCTGTCCAACTTTCATTTGAATCAATACCTTTTGTGCTTCTATTGATCAGTATAATGTTAGCCGTAGCTTGCTTAGCAATATGCAATGCAACTGCTAAGCCAATAGCGCCCAATCCACCAGTAATGATGTACGTATTACCATTTTTCGCAGTAGTGATTTTTGTATTGGAAACATCATATTCTTCATAGCTTTGAATCCAGCGATGTCCATTTCTGTAAGCCGTGGCTGTTTTTTTCTGATTCGATTTAAATTCTTTCACAAGTTCAGCAGCAGTACTTTCATCAATGATTTTAGTTGTGAGTTGAATGTCTATTGTACTTGTGCTAATGTGTTCAAATTCTTTGTGAATAGCCATCAACATACCTTGTATGATAGATTGCAAAGCGTTTGTACTATCGTTTCCAAGTATCGTGTAAAGCGAATCGGTTATTAGGCGTATATGAATTTGTGTCGCTTTGTGTATGGATTGACTCGCTTTTACCAATCGATGTAGGTTGTAAAATGACGCGTACATTTGATCATTTATAGGAATGTCGTCTACCGTTTCAAGATTCCATGCGTAAACGATTTCTAATGATTTCGTGTTTACTTGATCGAAAATGAGTTGATAATGTGATTCGTCAGTTGGATCAATACGTAGTTCCGTATCACTAAGTTGTTTGTAAGTTTCTGCTCGCTGAACAATGCGTACTTTTTTATTCTGAAAGAATTCATTTTCTAGCAATGCTTTACTGAGCAATGTTTTATCTGTAAAAAGCAACCATGTTGTATCTGATTCATGCTCTTCACTACTAATTGGCAATTTTCTGCGAATCCAAGTTGGAGTATAATACCTAAGTTCTTTCGTTGTTGTGCGATACGTTTGTGTTTTCTTTTCAAACTTTGTTTTTGCAAACGGATAGGCAGGCAATGTGATGACTGATCTTGTTTCGTTTGGAGTCTGCCACGGAATTGTTGCTATAAAATCTTTTTCCCAAAGCATTCCCATTCGTTGCAAAAGCAGTTCGTTGTCATTGATCGTTTCGGTAGCTTTTTTGGTTGTATTCCAAGCAATGTCTTTGTAATTTCTTCCTAAGTGCGATTTTACAATACTAGTTAGTGTGTTTCCTGGACCAATTTCTAAAAATAAGGTGGTTCCTTCTTCTTTTAGCGTGTCGATACCTTTCGCAAAATGTACCGTATTTCGTAAATGATTTGTCCAATAAGCAGGATCAGCAATCATTTTTTGAGTGATGAATTCTCCAGTAGTATTAGCGATGTATGGTATTTGAATATTTCCTTTGGAAACGGTTTTTAGCTTTAGTAAATAGGCATCTAACATATTTTCCATCATGTGCGAATGGAATGCGTGCGATGTTTTTAATGGAATGGAAATGATGCCTTTTTCCTTGAAAACAGTTTGTAATTTCTGGATGGCTTCATGAGTTCCAGAAAGTACACAACTTTTATGCGTATTGATGACAGCTATAGAAACGTGATCGTTTGTGTATTGTTCCGCCTCAGCAGCAGAAAGCATGACACTAATCATTGTTCCCGCTTCCATGGATTGCATTAGTTTTGCTCTATCTACAATAAGTTTTAGCGCATCATCACGTTTTAAAACGCCCGAAATACTTGCAGCGACATATTCTCCTAAACTATGTCCAATCATATAATCGGGTTGCAAACCTACATGTAGTAAGTATTGTGTTAGCGCATATTCAAAAGAAAATAAAAGCGGTTGTGTGTATACCGTTTCGTTTATTTGAGATGTTGCATTTTCAGGATTTTCAGGATATAAAATTTCCTTATAATCAATTCCTGTATAGTTTTGTAATGTTTGCAAACATGCATCTAATTGTTGTTTGAAGAAAGCATTGTTTTCATACAGATTTTTTCCCATATGAAGAAATTGTGAACCTTGTCCTGAGAACATAAATACCAATTTCTTTTTTTGTGACGGAATGCTGGCAGTCACTACTTTTTGTAAGTGATTTTGTAATTCTTCAATAGTTTTACAACGATAACTTTCACGGATTGGAAGTGAAGCACGTTTGTTGAGTGTATAAGCAATAGCTCCAAGTGCAACATCAGGATGTGTAGTTATATACGTTGATAGTTCTTGCTTTATAGTTTGTAAGGATTCTAACGATTTTGCGGAAAGCTGAATGGCATACGCTTCTTCTGTATTGGTTGGTTTTTCCTGTTTAGGCGCTTCTTCAAGTATGATGTGCGCATTGGTACCACCAATTCCAAAAGCACTAATTCCTGCGCGTAAGGGTGTTTCTTGTGAAGTCCAATCAATAGCTTTTGTGTTGATTTGGAACGGTGTTTTTTCAAATTGAATTTTCTTGTTTGGCGTTTGAAAATGTAAGGTAGGAGGAATGCTTTTGTGGTGTAATGCCATAACCGTTTTGATGAAACCTGCCATTCCTGCGGCAACATCTAAATGTCCTAAGTTCGTTTTTGATGCGCCTAAGTAGCATTCTGTACGATTGGACATTCCATATATTGTTTTTAGTGCTTCTATTTCGATAGGATCGCCAATGTTTGTTCCTGTACCATGCGTTTCAATAAACGAAACACTTTCGGGTTCAATTTCCGAAACTTGAATAGCAGATTGAATTACTTGTATTTGTCCTTCAATACTTGGAGCAGTATAGCCAACTTTTCGATTTCCATCATTGTTGACAGCGCCACCTTTGATAACTGCATAAATACGATCGCCATCTTCTACAGCTTCTTCATAGCGCTTTAATAGTACCGTTCCTGCGCCATCACCTGGAACCGTTCCTGTGGCAGTTTCATCAAAAGCTTTGCAATGTCCGTCGACAGACATAATCATGCCTTCTTGGTATTCGTATCCTGGAGCGATTGATTTGTGTACTGAAACAGCGCCGGCAATCGCCATATCACATTCTCCAATAAGTAAACTTTTACAAGCTTCTTGGATGGCAACTAACGAAGTAGAACAAGCTGTATTTAGTAAAGAAACTGGTCCTTTGAGGTTCATTTTGTAAGCCAAACGCGATGCCATAAATTGTGGCGAATGAATGTATGTTTGGTATTTTTCGGTATCACTGGTTGCGTTTTGAAAAGCATCAAAGTTCCAATCTATACTTTGCGAACTTCCCGCGTACATGCCAATTAGCCCTTTGTAGGTAAACGGATCGTAGCCAGCATCTTCGAGTACGTGCCACACACATTCGTGAAATATTCGCGTACTAGGATGCATTCTGAGCGCTTCTTTTGGTGTGTAATCGAAAAAATTAGCGTCAAAACAATCGACATCGTTCAATACACCAGAAGCTTTTACAAACTTGGCGTCTTGTATACGCGATTCATCAATTCCAAGATTGCGCAATTCTTCATCGGAGAAAAATGAAATCAGTTCTTTTCCGTCGATAAGATTTTTCCAATACGTGCTTAGGTTGGTAGATTTTGGAAATCTACAACTTACTCCAATCACTGCTATTTCTAATCCATTCATAAGTTATGCTCCCTTTTTTATTGTTTTGTTTGATTGGATTTATTTTTTATACTTTTTTCGCTCTTTTGAACCGTTGTTTTAATCGTTCTTTTCCTTTGGCAATAATTTTATCATCTCGTTTTAAATCTTCGGAAGATTGCTTTCCTTTGGTTAAGTGTGCTGCCAACATTTTGATGGTTGGATATTTAAAAGCATCTACGACCGAAATTTCCCCAAGATTGGCTTCAGACACTTGCTTAACGACATTGACAATTTTGATAGAACTTCCGCCCAATTCAAAGAAATTTTTATCGGTGCTGATGTATTGCTTTTCCAGACCAAGCACGTTGAACCATATGTTTTCCAATGCCGCTTCAACTTCATTTGCAGGTTTTATGGTTTTTTCTTCTTGCAGAAAGGTTTCAGGTTTTTCAAAGCTCTTTTTATCTATTTTACCATTGCTTGTTAATGGCATTGCATCGAGTTTGTTAAAGAAGGCAGGAATCATGTAATTTGGCAATACCGTAGCTGCCCAAGTTCTAAAATCACGCTCGTCAATTGGAGTTTTGGCGGTGTAATACGCACTGAGTACTTGTTCATTGCCCAACTCAAAAGCGATTACGGTCACATTGGTTATTTCTGCATATTGCTGCAAGCATTCTTCAATTTCCTTGAGTTCTACACGGTGACCACGTATTTGTATTTGTGCATCTAATCGTCCAAAATATTCTAGTTCGTTAGCAGCGTTTATTCGAGCTACATCGCCAGAACGATATAGTTTTTCTCCTTCCTGAAAAGGATTGTTGATAAACTTTTCTTTCGTAAGTTCTGGGTTGTTTATGTAGTTGTTACTCAAACCTTTTCCACCAATAAAGAGTTCACCTTTTACTCCTTTGGGAACAATATTTAAATTGGCATCTAAAATCATGGCTTTTAACGTAGGAATCGGTTTTCCAATGCTTTTAGAATTGTTTGCTATTTCCGCTTTTCCAATTTCTTTGTACGTCACATGCACTGTAGTTTCCGTAATTCCATACATGTTTATCAGCTTTGTATCAGGATATTGCTCATCCCAAGTTGTTAATCGTTTTGGCATAAGTTCTTCTCCACCAAAAATGACATATCGTATGGAAAGTGTTTCTTCAGGTTTTGTATTGGCAACCGTAGCAAGGTTGTAAAAAGAAGAAGGAGTTTGATTTAACACGGTGACTTTTTGTATTGCCAATAGTTCATGAAATTTGAAAGCATCTTTTCGAATGTCTTCTGGAACAATTACCAAACTTCCACCAAAGAGTAATGCGCCAAAGAGTTCCCAAACCGAGAAATCGAAGTTGTATGCATGAAATAGTGACCAAACATCTGTATCGTTAAAGTCAAATTTGTTTTTATCCGTAAAGAATAATCGAACTACATTTTCATGAGAAATAGCGACTCCTTTTGGCGTTCCTGAAGTTCCTGAGGTGTAAATTATATACGCTTGATCTGTAGGTTGTATGGCCACTTTTTTGACCTCTGCGACTGCTTCTTTTTCAATAGTTTCTATACATATGGTTTTGATAGCACTGTCAATAGCAGTAAGATTTTCACTTGTTAATAGCACAGCTGAGTTGCTGTCGTTTAGCATAAATTCTTTCCGCTTTTCAGGAAGTGAAGGTGCAATTGGCACATATGAGCAACCATGTTTTAAGACGCCAATGATGGAAACAATCATTTCAATAGAAGGTTCAAAGTAGAGTGCAATAGGTTGATGTGTTGCAATATTTTCTTTTGACAAATACGCTGCTACTTGATCAGATTTTTCAGCTAACTCTTGATACGATATTTTTGTGTTGTTGTACACAATTGCCGTTTTATCTGCTTTGGTAACTGCAATGGTTTCAAAAATGTCACAGATTGTTTTTTTAGGAAATTGTACGTCTGTATTGTTTAGTAGTGTTGTTAATGCTGTTTTTTCTTCCTCTTGAAGACATTCTATATTTGATAGTAATTGTGTGGGTTTTTGTACTATATTTTTTAACAATGTATTGAAATGCGTTGCAAATTGCGCAATGGTTTCTTTTGAAAATATATCCGTAGCATATTCAAAACTTCCTTGTAAGGTTTCTTGTAGATCTACAATTTCTAGCCAGAGATCAAATTTGCTAAAACCTGTATGCAATGGCTGTAACGCGACTTCCCAATTGAGCGTGTCGAAGTGTGGAAGTTTCATGTCTTGAAACGTAAATACGACATCAAAAACTGGTTGCCGATTTAGAATTCGTTGTTTTACAACCGTATCGACCAAATCTTCAAAAAGATATTCTTTGTTTTTGTAAGCTCCAGCAATGTGCTCGCCAACTTCATGTACATAAGTGCTAAATTTCTTCTGCGCTGTTGGTTGCGTTCGTATTGCTAACATGTTAGTCATCATTCCAAAACCATGTAGCGATGCTTGTGTATTTCGTACAGAAGCGGGCACACCGACTACAATATCTTCTTGCTGACTGTATTTTGAAAGAAGAAGGTAATAAACGCTCAACATGAACGTATGCACAGTTACATTGTGTTCTTTGGCAACCGTTCGTATCTGTTGCGTTAGCGTTGCATCAAGTTGAAACGGAATTCGATCGCCTTTTTCACTTTTTTCTGTAGGACGATCATGGTCTAAAGGTAATTCTAGCAACGGAATAGAATCCTGAAATTGTTCTTTCCAATACAATCCTTGAGTTTTGTAGGTTTCCGTATGTCTAAATTTATCTTCGTTGGCAATGTATTCTTGAATGCTAAAGTCTATGGTTGATACTTCGCCGTTATGATACAGTTGTACAAATTCTCTATATAAAACACTCATGGACAATCCGTCAGCAATGATATGCGGAATGTCAATAATCCACGTATATTTTTTAGTGTCATGTTGAAAAATACCAGATCTGATTAATGGCGTGGTTTGCAAATCAAATGGTTGTACAAATGCTTTTATATGTTCGTTGGCATCTTTTTCGTCTATTTTTTGAAAGGAAAGTGAAAATGATACGTTTTCATGAATTTTTTGTGTTGGAATCATGCCGTTTTCTACAAAAGATGTACGAAGTGAAGCATGTCTTTGAATGATGGTTTGTAAGGTATTTTCAACCTTTTCAATATCTATTTCTCCAGAAATGGAAAGCGCAATAGCGATGTTGTACGCTAATGAAGTTGGATTGTTTTTATATAGATAATACAATCTTTTTTGCGAAGATGATAACGGGAAAAATTCGTCATATGTTGGCGTTTCGTTTGGCGTATCTGTAATTGGTGCTTCGTGAATACGTCGATTGATTTCTGTTGTCAAATCTGAAATCAACGGATATTCAAACACAATTTCTACAGGCAAATGAACACCAAATGCGTCTGAAAGTGTAATGGCTAATTCCGCAGCTTTTAGGGAAGAACCACCACTTTCAAAGAATGTTTTGGACGTGTCTACTTCTTGTAGTCCAATAATTTTTTGCCAACTATTTTTTACGATGTCTAGTTGCCGCCGACTGGGACTTTCGGATTCGTCAGCGTCTTCCGTAGCAGTTTCTTTGGGATGCGCTCTAGGTATTGCGCCATCGAGTTGCACGATTTGATCTGTAAATTCATGATTCAAAAATTGCTTTTCTAAGACGAAGCGTTGTACTTTTCCACTGGTTGTTTTTGGAATTTTCTTTACAGGAATAAGCTTTGAAATATTAATTCCAAATATGGAAGAAATTGTTTCGTTAGCAACAGTTGCCAATTCTAACAAAGCAGCTTCTTTTTTTCGTGTTTGAATGAAAACACCTAGTTTTTGTGTCTTTTCAATTTCGTCATAAAATCCGAAGGCGATGACTTTTCCAAGTTCCAATTCATCACTTTTTGTGGCAAGTTTAAATTCAATATCATGTCCATAAAAGTTCATTCCGTTGATGAATATAACATCTTTGACTCTTCCTGTTAAGACAAGTTCTCCATTATCAATATATCCTAAATCGCCTGTATCAACCCAACCATCAGGTCTAATTAATTTTGTAGACACTTCAGGATCGTTGTAATATAATTTTGTTACGTTTTTTCCTTTTATTTCTATTTTTCCAACCGTTCTGTCAGCCACTACATTTCCATTACTATCAACAGCTCTCATTTCACAATCATTGACTACTTTTCCAAGTTTTACCAATTTAATAGCATTTTGCTGATCAACATTGAGCGATACTTTTCCTCCAATATGCAATGATGTTCTGTCTACATATTCACATTCCATCGGCGTTGCCAAGTCTGATATGGTAACACATAAACTCGCTTCGGCTAATCCGTAAACAGGCGTAATTGTATGTTCTTTGAATCCATAAGGAGCAAAAACGGTGGTAAATTTTTTGCTGAGATCATACGAAATAGGTTCTGCACCGTTAAAAATGTAGCGCAAACATGATAGGTCTAAAGTGTTGGCATCTTCAGGTTTAAAGTATTTTAGCACATAACTATATCCAAAGTTAGGAGATACAGCTGTTGAGATGTTGTGTTCCGATATTTTATCGAGCCATATATTTGGTCTTCTCGTGAACACTTCTGTTTGCATTAGGTATTGATTCCAACCTGCAATAAAAGGTCCTAGATGAAAACCAATGATTCCCATATCATGCGTAAGCGGCAACCAACTTAAAAAGCGTTCGCCAGTTGCTCTTGGCTGAATACCATCGCGCATTGCGTATATATTGACAACTAAGTTTTCATGGGTAAGTACAACACCTTTTGCTTTTCCTGTAGAACCTGAGGAAAATTGTATAAACGCAATGTCATTTTCATCAGCATGGTAAATTTCTCCTTCTCCTGTGTGTTCATATATTGTGGCTTCATCTACATATTGACTGACTACTTCGCCATATTTTTTATGCTCTTTTTCACTGTGTAAATGATCTAAGAGTTTTTCTTTTGTTTTTTCAGAAGCGATTAAAAAAGGTTTGTTTAGTTTTTCCCAAACATTGATAAATTTTTGCTTTAGGTTTTCATTGTTGGCGTTTGCTAATGGAACAGGAATAATTCCGCCAAGAATACATGCCCAAAATACAGGTACAAATGTTTCGTTGGAAGTCAACTGAAATAAAAGTTCGTCTCCTTTTTTTATACCTTGTGATTGTAAATTGAATAATACATTTTTTGCTTGTTTGAATAGTTCAGGATAGGAAACATAGGTTTCTTTTCCACCTGCACCAATGTAAGTGATTCCTATATTTGCTTCAAGATTGTTGCCTCTATCAATTAGTGCATTTACCAAATTTGTATATTTCATTGTACCCTTTTTTACTTAGTTATCATTAATTTTTACGCCCAAAGTTTTCCATCAACTGGCTTTAAAATTCCGTTATACGCCATGTCTACCGTGATTTTGGTCAACGCTTTTTTGAATCCTGCTTCAAAATCCTCATCATCATGCATAAATAGTGTTCTGCGTACTCCTTGAATAATGTGTGGATTTTGATGACTTAAAAATTGAATGAGTTCGTCGCCAACTTTTTGTATTGTATTTTTTTTCATGAAACTCGCATAGACAAGTTTTATCATTTGTAAAGATGTTCTGTGAATGGTTCCTTTGTCTGTAATTTGTAGCATAAACGAATCGATACCATAACTGATAAATGCTTCCAACGGATGCTCGCGATAATCCGTAATATCAATGTCTTCAATATTAGAAATTTTCACAATACTCATGGTATCAGTATTTAACATCAGTTCTCTGTTGAAAACTGCGGCTTCATTTTTTGCATATGCTTCAGAGAAATAGTGTTGCATGACAATTTTTTCAATCCAGTTGAATACGTTATTTCTATGTGGTGTAAACATTTCAAATTGTTCTTTTTCCAACAGAATTTCCATTTGAAAGGAAGTATCTTCAAGTGTCGCTATTTCTCCATAGGAACTGTATAACAGCATTGTAAAGTCTGCGATATTTTTGCCTTCGTGTAGAAATTTTTTAAATGCTTCGGGCGCTACTTTTTCTAGGAATTCTAAACTTTTTGGAAATGTTCTGGCTAACAATAGTTTTTTTATTGTTGCTTCATCGAATTCAAATGATTGTTTTACAGTGTTTTGATTTGAAATAAATGGACAATGTAGCGACGCTTGTAAGTCGTCATTGTGTATTTCAAAACATAGCAATGCTAGTGAAGTTTCATCTTTTATATTTTTTAGTTGATCGCATAGTAGCGAACGTGCTTTTTCTTTGTAATTGTTGTTTTTTAAATGATTTCCCGCATAGAACAACGTGCGTACGATTCCGAAAAATTGCTCGTCATTTTCGTAGTGATGGTTTTCTTGTGCTATTTTTTCAGCTAGTTCAGCAATGTGCGAAGTTTGTTGTGCATTGGATGATTTTGTTGCGCCAAGTATGATGCCGCTACATCCATGTTTCCATGAGAAATCATTAAAGTTTGGCGAAAATGTTTCCATTTTACCATGTTTGTACGCTTCTATATATGTATCCAGTTCTTCTTTTGAGCTTATTTGCTTTTTGTAATTTGCCCAATTTTTGTGTGCTGAATTCCATTGCGAATTTTCGTATGTAGTTGCCCAATCTGCAACCAAACCGAATGCTGGATTGTTAAAATACGAAGCCAATTCTCTAAAGACAAAGGCAATTCCGGCGGTTCCTTCGGCAAAATCACACGATCCTTTTATAGTTCTGTTGTTATAATCCCAATAGGCACCTTTAGGTGTTATGATTGTGTCTTGAATTATTTTTTCAGCATATGTTTTTATGTATGCTAAAATCCATTTTTGTGGACTTGCATCGTATAAGTGCAACAAGGTAAGTAAGGCTCCTGCTTTTCCTGCGTAGAGTCCGTTTGCAATTTCGGAAGAATGTAAAAACTCAGCATTGCAACCTTTTGCAATTTCTAACGCTTTTTCCAAATAGGTTGCGTTGTCGGCAATTTTTGCAACTTGTATAAGTAGGTATACGGTTTCCATATTGCCTTGATATAGACTGTAGTTTTTACTCACAGTTTTGTGTTGAGAAGCTGCTAATTTGTCTGCTAAAGCGTATAAGATTGGCAAGTACTTTTCGCGACCAGCAAATTCAAGAGCGCTGATGAGTAATGTAAGATTTTTTTTGATTGCATCTGTATTGGTCGCAGTTGTATTGACCATATTTGCAATAGCAATGGCTTTATTTTGTAATTTTTTTTGAGCGATAGTATTCATTACGAACGAGTGCTTTTTTTGTTTTAGAGAATAGGGTTTAGATCGCTAATTTTTTTAGTAATCCGTCAATTCGGAAATAGGCTTCAGGATGTTCTGTTAGCAATCTGTTGGCTACATTTTCATTGACTTCTAAGGATTTTTTGAAGATTCCGATAGCGTGAATGTATTTCATTTTGCTCGGCACACTACTAAATTGTACCAAGTCAAAATTATTGGGTTTATCAAAGTAGGATTGGATTTGAATTCCTTTTTGTTGCGCCATGTAGAAATACAGTAATTGTTCGTATATCATGTTGAATGGTCCTTTGGTAATTTTATCCATATGATGCAGATTTTCATCAACAAATTTGAAGGCAGCCTTTGTATATTCTTGAATAAAATCTAAATCGTTTCCTCCAAATAGTCCTGCATTGATTGCTGATAGCGAATCTTCATTCGGTTTTAAATCTTTTAGTACTTCAGGAATGTATTCAAAAGCATTTTTTACTTCTGCAAAATGTGTATGATACACGGGCATGTCTATTTCTAAACTTTGTACATACAGCGGCGTATTTTTTACTTTATCTTCGATGCTTTCCCACATAAAAACATCGCCATCTGCATGAATGAATGGTTCTTTTTGAATGCTGTATGCATATATTTTTCCAAGTGCCCAAAGGTCTTGCGGATATTTATCCAATTCATCTAATACAACCGTAACTTTCGTGTAGGGTAATTTTAAAACATCTATGAGGATTTCTTTTCCGTACGCATCAGTAACCAATTCTACATTGTCATAATATTTTCGAAATTGCAAGCAACTTAGTGCCCAACTCATGTATAGATATTTTTTGTCCAACCAGCCACCGCTGAATCGACCTTCAATATCACTGCTTTGTGTTCGCATGGGTTTAGACCAAAAACTTTGAACTATTTTCATATTGTTATCCGTTAGTATGTGTGTTTTCTAAAAATGTTTCTACAATGGCAGCGTGCTTTGTGGCATCTTGCGCATTTTTGTATATTTTTTGCATTTTTAGAATGTTTTCTTTGAATGTTGATTTGTTTAAAATTTGTTGAATTTTTTCTGTTACATCTGCCGTAGCTTCTTTTCTAATATTTGCACGCAATCCCATACCGTGATAGGCAACTCTTGCAGCATTTCCATTTTGATCATATGGCAATCCTAATGTATCAACCAGCATTGGAACAGCATTAAAAATACATTCGTTTACAGAGTTGAGTCCTCCATGTGTTACCATAAGATCTGTTCTTTTGAGGATTTCCAATTGCGGCACTCTTTCATAGATATGTACATGTGAAGGAAGTGTTTTCAATGAGTTTTGATCGAAGTTTTTTCCAACAGAAAGAATTAAGATACAGTTGTCAATAGTTCTAACTGCATCAATTAGTTTGTTGAAAAATGTAGTTCTATCATGAAACCATAATGACGCAGAACTTCCAAGCGAAGCATAAATTACGTGTTGTGAATGTTCTAATGCGTCCAATATAGCAGCCGAATTTTTTTCATCTATGTGTGTAGTTGCAGCCACTTTTGTAAAATCGCCAGTTCTTTGTTGATCTATAATTGGACATAAATGATATTGTTCTGGAATGTTTCTATCAGGAAAATCGAATGCTTTTTCACACAAAACGAGTTCTTTTACACCTTTAATTCCGACATAAAAAGCTCTAGACCGATCAATTTTGTTTTTAGGAAATCCTGTTTTTTTAATCAATAAATTGATAAATGAACTAGGATCGTATCCTCGAAAGAGAATTTTGTACCATGTATTTAGCAGCCATCTTTTAACATAGTATCGCTTCCAACTCAGCGAAATTTTAAAGTTCCCAAACATTGAATCTTCTGGCATGAGCGTGGAAAAAACACCAGGATATTTTGGAGTTCGCACACTACTTACCGTCGTTTCTAACATGACGATAGGAATATTAAATTTTTGCAAACCAAAATAATATTGAACGTATGAATAGTCAATAATAAACAAGTCTGGTTTCTCACGATTGATGAGTTCTTGTATTTCGATTCCTTCCAAAAAAGTATGTTTTAATTTTTTGGTTTGTGCAATGAGTTCTTTTAAAATTTTCAGTGGTCTTTTGTAATCATTTTCATCGGCTACTGTTTGACCTTCATGTTTGTAATAACAATCTGTAAAGATTCGCTTTAAAGGAAAACCTTGCTTTTCTACATATGCTTTTTGCGATTCGTTGTGACTTAGATACGTAATTGTATGACCTCGTTTCGCTAGTGCGCGCGCAATAGCAAAGGTGGCATTGTAGTGGCTTGGTTGGTTGAATATGATGAAACAGATGTTTGCCATTTGTTGGATTGGAAGCTGGTTAAGTTTTATTTACCAAAAAGTCTTTTTAGACGTAGGTTGACGATTTTGAGTCCTTTTTTTGAAAGTTGTAGTATCGATTTTGGTTTCCCTAATTGTTTTCTTCCGTCGTACTTAGCTTCTTTGGCAAAAGGTCCATCTGCATCAGTATAAAACATGAATACTTGTATTTGAAATTCTCCTGTAAACGGTTCACGCCAGTGTGTCATTTCGTTTCCTCTAAAGACTAAAAAGTCTCCTCGTCCCATTACAGCTTCTTTGGTCACACCTTTATCATCTAGTAATATGTTCCATCCAGTTTCAGGATTGCAACCGAGCGTTAAGGTGGCACTAATTGTAGAACTTTCAGAATCTTTGTGTTTCCCTAATTCGGCACCTTTTCTGTACACGCAAGACAGTGAAAACATTGGATGTAGGTTGTATCCTGTAATTTCTTCCACAATGGGTTTTAAAGAAAGTAAAATACTGTCTCCTAGTTCGTTACCATATTTTATTTTTCGTGCATTTAGGTTGTAAAAACGACTGTCTAACGTTTGCCTATTTTCACTCATTAAAAAATATTCAGAGAATGCTTTTATGGATTCATCATTGAAAACTTTTTCAACAATGGCATATCCATTTTCTTTAAAAAATGCGGCTTTTTCTTCGTGGTTTATGTTTGGCATATTGTTCAGATTGGCTATTTCAGTTCTTTTTCTTCCCAAGCTTCGTATAGTTTTTTAGGAATTTTTATTTGACTTGATTCTTTAATTTCTTTTACAACACTTTTATTGAGTTGATCAATATCTTCAGGAAGTGGTCGCAAGAATTCAACCAATAGCACAACTCGCGTTTCATCGGTGTTGTTATGTACTTCATGAATGTAACTGTCGTCAAATATTAGCGCTTCGTCCATTTTCCATTGGTACTTATCTCCATCAACTTTTAGCCAATAATCATCCCCATTTTGTGGAAGAATAATAGGCAAGTGACATTTAATAACGCCGCCATACGGACCTCTATGTGGTTTGATGTGTTTTCCTGGCGATAGAATAGAGAAGAAGCAGGTAATTACATCAGGAATTTTAGAAACAATTTCGAATGTTTTGGGCATTCTTTCGATCGTTTTTTTATTGGTTTCCCCATACGCCATTAATCCTATAATTCTCCAATCGTCATGTCCTTCGGTTTTGTCTTCCGATAAGTCTCTCAGTGTAGGTAACTTTTCTATAGCCAGTTCTTTGATGAAGTTTTTATATTCTTCAGTAATCACGGCGGTATTTTTTTCCAATTCTTTTGCCCACGCAAAGGCATCATTATTAAATACAGGATGATCTCCTACTAACGAGTTTGCTTTTACTATTTTTTCGGCCTTTAGGAGTTTGTTGTATTCACTCTGAACGTTTTCCATAATTTTTGGTTAGTTTTAATTATTTATTGGTCCTTTTCTTATTAATAAATCGGTCACTTCTTGTGCTTTTCGTTGAATGTTATAATTGTTAGAAGCAGTTGCAATTTCATCTAACCAACCGAAAACCAGTTCGCTAGACACATTTCTATAAAAATGTATTTTGGAGAGTATTGATAAAATATCGTCAAAGTTCATTTCATTAATGATCTTAGATAATCCTTTTATATAGCCTAATTCTTCTTCTTTTAGCTGTGTTCGTTGGCTAATTTTTGGAATCAAATTTGGTTGGTAATTTTCCGAGTTTAGAAATAATTCTTCAAACGGAATATCAGGAGCAAAGTCAATCACTAAATTGATCCGCTTTACTTTTGAAAAGTTGGCGGCACTGTGAATTTTTCTTCCTTCTATAAACCATATTTCGCCTTTTTGCATATTGTACACAACATCTTCTTCGGAAGTAAGCGCATGTTCGTTAATTTTAAGCGGAATGTGAATTCGTGTAAATCCTTTTTTAAATTCTAAATAGTCTTTATGTGGAATAATTAATCCGTTAATACACATAAAAAGTCGAACCGTTTTTATATGCTCTTTTTTGAAAGTATTTGCTATAATTTCATTGACATATGCAAGTTGTTTACCATATTCTGTCGGTTTTACATACGTATCATGTTCTATAGATAAATGATCATCTTTCTGTCCGGAGCGATTCCAAAGCATGCATGTTTTCCAAATTCCTGATGCATATTCACTGTACGAATCATTGAATTCGAAAGTATCTATCAATTTCAGCTCTTTGTCCAGTAAGTGTTCTTCAAAATTTACTTTGCCTATTATTTTTGATTCCATTTTTATAAACCTGTGTTAAGTTGTAAGGGCTTCTAATGTTTGATTGATATAGTTGAGTACGTCCTCTTTTTTTTCATTGATAAAAAAATGACCACCATCAAAGTTTTTAACGGTACATTTTTTATTAGTTATGGTTGCCCAATTTTGCATTTCTTCCTTTGTAAATTCATCAGTAATTCCATTTAAAACACTGATATCCGTATGTACACTTTGCGACATATTTTGTTTTGGAATGTAGCATTCATCGAGTTTATAATCGCTTCTGATGATGGGCAAGAAAATTTTAGATAATTCTTCATTTTGAAAAACTTCTTTTGGAGTTCCTTCTAAATGTAGCAAGGTGTTTTTGAACTCTTCGTCAGGAAGATCATGCACAAAATCATCTTTTTTAGTTGAAGGAAAACCTCTTCCCGAAAGGAAAAGATGCTCAGGAATTCGTCCTTTTTCAGTATAACATTTTACCGCCAATTCATAAGTAAGTAAAGCTCCCAAACTATGTCCGAAAAATGCAAAACGTTCACCTAAATCATTGCTAATTTTTGAGTACAAATCGTCAATAGCTTCCTCCATTGATTTGTATAGCGGTTCTCCAATTCGCGTACCTCTTCCTGCGAGTTCCGTAAATTTTAAATTGACATTTTTAGGTAAGTCTTTTTTCCAAGATGCAAACGCATAAGCAGATCCACCAGCAAAAGGAAAACAAAATAGGTTAATCATAATTTGGTTGTAAAGTTTTGGTTATAAAAGCGTCAATAATTTGTCATTTTAGATGCGAGTTTTATAAATAAATTTTTCATCAAAAAATAGCTCAATAAATAAAAATTTACTGTGGTTAATTATGGTGTAAAAAGCTTTAAAAAGTCTATTTCTAGATATTGCCAAAGAGAAATTTACTGTTGTAATTAACTTTAATACAGCAATAGAAATATGAAAAATGGATGTAAGAAATAAGCGGAAGACTTTCTTCTTCTTATCATGGTAAAAAGCATAAAACATATCAATAGCCTAAATTATATTTAATGATTAAATTAAATTTTTAATACATAGCTAGAGTGACATCCTAGGTTAGGGGTTGTCCTTCTGCGCGTTAAATAAAAAAGGGGATATATTTTTTTAAAAAAGCTGGAGTGAAAGATCCACTCAGCTACACAAATATACTTTTTTTTTAAATTAAGAAAAAGATTAAGTTTAATTATTTTGATTTATTCCACGATCTTAATTTTTTGATATTGCTAAGTAAGAAAAGTGTAAATAAATAGTGATTTTTGTGTAAAATTATACGAAATATGAAAATCAATATCTAAAATAAAACCCTTACATCTAAACTTCAAAGACTTAGCGGTACATGGATTAAGAAACAGTATTGAGAAGTTTAAAAGGAACAACTTCACAAATGTATAAATGAACAGCAAGTCATGAATTTACAAAAGACAAATATCAAGCCTAAAGCGTGACATATCTAAGACCTCAACAAAAAGTCGTATTTTTATAGAAGGTTTTTGCGTTCATTTTAAAACGTATTGAGTCATCAAAAAAGGAATAAAACGCGCAACTTGTCAACTAAAAATAGCTTGCTTTGAAAATCATAAAATTTACAAACAAAGGAATCTACTGCATTCCTGGAAAATTCTATCTCGATCCTTGGTTGCCTGTTGACTATGCGGTAATTTCACATGGACACGCCGATCACATGCGTTGGGGCATGAAACACTATTTATGTCACACGCACACGAAAAACATCATGAAACATCGTATTGGCGAAGATGTATCTGTTGAAACGCTAGATTATAACGAACCGAAAACCATCAACGGTGTAAAAGTGAGTTTTCATCCTGCGGGACACATTATCGGTTCGGCACAAATTCGATTGGAATACAAAGGAAAAGTAGTCGTCTTTACAGGAGATTACAAAGTAAAACACGACAATCTTACCATTCCGTTTGAATCGGTAAAATGTCACGAATTCATCACGGAAAGCACTTTCGGATTGCCAATCTACAAATGGTTGCCCGAAGAAATATTACAAGAACAACTCCACAATTGGATTCTTCAAAACCAAGCCAACAATCGTACAAGTGTCTTATTTGGATATTCCTTAGGGAAATCACAGCGCATCATGAAATTGGTGGAAGGTTTGGATGATATTTACGTACATAACGCCATTTATCATACCAACAATGCCATAGAAGCTTCAGGAATCATTTTGCCAAAAACACAACGCTTGGATGGAAATTTTAACAAAGCAGACATTCAAAATAAAATCATCATTATGCCACCAGCTTTATTAGGTAGTAAAATGCTGAAACGTGTGCCCAATGCAGCAACCGCCATATGTTCTGGCTGGATGCAAATTAGAGGAAACCGACGCTGGCGTGGCGTTGATGCAGGTTTTGCCGTAAGCGATCATGCAGATTGGGAAGGATTATTGCAAGCCGTTAAAGCTTCAGAAGCCGAAAAAGTATATGTTACACACGGATCACAAGCTACGTTTGCAAAATATCTCAATGAAATCGGAATTGAAGCGGCTGAAGTTGTAACAGAATACGGAGAAAACGAATTGGAAACTGAAACCAAAACGGAAGCAACGCTATGAAACAATTCTCCGAACTCATTAGCGCCATCGAAATAACAAACAAAACCAATGCTAAAATTGCTGCGTTGGTGCAATATTTCACTGTTGCCGAAGACAAAGACAAACTTTGGATGATAGCGCTCTTTACAGGAAAACGTCCGCCACGACCTGTAAAATCAGCACTCATGAAACAATGGTGCGCGGAAATTACCGAATTGCCCGAATGGCTATTTTTAGAAAGTTATAGCACAGTAGGTGATTTGGGTGAAACTTTAGCGCTACTCTTGCCACCACCAACACATCATATTGAAAAATCATTGGATGATTGGATGCAAGAACTCATCGCACTAAAATCGAAAACAGAAGAAGAAAAAAAATCTTATGTATTGCATGCTTGGAATGGATTAGAAGCACAAGAACGCCTCATATTTAACAAACTTATTGGTGGAAGCTTTCGCATTGGTGTTTCTAAAAAAACCTTGGTCAATGCACTGTCAAAACTGACAAACATTGATGCCAATCAACTCATGCATAGTATCATCGGAAATTGGGACATCAACTCCATTACATTTGATGAATTATTATCAGGAAGTCACATCAACTACGACAATTCTAAGCCATATCCGTTTTGTTTGGCATATGCATTGGAAAAAGAATTGAACGAATTAGGCGATATCAACGATTGGCAAGCAGAATACAAATGGGACGGCATTCGTGGACAAATAGTAAAACGAAATGGCGAATTGTTCATTTGGAGTAGAGGCGAAGAACTGGTCACACAACAATTCCCAGAACTCACAGAAGTTTTTGCCAATTGGAAATATGATTTTGTAATTGATGGCGAAATATTAGCCATAAAAGATAGTAGTGTATTGCTATTTAATGATTTGCAAAAACGATTGAATCGTAAAAATGTTTCCAAAAAACTACTAGAAGAAGTTCCTGTTGGATTTTATGCGTATGATATATTAGAGTTTGAAAATGAAGACATTCGAAAAGAACCGTTAGCAGAAAGACGAGAGAAACTAGAATTAATATTCAAGCAAAATACAGCAGACAATATACAACTATCAGAAATAGTCAAAGTGCCACAATGGGAAGATTTACATGCAATACGAGAAAACTCACGAAATGTAAACTCAGAAGGTTTGATGCTAAAGCAGAAGCAATCGCCGTATCATACAGGACGAAAAAAAGGCGATTGGTGGAAATGGAAAGTTGATCCATTAACAATTGATGTCGTGATGATTTATGCCCAAAAAGGAAGTGGACGTAGAAGTTCAAAATATACCGACTACACGTTTGCCGTTAAAAAAGACGACGGTTTAGTTACGGTTGCAAAAGCATATTCAGGATTGACGGATGTTGAAATTACAGAAATAAGTAAATGGGTAAACAAAAATGCAATTGAAAAATTTGGACCTGTACGAACGGTAAAGCCTGAACTTGTTTTTGAAATTGCTTTCGAAGGTATCGCACTGAGCAAACGACACAAATCGGGTGTGGCATTGCGTTTTCCAAGAATAAAACGCTGGCGAAAAGATAAAACGGTTGCAGAAATTGACACACTAGAAAGTGTGAAGGAGTTGATATTTGTTAATTCATAGTGGTTAGTAGTGAGAAGTTAGTATTGAGTAATGAGACGTGAGAATTGAGAAGTCCAAAACCGTCATTTCTGTAAAGGTTAAGTAATTCGTT
>NZ_LBMG01000044.1 GCF_001005315.1 Kordia jejudonensis
ACGGTCAACTCTATTTAGGGAAGTACAAGTACTTCATTTCAACAACTCCACAACTAAACAACTAAACAAAGAACAAAGAATATAGAGCATAGAACAAAGACCCAAGACCAAGACCCAAAAGCCAAAAGCCAAGACCCAAAAACAAATCTTTGTGTATTCGTGACGAGAAATCAATATTAAATGCTAAATGTTGAGTGTTAAATTTAGTACTTCATTTCAACAACTCAACAACTCAACAACTCCACAACTAAACAAAGAACAAAGAATATAGAGCATAGACTAAAGACCCAAGACCCAAGAACCAAAAACCGAGACCCAAAGACCAAAGACCCAAAACCTGTCACATTGAGCGCAGTCGAAATGCAAAATTCACTCAAAATACCCTTAAAGCATACTTTTTCACACTACAACTACCAAACTCCCGTTAAAATTAGTAAATTCACTTTTTCTAAACCAAACCTCAATTTACACAATAGCCAAATATACAACGGAACACAAAACGCTTTGGGACAATTTTGTTTCCACTGCAAAAAATAGTTCATTTTTGTTCTATCGAGACTTTATGGAATACCATCAAGATCGATTTGAAGATTATTCATTGGTGCTTTTTAAGAAAGATAAGCCAATTGCGTTGTTTCCTGCAAACATTCGTGAAAACGTACTGTATTCGCATCAAGGTTTAACGTTTGGCGGTTTAATTCTCTCTAAAAAAAGTGGCGCACACGAAGTGAATCAGTTGTTGCAAACCGTGATCAATTACGCGAAAGCGGAAAATTTCACAACAGTAATTTTGAAAGCGATTCCTGAATTCTATTATGAAAAAAAAGCAGCCGAACTCAATTATTTTGCTTCTAAACAAGGAAGTTTAATTGATAGAAATTTGGTATTAGTAATCGATTATACAAAACCATTACACATTCATAAAACGAAACGAAAACATTATGAAAAGAATCAACGTGTAGGTTTTGAAATTGAAGAAACGTCAGACTGTACCGAATTTTGGAATGATGTTTTACAACCAAAACTTCAAGAAAAATACAAGGCAACTCCTGTACATTCGTTAGCCGAAATTACCAAATTGCAAGCACAATTTCCAGCAAATATTATCCAATACAACGTGAAATTGGATAATGAAATTTTAGCCGGAATCACGATTTTTAAACATAAAAACGTAGTAAAATCACAATATGGCGCTACCACTGCAAAAGGCGAATCGTTACGTGCGTTGGAATATTTATTTATATATCTGATAGAAAAGTTTCAAGAAGAAGAAATACACTATTTTAGCATGGGAACGGTTGATGCAGATAACGAACTTGGTTACAATGCCGGTTTGTTGAAGCAAAAAGAAGAACTCGGCTGTGTATGTGTTACACAAGACATTTATAAAATTCCGATTGCATGATAAAATTTCTCGATTTACATACACTCAATGCACGATTTGAAACTGAATTTCAACAAGAATTTAAGAAATTCTTAGATTCAGGATATTACGTATTGGGAAATAATGTAAAAGCATTTGAAAAATCATATGCAAACTACTGTGGAACAGACTATTGTGTTGGTGTGAGTAATGGTTTGGATGCGTTAATTTTAATCTTAGAAGCGTATAAAATCTTAGGGAAATTACACGAAGGCGACGAAGTGATTGTGCCTGCAAATACATACATTGCCAGCATTTTAGGAATTACAAAAGCTGGTTTGAAACCTGTGTTAGTTGAACCCGATTTGGAAACTTTCAATATTGATCCAATAAAAATTGAAGCGGCAATAACACTCAAAACCAAAGCAATTTTAGTCGTGCATTTGTATGGACAATTGGTGGAAATGGACACAATTCATAACATCGCAAAAAAGCATAATATTTTGGTCATGGAAGATGCTGCACAAGCACATGGCGCAAAAAATAATCAGGATAAAAAAGCAGGAAATTTAAGTGATGCCGCAGGTTTTAGTTTCTATCCAACTAAAAATTTGGGCGCGTTAGGAGAAGCTGGTGCAGTTACTACAAATGACGAACAATTAGCGGAAATTATTACCAAATTACGCAATTACGGAAGCGCTTCAAAATATGTAAATCAGTACAAAGGTGTCAACAATCGGTTGGATGAAATTCAAGCAGCATTTTTAAATGTAAAATTACCACATTTAGATGCAGACAACGAGATTCGACGTACAATAGCAAAACGTTATTTGAGTGAAATTAAGAATCCGTTACTACGCTTGCCAAAGTATACAAATGACGAATCGCATGTGTTTCATCAATTTGTGGTTAGAACGGAAAACAGAGCGAAATTGCAAGCGTATTTGACCGAACATCAAATAGGAACGTTGATTCATTACGAAATACCGCCACATAAGCAAGAAGCGTATAAAGAGTGGAATCAGCTGAGTTTTCCGATTACCGAGAAAATTCATGCAGAATGTTTGAGCTTACCAATCAATCCCATACTGAAAACCTCTGAAATTGATCAAATTATTGCCGTCCTAAATCAATTCTCTTGAACAAGTTAAAAAAGCATATTGCAAACAATTTATTATTAAAAGTTACGTCTTTTAATAGTATTGCAATTTTGATCAATGTGTTGGTTGGTGTGTTAACTTCGAAAGCATTAGCGGAATTTGTAGGCACCAAAGGAATGGCTTCTGTCGGAAATTTGCGCGATTTTCTCAAAACTATATACGCGTTGGCTACGTTAGGCATTAGCGCAGGAATTATAAAATATACCGCCGAACACAAACACAATCAATCGGAACTTCAAAAAGTATTATCAACGGCTTTAGGAATCATTTTTGCGGCAACAGTACTTGTGTCAACACTGTTATTTTTTGGTGCGGACTATTGGAACGAGTTGATTTTTAAAGGAAAAGAATTCAGTTATATCTTCAAAATTCTAGCATTTGTATTGCCTCTGTATACCTTAAATGTATTGTGTTTAGGAATTATTAATGGATTTGAAAAGTATAAAAAAATCATCACATTAAATATTATTGGATACATTGCAAACCTTTTGTGTACGGTCTATTTGGTTTGGAAACATGCGTTAGACGGTGCATTAATTTCATTGAGTATTGTACCTTCATTCTTGCTCATTTTCAGTCTCATTTTATTGTATAGAGAATGTATTTTATTGCCAACAACATTCAATACAAGTACATTTTCAAAAGATTATGCGAAAAAATATTTATCGTACACCTTAATGGCGGCAGTTTCGGCATTTATATTTCCGATGATATATGTTTTTGTTCGAAACCACGTGATTGAAACCATTGGCGAAGCGGAAGCAGGTTATTGGGAAGCAATGCAACGAATATCCAATCAATATCTCATCTTTGTAACTTCTTTGTTAACCTTGTATGTGTTGCCAAAACTTTCTGAAAATAAGACAATTGCAGGATTTAGAACGATTGTGTTCAACTTTTATAAAACTATTCTTCCTGTATTCACTATCGGATTAATCATCATTTATGTTGCGCGAATTTGGGTTATTGAATTTATATATAATGAAGAATTTCTGCCTGCGGAAAGTCTATTCTTTTGGCAACTCTTAGGCGATTTTTTCAAAGTAATTTCATTAGTAATCGCGTATCAATTATTTGCTAAAAAAATGTTGGGTTATTATCTTTTTGTGGAAATAAGTTCATTGATTTTGTTCTATTCGCTCAGTATTTATTTTACCAATCAGGTTGGAATTGAAGGTGTTGTCATGGCACATTGTGCACGCAGTTTTATCGCATTGATATTGTTAATAACCATCTTTAGAAAGTCATTATTCAGTAAAATTGAAACAGAAAAACTATAGCTAACTGAAAAAGTGTATTTTTGAAACTATGAAGCAATTCTTGAAATACATCATATTACGAATCAAAGTTGTAAAATACATTCTTTTAAGTACGATTGCTACCAAACGCGGAAAGCCAAAACGAGTACAACCGTTGTTATTAGAAGGCGAAGGCATCATTCTTTTTGGAGAAAATACAAGTTTCGGAATTTACAAATCTCCCTATTTATTCAGTGGTTACGGCTATATTGAAGCGCGTGGAAAGCAAGCAGAGATTATTTTTGAGAAAAATGTAGCAATCAACAATTCATGTGTCATTACGGCAGAAAAGAAAATTACCATTGCAAAAAACACTGTCATCGGTTACAATTGTCATATAAGTGATAGTTATTTTCACAATTTAGAGATTGATAAACGCAATGAAACAGATCCAAATCCTGAAGAAGTTTTTATCGACGAAAATGTATTTATAGGAAACAATGTGACCATTCTAAAAGGTGTTACATTGGGTAAAAATGTTGTGGTAGGAAGTGGAGCTGTAGTTACAAAAAGTTTTCCTGACAATGTAGTTATCGCGGGCGTTCCTGCAAAAATAATTAGTACTATTACATAAAAAAAACCATTCCGATTGCTCGAAATGGTTTCATGCTTGGGCTAGCATCTATATAAAATCAGATTATATATTATTTCATGTCTTTTACTTCAATTTCGTATACTTCGCCATTATTCATAATGATGTTGTATTTTCCTTTTGTAGATAACATATTTACTTTTCTCTTCGTGTTGTTTTCGTCAATCATGTGAATTTCCTTCATCATCATTCCGTTACGATTATACGCTACTGTTAATCCATTTTCGGTTAACATAAAGTCATAATCAAAATTTCTTGGTCTTGTGTAATTAATGGTAATTTCTCTTTCAAAATCTCTGTCATTATCTACATCTAGTTTGTATGTTGTTTCTAAGATTGGATCTACTAAAACTCTGTCTTGATTCAATTTATATTGATCATCTGCATCAAAAATTACAGGATATGTTGCTTTTGTTTCTTTTAAAATTCTCATGTCATCTTCTGTTTCAATCTCGATAACTTGATATTCGGCTGTATTTTCACGTACGACTTCATCTTCTAAAGTGTCGTTCTGTGCAAAAGATACAGTGGTTGATAATAATAATGCAGGTACTAATAATTTGACATAATTTTTCATTTTTATGTAATATTTTAAATTTATATCATACTTCTTTTATGCTGCGATGATATTTTAACAGCTGTGGAAAACTATGAGACATTTAATGTAATGTCGCGATACAATTAACAATTAGGCTTTTACCATTGAATTGTTTAACTGTGCTGTAGTTTTCTTTGACCATGCGTTAAGCATCCAACTCGATTTTTCTAGCTCACGTACATAGGCTCCTAACAAGTCAATTGTACCTTCATCTCCAGCATCTGTTGCATGATTAATTACAATTTTCATCTGTGATAATAAAATTTTATGGTCATCTAAAATTATATTTACCATTTCTTCATCAGTTAATAATGGACTAGATTCTTTAATTTTAGAAATCTCTAAATAATCTGTCATTTTACTAATTGGATGGTATTTTAGGGTTAGAATACGCTCAGCAATTTCATCAATTTTTTTCTGTGCGTTTCCGTATAATTCTTCAAATTTGTTGTGTAGATCAAAGAAACTTTTACCCAAAATGTTCCAATGAAAACTTCTTAACTTTTGGTAATACACATGATAGTCTGCTAACAACGTATTTAACTCAACCACCACAGGTACTAATTCCTCATCACTCATATTTAAATAATTCATGTATATATAATATTTTTAATTAATAATTGATTTTATATTTTTAATTACAAAGATTGATAAAAGCTTTTGTTTCTATCGATAGACTCAATCTCAGTAAGTAATATTGCGATTTGTTTTAATCACACTTCCAATATAGGGTCAGGAGAAAAAAAGTCAAGTGTTTTAACAATACTTAACTTTTTAAGTTCAAAATTATGTTAAAAAGTGTTAAATTAGAGTCTTAAATGTTAAAAAATTAACACTAGCATTTTTATGAATTGTGAAATTTCATTGCATAAAGTGCAAAATAGTGGTTATTTGGTCGGATTTTGATGTGGAAATTGTATAAAATATACCGAAAATCATGTAAAACGCTAAATAATTATAAAATTATGTTAAAAATTAGGAAAAATAATATATATCGTTTTTAAACAAAATTTTAACACTTTTAAATTGAGAAAGCTTCCATGCTTAAATCGAACTTGAAAAATGTAAAATCTTTGTATCTTTAAACAAAAAAGGAATGAAAAAAACTGTACTACTATTTTTGTGTATCTATTCACAAATTAATGTTGCTCAAGTTGAAAAAATTGATTTCGGAGAAGACAAAGATGGAGAACGTTGGGAAATCATAAATGATGGTGTCATGGGAGGACTTTCCGAAGGAGAAACATTTATGCTAGATGATTGTGTAGCTTTCAAAGGAACGGTTTCATTGCGAAATAATGGAGGTTTTTCATCGTATAAAGGACCATTTACCAATATGAATCTTTCCAAATACACAAAAATTATTGTCAAATATCGTTCAAAAGGATACACCATGGCAATGACCTTAGAAATGGACAAACGCTGGTTTTTACCTTATTATAAGCGTGATTTGGTCAATACCGATTGGAAATGGGTAACCGAAGAAATACTATTTTCAGAATTCATACGATATAGCGTAGGACGCAAACGACCAGGAACACCAACCAAAAAAGAACTAAAAAATATACTTCGCTTAGGATTTGTGACAAATGAAAAAAGAGCAGGCGATTTTAAAATAGAAATTGACTACATAGATTTTAAATAAATGGCATACAATATTGTACTTATAGAACCTGAAATTCCAACAAATACAGGCAATATAGGTAGACTCAGCTTGGCTTCAGGCAGTAACTTACATTTGGTAAAACCTTTCGGATTTGAAATTACGGATGCACGACTCAAACGTGCAGGATTGGATTATTGGCAACATTTGTCGGTTCATATATATGAAAACATAGACGAATTTTATGCGAAAAATGCAGACAAGAAAATGGTGTATCTTTCCAGTCATGGAACAAAAACCTATGATGAAATTCCGTATGAAGATGATTTATATTTAGTTTTTGGGAAAGAATCTGTCGGTTTGCCAGAAAAAATCACAGCGAAATATCCTGATGATTTATATACAATTCCCATGTTTAGTGAACATATTAGAAGTTTAAACTTAGCAAATGCAGTCAGTATAGTTGTGTTTGAAGGCATTCGTAGATTGCAGCAGAAGTAGATTTTAGTATTGAGTATTTAGTATTGAGTATTGAGTAGTGAGAATTTAGTTTGTGATAGAATTTTTTAGTTTCGAATAACGAATTTTGAAATTATAAATGTTGAATGCTAAATTTTAAATGTAAAAGTATTTTCGAATAACGAATAACGAATAACGAATAACGAATAACGAATTTTGAAATTATAAATGTTGAATGCTAAATTTTAAATGTTAAAGTATTTTCTAATAACAAACAACAAAAACCAAGCGTCACTTCGAGTGAAATTCTGGAAGAATTTAGTATCGAGAAGTATTATTTACGAATGAGTTTCAAATAAACAACTTTAAGAACAAAAAAGGAATTTATAAGTTTCAAAGTGTACGTTTGAATTCAAAATCTAGTGGAATTATTTTAGTTTTGAACACTGAACACTGAACACTGAACACTGAACACTGAACACTGAACACTGAACACTGAGAACTGAAACCTCTCAATCCACTTTCCACCGCGCTACATATTGTTTGGCAATATCTTCATACGCATGATAATTTTCCACAAATTCACGTGCATTTTTCCCAATTTGAATCATTTCCGCAGGATTTTCAATTAGAAAACTCAGCTTTTTAACCAAATCATCCACATTAGGCGTCGCATTAATCACTACTTTTTTATCCAATTGGTAACAGTCTTGAAACGCTGTTTCGGCACCAGAAAACACAACTTTTCCTTTCGCCATCGCTTCCAATGCATTATATCCTTGATCGTAACCATATACTTGATCCATAATTATATGCGCTTCGTCATAAGTTTTAATATATTCATCATATGGCAAACTGTACGCTGTTTTAACAACCGCTTTTTCAGGATACTTATCTGCAACGATTGCTAATGCTTTTTCAATAACATCGTTTCCTTTCTTTAAAAAATTAACCGTATTTACTCCGTGAAAAATAATCACTTTTCCACCATAAGAAAGTGGTTTAAAAGGCAACGTGTCTACATTTATAGGAAAAGGAACCAGTGGCAACGCTTTTGGATGTTTGTGGTACGCCATGTCATAATCAAAATTTGCAGGAATAATTCCTTTGATATGATTAATAACAAAATGATGCAACTTTTCATGTGGTTTCGATAAATATTGCAATGAATACATAAACTGTTTCTTTACCGTTTTATCTTGAACATAAGGTGTTAAAATATGGTACGGAAGATCTGCTTTTAAAATGTAATTCAAATAATGAAAATCATCGCCACAGGAAGACAAAAAAACGTTTTTATTATGCTTAAAAACATAATTCAGTAGCTTTTGTTCCACATAAGGCGTTGTTGCAAAAGGAAACTCATTAATTAACTGAACGGCGTCGTAATTTTGAAGTGCTTTTCGATGTTTGCAAAAACGATACATGACTTCCAAAAAAGCAATATCTTTTTTCGTAATGCGATACACAAACTGGCGAAAAAGATTGGGAATTTTTTTATTAAAAAAAGTAACATCAAGTGAAATATCAACTGGAAAATTTTTAAAACTGTCAGCACGACCAACTAACGTTACGTCATGATGCAGTTTCAGTAGACCTTCTTTCAATGAATTGTGAAATCTACTGTATTCTCCAACCAATAATATTCGCATAATAACAGTATATTTGCGTGAAAGATAGCAGGAAAACTTTATGCAGCAAAATTCTCAAAAGAAAATATGTATAATTGTCGATAGTTTAAGTATAGGTGGTTCAGAAAAGCAGGCAGCAAGCTTTTCAAAGTCACTCCACAAGGAACATTTTGACGTTTCTTTGATCTGTTTAAAAGATGAAATTTCGTATCCATACGAAGGAAAATTATATAATTTAGGACAGCGTGAATCTTCTGTAAAGATCATCAAACAAATTCGAAAGTTTTTTGCCTTTAAAAAAGCGTACACAGATTGCAATGCAGACGTATATATAGATTTCAGAATTCGAAGCAGGGTTTTTATGGAATGGTTGCTACATCAATTTGTATTTCAACCTAAAAAAATGGTCATGATGATTCATAGTTTCAATACATCTTGGCACATTCCAAAAGGCGTATTTTTTCAAAAAATCTACAATCAATCAAAAGCTGTTGTGGCAGTTTCTAAGGGAATTGAAGAAAAATTAAAAGCGGATTACGGGTTTACAAATACACACTACATTCCTAATTACAATGTTGATACAGAAGAAACGAAGCAATCAAACACAACATTTCCAGAAAACTATATTGTCGCTGTGGGACGATTGCAAAATGACATCAAGCAATTTGATCGTTTGATAACAACGTACAACGATTCCAACTTGGTAGAAAAAAATATACAACTATTAATTTTGGGAGATGGAGAAGATAAAGCATCTTTGCAACAACTTGTTGAAGAATTAGAATTGATAACGCACGTAAAACTGATGGGATTTGTAGACAATGTAGCCGAATATCTCAAAAATGCAAGATTCTTAGTATTGTCAAGTAGGGTAGAAGGCTTTCCGATGGTTTTAATAGAAGCATTGAAACAACAAACGCCTGTAATTTCATTTGATTGTAACTCAGGACCAAGTGAGATTATTCAACACAAAAGCAATGGTTTGCTCGTTGAGAATCAAAACTTTGTGAAGTTAAAAGATGCAATGATACTGTTGGTCGAAAATTTTGAATTGTATATGAATTGTAAACAAAATACAGTATCTTCCATAAAAAAATTTACTGAAAAAAACGTACTCCAGCAATGGATGCGCCTCTTAAAAACCTAAAATATGTCTACAACTGTAGCTGATATACAACTGATAACAATACCTAAAATTGAAGATTTTAGAGGAAATATCTCTGTAATTGAAGGTGAAACAATTCCTTTTACATGCAAGCGTGTATACTATTTATATGATATTCCTAGTGGCGCAAAAAGAGGCGGACATGCACATGTAGAGCAACATGAAGTGCTGATTGCTTTGAGTGGAAGTTTTGAAGTAATTTTTAAAGATGGAACGCAAAAAAGACGCATACTATTAAACAAACCCAATCAAGGTTGTCTCATTCCACACGGAATTTGGCGCGAATTGGAAAACTTTTCTTCAGGTGCCGTTTGTTTGGTATTAGCTTCCGATGAATTTGATGAAGCGGACTACATTCGCGATTATCAAGATTTCGTCATCACAAAAGAAAACATAAAACTTTCGAAATAGTGTAAACTATAGTAGTGAGTATTGAGTGTTCAAAATCTGTCACATCGTGCGCAGTCGAGATGCAACAAAAACAACCTAAAACGAAGTGACTTTCACATTCAACTTCAACAATAATTCTTTAATCTTCTTTACAAAAAGAATTACAAAACGAGGACTTTTTAATAACAAACGCTGTTTCCAAGTCAAATTGCTGTACACAATATGTTTCAACATTTTATTCTTCTGTGGAATCGCATTTTCTATATAATATAAAGACGCATAAATATAACGGTACAAGTCCAAGAACTTCTTTAAAGAATGATTCTCGGTTGCCAAATCTTCATAACGATCCAAATCGGGAAGTGTTTTTTGACTAATGCTACTTCGCGTCATCTGATTCGGAACGGCAAAACGCATGGAAACCAATGCTTCATAATGGTACGCCACTTTATGTTTAGAACCATATTTAATGTAAAAATCAATATCTTCTGAAAACGTAATTTTCGGATTAAAAAAGTTGCCATCGCTACAAATAGACTTTTTAAATGCCAAACAACTCGGATTAAAAATAGGTTGAAACATATTGGCTTCAAAAAAATCTGGAACCACAAAAGCAGTTCCTTTCAAAGCGGAAGAAATATTTTTTTTAGGCGCTATCGCTTCATTTGAAGTATAAATTTCGCTATAATCAGTTCCATACAAAGAAGCTTCAGGAAACGTTTCGTACAAATGTTTTATTGTTTTTAAATAGTTGGGAAGCCAAATATCATCAGCATCAAGCAATGCAATCACAGTTCCGCTTGCGTGTGAAATTCCAACATTTCGTGTGGCAGACAAACCAAGATTTTGAGGATTTTCAATAATGGAAATTCTCGGATCAGAAATATTCTTTACCAGCTGTACACTTTCATCCGTACTTGCATCATTTACCACAATAATTTCAAAATCCGTAAAACGCTGTTGCAATACACTTTCAATCGTTTCTTGAATGTACATTGCTTTGTTGTAAAGTGGAATAATTACAGAAAATAATGGCATTATTGGCGTTTATCTAAGTAACAAAGATACGTTAATCGATATAAGTCAAAAATAAACATCGACGGATTGCTCGATACTAGGTTTTTTTTGAAATAATTTCCAAACCACGAATACATGAGCGATAAAATATGATGCAATCCAAACTTTTTAACGCGTGTATATACTTTGGTAATCAAAATATCGTTTGGAGCAATCAAACCATTTTTAAGGAACAAAATCAACACTTCTACCGATTCCATCGACTTGTGAATAAAACCTTCACTTGTGTCTAAACCCAAGTGATACACAGGATTGTGAATATGTGTCATATGCACTTTCAGGTGTTTCAAATCGTTGGCAAATAACGTATCTTCATGTCGCGCATTCGGAATATCTTCATTAAACGTTACCTTTTCAAAAACATCTTTCCGAATCAAAAAACTCAAGGTTAAAAAACGTAAATACGAAGCTTCTTGTCGTTGCTTCACGCTCAGTGCTTCTCGTTCCTTTCCATAAATCCAACGCAATACATTTTCTTGTTTAGGTTTTTCTTGCTGATACAAAATACCGCCATAAATCACTTCTTTTTCATCTGAAATGCTAGCAACATATTTTGTAATAAAATCGTCTGAAACTGGCAACACATCTGCATCCAAAAACAACAACCATGTGTAAGTTGCTTTCTGTGCCAACAAATTCCGAATTCGGCTACGACCGATATTTTCAGGTAAAACCGTGTACGTCGCATTTGGCAATACATTAATAGCTTCGTTTTGTTGTATAGTAGCTGTATTTTCAGAATGATCATCCAAACACAAAATCTCAAAAACATAGTCCGTTTCAGATAATTGCGCGTGTATTTGCTTTACCAAAGGGTAAATGTCATAATTATACGTTGGAATTAATACTGATAGCATTATTTGGTCGCAATTAAAATAGTTTCAGGGGAAATGTATCCGTAGTACACATCGTGTTCTACAGATTCAAAAGTAAGCGTTTTTACGGTAAATCCTACGCTTGTTAACCGATCTTTTAGTCCTTCCGGAGAATATACGCGTACATGATCTTCCTGACCAAAATGTGTTAAGCGATCTTCAGGACTTGTAATTGCTGGATTTTCATAAATAGCACCATCTTTAAAAGGTGTTTGAATAAAAACAATTCCATTGGGTTTTGTAACTCTGTACAATTCTTGCATTGCCTGAATATCTTCCGAAATATGTTCCAATACATGAAAACAAATAATACGATCAAAAGTTGCGTCTTTTTGGTCAATATCTGTAATATCAAACTGAAAATCAGCAATAAATTCATCTTCGTAATCTGAAGTGATGTATGACAAATCAGCTCGCTTTTTTAATTTCCGATATATATTTCTTGAAGGCGAAAAATGCAATACATTTCCTTGTAAATCATAGCTAGAATGCAACAATTTCCAAAGGCGACGATTTCTGGCTAAACTTCCGCAAAAAGGACACAACAAATCATTTCTTTCAAGTTTGATAAACGATCGAAGTTTTTTTTGACAAACCGTACATTGATGTGAATTCCCAATGTAAAAAAGACCATGAAAAAACCTAAAAAAAGGTTCATTATTAAAAATAAAACGATTCGGAAGTAGCTTCTTTACGAAGTTTTTAAGTGTATTATACATTTTTTTGCACTACTTCGAAGACTTTGCCTCCGTCGCATTTTAAAGTTTTAGAAGGATATTTCAAAATCATCGCATAATCGTGTGTTGCCATCAAAATAGTACGTCCGTTTTTGTTGATTTCTTGCAAAACCTGCATCACTTCCATACTGGTTTGCGGATCTAAATTTCCAGTAGGTTCATCAGCAATAATCAATTCAGGATCATTCAAAAGTGCACGTGCAATGGCAATACGTTGTTGTTCGCCACCCGAAAGTTGATGCGGATATTTAAAGTTTTTCGTCTTCATGCCAACTTTATCTAGCACTTCGTCAATTTTGGCGTCCATTTTGTCTTTATCTTTCCAGCCTGTAGCTTTCAGTACAAATTGCAAATTGGCGGCAACCGTTCGATCATTCAACAATTGAAAATCTTGAAAAACAATCCCAAGTTTTCTTCGTAAAAAAGGAATTTCTTTCTCTTTCAAGCTTTTCAAATTAAAATCAACAATACTTCCTTCGCCTTCTGTCAAAGGCAAATCGCCATACAATGTTTTAATAAAACTACTTTTTCCCGAACCTGTTTTCCCGATCAGGTATACAAAATCTCCTTTATGAATCGTAAGGTTGATATCTGAAAGAATAAGATTTTCTCTTTGAAAAATAGAAACGCCTCTAAGGTTGAGAATTTGCTCCATGTATTGTGAATGATTTTATAGAATACACAAAGTAAACAATTAAAGTCCAATACTGAAAAATTAAATGCAGAAATCGGTTTTGAAATCGGTTTTCAGGTTTTAGGTCTTGGGTTGTTTGGGTGTTTGTTGACTTCAATATTCGTCATTGCCAGGAATTTTGACGAAGCAATCTTTTTAATAATAAACAGACTACTTCACTGTCGTTCGTAATGACGTTTTAAATTAAAAATTCAACATTTATAATGCTTTTGGTATCAATTTATCTACCTGTTGATTCATTAACTTGATTGCTTCAAAATCTATTTTCTTTTTTCTATACGTTGTTTTTAAATAATTCAACATTCAACATTCAACATTTAAAATTTATAATGCTTTTGGTATTAATTTATCTATCTGTTGATTCGTTAACTTGATTGCTTCAAAATCTATTTTTTTCTATACGCTGTTTTTAAACAATTCAACATTCAACACTTAAAATTTATAATTATAGAAACTAACTATACTCCAGCAATCCTACAGTCCAACAATCTAATAATCTAGCATCAAACATACTTATCCTAAAAAACACACGTTATCTCATTAAACAATTGTGTTTTTCTTAACAAAAAGCTATTCTACAAAGTTGGCGTAACAGATATATTTGCGTTAAGTTTGTAAGGAATAGAAATACAATCGCAATTCATTGCAAAACTCATAAAACAATAAGATTCATGAGCAAAAAAAATCTTCAACTTATTCTATGTTTCGTGTTCGTATGTGTACAATTCTCATACGCTCAAAAAACCAAAGTGTATACACACGATTTAAAGGATTACAACGAAGCATTACATTTGTACAACAGCAAACAATATCAGGCTTCACAGGCACTTTTTGATCGTGTCAAAGGCGAAACTGATGATTTTGAAACGGAAGCCAACTGTGCATATTACATCGCCAACTGTGCCGTTCGTTTAAATCAGCTTGGCGCGGATAATATGATGGAAGATTTTGTAAAACGCTATCCAACAAGTACCAAGCGAAACTCCGCATATATTGACGTGGCAGACTACTATTTTGAAAATGGCAAATATGCACGTGCGCTAAAATGGTATGATAAATCTGGCGAAAAAGGACTTACAAATTCGCAGCGTGAAGATTATAATTTCAAAAAAGGATACGCGTATTTCACGTCTAAAAAATACGATCAGGCAAAAACGTATTTCCAAAAACTATTAGACTCCCAAAAATACGGTTCACAAGCAAAATATTACACAGGATACATTGCGTATCAAGAAGATAAATACGAAGAGGCCAACGAATATTTTGAAGGTGTTTCGGAAGAAGACGAATTCAATGAAAAGCTATCTTATTTCAAAGCAGACATGAATTTTAAACTTGGAAACTTTCAAAAAGCGATCGATTTATCCAAAAAAGAATTGCCAAATGCTGACAGAAAAGAAATTTCGGAACTCAATAAAATCATTGGAGAAAGTTATTTCAATCTTGAAAAATATGAAGAAGCCATTCCATATTTAAAAGCTTACAAAGGTAAAAAAGGAAGATGGAACAATACAGATTTCTACCAATTAGGCTATGCATATTACAAGCAAAAAGACTATGAAAATGCTATCAAACAATTCAACAAAATTGTAAGTGGAAGCAACTCAGTAGCACAAAATGCCTACTATCATTTAGGAGAATGTTACCTAAACACAGACAAAAAACAACAAGCATTAAACGCATTCCGTAATGCCTCACAAATGGATTTTGATCTAAAAATTCAGGAAGATGCAGGATTAAACTATGCACGACTGAGTTATGAAATTGGGAATCCATACGAAAGTGTTCCTTCGGTATTGACATCGTACTTAAAAAAATATCCTGAAACGGAACATCAAGCGGAATTAGAAGAACTCTTAGTCAGTTCATACATCACATCAAAAGATTATGAAGCTGCACTAAATTTACTAGAAGCAAGTAAAAAATATAGCGACAAAGAAACCTATCAAAAAGTAGCATTTTACAGAGCAATAGAATTGTTTAATGATGGAAACTACCAAGATGCATTGACCTATTTTGAAAAATCGCTCAAGGAAAATGCTTCCGCAGAATATACAGCAAGAGCAACGTTTTGGAATGCGGAAACAAACTACTTATTAGATAATTATGATATAGCATTAACAGGTTTTCAATCTTTTGCCAATGCTAACATTACAGATACAGAAGAAGCGCAAACCATTGATTACAACTTGGCATACACATACTTCAAGCAAAAAGATTATGCCAATGCAATTACTAATTTTGAAAAATTTATCACGAATAATGCAGATGATACAGGTCGTGTAAATGACAGTTATTTACGTTTAGGAGACAGTCATTTTGTAACGAGTAACTATGCTGATGCCATCAAAGCGTATGACAAAGCCATTGCCATGAAAGGTGTTGATGAAGATTATGCGTATTTCCAAAAAGCGATTAGTTATGGTTTTACAGGAAAAACGAATACGAAAATTAGTGAATTGGATACGTTCACAAAAAAATATAAAACATCGTCCTTACGTGATGATGCGTTCTACGAATTAGGAAATACGTACATCAACGAAGAAAAAACTGAAAATGGTTTAAACACGTATGAAAAACTAGTTAAAGACTATCCAAAAAGTTCATATGTGCCAAAAGCATTGCTAAAGCAAGGTTTAATCAATTTCAATAGTGGAAAAAACCAAGTAGCGTTGACAAAATTTAGAGCCGTAGTTGCAAAGTTTCCAAACACGGAAGAAGCAGTTCAGGCAGTGGCAACAGCAAAATTAATTTACATTGAATTGGGGCAAGTAGAAGTCTATGCAAATTGGGTAAAAAACCTCGATTTTGTAGATGTTACCGATGCCGAATTGGACAATGCGACGTATGAAGCTGCGGAGAAACAATTCATCCAAAACAATACCAACAAAGCCATTGAAGGATTTGAAAAATACACACAACAATTTCCAAACGGATTGCATGCGACAAAAGCTAATTTCTACTTAGCACAATCGTACTTTAGTAAAGGCGAAACGCAAAAAACAATTCCGTATTATCAATATGTTTTACAAACAGAACGTAACGAATATACAGAACAAGCGTTGGCGCGTTTGGCACAAGTTTTCTTAGAAACCAATACGTATACAAAAGCAATTCCAGTATTAAAACGATTGGAAGAAAGTGCCGATTTTCCTCAAAACATCACATTTGCACAGTCAAACTTAATGAAAGCAAACTACGCGCTCAGCAGTTATGCGCAAGCGGTTAATTATGCAGAAAAAGTGTTGGCAAACGAAAAAGTGGACGATCGTATCAAAAGTGATGCACACGTTATCATTGCGCGTTCGGCAATTGCTACGAACGATGAAGACAAAGCAAAACTTGCCTACCAAGAAGTGCAAAAAATTGCCAAAGGAAAATTAGCAGCTGAAGCGTTGTACTACGATGCATATTTCAAAAACAAAGAAAAGGACTTTGACGGTTCTAACACGGCAGTTCAAAAACTGGTAAAAGACTATTCAAGCTACAAACGATTTGGTGCAAAAGGACTCATCCTAATGGCGAAAAACTTTTACGCACTAGAAGATGCTTTCCAAGCAACGTACATTTTAGAAAGTGTTATTAAAAACTTTACGGATTTCACGGAAGAAGTTAGCGAAGCTCAAAAGGAATTAGCCAAAATAAAAACGGCAGAAGCAAAACGGAATTCATCTGTAACGCCAGCCGAAGATAACGATGGAAACTAATCTGAAAGACGACATTTTGAAATCAAACACAAACATACAAAGCAAGCAATTTATGCGAAACCAAATAGTAAGATCAAGTTTTATTCTAGTGATATTTTTTATCGCTAATTTGGCGAATGCTCAGGACGATGATAAAAAGAAGGACAAAGACAAAGATAAAAACATCGGAACGGAAGTGGTAAATGTGGTACGTTCGTATACACCAACCATTTCAGATGCGTTTAAAATAAAGCAAACACCTTCGTTGAATGATAAAGAAACGAACAAAAAGAAAGAGATAAAATACTCCATCTTCTCGTTTCCAGTAGCATCTACTTTTACACCTGCAAAAGGAAAAGCAGAAGGGTTGAAGAAAGCTAAAAGAGAAAAACTATACAATACATATGTATCGCTTGGTTTAGGAAATTACAATACGGCCGCACTTGATTTCTATACAAGTAGAGCGATCAGTAGAAACGAAACATTTGACATTTCTTTGAATCATCATTCTTCGCAAGGCGGAATTGACAATGTGCAATTAGACGACAAATTTTTCGATACAAAACTAGATTTAGCATACATAAATCGAGGTCGTGATTTTTCCTGGAAAGGAAAACTAGGCTATCAACATCAAATTTACAATTGGTACGGTTTGCCAGAAGGTTTTTTAACACCTGACCAAATCGGAACCATTAGCGAACAACAAACGTATCATAATATCTATGTTGGCGCAGATGTAAACATGGAAGATTCGTTTTTCAATGGTGGAAAAGTATTATACAGAAGAATGTTTGATGCGTTTAGCTCTGGCGAAAACAGATTAATTTTACAACCAGAATTCGAAGTAGCAATTGCTGGCGAATTAATCAAAACTACCGTAGATATTGATTACGTTGGCGGAACATTCAAAAATAATTTTCAAGAAACAGGCGGAATCGATTACAGTACACTAAAAGCTGGAATCTCGCCAAGTTTAGTCATTCTAAGGGATGATTTAACGGTAAACTTTGGAGCGGGAATCTATGTTGGTTTAGACCTTGAAAATAGTAAAAACGACATCTTTATCTATCCAAGAATTACAGCTCAATATAAACTAAGTGGTGATAATGTTATCGCTTACGCGGGAATTAAAGGCGATTTACAACAAAACTCGTATTATGATTTTGTACAAGAAAATAACTTTGTATCGCCAACTTTGGCAATTGCACCAACCGATCAGCAATACAATGGTTACTTAGGAATCAAAGGAAAACTAAACGCAAATGTGAGTTACAACGCAAGAGCTTCGTACATGTCTGAAAGTGGAAAAGCATTATTTCAAGTTAATGAATTCAATCCATCGGCAACTTCCGACAATGGTTATACCTACGGAAACTCATTCAATGTTGTATATGACGATGTAAATACAATTTCGGTATTTGGAGAAATAAATGTTGACATTACTAGCAACTTTAAATTTGGAGCAAAAGCAGAATATTTCAATTACAATACAGATAAACAAACAGAAGCGTGGAACTTACCCGATTTGGAAGCATCCATCTTTGCGGATTATCAAATTACAGAACACTGGTTTGCAGGCGCTAACATATTTTACATTGGAGAACGCAAAGACTTAGTTACATTTGGACCAGGAACATTTTTTCCTGTAGTGCAAGAAGTAACGTTGGATAGTTTCATAGATGTAAATGCACATTTTGGATATCGTTTCAATCACAGACTAACTGCATTTGTAAAAGCAAACAACATTGCAAATCAAGATTACCAACGTTGGATAAACTTCCCTGTACAGCAATTTCAAGTCTTAGCAGGAGCAACGTATAAATTCGATTTCTAAAAGATAAAATATAATAAACGTACAAAAGCGCTCAATTCACATGGAGCGCTTTTTTTGTGAATTTTTATTTCAAAACCTAAAACCAATTCATCAACACATCAAAAAGTTGTATTTTTAAAGCTTTAAGTTAAAAACAATAATAACTCTTTAGGAGTTGTCTTATTCGATTGTCATATCGAGCGCAGTCGAGATACAGTTAAACAACATCAAACCTAACCTAAAATAATTTACCAAATGCAAAAACTAACCGCATTACTCTTACTCACATTGCTATTCTTTTCCTGTTCGGAGAAAGAACAAGTGGATACCATAATTTTCAATGCAACTATCTATACTGTAGATTCAGATTTTTCTAAAGCAGAAGCCTTTGCAGTAAAAGATGGAAAATTTGTGGCTGTAGGAAGCGAAAGTGACATTTTAGACAATTATGAAGCTCCAAAAAAGATAAATGTTGGTGGAAAAACCATTCTTCCAGGTCTTATAGACGCGCATTGTCACTTTTACGGCTTAGGAATGAACATGCAAAGTGTCGATTTGGTTGGCACAACTAGTTTTGAAGAAGTCATTTCAAAAGTAGTGGCATTTCAAAAAGAAAAAAATGCTCCGTTTATCGTAGGAAGAGGTTGGGACCAAAACGATTGGGAAAACAAAGAATTTCCAACAAAAGATCGTTTAGATGAACTATTTCCAGACACGCCAGTAGCATTAATGCGTGTAGATGGACATGCATATTTGGCAAATCAGAAAGCGTTGGATTTGGCAGGAATTACGCCAGAAACAAAAATAGCTGGTGGCGAAATTCAACTAATAAATGGAAAACTAACAGGGATTTTAGTAGACAATCCAATGGATTTAATTGATGAAGTGATTCCAAAACCATCACGTACACAACAAATTCAAGCCTTGCAAGATGCAGAAAAAGCATGTTTTGCATTTGGTTTAACGACAATAAACGACGCAGGATTAGACAAAAGTGTTATCAATTTAATAGACAGTTTGCAAAAAGCAGATGCGTTGCACATGCGCGTGTATGCCATGATTAGCAATACGCCAGCCAATGTAGCACACTATATCAACAAAGAACCGTACAAAACAGATCATCTAAATGTGCGTTCGTTCAAAGTATACGGAGATGGCGCGTTGGGTTCACGTGGAGCTGTATTAAAAGATTCGTATACAGACAAAGAAAATCACTTTGGCGCAATGGTCATCAGTCCTGAAGAATTGTCAAAACTTGCGGCACGCATTGCAAAAACGGACTATCAAATGAACACGCATGCTATTGGCGATTCGGCAAACTATCAAGTCTTAAAAACCTATGCTAACGTGCTAAAAGATCAGACAGATCGTCGTTGGAAAGTAGAACATGCACAAGTAATAGATGAAGCAGACTTTGTGCAATTTGAAAACAAAAACATCATTCCGTCAGTGCAACCTACACATGCAACAAGTGATATGTATTGGGCAGGCGATCGTTTGGGCGAAAAGCGTTTAAAAGATGCATATGCCTATAAAAAACTGCTTGAAATCTCAGGGCAAGTTGCGCTCGGAACTGACTTTCCAGTAGAAGATGTAAGTACGTTTAAAACCTTTTATGCGGCTGTTGCCAGAAAAGACTCAGATCAATATCCTAATGGTGGTTTTCAAATAGAAAATGCCTTATCTCGTGAAGAAACACTCAAAGGAATGACAATTTGGGCAGCATACAGCAACTTTGAAGAAAACGAAAAAGGAAGTATTGAAATCGGGAAATTTGCGGATTTTGTAGTCTTAGACAAAAATATTATGGAAGTTCCTGAAAAAGAAATTCTTACAACAAACGTTGCACAAACCTATTTGGCGGGTAAAAAAGTAAATTAGATTTTTTTGGTCTGTTCTTGCGAAGGATTGAATATTTTGGTCGCTTCGCTTTTTGGTCGCTTCGCTTTTTGGTCGCTTCGCTTTTTGGTCGCTTCGCTTTTTGGTCGCTTCGCATTTTGGTCGCTTCGCTTTTTGGTCGCTTCGCGTTGGTTCTTAAAATACTTTTTTATTTAAAATTCAACATTTATAATTCAGCATTCACAATTTATAATTCCCAAACATCACTTCGAGTGAATTTGTAAAACAAATTTGTATCGAGAAGTCATTTCCACTCTAATAAATACCAAACCGTCAAGCAATGCAATTACCAAAAAAACCATAAAGAAAAAAACTCAGAAGTCTTTTGACTTCTGAGTTCTTCAAATAACCAATAATAACAATAAATAAAGAATAATTAAAAACTAAACGGTACAGCAACGCTAATATTGTCCCATGCTAATATCATGTTGGTACCATCAGTTTCTTTTTTAAACGCTATTGAAAAATATTCAACAGTGTCAATATTTTGTACAGGAACGTCTAATCGGGCAACATCCTTATCTTTATCATAATAATAAGAACCCCAAACGTCCGTGTCTGAATTTAAAATAATTGTCCAAGATTTTTTTCCAGGAATCGTAAATAAAGTGTACGTTCCAGCCTTGATATCTGTTTCGCCAAGTTTTACATCTTGAAAAAATGTAACCTCAGTCGCTTCATTTGCACCAGTTCGCCATACTTTGCTGTAAGGAACTAAGTTTCCAAAAATAGATCTTCCCTTCTTTTGTGGTCTTCCATAAACCACTTTAATTACAGGAGGTGCATTTCTTTTCGATTTAAAATAACTAATATCATGAGGACTTTTATCAATATCACTGAATTTCTGTGCAGAAACGTCAACGCTACAAAACAGAAATGTGATTAAAAAAATAATAGCTAGGAAGCTTTTCTTCATGATGAATAAATTATGACATAAAACTACTAAAACTTATTCTTAGAATAATGTTAAACTTTCATTACAGATGTTAAAGTTCTGAGAATTCCAAAAAAAACAATTTCTTTTCAGCGTTTGAGTTTTTTAAATAACATGATTTCGATGTGAAAATTTAGTTTGATACTTTTCTTTTCCAAAGTATAGCAGAAATTTTTCGTTAAAAATCTGAAAATATGGTTTATATCAGAAAACTTCTAATTATTAGCTAAAATCAGTTATGTCAAACTGACGTTAAATAGTAAGGTAAAGCCATACAGACATCTCGGAAAAAAATAATAAGTTTAAGTACATATAACTAAAACACACAAATCATGAAAAAAAGAAAACACATGCAACACTTACAATTCAAAAGAAAAACCATTGTTAACCTTTCCAATACCAATATGCTTAAAGGTGGTATAAGAGATTTTACAGGCGATTCCTGTTTCGAAGTCTGTAATACCGATTTGCGCAATTGTACTTGGGGCGAATAATAAATAGGAACAACACAAAAGAAGGGAAGGAATGCATTATAGCGTTCCTTTTTTTATAATTTGAAAGTATTCCTACTTTTTTTGATGATAATATTTGTAAATGTTATCAAATGCATCTTTTTTAGTTTTAAATTATAACTAGAATAGCTACTTATGTTTTTAAAATGAAAGTTTAGATTCATATTTGTAGTGTAATTATAATAAAAAGTAAAAATTATGTGTGGAATCGTATGTGCCTTTGATTTAAAAGAAAAAGAAGAGAAACTAAGACCTCAACTTTTAGAAATGTCGAAAAAAATTCGTCATCGTGGTCCAGATTGGAGTGGAATATATAGTTCAGAAAAAGCCATCTTGGCACATGAACGTTTAGCAATTGTAGATCCTGCTTCAGGAAAACAACCTTTATTTAGTGAAGATAAACAACTTGTATTAGCCGCAAATGGCGAAATATACAATCATAGAGAATTACGCAAACAGTTTGAAGATTCATATACATTTCAAACACAATCCGATTGCGAAGTCATCCTAGCATTATACAAAGAAAAAGGAAGTACGTTTTTAGACGAACTCAACGGAATCTTTGGTTTTGCTGTGTACGATGTACAAGAAGATCGTTACTTAGTTGCCAGAGATCATATGGGAATCATTCCTTTATACATGGGTTGGGACAAAAACGGAACATTCTATGTCGCTTCCGAATTAAAAGCCTTAGAAGGTGTGTGTAGTAAAATAGAAGTATTTCCTCCAGGACACTATTTAGATAGCAAAGACGGCGAATTAAAACAATGGTACCAACGCGATTGGATGGAATATGAAGCCGTAAAAGAAAACCAAACCAGTATTGACGAATTACGCGAAGCGCTAGAAGCATCCATTCACAGACAATTAATGTCCGATGTTCCTTATGGAGTATTGCTTTCAGGTGGATTAGATTCTTCAATTACATCTGCTGTTGCGAAAAAATATGCGCAAAAACGAATAGAAACAGACGATCAAAGTGACGCTTGGTGGCCACAATTGCATTCCTTTTCTATAGGATTAGATGGTTCGCCAGATTTGGCTGCTGCCAGAAAAGTTGCCGATCATATAGGAACCATTCATCACGAAATTACCTTTACCATTCAAGAAGGTTTAGATGCCATCAAAGATGTAATCTATCATTTGGAAACTTACGACATTACGACGATTCGTGCGTCAACGCCAATGTATCTCATGGCAAGAGTTATTAAATCTATGGGAATCAAAATGGTATTATCTGGTGAAGGAGCCGACGAAATTTTTGGAGGATACTTATACTTCCACAAAGCACCAAGCGCAGAAGAATTGCACAAAGAAACAGTTCGTAAACTAGATAAACTATACCAATATGACTGTTTACGTGCCAACAAATCATTAGCAGCTTGGGGAATAGAAGGTCGTGTACCTTTCCTAGACAAAGAATTTATGGATGTTGCCATGCGCATCAATCCACAAGATAAAATGATCAACGGCGAACGTATGGAAAAGTGGGTATTGCGTAAAGCATTCGAATCCTACTTGCCTGAAAGCGTAGCCTGGAGACAAAAAGAACAATTTAGTGACGGAGTTGGCTACAGTTGGATTGACACCTTAAAAGAATTAGTAGAAAGCGAAGTATCCGATGAGCAATTGGCAAATGCAAAATATCGTTTCCCAATTCAAACACCAAGAGCCAAAGAAGAGTACTATTACAGAAGTATCTTTGAAGAGCATTTTCCATCAGAAACAGCTTCATTAACGGTTCCATCGGTTCCTTCAGTGGCTTGTAGTTCGGTAACGGCTTTAGAGTGGGATGAATCATTCAAAAACATGAACGATCCTTCAGGAAGAGCTGTAGCAAACGTTCACGAAGAAGCGTATTAGATAGTTGTATCTTGTCATTCCTGTGTCATATCGAGCGCAGTCGAGATAAATAGAGAATCATATTGAGAAGTACTTTAAAAACAAAAAACACTTACAAAGTAGCACACACACTTTTATACATAATTACACTTTTAAAAAGCGTCCTATTATAGCAATAGGGCGTTTTTTTATTTTCTACATAAAGAAAAAAACTATCTTTAAAACATGAAACTTTCCATAACAATACAAAACTTTGAATTACCGCTAAAAAATCCGTTTACGATTTCGCGTTATACAGTTACGGTGCAACAAACAGTAGTAGTTTCAATTTCTGATGGAAACTATACAGGTTATGGAGAAGCAACGGTAAATCCGTATTATAATAGTACTGTTGAAAGTATACAGGCTTCCGCCAGAAGTGTCAAAGTTGTACTTGAAGCTGTAGAGAAACATACACATCCTACCAAACTTTGGACACAACTCGAACCGTATCTAAAAGACAACTACTTTGCGTTGTGTGCTATTGATTGTGCGTATTGGGATGTATATGCAAAACAACAACAAAAACCGTTGCGCCGATTTTGGAGTACGGACGATTTGAAACTTCCCAAAACCAACTTTACCATCGGAATTGATTCGGTTGCAATAATGAAATCAAAAATTTTGGAAACACCTTGGCCAATCTATAAAATAAAACTTGGTACACAAAACGATATCAAAATCATTCAATCACTTCGCGAAGTCACAAATGCCGTTTTTCGAGTAGATGCCAATTGTGCTTGGACAGTGGAAGAAACACTCAAAAATGCTAAAATCTTAAAAGAATTAGGTGTCGAATTCATTGAACAACCACTAAAAGCTGACAATTGGGAAGGCATGAAAATTCTAAAAGAAAAAAGTGTACTACCAATCATAGCTGACGAAAGTTGTAAAAAACTTGCAGATGTTTCAAGCTGTGCAGCCGTTTTTCATGGCATTAATATCAAATTGATGAAATGTGGAGGAATTACACCAGCGTTGCAAATGATTCAAATCGCGAAAGCGAAACACTTAAAAGTGATGGTCGGTTGTATGACAGAATCTACCATTGGAATTTCAAATCTTGCCCAATTGGCGCCTTTACTAGATTATATTGATGCTGATGGCGCTTTGTTATTACAAAACGATATTGCTAAAGGTGTAACGTTTCAAAATGGAGACATACGATATGCTAACGGAAATGGTTCGGGAGCATTGCTAAATAGTGAATTACAAAAATAAAACGCTCAGCATTTTTACATGCTGAGCGTTTTTGTTTTATATAAAAGCAAAAAATATTATTGCTTTATAAACTTCTTCGTAGTTACGGCACCTGTTGTTGTTTCAAGTGTGACAAAATACATTCCTTGTTGTAAACTTGATACTGAAATTTGTTCAGTTGCAGTAGTTGAAGTAAATACATTTCTTCCTTGTACATCAACAATAGAAACACGCTGAATCGTTTGATTATCTTTCGATTCAATCGTTATAAAATCAGTTGCAGGATTTGGATACAACTGAAAGTTTGAAGAATCTACAGTATTTCGCGAAAGTGTTACAGCAGTATTACGTTCAAAAGTTTCTGTAGTTTCATTAATACCTAAAAAACCAGAAACAAGTAAAGCGTTTGTGTATCTAAAAGCAATATTATCAGCAGTATTATCATAATAATAATATGTTGTCTGTGTCAATGTTCCGATATTATTAAAAATAGGCGGAATGCTAAAACTCAATACTTGATCAACGCGTAAACGTGTTACAGGAGCTGAGTAATCTGAAAAAGTCAGATCTGGAATATTCAATGTTCCATATGCTTCCACGGTAGCTGTAAACGTTCCTGTAAAAGTTCCGCTAGTGCCTTGGTATGAAAATGTTCCTGCGGCAGTTCCAGAATTATTTGCGCCAAAAGTCAAAGGAAATAGTCCCACAAAAGCATTGGTAGTACTATAATTTAAAACAATATCTCCTTGTGAAGCGCCTGTAATATACGTTCCCGTTCCGTCTTCTCTTTGGAAAAACTGACTTACTGTTGGTGTGCCACCTTGTGTTGTAATAGATAAAACTTCTGTTGTACCAGGATATGTTGTCAATTCTGCGGCTGTTGGTGGCGCATACGAGTCAATATTTGTTCCTGTAGCAGTCAAATTATCGAACGTCCAAACAGCATTCATTCCTGTTGGTGTTTGATCAAGCGGCGCTGCTGGCGTGACAATGGTAAAATCCGTGTTTGGGTCACTATTAAATGACGAAATTGTTTGTGAATTTGCAGCATAACCGAAAAGTAATGCGACTAAAAGTAATTTTGTTTTCATTGATTAATATTTAGTAAAAATAGTGTTAGTACTGTAAAACTACTAAAAACAAAGGCGACAACAGTTAAAATAAGATGTTTTCTTTCTGTAAAATCAAATATGTAAGTGTTTTATGCCAATAGCAAAACGCTCAAATATCACTTCTTAGACATGATCTATTTTGACTAATCAGACGTGATGAAAAAAACCACTTCAAAATGCCGTAAAAGGTGTTTTAAGCTATTCTAAGCAACTTTCTGTAAAAGTTATAAATGTTAATAACTATTTGAAAAGCTCCTTAAAAGTGTTTAAAAATCAATTTCTGATGTGTTATATTTGTTTGTTAAACAATAAAAAATCAGAACGTTTTCAACGATTCTAAAATTATAAAAAAATAAGGAGAATATTTATGAGCGAAGAAGCAAAAAAACAATATTCAGCCGATAGTATTCAGGCACTAGAAGGAATGGAACATGTACGTATGCGTCCTTCCATGTACATTGGAGATGTTGGCGTACGCGGATTGCACCATTTGGTATATGAAGTAGTGGATAACTCCATTGATGAAGCACTAGCAGGTCATTGTGATACGATTAGTGTTATCATTAATGAAGACAACTCGATTACTACGGAAGATAATGGTCGTGGTATTCCTGTCGGAATTCATCAAAAAGAAGGTGTATCAGCGTTAGAAGTCGTAATGACGAAAATTGGTGCAGGAGGAAAATTTGATAAAGATTCCTATAAAGTTTCTGGAGGATTACACGGAGTTGGTGTAAGTTGTGTGAATGCATTATCCGATCACTTAAAAGCAACCGTTTTTAGAGAAGGAAAAGTATGGGAACAAGAATACGAGCGCGGAAAACCAATGTATCCTGTAAAAGCTGTTGGCGATTCTGATAAAAATGGTACAGTGGTAACGTTTAGACCAGATGCTTCCATTTTTACACAAACCTTAGAATATAACTATGAAACGCTTGCCAATCGTATGCGCGAACTATCATATTTGAATAAGGGAATTACCATCACACTTACGGACAAACGTAATAAGGATGAAAAAGGAGAATATATCGGAGAAGTTTTTCATTCAGATGAAGGATTAAAAGAATTCATAAAATACCTAGATGGAAACCGTGAGCAAATTATTGCCGATGTAGTTGCCTTTGAAGGAGAAAAAAATGGTATTCCTGTTGAGGTTGCCATGACATACAATACTTCGTATTCTGAAAACTTACATTCGTATGTAAATAACATTAACACACACGAAGGTGGAACGCACTTATCAGGATTCAGAAGAGGTTTAACACATACGTTAAAGAAATACGCGGAAGGTACAGGAATGTTAGACAAGTTAAAGTTTGATATTTCAGGAGACGATTTTCGTGAAGGATTAACCGCAATTATATCGGTAAAAGTAGCAGAACCACAATTTGAAGGACAAACCAAAACAAAACTTGGAAACCGTGAAGTATCTGCATCTGTAAGTCAGGCAGTATCCGAAATGCTTACGGATTACCTTGAAGAACATCCAGATGATGCTAAAACTATTGTACAAAAAGTAGTTCTAGCAGCGCAAGCACGTCATGCAGCACAAAAAGCGCGTGAAATGGTACAGCGTAAAACGGTTATGAGTATCGGAGGTTTGCCTGGGAAATTAAGTGACTGTTCTGAGCAAGATCCTGCAAAATGTGAAGTATTTCTTGTCGAGGGAGATTCGGCAGGTGGAACTGCAAAACAAGGACGTGATCGTATGTTTCAAGCCATCTTACCATTGCGTGGTAAAATCTTGAACGTTGAGAAAGCAATGCAACACAAAGTATTTGAAAATGAAGAAATCAAAAACATTTTTACAGCGTTAGGTGTTACGATCGGAACAGAAGAAGACAGCAAAGCATTAAACCTTTCAAAACTTAGATATCATAAAGTTGTCATTATGTGTGATGCCGATGTCGATGGATCGCATATTGCAACACTAATCTTAACATTCTTCTTCCGTTACATGAAAGAATTGATTGAAAACGGACACATTTACATTGCAGCGCCGCCACTATATTTAGTGAAAAAAGGTGCAAAACGTAGATATGCTTGGGATGATGCCGAACGTGATACAATCTTAGAAGAATTTGGTCAAGGAGCCAACATTCAACGATACAAAGGTCTTGGAGAAATGAACGCTGAACAATTGTGGGATACAACAATGAATCCTGAATTCAGAACATTGCGACAAGTTATGATTGATAATGGAGGAGAAGCAGACCGCGTATTCTCAATGTTAATGGGAGATGAAGTGCCACCGCGTAGAGAATTTATTGAGAAAAATGCAGTGTATGCTAACATTGATGCATAAACTGTAATATGTATAAAATTGAAAACGGCTGTTTTAAACTTTTTAAACAGCCGTTTTTTTTATGTTAATTTTATTCTTTAATAAAACGAGAAATCGTAGTGTCTCCGTCTTTAAATGTAGTTTTCATAAAATAAATTCCAGGCTTTAAAAATGATAAGTCTAGTGAATTTTCTTGGTGCAAACTTGTTTTCTCAAAAATACTTGTACCCATCAACGAAAGTATACGTACACTTTCTACTTGAAATCCTTTAAAATCAAAATGTAACTTCTTCTTCACAGGATTCGGATACATCACAATTTTTTTCTCATCAAACTTTTTAGCCGAAAGCGTAAAATTGCCATGTACAGCTCTGTTGCCTTCAGGCGTATCAATAATCAACCTTTTATTGCCATTTCCTAAATCTATAACTTCATAATCAAAAGTTCTCATTACAGAATTATTTCCAATCATAATGGTGTTAAGGTATTGACTTTCAAGTGCGCAGGCAGAAATACAGTTTCCTAAAGTTACGCTTAAAAATCAACCGTAAAAGTGTCTGATGTAAAAGTTAAGGTTGCACCAGGATTAAAAGCATAATTAGTATCTCCTGCGGTTGCTAGAAATTCATAATTGTTGGGTGATGACTCAAAAAAGGTAATTTTTGCATTGTTGATTCCTTGCAATGGCTCAATATTGGTAACATTTCCGTCGATAATTATTTGATGTAACTTCCATGGAATATCAATCAAATCCTGTTGTGCAAATGCCACACAAAAGAAAAAGAAGGTAAAAATAGATAGTGTAATTTTTTTCATGTCGTAAATAGTTTACATAAATATACAAAAAATAACTATCGTTGTTTATCTTGTAAACAAGTACCAAAACTACATTCTATTTCAAAAAACTAAGTTTAGGACAATTACGTATATATCAGTAAATATCTTTTTTGAGATGGGAATTATATAGTAGAAATCTAAAATCTTGAAAAAGAGGTGTAAATTATTTTGTAATTTTACAATCAATAAAAACTCGATCAAATCATGAAAAAAATTACTACATTACTAACGGTCTTGTTAGGAACTTTTTATGCACATTCGCAAGACAATGTTAACGAATTATTAGCCGCAGGTATTGATGATGCAAAACGATTTAGTACCGATTATATAGCGCCAGCTTCAGAAGGTTTGGCATACGGAATCAATAATGGTTGGTTTAACAGTGCATCTTCGCCAAAACGCTACGGATTTGAAATTTCCATTGTAGGAAATGCTTCATTTATCAAAGATGACAAAAAATCATTTCAACTCAATGTAGCTGATTATGAAAATATACGATTTCCAGACAACAGTCCGTCAAAAACAGTGGCTACGGCTTTAGGGCAAAATGAACCAGATGTTACAGTTGTTGTAACGTACGACGATCCTATTTTCGGAAGTCAAGAAGTAACGCTTACACTGCCAACAGGAATTGGTTCAGAAAATGTAGACATGATTCCAACGGCATACGTTCAGGCGAGTTTTTCACCATTCAAAGGAACGCAACTAAAAGGACGTTTTTTTCCAAAAGTAGACACAGAAGATGTAGAACTTAGTACATATGGTTTTGGTATTCAACAAGAATTTACCTCATGGTTACCAGCAGAAAGTACGTTTCCTGTAGCAGTTTCTGGACTTATTGCCTACACACATTTAAATGCAAATTACGATTTTACAAATTCAAGTGTCGTTGCCGGTGATAATCAACAAGTAGAAACAGAAGTAAACACTCTTTTATTTCAGCTAATTGTAGGAACAAAATTTGAAGTTGTAAACTTTTACGGAGGTTTAGGATACATAAGTGGTGATTCTCAAACAGATTTACTTGGTAATTATACGGTAACAGATGGAGTTTTCTTTTCACAAACCATCACAGATCCATTCACGATAGATCAGGATATCTCTGGAATCCGCGGAACTTTAGGCGCAAATTTGAAACTTGGCTTTTTTAGTTTAAATGCTGATTATTCTATAGGAGAATTTGATGCTGCAAGCTTAGGACTCAACTTTTCATTTTAAGTATATTTTAAGAATTGGTTTTTTTCTAAAGAGGAGATTAATTTGTACTTTTGCAGCTTATAAACAATACATAAAAATAATAAGAATATGAAAGTTACAGTTGTAGGAGCAGGAGCCGTTGGTGCTAGTTGCGCAGAATATATCGCGATTAAAAACTTTGCTTCAGAAGTCGTTTTATTAGATATCAAAGAAGGATATGCAGAAGGAAAAGCTATGGATTTGATGCAAACTGCTTCTTTGAATGGTTTTGATACAAAAATCACAGGAAGTACAAGCGACTACGCAAAAACAGCTGGTAGCGATATTTGTGTTATTACTTCAGGAATTCCACGTAAACCAGGAATGACACGTGAAGAATTAATCGGAATTAACGCTGGAATTGTAAAATCAGTTTCTGCTAGTTTAATTGAGCATTCTCCAAATACAATCATCATTGTCGTGAGTAATCCAATGGATACAATGACATATTTAGTTCACAAAACAACAGGATTGCCTAAAAACAGAATCATCGGAATGGGTGGAGCTTTAGACAGTGCGCGTTTCAAATACAGATTAGCGGAAGCTTTAGAAGCGCCAATTTCGGATGTTGATGGAATGGTAATCGGTGGACACAGTGACAAAGGAATGGTTCCGTTAACGGCACATGCTACACGTAACAGTGTAAAAGTTTCTGAATTCTTATCAGAAGACCGTTTAAATCAAGTAAAAGAAGATACGAAAGTTGGTGGAGCAACCCTAACAAAATTATTAGGAACTTCAGCTTGGTACGCTCCAGGAGCAGCAGTTTCAGGATTGGTTCAAGCAATTGCTTGTGATCAAAAGAAAATGTTCCCTTGTTCAGTATTATTAGATGGAGAATACGGATTAAACGATTTATGTATCGGAGTTCCTGTAATCTTAGGAAGAAACGGAATTGAAAGTATCGTTGAAATCGATTTAAGCGATGCTGAAAAAGCACATATGGAAGAAAGTGCTGCAGGTGTTAAGAAAACAAACGGATTATTAGAATTATAAATTCGATATCAATATACTACTATAAAATCCTCATGATTATCTGTCGTGAGGATTTTTAGTTATGAACTCGTTTAAACTTTTCGGATTTAGGCGAAAATTAGCAGTTTTAAGTGCTGTTGACAGCTTTTTTGAGTTTCATAGCAGCGCTACGGAACGAAAAAAAGGTAAAAGCAGGGCTGAAAAGAGCAATTTTTTAGCAAATTAAAAAAGTTTAAACGAGTTCTATAAGTCAATGTAACATTCATACACAATACAACACACATACCAATAAGAACTTAAAAAATATAGAATGAAAAAAATAATTATTGCAATCGCATTACTCTCTAGTATTACAGTTTTTGCTCAAAAGAAAATCACGGAAGGAAAAATTATTGCTACACAAACAATGTCAACTGACAACGAAGAAATGCAAAAACAGTTTGCTGCCATGGGAAGTGTAGAATCTGTTGCACACTTTAAAGGTGAAAATTCGCGTACCGTAATTGAAAATCCAACAACAGGTAAAGTAGCAACAGTGATAAATGCTGATACAAACGAGATGTTAATGGTTATGGACAATCCAATGTTGGGTAAAATGTATATGCTGAAAAAAAATCTTGTCGAAGCAAAAGACATGAAGAATATTAAAGTAACCAAAGGAACTGAAACAAAAACGGTTTTAGGATATACATGTCAACAATACTTCGTTGAGAACACAAAAAACGGAACTACCGTAAAAATGGAAATATTTACTACAGAAGAAATTCCTATAATATCGCCGCAAACATTGGAATATGGAGATAAAATAAAAGGTTTTCCTTTATATCTTGTCATTGAAATGAATCAAATGGGAATTGATATGAAAATTGCAACGGAAGTTACGGAGATCAAAGAAGAAAAAGTTTCTGAAAGTTTATTCAGTACTGTACCGCCAGAAGGTTACAAAAATATGGAAGACCAATAAACTTCTAATACACCTACTATAAAGAGGTTGTCCCAAAAGCATCAGAAAGCGTCATTCAGTGTATGATTCGGTTTGATGAAAATTTCGCTTTTTAGACAGCCTTTTCTTATTCATAATAAATGATAGATTTCATGAAAAAAATATACATTATAAATCTTGCCGTCGTACTAATCGTGTTGCTAACTGCTTGTGAAGGAATTTTTTCAGGTTACCAGCACCAAATGCAACTAGAAATTGTAGCTGATCATGTAGATCAAAATCAATTAGAAAAAACAAAAGAAGTCATTCAAAAACGCTTGCGCAAGCTAGGTGGAAATAACATAGAAATCTTGGGTAAAAACAAAAAATTGACTGTGAATTATGAAATAGGAGGCGATTCAATATTGGTTTGGCAAAGTTTTCAAATGGTAGGAAAGCTGGAGTTTTTTAAAGTGCATTCGTCTAAAAATGAATTATTTACACATCTTGAAACAACATTCAAACCTCGCATGAAAGATACTTTAGTCGATAGTAATAACGCAACAAAAATTACTACAATTGAGGTTTTTGATTATATCGGAATGACGCCTGCACCAACCGAAGACTATATATTTGGCTATGTAGCAGCAGAAAATAAATTGCGTGTTGCCTCACTTTTAGTAGACAAAGAACCTGTATTCATACCATCGATTGGTAAAAAAATAAAATTTTTATTTGGGAAGAAAACTAACGGTACATTTCCAGTATATGCATTGGTTGTTGCCTCAGAAAACAAAGCTCCTTTAGATGGAAGTTATGTTGTAAATGCCGCAGCAAGAGAAACACATTTTCAAGGAAACTATGTAGTAAGTTTTCAATTGAATGATGAAGGCGCATTAATTTGGGAACAACTCACAGAAGACGCATATCAAACACGATCAAATATTGCCATTGTCATAGATGGTCTTGTATATTCAGCGCCATTTGTTACTTCTGGACCAATATCAGGCGGACGATCTGAAATTTCAGGAAGCTTTACACAATCAGAAGCCACTATTCTAGCAAGTGTTATTCATTCGGGAGCGCTTCCAAAGGTGAAAATTTCTGAAATGAAAAGTATCCAATAAGTAGTTCAATCCTATAAAATAATAGCCTAACCTAGAATAAACAATATAAATGCTTCATTGACTAAAAAAGAATGAGTAGTCATGTCATATTCAATATTTTAATGAAATTAATTGTATAAAGATTACTAAAATGCAGTCTTTATTTTTATATTTGGCGGATGATTGCAAAAAAGTATTTTAGTGCTTTAGTCATACTTATTACACTCCTTGGTTTTTACACGAAGCAAACTCCTGTGCCAAATCAGGAAATTGTACTTCAATTTGTAGATCAAGCAGTCGTAGTTGAAGATTCACAAAATATCATTGATGCGATCAAATCGCAATTACAATCAGTAGGTGTTACGGACATTCAAGTTACCGAGCAAGAAAATGGTATCTTAAAAATAGCATACTACAGTGACGCTGAGGTAGCAGACATTAAAAAAATACTTGCTGCCAACGGAATTCATTCTGAAAAAGATTCTCAAGAACTTCCCAACAACAAAAAAGTAGTTGCGTTTCAAAACGATGGCAATGTAGAAACTTTCAAACTAGATGTATACGAAATACAAACGTCGTTAAATCCATATGCAGGAGTTCATGGAAAGTACATCTTAGCTTTACAAAAAGAATACGACAAATCGCCAAATCCAAACTCATTTGGAAACACGCATACATTCTTTACGGGAGAATTTAAAAACACCATTGCATTAGCGTATACAGAATCAACCTATACAACGATTCTGAAAGAAAACATTTCATACGAAATTCCTGATGTGCGCGCAGGACCTACTTCTTCTTTACATTCTTAAACTCAATTGAACACGGTTCAATTAAAAGCAGCCATTCTCTATTGGGTAAAAGGTTGTTTCATCACAATTAAATCACGAAAAAAATAATTGTCAAATCATACGGTAAATTATATATTTGCTCGTTTTAAAAAAATTTGACCAAAAATATTGAATAATGCAGAACAAAGGATTAATAAAATTGTTTGCCATTTTATTCGGATTGGTAAGTATTTACCAATTATCGTTTACGTTTATCACGAATAAAATTGAAAAAGAAGCAAAAACCTATGCGGTAGCGCAAGTACCAAAACCAACTGAAGGTGCTGATACTAAAGAAAACTCAGCAAAAAGAGCACTTGTTGAAAAACAGTATTTAGATTCTATTGATGTAAACGAACCAATAAGTTATGGTTTCACATCATTTACATACTCTGAAGCTAAAGACAAGGAATTAAACAAAGGATTAGACCTTAAAGGTGGAATCAACGTAATTCTTCAAATTTCTGTAAAAGATATCTTAAGAGGACTTACGAATCAAACAGAAAATGAAACGTTTAACAAAGCGTTAGAAAGAGCTGATGTATTACAAGCTGAAGCACAAGAAGATTACGTAGAATCGTTCTTTAGAGCCTTTGACGAGTTGAAGCCAGAAGGTTTGTTATTGGCAGATCCAGATATTTTCTTTACACAAGCGTTAGAAGAAGATATTCCAACGTTTAATACACCTGACAATGATGTAAAACGTGTTATTAGACAAAAAATAAATGAGTCTATCATTTCTGCAAAAGAAGTACTAAACAAACGTATTGATGAATTTGGTGTTACACAACCAAACATTCAACGTTTAGGAACTTCAGGTCGTATCTTAATTGAATTACCAGGTGCGAAAGATGTAATTCGTATTGAAAAGTTATTGCAAACAACTGCCGAATTAGAATTCTGGAAAACGTATAACGATAACTCAAAACTAAGTACGTTCTTCGCAGCAGCGAATGAAAAACTAAAAGAACTTCCTCAATATGCTTCTCAAAATGAAGACAAAAAAGAAGAAGCTACAGAAACTACAGAAGGAGAAGAAGAGCAAAAAGCAGAAGACTTATTAACGTCTACTGAAGAAGATAGCTTAGCTGTTGTAAATCCATTATTCGACAGAATTAACTTCACTTTCCAAGGTGGAGGAATTGTTGGTAAAGTAAAAGAAGCAGACAAAGACACTGTGATGAAATTGCTTAACAATGATCTTATCAAGCAAGTGAAGCCAGCAGAATTACGTGCTATTCGTTTCGCATTTGGTAAAGAAAAAGATGATCTAGGATTCCAAGATTTATATGTATTAGAAGGAGAAAGAAAAGGCGCTAAGATAGAGCCTCAAATGAAAGGTGATGTAATTGATGCAGCGAGCCAAGGATTTGCACAAGACGGGAAAGCAAACGTGAACATGCAAAAGAACGGAATTGGAGCAAAGCAATGGGAAAAATTAACCGAAGAAGTACATAAAGAAAGAGGATTTATTGCCATTGTTTTAGATAACATTGTATACTCTGCACCAAGTGTAAACAACGGAAAAATCTCAGGAGGAAACTCTCAAATTTCTGGAAACTTCACAATTAACGAAGCGCAAGATTTAGCAAACGTATTACGTGCGGGTAAATTACCTGCTACAGCAGATATCTTACAGTCGGAAGTTGTAGGTCCATCATTAGGACAAGAAGCAATTGATAGCGGTTTAATGTCGTTCCTTATTGCATTAGTATTAGTGTTAGTTTGGATGATTTTCTACTACGGTAGAGCTGGTATATTTGCAGATGTTGCCTTAGTATTCAATATTCTATTAATATTTGGTGTATTGGCAAACTTAGGAGCTGTATTAACACTTCCTGGTATTGCTGGTATTGTATTAACCATTGGTATGTCGGTGGATGCAAACGTACTTCTGTACGAACGTGTTCGTGAAGAATTAGCCAAGGGTAAAACGTTGAAAGAAGCTATCAACCATGCGTTTAGCTGGAAAGGAGCCATGTCTTCTATTTTGGATGCGAACATTACAACAGGATTAACAGCCTTAATCTTATTCCTATTCGGAACAGGACCAATTAAAGGTTTCGCAACTACTTTATTAATCGGTATTTTCACTTCATTATTTACAGCAATCTTTATCACACGTTTGTTAATTGACTGGTATATTGAAAAAGGAAACACATTAGCATTCTCTACAGGAGCAACGAAAAACTTATTTAGAAACAATACTGTTGAGTTCTTGAAAAAGCGTAAAGTAGCGTATATCATTTCTGGAGCAGTAATACTAATAGGATTAGGATCTATTATCTTTGGAAACCAGTTAAATCAAGGTGTTGATTTTGTCGGAGGACGTTCATACCAAGTTCGTTTTGAAGGAACTACAAGTCCACAAGATGTAAAAGCTGAATTAGAAAAACAATTTGTAGTTGATGGTGCTGTCGTTTCTCCTGAAGTAAAAACATTTGGAGAAGACAATCAGTTAAAAATTACTACGAAATATAAGGTGAATGAAACTGGAACTGAAGTTGATGATGAAATCAAGGAAAACTTATTTAATGGGTTAAAATCATTCTTACCAAAAGATATGACGTTGGATAAATTTGTTGATGGAGCAGAAGACAAGCAAGTCGGAATCATGAAATCTATTAAAGTTGGACCAACGATTGCGGATGATATCAAAAAAGATTCATTCTGGGCAGTATTAGGTTCGTTAGTAGTGGTATTCTTATACATTTTATTACGATTCAGAAGATGGCAATTCTCGCTTGGAGCGGTAATCGCGGTATTCCACGATGTATTAATTGTATTAGGAATCTTCTCATTAGCTTGGAAATATGTACCATTTACCATGGAAATCAACCAAGCATTCATTGCGGCAATATTAACCGTAATTGGATACTCGCTGAATGATACCGTGGTTGTATTTGATAGAATCCGTGAATTTATGGACGAGCGTCCAACTTGGAAACTAAGCAAGGTGGTAAATGCGGCATTAAACAGTACCTTAAGTAGAACGCTGAATACCTCGTTAACTACGTTAGTTGTATTATTAGCGATCTTTATCTTCGGTGGAGAATCTATTCGTGGATTTATGTTTGCCTTAATTGTAGGTGTTATTGTAGGTACATATTCATCTATGTTCATTGCAACTCCTGTAATGTTTGATACGATCAAAAAAGGAGATATCAACAAAGGATTAGAAGAAGCTGAATAAGCAATTTCATATAACATTCATAAAAAACGCCACTCAATTGAGTGGCGTTTTTTGTTTTTAAAAATATACTATTGATATATCAAAAAGCTACTTATGACAGATAATTACTGAATTTTCACAAGTTACGTTTGTTACATTTCATGTTGATTGTGCTTTTCTTCCTTTAGTTATTTCAAAAGGTTCATTTATCTATTTTTTCCAATAATTCCTTTGCGTCAATCATTCCGTGTTTTGAAGCTTCGGTCAGAAATTTTCTCGCATTCAGCGTGTCATTCAATTCGTAGTATGCTTCTCCAATCCAACTCAATGCATCTGGTAATTCGTAGTTGTATTTGATAGCTTATTTCAAATCTTTTATTCCCTTTGCGTATTCTTTCAAGTACACATATGAAATTCCACGTTCAAACTCAATTTCGTGTTTGCGAACATAATAATCCGATTCCTTGTCCCAGTCGTTTGAGAAATTTATCTCAAGATAGATACTGTCAGATTTAATTGCTCCCATAGAGTTCAATGCCTCAGTATAAAATTCGATAGATTTTTTATAATCTTTTAATCGCTTATAATTGTTTCCGATGTTCATTAGAGCGAGCGTATTGTCAGAATCATATTTTAGGATTAGTTTGTAATCTTTAATCGCTCCACTATAATCATTTAGCGCAGATTTGTCCGAACCTCTATTCAATAATGCAGGTTTTAAGTCAGGTTTTTTCTCAATTGCTTTATCCAAAAAAACAATCGCCTCTCGGTATTTTCCTTGTTCTTCAAGTTCGTAAGCCAAATTGTAATAATCTTCGGCTGTTTTAAAGTCACAAGAACTCAACAGAAGTGAAATCGATAGTATGTAGATTAAATTTTTCGGCATTACTTACAATGTGTTTGTGTATGGTCAGTTGTGTGGTTAAGCAACTAATTTAATAAACAAAAACTTGCCAGAGAAAATTCCGAAGTAATTTTCCAAATAAGCACTTACCAAAGCAATTAATTATCCATGGTGTTGGTATTAGTTTTTTTCATTCGTTCCCTATCTTTAGGGTTTTCTATATAATGTTTTACTCTTCTATGCTTACCTAATCTGTAAAAAGAATAGAATTCAGACATTAAAGCACCTTCTGAGCATTGAATTTTATTTCCATTTTCAATAATTAATATTTCAGTGTCAGTTTCTTGGCAAAAGGTTAAAAAGTATCTTAGTCCATGCAAGCTATATCCAGCTGATTTTTCCAATGGTTTTATTACACAATGAATTTCAACAATGAGAAAGTTTTCAAGTTCAGTTTTTATATACTTTAGAAAAAAACCATCTTTAGTTAAATAAATTTCCGAATTCTGTTTTTCATTTAATTCAATAAGAGGGTTGAAAAATTTTTCAACTTTACTTTTTTCAATTGGACTAACAGTTTGTAGTTTGAATTTTGGTATTTCCATTATGCTCGTTATTCCAAATTAATGACAACGTGTTTGTATAAGATTAGTTGCGTGTTTTAGCACCTAGTTTAGCAAATAAGTCACAGATAGAAAATCCGCGAGGACTTTCGTAAATAATTGAGAAACTAGCAATTAATTATACACGGTGTTGTAGCACGTTTTTATTTTCTATTGTTATAAATTCAGATGTTATAAATTTTTCAAATCTTTTTACGCCATTCCTGATTTTCAATATTCCAATTAAATAAAATATTAAAAATACAGGTCCAAATATAGCTAAAAGCCCAAAGGAATCTTTTTTAAGAGCGTCAATAAATACAAGACCAAAAATTAGAGAAATACCTAAAAACCATAATAATATAAACCAATTCCAACCGATTATACTTATATTCATTTCAGTTTTCTTAGGACAATATTTTATTTTTCCGTTTGCACTTGCGAAAGAACCACCAGTAATTGACTTTGAGCCAAGTCTTAACCAGAAACTGTCTTTATTAACATTTCCGTAAAATTCTTTTTGTTGGCTATCAAATATGTCAAAAAAGAAGAGTCTATTTGGTTTAACTTTCTGTTCTAAAAGTTGAGTGAATTCAGACTTTTCCATTTTCACAGTCAAATTCAAGTTTTTTTTTAATCCAAAAGTTTCTAAAATACTACCCATTTTGTTTTTGTCAAATGCGCTGCGTTGTTGTATATTGTTAGTTGTGTGGTTAAGCAACTAAGTTAACAAACAAATCACAGATAGAAAATTCCAGCGGAATTTTCGTAAGTCGGCAGTAAACTAATAATTAATTATGCGCAGTGTTTCCAATGGTATTTTTCCTTATTAATTTCCTTCGCTTATATTCGTAAATAATTAATGGACTTTTTTCATTTGACGAGTCTTTATTAATTTTCATTATTATTTCTTTCTCATTTAGTTCAATGTCATATTTAAAAAACTTTTCATTGTTATATTCAATTCCGTCACTGTTGTGTCCCCAGGTATTTTCATAATTAGATATTTCTTCGTTAAAAATAATTTCCATCTTATGAAGGTCAAAAACTGCCAAATATTCACTATTTCCTTTTAAGCCTAAATCTGCGTGAGACCATTCCCATTCTTGACTGAAAAAAATAATTAATTCTTTATAGTTATTTTTATTCAGCTGGACTCTTGAAATACTATCAATCTTTTCATAATCTGTCAACTTGAATGTGATAAATTTTCCACATTTTTTCAAAGCAACTGAATAGGATTCATTTTCAAGGTTTTGTATTAAATAACCTAAAGGATTTTGTATTGTGTCAATTATTTTAAATTCTTTTATATCAATATGTTTTATTTGCTTTGTTACAATCTTTTTTGGTGTAATTATGTTATTTCGTGAATTTAGATTTTCGTCAATTTGACCAAATACACAAGTAGAAATAAATGATGTAAATAGTATTGTGAGTAATCTCATTTTCATATTACTGGCAACGTGTTTGTATATGTTTTGTTGTGTGAGTCAAGCACTAAAGTTAGCAAATAAATCACAGATAGAAAATCCGCGAGGACTTTCGTAAGTAGGCTAGAACTAGCAATAAATTATATACGGTGTTAGGCACTGGTTTTTTATTCAATTCAGACGATGTAAACCATGATATTCCAAAACATATGAAATACAATAGATGGTCCAATTGATTTAGATTTTAAATATAGAATTCCAGATATTATTCCACCAAATATTGTCAAATAGAATAAATGCCAATTTTCTTTTGATGATTCCAATATCAAATTCATATAAGGCGAGTGAATTGAAGCAAACAATAGAGAAGCCAATAAAATTGCAATTATTTTATTTAGTTTTTTCTGTAAATTATTCTGAATATAATCTCTAAAGAAAAATTCTTCTCCGATAGGAATCATTAGGATAGCTGAAATCATATTTATATTCTTGAATTTTGGTAAGCCGTCAAATCTATACGTAATGTAATATTCAGTTCCGAATAACAAGTTGTAAATCCATTTTAGAGGCGTTTGCATAAATACAAATGAAATTCCCAAAACAAGGGCGAATAAATACCATTTTCGCTGAGTTTTTTTAATCAGATTTTTGAAATTCCGCTTTCTTATAAAATAGATAAAAATCAAAACTCCAATTAATTGTAAAGTTCCTTGAATCAATAAATAATATTTATAATAGCTTTTAAATCCAATCATTTCAGCTATTAGAACCCAAGAACCGATAAGTTCAATTCCAATAAGATAGAGTAGAGTAGCTAAAATGGCTTTTGGGATGCTTATCAATTCGTTATTCAATATCGTTGGTTTTTTCAGCTTGTGCCTAACGTTTAGTATAAGAAACGTAGGGCAGTTAAAAAGCACTTTCGTTTCGGTTTATTAATTAGCTAAATATAAATATTTTGCTTTTATCTTTTGTTCTATTAAACGCCAAATTTTATATTTAGCAGACTTTATTAATACTCACAGAACTTTTGGTTTAGCACAAACGCCCTATGTTTTTTTATACATTGTTACCTGCCGTTATTTTTCTTTTTTTTCTTCTTTTGGAATCAAGTTATGTGTAAATGAGTTATAAGGAAAATATCTAGGCATCTTGCTATGTATAAATTCATCCTCAAAGAAACATTGAGCAACTCTATCATCAAAGTAGGCTGGATTCAAAGGGATTTTAGCATTTGGATTATGAAATACAACAACTCCTTCTGACCAAGTTTCACCGCTTTTTTCGCTAACAGTATATGTAACAAGATGTGGTTTGTCAGCATTAGGGTCGTGATTATAAAAACTAGCCATTCTTTGTAAAATAGGAATATCGCTACCAAGTCCAGCTTGTTTTCCCATTCTATTAAATTTAGAGAGGGTTCCGCAAGACGAAAAAATTATTGCACTTACATTTTCTGAATTTGGTTGAAAGAAAAAACCACTTGGAATTTTTGTTCCATTTGGTTTTGTATAATTTCCAATTTTGACTGGTTTAATGGTGAGTTTTCCATTTTTATCAAATGAATGCTCATATTTATAACCATAAAGATAATCTGATAAAGCATTAAAAGTCCAAGTCATTGACATCGTATCGTGAAAATCCGCAATTGCAATTAAAAACGGTTTACCTTTCACGTGCTCTTTTTTCCAATACTCCTTTTTCATTTTATCAAACAAAGCACTCCCAAAAAGTAGTGGAACATCATTGTCAAGTTTTTCTTGAATTTCTTTAGACTCTTTAGGTTCGCTTTCTAATTCGGTTTTTCTACTAATAATAACCGCTTCTACAGCAATTTCTTGATTAAATTTTTCAATCATATAATCTGGAGCATTATAATTTCTTTTGAAAGAAAAGAATTGTTCTCTAAAAAAGCAGAACAAAAAAAGTTCCCAAACTCTGGAATCAAATCCGTTTATTGATTGAAATTGGTCAATAAAATTGCCGTCTATATCTTTGTAGTGGTAAGAAACTTCTTTTATAGTTTCTTTAGCCATTGATTGAGAAATATTAGATTTTAATAATTTATAAATTGGATGTTGCTTTTCTTCATTATTTAAATCTTGAAAGAGGTCAAAGTATTCGTGTTTATTATCGTGAAATACAATTGAATTGCTACCCATTTTTTCATCAATCCACTTTCTTGCTTCTTCAATAGTTGGAATGCTAACTTCAATTAATTCAGCTCTATATTGTTTAGATTTATCTCGTGATAGAATACAAACTGAAAAGTCATTATCTGTTAAGTCAAGTGTTATAAGTCCTAATAATCCACCATTTCCATTTGTGTAAAATTCTAATTCTTCTGAAAAATATCTGACAAATGGTTCTCTTGTGAAGAGAAGATATATGTCAAAAAGTTTTTTATTTATTGGATTTGCGTTTTTCATCTAATGGCAGGTAACGTATGTATATACCGAATTCGGTATATTTCTACTATAACCAAATACATTTATTTTTAAGAATTTAGTTATTTTTAAAACTACAATTTTCTTACCTAAAGTCAAAATCATCAAAAGGATTTTTAATACCAGTTTGAATAATATATGGATTTCTGTAGTTTTAGAATTTTGATGTCCTATATATATTGTATGTATCGCAGGCTGATTCCTTTTTTTAATAAATGCATCGCAAAACTATGTCTGAGTGTGTGTGAAGTTACATTTTTTGTAAGACCTGCTTCGTTACAATAGTTCTTTATAAATTTTATGAGTTTCTTAGTTCTTTCGGCTAAAGTTATATAACCGTTTTTCTACCTTAAACTTAGATTAATAAATGATGTGGATTCGAAAATTGTTAACGAAAATCTTCGCTATACTTCGGTAAAGAAAAGGTTGAAACTAATTTTTTATGTAGAATTGATGTTAAATTTAGATAGTTTGATCGTATTTTTTCTCTAGCGCAATTAACTTTTTCCAATGTGGATCGTGAACACGCGCTTTTTTAATGTATAATAGCGCTTGCGGTATATTATCTTTCTTCAAGAAAATAAAAGCATACAACAGTAGTGAATCGGCTTGTAAGTGTTTCTTATGTAGATTCAAAAATAGAATGCAACAAAAGTATAATTTTAGCGCATATAAAACACTAGCGATTTTATACACCTTATCTTTCTTTTCGCAATAACTCACGATGTACATTGCATTTTCAAAATCAATGGTTTTTGTAGAAGTTTTTAGTTTTAGATAATGTCTTAACGCTGAAAAAAACTTTTTTTTTTTGAAATAAAAATCGCCTAGTAACATTTGTACAATACTACTGTTTCTGGCTTTTGGAATATTTTTTAAAATACGGATCGCGTTATCCAATGCGCCATTTTCAGCATGGATTTGACTTTCAATAACGCGAGTTGCTACAGAAATTTTGTAGTTTTTCGTTTTAAAAGTATCAATAAGTTGTAGTGCTTTGGAATGCTGTTTAAAATACTTTAGCGTTTTTATTTTTTGATAGCGTAACCAATCGTCTGTTGGCTGTTTTTCTAAGTAGTGCTTTATTTGTGCTAGATATTTCTTTTGTTTTGATTGAACAAAACCGATATTCGAACTGATATGATGATCCAAATGACAATGCCGGTTTATAGATACAGGAATAGCATTTTCTATAAAATAATCATCCAGTCTTTCGTGAATTGGATAACGAAATGTAGCATTCGTTCTGCGTCTAAACAGTCGAATAATATGAACAGGAAATTGTACCTGTTTTAAGTCGTGATGCTGTCGGTATATTTCTTTTCTTGTGATAGAAAAAGCATCCGTTTTTGTAGCTGTTAAGTTTGATGCGAAATGTGAATCATACGTAAATACTTCATCAGCGTCAATAATTAATATCCATTCGCCTTTGGCTTTGGAAATAGTAAAATTTCTTGCATATGAAAAGTCATGAATCCATTCTTTAGTGTAAATATTTGCAGTATATTTTTTAGCAATTTCTAGTGTAGCATCCGTAGAAAAAGCATCTAATATAATAATCTCATCAGCGATATCCTTAATAGATTCAAGACAAGATTTTATGTTAGATGCTTCATTTTTTGTGATAATGCAAGCGGATAGTAACAAAAGTTACGAGTGATAAAAAGAAGCCACTTCATTTTGTTCTGCTTCGTCGCTTGCGCCACCAACAATTTTTGATGGATCACTAATACGTTTTTTCTTTGTTTTGTTGAAAAGTGTAGATGATAAATAATGTAATAGACTCATAATAGTTTCAGTTTTGTGATATCTAAATATACTAAAAAGAAATTAACTAACACGAATGTGAAGCGATTATGAAATATTGAAAAATGTATTTTTTATAATTTAATTCTTCTCAAAAGAGATAAAATCGCCAATTTCGAGCAACCATTTTTCAGCCAAGCCTGCATTTACTTCTAAGACATACATAGCAGGAATTTCAGAAGGTAATCCTGTAGTATCAAGTGGAATTGCATTTTCTTGAAAACTGACAATTTTTTTATTTTGATCTAAATAAATAATGTCCAAAGGAATGTAAGTGTTTTTCATGAAGAAATTACGAGGAAATTCCGCAGAAAATATAAATAACATTCCCTGATTTTCTTCCATCGATGTGCGATGCATTAAGCCCGTTTCACGCTCATAATTAGTTTCAGCAAACTCTACATCAAGTGTAACTACTTCGTCGCCATTGGCTTTATAAAGTGTTAGTTCGCCTTCTTTGGTAAACTTTATTTCAACCGTTTTTACTTTTCTATTTTCATCATTTTTACATGCAACAAAAGTAATGGTCAGGCAAAGTAGGAGGATAATTTTTCTCATGCTTTGGCTTCGCTATTTTTTGTTTTTCTAAACATAAAGTAGCATCCTGCAAGTACAAACGGAATACTGAGCCATTGTCCAGTCGTCAAGATATCGCCGAGTTTATCTTCAAATCCACCTTGGCTTTCTTTTACAAATTCTACAAAGAAACGAACCGTCCATAAGAGTACTAAAAACAAGCCGAAAATGTAACCGTGTTTTTCTTTTTTGTCCGTTTTCCAATATACATACCATAAAATGACAAATACAAACACATAGCAAATAGCTTCATATAATTGTGCTGGATGACGCGGAAGTGTTTCGCCTCTTCCTTTGAAAATAATACCAAAGTCTGATGTTGTGTATTTTCCAACAATTTCAGAATTGAAGAAATTCCCCAATCGTACAAAAACACCACCAATAGCGACAGGAATTACAATTCTATCTAAAATCCAAAGTAAGGTTTTATATTTGTATTTACGTCTGTATAAATACATCGCTGTAATGATTCCAATTGCGGCTCCGTGACTTGCCAATCCTGCAAAACCAGTAAATTTATAACCATCAATAAAGCCCATTAAGGTAGCATTTGGATCTGCTTTTATTGGTAGTAAAATTTCCACCAAATTATCTTGGTAATAGCCCCAATTGTAGAAGAAAACCTCTCCTAATCGTGCACCAAGTAACGTAGCAATTACGGTATACATAAACAAAGAGTCCAAATATTCTAAGGGAATTTTCTCAGCTTTGTAAATACGTTTCATGATCAAATAGCCCAAGGTAAACGCTATAATAAACATTAAACTGTAATATCTAATTTGAATTGGTCCTATACTGAATAAAATTTCACTAGGATTCCACGAAATACTTAAAAAGTGCATATGGAGTTATTTATAAAGTGTAAATATAGGCAAACGAAACGAAAATCAAAGTCCTAAAAAGTGAAAGGAATGTTATTTTTAATGAAAGTCAGTTTTGAAATAGTTTGCGCATTTTTGCTACCTATTATTTTGAAACTAAAAATGTATTTGAAACGCTTAACATTTAATCTGATTTCTTTTTAGGCAATTCGTCTGGCACAGGATCGTATCCGCTTCCGCCAAAAGGATGACAGCTAAAAATACGTTTTATCGCAAGTTTTCCACCGCGAAACAAACCGTGTTTTTGTAAAGCTTCTAACGAATATTGTGAACATGTGGGCGTGTATCGGCACGTTGCAGGTGTAAACGGCGAAATAGCGCCTTGATAAAAGCGAATCAGTAACACAAACGGATATATCAGTATTTTTTTAATGTTCTTTACTTTAAATTAGAAACACGAACGTTATTTAGATCTATAGAAAAATAGATGGTATCTCTGTAACCACTTTCAAATAACTTCTTTTTTAACGTATTATATTGCGCTTGATGTTCAGGTGTATATATAAGATATAGCGGATATTTACGTTCATTGACGGTTAGCATTACAGGAACAGTTGCAACTGATTTGTCGCTTAGTTTTACTTTCTCCATAAAAGCAAAATCTACCTTTTTATTGTTTGCTTCGCAGTATTCAGAAATTTTGGCAATAATACTCATCAAATCTAACTTCAACATGCCGCTAGTAGCTACATGTATATCTTTGATATGTAAAAAGTCAATATTTGTGTTAAAAATTTCGCCAACTTCAACCGTATTGTATTCTTCTTTATAATCAAAAATAAGTCCAGAAGCTAGTTGACTCTCTACATCATTTTTTAGCACAAATTTTCTGTACAATACAAACGGTAAGATGATGAAAAACATTGCAATGGCAATAACTAAACCTATGATTGATGATATGATAGCGCGTAGGCTAAAATTGGTTTTGAAATAATATTCCCAATAATTGCTAAGTGAATTTGTTGCAAATGTATATTGAATAATTTTTGTCAAATTCGAAAATTGAATGATAATATTGTACAAAACAATAATACCACCAACAATGAGGAAAATAATTCCTAAACCATCCATGGGATTTACGTTATTAAGTTAGTTATATGTGCAATACATTAATTGACAGAAAAAGAAGTGCCATCTTTTCCATCTTTTAATTGAATTCCTAAAGCCAATAATTCATCACGAATTTTATCAGAAGTTGCAAAGTCTTTATTGGCGCGTGCTTCGTTTCTAAGACTGATTAGTAATTCTACGACACCTGAGAGTGCATCGCCATCATCTGATGAACCGTTTTGTTGTTCTAATCCTAAAATATCAAAGACAAACGCATGCATGCTTTCTTTTAATGCCGCTAAATCTTCAGCGAGAATTGTTGCTTTTCCATCTTTCAATTGATTGATGTATTTTACTGCTTCAAACAAGTCTGCAATTAAAATAGGCGTGTTGAAATCGTCATTCATTGCATTGTAGCAATTGCGTTTCCACACTGAAAAATTAAAGCTTGTTTTATCGCCAACAGGCTGCAAACTTTCAAGCGTTTTCATTGCTTCCATCAACTTATTGAATCCTTTTTCAGAAGCCAATAAAGCGTCATTACTAAAGTCAAGAATGCTTCTGTAATGTGCTTGCATCATAAAGAAACGTGCTACGCTAGGCGCAAATCCTTTTGATAAGTTTTTGTTATTTCCAGTGAAAATTTCTCCAGGTAGAATATTATTTCCTGTCGATTTCGCCATTTTCTTACTGTTCATTGTCAGCATGTTAGCATGCATCCAATAGTTTACTGGCGACGTTCCTTTGGACGCTTCATTTTGTGCAATTTCACATTCGTGATGTGGAAATTTTAAGTCCATTCCGCCACCGTGAATATCAAATTGATCTCCTAAATATTTGGTGCTCATGGCTGTACATTCTAGGTGCCAACCTGGAAAACCATCACTCCAAGGAGATGGCCAACGCATGATGTGTGTCGGTTCGGCTTTTTTCCAAAGTGCAAAATCTTGTGGATTCTTCTTGTCACTTTGTCCATCTAAAACACGTGTATTGTGTACCAAATCTTCTACATTTCGCTTGCTTAGCTTTCCATAATGATTGGTTTCATTGAATTTTAAGACATCAAAATATACAGAACCATTTACTTCGTACGCAAATCCTTTTTCTATAATATCTTTTGTAATTTCAATTTGCTCAATGATATGTCCCGTTGCCGTTGGTTCAATGCTTGGCGGTAAAAAATTGAATTTTTGAAGAATGGTATGAAAATCAATAGTATATCGTTGTACAATTTCCATTGGTTCAAGTTGTTCCAAACGTGCTTTTTTGGCAATTTTATCTTCACCTTCTTCCGCATCATTTTCTAAATGTCCAGCATCTGTAATGTTTCGCACATAGCGAACTTTGTAGCCAAGATGTTTTAGATACCTAAAAATCATATCAAAAGACATGAACGTGCGTACGTTTCCTAAGTGAACATTGCTGTACACTGTAGGACCGCATACATACATTCCAACGTGACCTTCATTAATAGGTGTAAAAACTTCTTTTTCGTTTGTGAGGGAATTGTATATTTTCAGTTCTTGTTCTTGGTATAATTTCATGGTGTACTATAAAATGTGGTTGTTTAAAATTTTGTATCTAATTTAATATAATCTAGGAATTCTAGACGCGTTTTTTCATTTTTAAATTTTCCGCCAAATTCTGCTGTAACGGTGCTGCTTTCTATATCTCTGATTCCGCGAGAGTTAACACAAAGGTGTTTGGCATCAATAACACAGGCAACATCATCGGTTCCGAGTACTTTTTGTAGCTCTTTTACAACCTGAATGGTTAAGCGTTCTTGAACTTGTGGTCTTTTTGCGTAATAATCAACCACTCTATTCATTTTAGAAAGTCCTACGACAGTTCCGTTTGAGATATACGCAATGTGTGCTCTACCGACAATAGGAAGTAAATGGTGTTCACAGGTAGAATATACAGTGATGTTTTTTTCAACAAGCATTTCGTTGTACTTATACTTATTGTCAAAAGTGGACGCTTTTGGTTTTCTTTCAGGATGCAATCCGCCAAAAATTTCTTTGACAAACATTTTGGCAACTCTATTGGGTGTTCCTTTTAGGCTGTCATCTGTCATATCCAAGCCAAGCGTATGCATAATGTTAGCTACATCTTTTTTGATGCTTGCTATTTTTTCGTCGTCACTTAAATTAAAAGCATCTTCACGCAAAGGTGTATCATATGAAGACATCATATGATCGTCTCCTATAGCTTGTATTTCTTCTTCAAGCGCCTTATCTATTTTCATCTATTCGGTATTTCTTTAACGTAAGAAAAATTGTGATGTATTTTACTGATTTTACAGAAGATTTTAAATCTTCAAATTGCATAGTATCCTTACACAAGTTTTTTCTAAATTTAACAAGACAGCAAAGATAATTAATTATTGCATATGATTTCACGGAACGTGCCGTAAATAAATGTGTTAAAGAATTATGTATATCACAAAATTTTCTTAATTTTCCGCGTTTCAAAATATTTTTTTTAACCCAATGTCGGATTTATATAGACATTGTTGTTATATATATTAAGGAGCGTTATGAGTTGTTTTTAGGGCAAACTGTTAATGGCTTATAACATATAAAATACTATCGAAATACTAACACAACCAACACTATTTTATTATGCGTAGACTTTATGTATATGTGATGTTCTTGTTTATGGGATTGCTTGTTAATGCACAGTCTCAAAACAATGAAATCAGATTTAAAGCACATCAAATAGATAAATTAATAAAAGAAGTATACCAAGAAAAAGCGGAAACTATTATTTTCTCAGATAAAATTCGCTTTGACAGTTTCAAAAGACTTTTATTACACCGAATCACAATTTACAAGCAACAATTTAAGGAAGGAGAAGCGTATCAAAACCTTTCCAGTGTTCCTTTGTTGAAAACCTTCAATAGCAATCTTCACAAAGATTTTTCTTTTAATCAAAGTAGTTTCAATCCATTAAAGTACGACATCAATTTGTTTTCAAATGAAGATGTGATTTACAGAATTGACAAGCAACACATATTGTTTATTAAATCTCAAAAGAACTAACAAAAAAGCAGTACCAATGAAAAAAATAATAACTAGCCTTTTATTCTTATTGCCTTTTGTTGTTTTGAGTCAAGATTTCAATATGCAAAATGGCAATATTTCTCTTACCTGTGGAGATTCTCCAACATTTTTTGATACAGGCGGCGGCGGCGCAGGACAATATTCAAATAATGAAAATCTTGTCTTAACTATTTGTCCGTCCTCACCAGGAGAAAGAGTACAATTGGATTTCACGTCTTTTGGTCTTCAAAATGGAAGTGATTTTATGGATATTTTTGATGGAGATGACATAACGGCTCCATTACTCGGAAACTACACAGGAACGGCTTCGCCAGGAATTGTAGTGGCTTCAGGAACGAATCCTACAGGATGTTTAACAATCCGATTTGTGTCGGATAATGCAGGAGTAAATATTGGTTGGCAAGCTACAGTTACCTGCGCATGTCAGGAAATTATTGCCAATGTAGATAGTACAGTACCTGCTCTTGACGCTTCTAATATTGTGAATGCTGATATCGCTGAAACAATTACCTTTAATGGTAGTGGTACATTTTCTTCAGATGGAACAGGAGCAACGTATACTTGGGATTTTGGAGATGGAACACCAACCGTAAACGGACAAACAGTAACGCACGATTATCCAACTGCGGGCGTATATGTAGTAACGCTTACAATTACAGATGCAGAAGGTTGTCAAAATACAAATACCATTGATTTACGAGTCATTGTAGGTGCATCAACACCTGGAAATCCGTTTGTAGATGCAGGAGATGATGTCACATTAGATTGTGCAAGTTCGGGCTGTACTGACATTACCGCCGAATTTTTAAATATTGGAGAAACCAATACCTATCGAATTGATCAAATTCCGTTTGTACCACCATTTAACTTTAGTGGCTTAACAAACTCATTGAATCCAAATGCGGATGATAGATGGTCAGCAGTTGAAAATTTACCGTTCGATTTCTGTTTCTTTACCAATACCGAAACACAATTTCAAATTGGATCCAACGGAGTAGTTCGTTTTGATGTTGATCCTACTGACACGGCTAGTGGGTATGCATTTAGTCAAGATTTACCAAACAATACAAATGATGTACTTGGAGATGGAAATGTATTTCTTCCGATTCATGATATAGATCCTACACAAAGTAACTCTGAAGAAATAGCATGGGAAATTATTGGAACAGCACCAAACAGAGTATTGGCAGTTTCTTACTTTGAGGTACCTTTATATTCAAGTGCATGTAACAGTTTATTAGCGACGCATATGGTTGTTTTTTATGAAACAACAAACGTAATAGATATTTATATAAAAGATAAGCCAACATGTAATACTTGGCAAGGTGGCGCTACGGCACTTGGAATTCAAAATGATGCTGGAACAACAGCTTTTGTACCGCCAGGAAGAAACACTTCTGATTCTCCTTGGGTAACAAATGATGAAGCATGGCGATTTACACCAGCAGGAACGAGTGTTGTTGATTTCGCTTGGTTAGATTCAGCAGGAAACGTTGTAGGAACAACACCTACAATCAATGTTTGTCCGCCTTCAACAGAAGTATACACCGCACGTGTAATCTATACAAACTGTAATGGAGATACGGTAACAGTTACTGATGATGTTACTGTAGAAATTTTAGGAGACTTTGTAGTAGATTTAGGGCCAGACCAAAACTTATGTGATACAAGTACAGGAGATATAACGCTAGATGCAGATATTGGCTCACCAACAGCTACATACCAATGGGCTTTAGGTGGAACTGATATTGCAGGAGCAACAAACCCAACGTTTGTAGTTACAGGAATGACTGGCGGAACATACAGTGTTATCGTAACTGACAATGGTTGTGATATTGGAGACAGCGTAGTAATCACTTACGGAGCAGGACCAGCAGTTGTACAACCAGCTGATATGGTAGAATGTGATGACGCTTCAAATAATGGAACGGAAACTTTTGATTTAACAACTCAAATTCCACAAATTTTAGGGACACAAGATCCTACATTATTTGATGTAACTTTCCATCCAACACAAGCAGATGCAGATGCTAATACCGTTCCTATAGCAAATCCAGATGTATATATCAACGGCGCTTCACCAGAAACAATATTTGTAAGAGTTACTGAAATTTCTTCAGGATGTTTCTCCACAACTCAATTTGATGTCATTGTAAATATACAACCAATTGCAAACGTTCTAGCAGATATTACGGTTTGTGATGACGATACAAATGATGGAATTGAAACGTTTAACTTTGCAACATTACAACCATTAGTGCTAGGTACACAAGACGCTAATTTATTTACGGTTACGTTTCACCCAACACAAGCAGATGCTGACGCCAATACAAATCCGTTGGCAAACTCATATACAAATACAGCGCAATGTGAAATCATATATGTTCGTATAGAAAATGATGCGAATACTGACTGTTATGATACAACAAGTTTTGAAATTTGTGTAGATTATCAACCAACAGCTGCGCAACCAGCTAACATGGTGGTGTGTGATGATGCTTCAAATGACGGAATTGGAACCTTTGATTTTACAACGCAAATTGCAACCATAATTGGAACACAAAACATGGCAGATGTAGCGGTGACTTTTCACCCAACACCAGCAGATGCTAATAATAACACCGCAGCGTATTCAACAACATACACAGGACTTTCAACAACAATATACGTAAGAGTAAGTAGTACGGATGTAAATAATTTATGTTATGCGACAACAGACTTTGAAGTCAGAGTCGATCAAGTACCAACAGCAAATCCAATTGCAGATATAACAGTTTGTGATGATGCTTCAAATGATGGTGTTGAAGACTTTATATTAACAGATAATAACCTGCAAATATTAGGAACTCAAGATGCATCAGTATTCTCTGTTACCTACCACGGATCACAAGCAGATGCCGACTCAGGCGCAAATGAATTGCCAAGTCCATATACAAATGATCCTACGATAAGTAACTGTGAAATCATCTATGTACGTATTGCAAACAGTCTGAATAGTCTATGTTACGATACAACAAGCTTTGAAATCTGTGTAGATCCACAACCAACAGCGGCACAACCTGCTAATATGATTGTTTGTGATGATGCTTCAAACGATGGTAATGAAACGTTTGATCTTTCAACTCAGATCGCAACGATCATTGGAACACAAAACATGGCGGATGTAGCTGTTACATTCCATCCAACACCAGGTGATGCAAATCTTAATACAGGAGCGTTACCAACAACATACACAGGATCTTCAACAACAATATATGTAAGAGTAAGTAGTACAGATGTAAATAATTTATGTTTCGCAACCACAGATTTTGAAGTGCGTGTAAATCCTTTACCTGTAGTAGTACCGCTTTCAACATTAGAAGCATGTGATGATGATACGGATGGATTCATACCATTTAACTTAACGGATGCGGATGCAGAAATCATTGCAGCTCAGACATCTACAGATCCAATGGCAATTACATACTATGACAATCAAACAGATGCACTTGCAGGAACAGGAACACCACTAACTTCACCATACACAAATACTACAGCAGACAATGAAACGGTATTTGTTCGTATTGTAAATACGGTTACAGGTTGTGTTAATACAACAATGCTAAATCTACAAGTAAATGCTGGTATTGTAGCAACAACGCCAACAAATTTTACAGTATGTGATGATACCAATGGAGTCGACGACGACGGTTTAGGAGCATTTGATCTTACAACTAAAGATGCTGAAATTTTAGGTGCCTTAGCGGGAACAGCTACGGTAACATACTATACAAATCAACTAGCAGCCGAAACAGCAGATCCAGCTTTTGAAATCATTGGCTTGCATACAGCACCATCTCTAGAAACTGTATATGCTCGTGTAGAAGATACCACAACAGGTTGTTATGATGTAGTTGAATTTATCTTGCTAGTAGATCCGCTTCCAAACCTAGATAATATTCCTCCAATGATAGCCTGTGATGTGAACAATCCAACGGATATGATGGAAATGTTCGATCTAACTACGCATACAACTGTAGTTGAAAATGGGCAAGTAGGTCTTACAATATCATACCATTTAAGTGAAGCAGATGCTAATGCTAATGCAGGAGCAATTACTAATACAAATGGTACAGATGGTCAGTTCATATGGGTAAGAGCTGTGAATCTTCTCGGATGTATTCAAGTTGGAAGCTTTGAGTTGCAAGTACCGCAATTACCAGTCTTTGTCGCTCCAACTACGCTTGAAGCTTGTGACGATGAAACGGCGGATGGAATAGCACCAACGGACTTAACGGTTAAAAATGATGAAATCACGATTGCCAATCCAGATTTAAGTGTTTCGTATCACTTAA
>NZ_LBMG01000045.1 GCF_001005315.1 Kordia jejudonensis
CCAAAATCCAAATAATGAACTAAATTAAATAACGTCAGTTCGATGTAGGTAATTCAATTCATATTTATAATTAAGTTTTAAAATTCTCTACTAAACACAATATTTTCAGTGTTTTATTTTCATTTAAGCTCACATGACTTTATGTTCTTAAATAGGAATTCGTGAATCTTTGATTTCTTTGCTTTCCCAAAGAATACAGAATCAAGTTTAGCACAGGCGTAAACAAAAGAAAGGGAACTTTTAGTTCACTATCTTTTATTTTAAATCAAGGAGTTCATGAATCTTCGATTTCCAAGGCTTCAAAAATTTTTAACGGAAAATCTCTGCTATACTGCGGAAAAGAAAAGTGTCGAACTAAATTTTTACGTCGAACTTAGGTTAAATACCTTTTAATTACTAAACAGAATGGTTTAAATCTTTATCTGATGATAGTTTAGTGAGTTTCGAGATTTCATGCAGACAAATGGCATATTTAGTAAAATACCCTAATCTATGGATAGAATGCTTGTGTGTTTTTATAGAACGAATATTTTACCGAGAGTCTATCTTTTTAAGTCTATTATTCTTATGTCAGAAACTTATTTTAGAGTCGTGAAATGGGATTGTTTAAAGCGAGAATTTTTTAATTTATCAGGATGTAAAATATTGAAATAGATCTACAATAAATCATCTAAAGGTTTTCTATCTAATTAAATTAGTTCTCTTTTGATGTATAAGTCTTTAAATCTTACACTAAGGCTTTATAAACAAAATTATCCTTTTATATATAATTATATGATGCTTGACTTTACAGCTATTCATATATTCAATGAGTAAATTCCTGAAAAATATAAAACCTCTTGAATTATTTATTCAAGAGGTTTTGTGAAACAAAAAATAGAAGCTTATTACTCTACAATAAGCTTTTTAGTAGTTTTTATATCGTTTGAAATGATAGAAACTAAATATAAACCTGACGCAATGTTGCTTACATCAATAGTATTTTCTGAAGATAACTCCATGTTGATTTGCTTTCCAGCATTGTCAAACATTTCAATTTTTAGATCTTCAAGACCAGCTGGAAGTTGAATGTTCACAATACCATTTGAAGGATTTGGATATAATGATACGCCAAGCAGTTCATTTTCTTCTTCTACAGATAAAGTAGCAAGGTTGAATGTTGATGGAGCAGTTACCGCAGCGGCATTAGGATCTACCACATTTGTAAATTCTGCCATTCCATTGTCAATCATATCAGCTTGCATAAATGATTTTAAAGGCGTTACGGTATTTGCTAATGCAGAATTATTTTCTAAAATATAGATGTTTCCCGAAGTCGGACTTCCATTTACGGTAAAAGTATACATGTTAGAATTTGTTGCTGCCGAAGGAGCTGCTAATGTTGCAGGACTTCCTAATGTTTCTGTTACTAAATATCCATCAATAGTTGGTTGTGCGACATTATTTCCATCAAAGAAGGTAGCACTTGCAGCACTTCCCAATGAAGTAGCAGATCCAGTATCAATAGTTACACCATCAGGAACTATAATAGTAAATCCATAACTCTGTACTGAGGTAGCAAAGTTATTAGCGCTTGCATTTGGCACAGCTTGTATAGTAAAGCTATAGCCACCATTGTGCATTAGCGTATATGTGTAGCCATCTTGCGCTCTTAGCTGATTGGCTAAGAGGCAGATGATGCTAACTATAAGTATGTTTATTGTTTTTTTCATAAGTTTAATTTTCTGGTAATTGTTCTTGTATTTGATATGTACTAAAGTTTAGGAAATTTCCTGGATGCGCTAGTACGTTTTGTAATAAGAATGGAGTGTCAGGAGTTGTTCCTGTATACTGTGTATTTCCATCCAAATTAACATCGTTTACATTATATCCATTTACTACAAATGTTGGGAAATTTAAAAAGTTTCCTGGATCATTTAATACTTCTGATAGTATACTTGGCGCATCAGGTGTTGTTCCTGAATATTGTACCGCAGTATCACCATTTACATTTCCAGCCCATAAAGCCATGTCTCCATTTGCTAATTGTACTTGTGCATTAGTTCCAAACATTCCCGTTGAACTATTTGTAAAGTCTACAATAGTAGCTGTTACAGATAAAGGGATTTTGTTTGCAGCCATAGCACTTAAATGGTTTCTATGCTTAATAGCTATATAGTACTCACCAACTAATCCTCGTAAGATTACATCTGAAGTTCCATCTAAGCCAACAACACTTCCGTCACGTTGAACTAAAGCAGAAGTTCCATCGACAACCAGTGTGTCGTCTGAACCACTTCTTATTTCTATCCATACCCAATCAACGATGTTGTTTTGACTTGTACCACTACCAGAAATTCCTCCATTATTAAAAACATCAGAATTCACAATATTTGTACTTGGGTCATATGGACTTTGTTTAGGTATCATAGTCGCAGCACGTAGATCATCATTCATTAAGCCATCATCTACTGCATTTAACCTAGGTCCTTGCAGAAATACGAGAGCTCTAATTCTTAAATCAACAATTTGATTCGGATCTAGGAAAACATTTTCTTGTCGTACAGCAAATCCATCACCATTGCTACCTTCATACAAGACAGTTAGTGAAATGTTTTCTAATGTAGTAGATTCTAGCGTTCTGTTTGCAAATCCATCACCATTACTACCTTCATATAAGACAGTTAGCGAAATGTTTTCTAATGTAGTAGATTCTAGCGTTCTGTTTGCAAATCCATCACCATTACTACCTTCATATAAGACAGTTAGTGAAATGTTTTCTAACGTAGTTGCTTCTAGCGTTCTATTTGAAAATCCATCACCATTACTTCCTTCGTATAGTACAGTTAGCTGTGTATTATTAAGTGTAGTTGCGTTGAGACCAGTAACATCAAATCCATCACCATTACTACCTTCATATAAGACAGTTAGCGAAATGTTTTCTAATGTAGTAGATTCTAGCGTTCTGTTTGAAAAGCCATCACCATTACTACCGTCATACAATACTTCAAGAGAAAGATTTGTAAGGGTTATGGATGATCGAGATTCTACATCGAATCCATCACCATTACTTCCTTCAAATTGAGCAGTAACTTGCACACTATAGAGGAGAGAAATAGACAATAAGAAAAGAATTCTTTTTTTCATCTCTTTCATCTTATGGTGCAGTTCTGGCAACTCTAAATCCTAAACGGTTATTTCCACTAGCAATTATGGAAGCTCCATCAAATCTATCTGAAACTCTAATGAAGTCTGATCCATTTAACCAACTTCCTCCACGGAAGCTATATCCATCACCTGTCGTATTATTTGGCCAGTTAATAGCTGTACCATTTCCTGTAGAACTGATGATTCCATTTCCATGAACACCTGTAAAGTTTCTTCCTTGTACAGTTCCTACAGTTACACATCGCTCATATAAATTTCCTGAAAGTTCCATGATACCATAGTAGCTTCCACCAGTTTCTTCTCTATTGTTATTTACAGCACTAGCCGCAAAGATTCCATTACGTAATGGTCCACCAATTGTTCCATTTGTATCAGAATAGATTGCATTTCCTGTATTGATTTCAGGATTTGTGATTCGCTCACTTGAGAACCCTGAATTTACTAAAGTGTAATCATTAGAGGCAATGTTAGCACTTCCCCAAGCAAATTCACCTGGTTTTGGTAATATTGGTCCTCTACATGCTTTTTCATATTCTAACTCAGTCATAGGACGCGTTCCTGTCCAATCCATATATGCATTCATATCTCCAGGGCTTAAATAGCTACATGCTCTGTCAGGTGCTGAAGTTGTAGCACTTGCAGTACCTCCTGTCCATGAAATCGTATTTCTACTAATCACTGCATCACTGTTTTTATGATTAGCGTCGGTAACATCTCTACTCGTTTTCTGTGTTTCTGTTAAACTGTTAAAGAAACCTAGCCATTGTGATTCTGTTACTTCATATTTCATGCTGTAAAAAGCGCCAAAACCTTTTGGATAAGTAGCTTGTAGAACTCCTGTTTGATCTCCACCACTTGAATTAGTAGCAGTGTAGTATAAATTCCCTGATGTGTTGGCAATTGTCAACGCATTTTCAGAAGTAATACGATATGAAGAACTTGTTGAAAAACCACCTGAATGAAATTTATTTGCTTCATTACCTGTAGTTCCACCAACATAAAAAGCATCTTCTGGTACGTATACCATTTCAATAGCAAATACTTGAATGTCGATAATATCATTGGTGTCTGTTGAACCAAAATTCCATCGCAATTGTGTGTTTTGGAAATTTACGTTTCCGCTTCCATCAGAAGCTCTATAGATAAAAGCGCCCATACCATCAGAAGTCACATCTAATGTAGATCCTGAAGCTGCTACAGAATTTGCCTGACTCACAATACCATGTGTCCATGTTCCATTGTTTACTCTGTATTTGATAAAAACCCATGCTGCATCCCAGTTCGATGGCCCTGAACTGATTCTCCATGAATTTTCCCAAAATAGATCGAACTCTACGTGTACCCAATTTGATACTTCGTTTAAGTTTTCAAGTGAAATATTGTTCACTTGGATGTTGTTTGCCTTTGTAGAAAAAGCAAAACAAACTAGCGTTAAGAATAGTGTAATTTTTTTCATTACTTTGATTTTGATTGTTTTAGTTATTAGATAAATTGTATTATAAATTATATTGACTATAAGCGATCAAAATTTGGGGTATATGCTTATTAGCGTTCCAAATATACCTTATGAACAAGTTCGCATGTACAGTTTTTGTATAAATGGAATCAAATGTTGTATAGATTGTTTTTGGTGTAAAAGGGGGAAAATCCCCTTGTATGTTAACTATTTATAAAAGTAAACCGCACATACATATTTTTGAACCAATGACACTATGTATATCATAAATTAACTCGAAAGATGTACCTTTAGAGTATAAAAGCCAAAAATCTTATGTTAAGAGCAATTTTAATAGACGACGAACCGAAAGCTTTGGAGAGTCTCGCTTGGGAACTTGAAAACTTCAGTGAAGAGATCGAAATACTTGAAAAGTTTACGGATCCAGAAGAAGCATTAGTATATATAGAAAAAGCAAGTCTTGATTGTATTTTTCTCGATATTGAAATGCCAACAATGGATGGTTTTCAGTTTTTAAATAGATTGAAGTCTAAAGATTTTGCAGTTGTAATTACTACAGCTTACAACGAATATGCTATGAAAGCTTTGAAAGAAGAAGCCATCGACTATTTGTTGAAACCTATTGATATGGACGACCTAAAAGTTGCCATAACTAAAATTAAAAAATACATCTCTAGAAATGATGTTTCTACAGAAAAATTTGAACGTATTCTTTCAGATTATAATAGTAGATTCAACAAAAAAAGAATAACCATAAATACAGACGGAAAATTAATATTTCTCGATTTGGACGATTTGCTGTTTGCCGAATCTGATGGAAATTATAGCACGTTGTATTTAACAAATTCAAAAAAAATAGTACTCACAAAGAAATTAAAAGAAGTAAACGCCATGCTACCAGATGAGCGTTTTTTCAGAATTCATAACTCATATATTGTCAACTTAGATAAGATTAAAGAGTTTATAAAATCTGATGGATATGTAATTTTAGTTTCCAATCATAAAATCCCTATTTCTAGACAACGAAAAGCCGCTTTTTTAGAAAAATTATAAGAAAATTAAAGTGTATGTGCAATTTACCTAAGAATGCTGCGCTGTGCATTCTTGCCTTTTTATTAGCTACTGTAAGCTTCTCACAATCTACCGATAGTACTTTTGTGAAAGAAGCGAATGCACTTTTGGAAGCTAAACCTACAACATATTTTACAATTGATGAACAACTTAAAAAGTATAAAAAAGACTCACTACAACTTCAATATTTAGCAAAACTATTTAAAGAAAATGATTATCAATACGGGGAAAGCTATGTGCTAAATGCTATTGGAATTTACTGTAGAAATACTTCTCAATACGATGCATCGCTTGAATATCATAATAGAGCATTGCTGAAAGCCAAACAAGTCAACGACAAAGAATTGCAAGTAAAAGCATTGAACATGTTAGGTGTGGTTTTTAGACGTACAGATGATATCCGAACCGCTTTAGATTATCATCAAGAAGCCTTGGCTTTGGCAGAAACTATAGACGAACGTACTGAATCTGTAAAAAAGAGTATAGCCGTTTCCTTGAATAGTATGGGAAATATTTACTTAGTATTAGAACAGTATGATTTAGCCGTAGAACGCTTCAAAAAGTCAATGAAAATTGAAGAAAGTGTTGGAAACAAACTTGGCTTGGCCATCAATTATCACAATATCGGATATGCCAAAGAAGCCACAGGCGATTTGAAAGGCGCGCTAATAGATTACCTAGAATCACTACGTTATAATGACGAAATTGACTCCGAATTAGGACGTGTAATTTGCAACAATACTATTGGACGCGTGTACATAAAACAAAAACGCTACAAAGAAGCTATTGATATCATTTCTGCAACCTTACAAAGTGCAAAAGGATTACGAGATAAGTTTCATCTTTCGGGCTTATATGTCAATTTGGGTTGGGCATATTTAGAATTGAAAAATTATAACCTTGCCGAAAAATATCTAAATGAAGGTTTGGAAATTTCGAAGGAATACAATCTAAAAAGTGCCATCGCTGAATCCTATGAATACTTATCAAGAATCGCAGAGAACAAAAAACAATATAAAAAGGCATTAGCGTATCAAAAACAATCGTATGAGCTAAATACGGAAATTACCAACGAAAAAAACTTCAAGTATGTAAATGACATGATTGTAAAGTATGATAAAGACAAATACAATCTGCAAATTGAAAGCCTTGAAAAAGAAAATGAAAATGTAAAACTTACGCTGCGACGAAATAAAAGTATTTGGATTACAAGTAGTATTGTATTGGCTTTTTTGGCAATTATGATTTACATTCTCTACAGACAACGTTTGTTGAATAATGAAAAAAAGATTCTTACCCTAGAGCAAGATATGCTTCGAAGCCAAATGAATCCGCACTTTGTGTTCAATTCTCTAAATTCTATCAAACAATACATCATTGCTAACGAGCAAAAAAATGCAGTACATTACCTGAATAAATTTGCAAAGCTAATTCGTAAAATATTAGATGCATCACGTGTAAAAGTTGTGCCGTTAGGTGACGAACTCGAAACGATGGATTTGTACATGAGTATTGAAAATATTCGTTTCTCTAACGAAATCAACTTTGATATTATGGTAGATGATAACATCGATCTCGATCAAATAAAAATACCTTCGTTAGTGTTGCAACCATTTTTAGAAAATGCATTATGGCACGGATTATCGTCTAAAAAAGGACAAAAAAACATTAAACTTTCGGTTGCAAGTGCTGAAAAAGACTTCATAACAATTTCGATAGAAGATAATGGAATTGGTAGAGACGCAGCACAAAAAATTGCAAATGACAAAATTGTAAAGCGAAAATCTATTGGAATTGCATTGACAAAAAATAGACTGGCAAATTTTGTAAAAGACTTTAAAAACAAGTTCTCTTTCTATTTTGTCGATTTAAAAGATGAAAACGAAAAACCAAGTGGAACAGAAGTTGTACTTCGCATTCCACTTCGATAAGTTTTTATGTTATTGACTAATTGTCCATGTTGAAGTTGGCGTAACAGAATCTTTCTGAACTGCTAAGGTATCTTTTACCGTTTCTTCAACACGTTTTCTATTTGGATACAAGTCACTTTCTGATAAGTTTTCAGAAGCTTGCCACGTTTCTCCAAGTTGTTCTAAAATTTGTGTATTCCATTGTGATGGATGTTTTGCATCAATCCAAACAACATCTTTATACGAAACATCAACCAACGCTAAATCTGGAGTCGATCCACCATCAAACTGATCACTGTTTTCACGTTTTGCAGCAATGGTTGACAACATAAATAAACGTCTTTTTCCAGCTAAGTCACGTATAAATGGTCTAAATTCTACAGGCTTATTTACCGTCCAATCGTATGATTTTTTAGATTCCATCACTTTGGCTGGCATTGCCGAAACTCCTGCAAATCCTTCTTTTTTCTTAGAATGATTGTAATAATATACTTTTTCAGTTCCGTCTGCGGGAATAAAAACGCTAATTGATAAACTTGTTCGCTGATCGCCAATCGGTTCCAATCCAAACCAGTGATACAAACCGTCGTAAGCATTATTTACAACACCATTAAATTTAAAATCGGTTACAAAAGGTTGCTGATTTTGATCTTCTATCAAGTCTGGAATTTTCACAGCAGTTTTCTTATTCCATGGCAATGGATCTGTAAAACCACCTAAAAACATCATTGATTTTGCTTGCAAACGAGATACTTTTTCAGATAAAGTATTCTGACGCATTAAGTATGGATAATTTTGAACATCATCTGCAGCGATAAAAGTTCCTTTTCCAATAAGCAAACGTTCTAAATAGTCGTTAAAATTGTGTTCGCCTGTTTCTAAAACCATCACACCTCCAAATGTTGGATATGGAAAAAAGAAACCTTTCCATTTTATTAAACTTACCACCTGAACCCAATTTCCAACGTCATTTTTCATATAATATGCTTCATGTGGTTCGTAATTGAACAATTGCCAAGGATTAAAACGTTGCACAACGGCATTGTATGTATTTCTACTAAAAGCTAACGATTCGCCAATGGCAAACGTTGCCTGAATTCTATTCTCGTTAGAAAATCGAGGAGAAGGCGAGGTACTTGAAACTGAAAATAACTCTTCAATATTATCGCTCGTACGTTGTACAAAATATTCTTGTGACGGCTGTACGGCCATTGTCCACTGATTTCTATCATCAACACGCACCAATTGTGGAGCCGACACTTCTTGCGTTTCCGAAATAGATTCGTACGCCATTGTTTTAATGTTGTTATACGGCTGAATACGTTCGTTTTGCGTCAATGGCAATTCTGATATTTCTTGCAAATTCATGTCATTAAATACATTGTAAGTTTGCATATAATCATACATGCCAACATTCCATAACAATACATAAATCAACGCAATTGATGCTAGAGTTAAAATTCCTTTAAACACTTTTTTTAAGACGTTTGCAGCTTTTCGAAACGATCGAATTCCAACATATAAAATTCCAACAAAAAGTAATAGTATAAAGAAATACTTTCTGATGAAAAGTAAAAAAGGTTGGTAATCATCTCTTAAAATAAAAAGCGCAGAAAAAATGATCAATCCTATAATTATGAGGATGGTTTTCTGTTTCGTACCGCGTTTCCAATATCTTTTTAGCATAACTTTCTATTTTAAATATCCTTTATCTTTTAGTCGATCTCTACCGCTTTTCTTTGGCGTTTCAGGTTCGTTTGAAGTTTCTATTTCTTCTTCTTTATCCAATGAAAAACTCTCGGCAGCTTCTTGTCCTTTTGTTTTTAAATCGTCAAATAGTTCTTTTCCACTATCAACAACTTTATCAATAATTTCTTCCGAAGTATCTTTTATATTGATGATAAAACTCGCAATGTAAATTCCTAACATCGTTCCAATTAAGGCTGTTACATAATACGGAACAGTTGGAATGAACACAGGAAACAAAAAGACAATAAATAAACACACTACGATGAAAATGATATTGACGTAAATTAGCCGCGGAATTAGCGATTGTTCTACGAAAAAACCTTTTCGACTCGTATCTTTCATCTGTAACTCTTCAGAATGTGTGATTTTGTTAATTGTTTTGTACAAACCATTGCTTTTTGATTCTAACCAATAGATAGAAATTCCAAAAACAAGACTTGATATTAAGATGATAATTTCGAATGTAATCATGTGTTCCAAGTATTTTGTTTGATTAGTTTGATGACCCAATCCTGATACGATTCGTCCCAATTTGTATATTCTGAATAGAATGTTTCCTTGTCATACCAATACAAAAATAATGGATCTTTGTACGGTGCTGTTTTTACAATTAATTTCCACACAAGTTCTTGTGCTTCCATTGATAGTTCTGGTGCTGGAATTTGAATACAAGCCAACACTTCTGGCGTTAAGCCACCTTCAATATCTAATGCATTTACTTTTTTAGCATTTGTTTTCAATCGTTCTAAAACCATCAATTGTTTTCGAGTATCAGCAGAAAGACGATTCAAGTAGCGTTTGTATACATTATTATTTTCTAAAATTTCATGTAGTGAATGTGTCGCATCTTTAATTTGTTTTGCAAAAATTATTTTCTGCACACGTTCATAATAGCCTGATAATACACTGTGTTCAGGATCGAGCACAATCATTTTTTCTACTGCTAAAGCACTGTAAAAACGTCCGTCTTCAATGTGAAAAGCTTCAGTTTTTAATGTTTTTTCTACTTTATCAGCCATTTCTTTTGATTCAAAAATCAAGATATTTTTTCCAATGCCGTTTCGTCTAAATACAAATACGCCACCAAATGCTTTTGTGTAAAACGAATTTGTGGTAAACGACATGCTTTTCATTTCCAATGTTCGTGTGCGCAAATCGCCGTGTTTTCTAGCAGAAGCTAAAATCTTTAGATGCAAACTTTCGTTTAAAAAGTTATGATCTTCTTTAAATTCTTCAACAAGCTTTAATTGTTTTTGTTGAATGCTATATAAATCGTCTACAATGCTAAAATCGATCGATATTTCACTGTATTTTAATAAATCTTCAGGTTCGTAAAACGCATCAATATATTGGTCTAAATCTACACAAATTGCGGCATCGCGCGTAATATCTTTGATGGCATCTTTTTGTTCTTTAAACACTAAATCCATAATTCCTCTGTCAAAACTATGAAAAGGCGTGTATGCTGGTTTTTCGTTTTGTTTTGGCGAAAGAATAATGGCATTCGGATTGGCTTCTCCAGAATTTAGATACAAAAAATCATCTTTTTCGTCGGCAATTTCTGGACTCCATCCTAAAGCATCAATATGAAAGCTGCGCAGTTTTGTTGGCGCAGTTCCTATGAAAGAAAGACATTTATTGTAACGTTCTACCAAAGCTCCTGTGACAGGAACTAAGGCAGCGCCAAATAATTCAGATCGTTTTAATTTTTCCATTTGTGAACTTAGAAATTTAGTCTAAAAATAAGCTATTCAAAGATAATATACTTTATAAGTAGCTAATTTTTCCATCTTGTTACAACGAAAGAAAATCGTGATACCGTAAAAATTCATTTAAATCTGAATTCGTAAAGAAAACAAGCGTGTTTTACGGAAAGTTCAGCGTTGTTTTATAGTCTGAAATTCAATAATTAAGAGTCGAAATTATGGAATGGAGTGTAGGGGTTGTTTTTTCTGAAAGTAGCGCAGTATATCTTTGAATCAAATTAATTACTAAAATATTTAAAAATGAAAAAAAAGAATTTTAAGTCGCTTACATTAAACAAATCAACCGTCAATATGTTTACTGTTTTTGGAGGAGAAGAATTTACAGTAACATGTACATTTGGATCTGTACCTGGTGTTAGACATTGTCATTTAGGACCTCGTGAAGATACGCTAGACAGAAATTGTCCAACAGTGTAAATTATCAATTTTGCCACACGAAAGGCAACATGAAATTAAATGAAAAGAGACTTTCTGAAAACTTAGTTTTTTAGAGAGCCTCTTTTGATATATTAACAGTAATTATCGCTGATTTAGACAATTTAATCCTGCGGTTTCTCCACTTCCGTTAGCTCTTGTGGTGGTTGCATTTGTACTTGTGGTTGTATTATCTTCACAATTTTCACAACTTGTGACTGAGTCGTCACCTGTGGGATTGCACATGGTATCTGCATTAGAGTTATCCGATCCGCCTTTTATTGAATTTGCGTTTCCAATAGCAGCAATTCGGATCTTTTTTAAGATTAATTTTTTCATATATGTAATTATTAATTTTTGCTAATATAGAAGTCCACTTTTTTGAATTCAAAGTTTTATACTCGAAATTATTAGATTTCGAGTACTATTTTGAAGTATTATGATTTTGTCTTGTTTAGCTTTTGGATGTAATATGAAGGATATAATTTGGTACGTCTTTTAAAATCTTTAGAGAATGATTCCGCAGAATTGTAACCTAGTTCAGAAGCGATCGATTTAATGTTATACGCTCTAAATTTTGTATCCGTTTGCAGTTTTTCCAATGCGTAATCAATACGAAGATCCGTAATGTATTGAATAAACTTTTTTTGTTTGTGAACTTGAATCACTTTTGATAAATATGTACTATTCGTGTTCGTTTTGTTAGCCACAAAGCTCAATGAGCAATTCTTTTTGAGATATAGTTCGTTCTTTTCAAAATCATGCAATCCTTGTAAAATTTTTGAAACATTTTCTTCACTAATGTTGATTTCTTTCGAAGCGGCTTTTTTTTCTTTTTTCAACTCCAATTCGGTCACAATTTTTTGAAAATTTCTTTTATTTTGAAGTTGTTTTCGTTTGTAATACACAATAACACCAATCACTAAAAAGAGCATACAACCCAATATAATATTGTACGTATATGTATGTTCTTTTAAATCGTTTTCCAACGCATTGATTTTATCTTTAAAAGCAATAATATCATATTTTTTATACAGTTTTTCCAGATTTTGCTGTTTCAAATTGTCATTTTGGGTATCTTTTTGATGAAATAAATTGAAATATTTTATGGTGTTGTTGGAATCATTTTTTTGCTCGTACGACTTTGCCATCAAAATGTACAATTCTTGTAAAAATGGAAAATCAGTTTCCGTTTTATGAATGAGTGTTTCGGTTTTTTGAAAATACGAGAGTGCTTTTTCGTAATTGCCAGTTACAAAGTAATTTTTTCCACGATATAGATATAAAATTACCAAATGCCCTTGAAGATTTAAGTTTTGAATCACTTCTTCTGCTTTGATTAAATCTGTTGTCGATTGCTCAAAATTGCCTTCTTCATGATGAATAACACCTTTGAGTCGTAACGAAATCGCAAAGCCTTCATCGTCTTGATATTGCAGACTTTTATCAATGGCAATGTTATTGTAATACTGTGCAGAATCTAAATAGTTTTTGGTGTTTTCCTGTGTATCTATATGTACATTTGTGTAAATGTCACTAATGGTCATCAGTGAATTAAGATACGCGGTCGCATGTTGATTTTCAGAAGTATTTTGCGCTAAATTTTCATAAAAAGCAATGCTCTTTTTAACAAGTTGAAGCGCATCTGTATGTTGACCAATTTGAGTTTTAATCAATGCAAAATCGTGATCAAGATTCGCCTGCATGAAACGATCATTTTTTTGTTTTGCAATTTCATAGACTTGGGTGTAATATTCAATAGTTTTAGTATAATTGCCAAACGCGTAATAAATACTTCCTTTGAGATACAGATTATTGGAAAGCGCATTTACGTCATTTTCGGTTTCTTTAATGGCAATATCGATATGATACAAAGCGCTATCTTTTTTACGCAATGCACTGTGTATTTTTGCCAATTCAAAGTGAATTTTGTGTGCAGGAACTTTATTTGCACTACTTGAAGTTGTTTCCAAAAGTGCGAGTAGATACTTTTTGGCAGTTTCAGGATGTGTTTTTTGATATGTTGAAAATCCACTTAATAAGCTATCAACCGTTACTTTCTTTAAATCGTTTTGAATGATTTTTGTAGTTTGCGCATCAGTAAAGTTGAAGAAAATAATACATAGAAGTGTCACGCATAGCTTATTCATAATTTCTCAGTATTGTACGCATTAGTTGAAGTGTCAAAACAATGTTACCCAATGCACACCTGTAATTGCAGAAGCATTGATTAAGCCAATAGTACGACTGTCTCTAGCATCATCTCTATTGTCGCCAAGTACAAATATTTTTCCTTCTGGAATAACTAATGGACCAAAATGATCTTTGTTCCAGTTTTGTTGATACTTTTCTTTGATGAAATCATTTTCGATACCTTTATCTTCAATAAATTGCTTATTCTCTAGTGCATATTTTTTTGCAATAGCATCTTCTAAAAATACCATTTTCGTATCTTCATTTATATTGAAAGCGTCTAAAGGAGGATTTTCTAGCTTGTCAAATTGAGCTTGACTCAAAAGATACGAATGTTTCAATTCAAGTTGCGCATCCACGTTTTTACCATTTACATATACAATGCCTTTTTTAATTTCAAGGGTATCATTTGCAATAGCCGTTAAACGAAATATGTAACTTAATTCTTGAATTGGAGCGTCTGGATGCAACCGATCTTTAAAAATAAATGTAATTACATCACCGCGTTTGGGTGTTTTTAAATTAGTCGCTAAAATAAAACTTCCTGATTTAATTGTTGGCTCACTACCAGAAGATGGAATTGCATATAATACAAGGATTCCTGAAACTCTCAACACATAATAAGCAACAGCAATACCAATAAGTATTGCAAATATTTTATTTGATTTCTTCTTCAAACTTTTAGCGTTTTATATAATACACTTCCGTGATTTTTTTGTTTTCAACTACATACATGACTACATATTCCTTGGCAGTTCCGCCTTTTTCGTATATTACTTTTTCTTGATCGATGATTTTGTTATCGGTAACAATTCGCTTTTCGATAAAACTGAATAATTCAGGTGTTTTTTTGAAAAATTCCCCATAATATTCAATGAGTTTGGATTTTCCTTCGTATCGTAATTTTTTTGGAAAATCATATACCTTAATATCATCACTAAACAAGGAAGCATACGCTTTGATGTCGCGATCATTGTAAGTTTCCATTTGTTTTTGGGCTATAATATTGATTTCGTTAGATTCTTGTGCGTTTGCAAACGAAACACATAGCATTACAATAAGGAGTAGTTTTTTCATGACGAAGTATTTTATGGAATATATAATTTAATCTCTTACATAGTAAACTTTTGCTATTTTTTCATCTACAATTTTATAAATGACAACGACTTTTGAGTAGTTTTCATCTGAATATTTAACTTGTTCTTCATCAATGACAGTGTTTCCAATAACCGTTCTTTTTACGACTTTACAATGTAAATCAGGATAGTATTCAAATAGTTTTTCCCATCCTATTTTGAAATTTTCTTTCCCTTTTTCCTTTAAAATATCTGGAAATGTATAAATTTCAATAGCATCACTGTAGGTTTCTAAGAAAGCCGCTACGTTTCCTAAATTGTAGGCATTTACTTGTCTTTGCACAATATTTTCGGGAGATTCCACCAACACATCTTCAGCCTTAAAAATACTTCCAGCTTTTACGACATGACTAATTTGTTGTAATGCTTTTAAGTTTTCCAAAGGATTATTTTCTAAAATGATGAGATCTGCAAGTTTTGCAACTTCGATACTTCCAATTTCGTTGTCTTTGTCTAATACTTTTGCAGCATTAATGGTGGAAGCTTGAATAATTTCTAAGTTCGACAATCCAGCTTTTTGCATCAATTCTATTTCTTCTTGATAGGAAGTTGCATGCAATGTTCCAATATTTCCAGCGTCTGTTCCTGTAGCAATATTGATGTTTTTTTTTTGTAATGCTTTTAGGTTTTCTGATTCAATTCTATTTTCTTCAATTTGCCGTTTTTTATAAGCGATATTGTTTCTTTTGTACAGCTCAAACTGTTTGTCATTGTTCAACTGTTTATGATCTGAAAAACTTTTGATAGGGAATGGATTTGCAAGTCGAAGTTCCGTATTTGAAAATGTAATTTCTTGTGTAAATGCTTCCGTGTATTTATCACTCACCATTAATGTTGGAATGTAACTCACATTGTTTGAAGCAATCATTTTTATAAATTCTTCATCAATCGGTTCTCTAACACTATGCACCAAAATATCGGCTTTGGCTTTGATGGCGCGTTTTGCAGTTTCCAATTGTGTAGCATGCACGGCTACTTTTAGATTGTGTTTGTGACTTTCTTCAATAGTAGCTTTTACAATTTCATAATTTGCATCTGCGTCGCCTCTATTGATATACCAAATTTTGATAAAATCGGGTTTAAAAGGCACTTGCTTTTTCACCAAATCAATAGCTTCTTTTGGCGTATTTACTTTCATAATCGGACTATCTTCAATGTCGAACGCTTTTGGCTGATAGGTTGAAATTAAAGGTCCTGTAAGGTAAATATTTGGATAGGAAGTATTGTCACTATACAAATCTCGAACTTTATAATTGTATAAAGGTCCGCCAACGTCGATAATCGTGGTAATTCCTGATTGTAAGTAGCGTTTTAATGCATCAGGAGCGTTTTGTCGAAGCCATTTGCGTTCGTCTTCATACGGTCTAAATTTGGTTAAATCGATTGCATCAGGACGTGTATACAAACTTCCCGATTGAAACAGATGTATATGACTGTCAATTAAGCCAGGTAACAACCATTTTCCAGTTCCATCAATTTTGATAACAGTTGTATCAGTGACAGAAATTTTCTTTTGAATGGTTTCAATTTTTTTATCTTTAATTAAAACACTTCGAACTTTTTCTTTCCCTGTTGTCACATCAATAACTGTAATGTTTTCTATCAAAATCGATTCTCCTTTCGGATTCATTTTGATGCTTTTCACTTTTACAACTTCTTCTTGTGCATAACCAATTGAAACACTAAACAGGATTAAAAAAATAAGCTTTTTCATACCTTTACTATTCTTTTTCAAAACGATTGCGTGCTTCCGTTCCAATTTTTAGTTGCATAATTTGATTTTCTACTTTACGTGAGAAATCAGTGTCTGCAATAGTAGCTACGTTGTCTAAGTAACGAATGACTTCTTGCTTACGAATTTCGGCAAAATCGAGTCCTTTCATGTTCGATGTCATCAATTCTTTTAACATTGCCAACTTGGTATCGTAATCTTTTAAGAAATACAATTCTGGATTTTCAAACCAATCTTCTTCCAAGTTAAAATCCGTTAAACGTAACGAAATCGCACTTTGAATGTTTCGGATATCTCTTGAAGAGAAAAATGGAAATTCTTTCTGAACGGCTCCGTATAAGTTGGAATAAAAAGTGTGTGAATCTAACGAATCTTGTGCCAACACTTTATCATAAATAATAGCAATTTTTTCCTCAGAAGGTTTTTCAATTTGTCCTAAAATTTCTCCAGCATTTGCCGCCAAACCTTGATCGCTCAAGTATTTGTATTCAGGATGATTTTTCATAGAAACAAATCCTGGCAAGGTTTTTTCAATTTTGGACCACCAAATATAATCTTGATCTAAGAAATCGTGTTCTGTACGTGCGCCGTCAATTTTAAAACGTCCTTGAATTCTAGAAATTACCGCTTTGTCCAATTGTTCAGGCAAGTTGGTAAATAATCCGATAGAACTGTTTCCATGATTTACCGCATATGCACCTTCCGTATAGCGTAAAAATACACCAATTACTTCTTTTACACCTGCCGAAACACCTTGTGCCGTACGTTCTTGTAAGTTGTTTTCTGCATCGTCAATTGGTGCAAAAATCAAGCGTGTAGGATCTTGCATGGGTTTCATCCATTGTACCATTTTCTCAGCAGATCCACCTTGAAACGTAGAAACTACGGTGTCTGGCATTGGGTGAAATAAAAATGGAATATCTAAATGATCGCAACGTTCTTTCAACATGGTTGCAATGGCTGCAATTAACATACTTTTTCCAGTTCCAGGAATTCCGTAGCCCATAAATACGGGCATGAATCCGCCCAATTCTTGAAAAGGATTTCGTTTGGTTGCAATGTCATAACTCATTAAACGCTCAACCAAACGTTTGGCAAAGTGTTTTGCATCTTTGTTTCCAACAATTTGTTCAAAACGAATTGGATTAAATTCTATACTTGTGGCACTTCCTGTAAAAGCGGTTTCCCAACCTGCAATAGAAAATTCTGAATCTTCCAATTGATACGTTCTGTCCGTAATTACTTCTGTATAATTTAACGCGCCTTTACGTTGTACAATTTCATTTATATAAGCTTCAAAATAAAGCACGGTAAAATCAATCACATCTTGTTCAGAGTTGATCAAGTTTGGATGATTCATGTATTTGTCATAGTAAAACAACTGACATGAGATTCCTTTCATGGGAGATAAAAAGGAAACTTCAGGAATTCCTGCAAATTTGTTTTGCATTACTTTATTGTCTTCCGAAGCTTTCTCCTTCATTTTAGACAGTATATAATAGGATACGCTAAACAGCATAAACGCAGTTGCCGTTTGTTGTTTTGATTCGTATTCTTTGCGTTGCTCTCCAGACAATCCAGCTCTGTTTTCTTGTAAAATAAACAATCCAGAAGCATCATAATAACTATCTCTAATCCATAAACCAATTGCCAACGCTTCTTGTAAGTTGAATAAGCTTTCATTCAGCGCAAGCGGTAATGCAACAGAATCTGGCAATAAGCGTTTCTTTAAACTTAAAATCGTTTTTGAGATCGAAATTGTATTCGCGCCAGCATTTCCATTGGCTTTTGATAAGTATAGTAAAATATCTTCTTGCTCTTTATTTCCGTCTCTGTTACGTGCTTTATACCCTTGTTCCCATTGCACGCCTTTGATGAACGAAGAAGCTTCTTCGCGTAATATTTGTAATTCCGTTTTCTTGATAGGAAAAGTCGGTTGTTTCTCCATGTATGTTTTTTATTTTGTTGTTTGTTGTTTGTTGTTCGTTGTTTGTTGCTCGTTGATTCGTTTTCGCTCTCGACTTCAATTTCAACTTCAAACTCTTAACAGTCTTGTCTATAATCTATCTTCTATGTTCTTTTTTCAAAGTTCTTCTTAGCAACATATTATAATGATCGTTATTCGCTATTCGATCTCAACTTCAATTTCAACTTCACGATCTATTCTCTATTCTCTATTCTCTTTTTCGAATTCAGTTTCAATTTCAACTTCGATCTCAACTTCAATTTCGATCTTCTGGAAGTTCTTCCACTTCAAAAGGTTCATGATGCAAGTGAATTACCGTATCAGGAATAGCGCCATATAACAATTGAATTACGCGGTGTGGCGCCAAGATGTAATTGTGTTTTACAACATCGCTCCAAACTTGAATGACTTGTTTTTTAAACGATAATAAATCATTACTCACTTTTGATGAATTGACAGCGTTTATAGTTTCTACGGCAGTGCTCAATGCATAAGAATTCATCTGTACTTCTTTTTGTGCAATGGCTTTTAACAGCGCATGCGTCGTATCATGATCGTCTTTTGAAAAGATACTGTGCAAAATGCCCAAATCGACACGTTTTATTTTTTGTGGATGTACATTTTTCAGGCGTTTATCAATCATGTAGGCCATATTGTTCAAATCTTGATAACGATCGGCACAATCTTTTATGGTGTTATAAATTTCCTGTTCTATTTTGTCATCGTGTTTGTAGTCGAAATACATAAAACATACAAAAGGTCTGTTGAGTGTAACGTCATAAAAAGCCCAATCGAGCACATACGTTGCAAACGAACTTTTCGTTTTTTTAATCTTCCCAATAACAAATTTTTGGAATATTTTATCTTCCTGAATCATGTTGTAATACAACGAAGACGAAGCTTCAAACAAATCGCGTTTGCTCACGTGTTGTTTGCTTACCATGAGTTGATGAATAAACTTTTCCTTATAAACTTTTGCGTCAGGAAGTTTGGCTTTGAACTCATCTTTTAAATCCAAATCGTTATGAATGTAGCGCAATTCTAAATAGTTTGGAAATCCAGATTCGGTCAAATCTATTTTCATGCGTTCTTCATCAAAACGATATTTCAATTCCATGGCTCTCAGTGAAAACGCCAATCGTTTGCAATATTCTTCTAAGGATTTTAGCTCTTCTTTTGTGCAAATTCGGTAATGATTCCATTCCACCAAATTAATTTCAAATTCATCCAATACATGCTTTACCATTTTATAATATAGCTCGTATTGTGCATCCGAATCTAAAATTGCGGCATCAAGTGGCGTTGTGATATCGTTTATAGACATTAAAACGAAGTTGTGTTAATAGTTAATATTTTTTGGGCATGTCCACCAATTGAAAAAATTGGCGGTCAGGCTTTCGGCAGTCGCTCTCGTTCGTCATGCTGAACTTGATTTAGCATCTCACTCGTAGCTCCAACAAAGCCTCAATCCTTCATGCAAGTTTGGAACTTCCGAACCGGTAGAAATTAAAAAAAGAGCTCCGACAAAGCTTCTATCCTTCATGCGAAACTCTTTTATATATGTTCAAGAAATTATCCTAACAAATCATCGGATCCACCATCGTTTGTTGGTGCAGGATTTCCGCCGCTTGGCGCGTCGTTTCCTCCCGTATTTCCAGTTGATGGATTGTCATTGTTTTTATAATATTCTTCAAATAATTCTTTCATGTCAATTCCGTAACGATCAGCGAAGTTCTTACGAATTTCCACATCTTTCTCCCGAATTTCTTGTAATGATTCTGCATAACTTCCGTAAATACCTTTCATTACTTTTTCGTGAACAGGAATGTTTTCCATCATATCTTGACGTGCTCTTGCACTTGCTGTGTGCATTGCCGCTAGCGTTTCTCCAATTTTTTCATCCGTTTTGATTCCTAAATGCTCTAAAATTGCCGCAAATTCTTGATCTGTTCTTGCTTTTAAAGCAACTACATAACCATCGTAGTAACGAACACGTTCTTCTGTATCTGATTTCAGTTTTGCTCTATGTGTTTGCAAGTTGCTACGTAACGATGTCAATACTTTGATCGTTAAGTTGTGTTTGTGTACAAAACTATCTTTACTTGCTGCCAACGTAATGTAAGCCGTGCGTAAACCTTCTAGTTCTTCTACAGATTGTTCTAGCTTTGTAACTTTAGACAATGCTTCAGAATATTCAGGTGATTGTTTGTCAACTACTTCTTCCAATCCTTGTCGTGCTTGACTCAACAATGATTTTTCCGTTTCCAGCTTTTCTTCAACTTCTTTCTTTTTCTCTAAAGCTTTCGTGTGGTTTTTACTTGCTTCTACAATCGCAACTTGAAGTTTGTCTTCAACTTCTTTGATTTCCACTTCACGATCTTTCAATCGTTTTACCGCAGCCTGACTTTTAAATGAAAGTTCTTTTAATAAGGTTTCGGTATCTGAACTTTCAATTCGCTTTTGAAACATTTCTTTTGCTTTCGAATCGGCAAATTTGCGTGTTTTTTCAGCTTGATCTAAATCTGCTTTCGTGCTTTTGATCTTTGATTTTCGTCCCCAAAGATTATTCCACCACGTATCTGGTTTGTTTAGTGCTTCTTGGTATTCTACTTTTGCTTTTTCAAGATCTTTTTGCGCATTATCAATGACGCGTTGTTCTTCATCATTTAAGGTTGAAAAACGCTCAAATATAATTCCTACTTCGTCTTGATAATCTGTTAAGTCTTTGATGGCATCTAACAAAGAAGTACGATCTTTTTCAGCCATATCTACAACATTATCTAATGTTGCATTTAGTATTTTTTGACGTACTTCTGGACTGTCTTCTTGCGCTAGTTTCGACTTCATTTGGTCGATCGCTTTTCCCCAATCTACTTTATCGTTTGATTTTTGTTCTTGTTGTGATCCTGAAGTTTCCAGTAAATCAAATTCGTCAGCCATATAGTATTAAGTTTATTGTTAATGAATGTTCTTTTTGGTTAATTGTACCTTCGCTATATTACTCAAATTTCATTCATGAGATTGTCATAAATGAAATGATTTTTTCAAGTAATTTCTAAAGATAAAGAATTTAAATTATACGTATCCAAAAAACTTAAAATGTTACGGATTTCCACAATATTTTAAAAAAATGAACTATGAGTAAGGTAGATTTTTATTGTTGTAAGCGCTGAATTAAGTCCTTCGGTGCTTTCCAATTCAAGGTATTTGCAATATGGTTTTGAATTTCTTTAATTTCTGCAGCCGTTGGGTTTTGAGGTGCTTTCTCTAAATAGCGTACAATTCCATATGCTTGATGAAAGCTAGGGTAAATTTCTTCAACTTCTTTAAAAGCTTGTTTGGCGTTTTTTAAGTCTCCATTGACTAAATGGGTAAATGCTTCACGTTCTTTAGCAATTGCACGATCGTATTTGGATATTTTTTCCTGAATTTCTTCAGATGCATTCAAACTTTCTTTCAAGTTTGAATTATTAGAAGCAAACGTATTAACGGCACTTGTTACTTTTTTAGCTTCTTCAGGTGTTCCTGTCATAGCTTTATTTTTCAGATGATTGTCAATAGATTTTTGAATTTTTGCCACTAAGACGTCATTATCGAGAATTTCATTCAAAATATCACGTAAAATTACAGTGCGTTCTGCGGTAGTATCTTTGAATACTTGGTCAACAATGGTTTGAGTTAACTTCAATTGTTCCAAACGGTCTTCCGATTTTTTTACAGTGTATTGAAAAAAATAGCCCATTCCTGCAAGAATTATTGGAAAAATAAAAAACTGTAACCATAAATTGAAGTTTCGTTTCTTTTCAAGTTTTGCAACTTTTTCTTTGAGTTCGTTAAATTCCTTTTCGTCCATAATGTGGTATTTTAAGTCAGTAGTGATGCTTTTTATTTCATTTAAATATAAGATAATTAGTACTATTAGGCAATTTGTGTCTTTTTCCTCATTAATACTAACGATCAAAAAATACGTATAATTAAGTATTGTACTAGGTGTGATTTTGATAGATATTTATACAAACCAAAAACACGACTATATGAAACCATCTAAAACAACTATTGAAATCGGAAATGAATTTCAAGAAGTAGAAATTTATTATGATAAAGAAAAAGAATCACAACTTACCATTGCCATTAATAAGAATCAAGTGACTGTTTCTCAGGAGTAAAATGATTCTGTTTCCTCAATATTAAGGAAGTAAAAACAATCAATATTGACGATTGTTTCCACCATTATTTTGAATGAACTTTGTTGTAAACTATTAAAAATCAAAATTTATGGAAACAACGACTACCAAAACTGAAATTGCAAACGAATTAGAAACAACAAGCATGTTTTGCGGACCTGATGAATCCAAAGACACAGCACAACCCGAAAGTGGTAAAGACACTGAAACAGTAGATCCTAACTCAGATGGCGGAGGAAATAATGGAGAGTCGAAGGAAGGAGAAGAAAGACCAGGAGGGTTTTAATTAATGCTAAAAACTTTACAATCTTAAAAGGCTTTACTTATCTTTATAGAGAGTTAAGCCTTTTATTTGTTATCTCAAAATACAAATACCTACATGAAGTTACCATTTTATATACTTTATCTTTTTATTTTTTTTATAGCATTTCCAGCTCATAGTCAGGATAATGCTAAAATCGATAGTATGAAAGCTATTCTACCTTTACAAAAAGGAATTTCTAAAATAGAAACATTAGATGAACTTGCATGGGTATTGCGGTATAAAAAAGATTCTACAGGAATAAAATATGCTTTGGAGTGCTTGAAATTAAGTCGAGACGAATCTAATTATATTTATGAAACTAACGCGCTAAACATACTTGGGAAAATAGCGAAAGAACAAGGACGATTTGAGGACGCAGAAAAATATCTCAATGAAGCTTTGGCAATTTCCAAGAAAAACGATCACAAACATGGTATTGCAAGAGGCTATAACGAACTAGGGTTTTTTTATAAAAAAATAGAAAGAAATATAGAAGCCATTGAGGCTTTTTTATATAGTTATGAGCTATTTGAGGAAATGGGGAATTCAAGAGGAGCTTTAAAAGCCATTACCAATTTAGCTAAATTGTATAAAGATATAGAAGCATATCCAGAAGCATTAAAGTATTATTTAAAGTGCTTAGAGTTTGGAAAAAAACATAATGATACAAACGGTTTGGCCATTGTCTACAGAGATTTAGGAACGTTGAGTAAGTATCAAGAAAACTATAATGAAATGCTTGACTATTCTTTAAAGTCAAAAGCGCTTTTTGAAAAGTTAGAAAAACACATTGATGTATTTAACGTTAATATTCAAGTAGGAGAATCTTATTACTATTTAGGTCAAGAAGAAAAATCAAAACAAATATATTTGGAAACGCTACAAATGGTTTCTGATTTCAATATAAAAGATGCCTCTAATTTATATCATAATTTTGCCGCACTTTATGATGAGCTGAATGTAAAAGATTCAGCATTATTTTACTATAAAAAGGCAGAACATATATATGAAGTGAATACTGATTATAAACGATTGTCTAAAACTTATAACAACTTAGGAAGTCTGTATCTTGATTTGGATTCTTTAGGTGAAGCTTTTAAAAATTTCAATAAAAGTTTAGCACTTCAACAACAAGTTAAAGATTCTTCTTTATTACAAAATACGTATAATTTATTATCAGAATTTTATATAAAAAGCAATGATTTCAAAACGGCGCTAGCTTATAAAGATTCTTCATCAACTGTTAAGGATAAATTTTACAGTACCATCAAAAAGGCAGACCGTTACGATGTGAAATACATAGATAAAAAACGAAAATTAGCAGTTCTTGAGAAAGAAGAAATTATTTCAAAATACGCTATACAAGAAAAAAATAATCTCATCATTTGGCTAGCTATTATATTGTTAGCGGCTTTGATATTATTTTTTGCCTTTACGAGAGTAAAAAAACTAAAGCAACAAAAAAAACTAGCAGAATTGGCATTTGAACAGCAAAAAATTGAGGCACAATTAGTAAAAGAGCAACAAGAAAAGAAGCTAGAAGAAATGCTGAAAGAGCAAGAACGAAAAGCCATTACGTCCATGATTAGTGGACAGGAAGAAGAACGTGAACGCATTGCAAAAGACCTTCATGACCGATTGGGAAGCATGTTGTCCGTCGTGAAAATTCATTACAAATCGGTGGAAGAAGATTTAGAAAAGATAAAAAACGAAACAAAATCACAATATGAAAAAGCCAATCAATTATTAGATGAAGCCTGCGAAACCGTTCGGAAAATTGCACATAACATGCTTTCAGGAACGTTGACAAAATTTGGGCTAGTTCCCGCATTAAAAGAGCTCAAACAAAAAATTGAGGAAACCAAAATGCTTCAAATAGAATTATTGTCTCACGGTTTGGACAATCGATTAGATAATACGACGGAAATTCAACTATATCGTATCATTCAAGAATTATTAAATAATATTTTAAAACATGCCAATGCAACCGAAGTGACCATCCAACTATTAAAAAGAGAAGTAGATTTAAATATTATGATTACAGATAATGGCGTTGGTTTCGATATACATTCTAGTGAATATGAAGGAATGGGCTTAAAAAGTATCAAAGCACGTGTTGCAGAAATGAAAGGGAATGTACTAATCGATTCAAGCAAAGGAAACGGAACTACAATTACAATAGAAATACCTACCATGAAATAAATAGTTATATGACACAAAAAAAAGAACTCAACATCATTATTGCAGATGACCATCAAATTGTCATTGATGGACTAAAATCATTATTAATTCAGCAACCACATATCAAAGTTGTCGGCGAAGCAGCAAATGGGAAAGAAGCGTTAGATTTAATAGAAAACAACGACATTGACATTGCGGTATTAGATATAAGTATGCCAGAAATGAATGGAGTTGAAGCAACAAAAATTATCAAACAACAATATCCCGACATAAAAATTTTAATCCTAACCATGCACGATGGAAGCGAATTTATTCACGAACTTGTTGAAATTGGTGCTAACGGATATATCTTAAAAAATAGAGGAAAAGAAGAATTTGTTGAAGCGCTGGAAACCATTTCTACTGGCGAAGAGTATATAAAGGGACAAGTGCTAAATACATTGTTAAAAGCAGTTCGAAAACCAAAGCCCAAAGCGGTTCAATTTACCAAAAGAGAAAAAGATGTATTGCGATTAATTGTGGATGAACACACAACATCTGAAATATCAGCAAAGCTCAACATTGCCAATAGTACAGTAGAAACGCATCGTCGGAATTTAATAGAAAAAACAGGTGTAAAAAGTTCCTTAGGTCTAGTTCGATACGCTATAGAAAACGGACACGTATAATTTTCATGAAATATATGATTGTTGCCAACTTAACAAGCTCCTCAAATTTGAGGAGCTTTTTTCTTCCTCAATATTGAGGTTTTCTTACGTAGCGGAATCCGTGATCTTTGTAAGTGTATGAATATCAAAAACCACCAAAATATGAGAAGAGCTTTACTTGTAGGAATTAATCATTACAAAAAAAATCCACTCAAAGGCTGTATACCTGACGTAAAACGGATGCAGGAAGTCATTGCCAAACATGAAAATGACGATCCAAATTTTGACTGCAAACTAATTGTTTCTAATCCTGACACATACAATATTACAATTGCCAGTCTAAAAAATCAAATTCACGATTTATTCAATCATGAAGCTGAGGTTGCGTTGCTCTATTTTTCAGGACATGGCTTTGCTACAGATTTAGGCAGTTATTTAGTAACACAAGATGCCGAAAAATTTAATGAAGGCGTGAGTCTGAGTGAAGTGATTACCATGGCAAACAATTCCAACGTTAGCGAAGTCATCATCATTCTCGATTGTTGCCACAGCGGTGACATCGGAAACTTTGTAGCACTTGGCGAACGAAAAGCATTATTACGAGAAGGAGTTTCATTACTAACCGCAAGTAGAGACACACAATACGCAATGGAACGTGGCGGTTATGGTGTATTTACTTCAATCATTTATGATGCATTGCAAGGTGGTGCAGCAGACATTTTAGGAAAAGTAAACGTTGCCAGAATGTACAATTATATAGATATCATGTTAGATTCTTGGAAACAGCGACCAATCTTTAAATCGCATGTGTCTAAAATGATTCCACTTCGAAATTGTGAACCTAAAATTCCACTTGAAATCCTTAGAGAGCTTCCAAAATACTTTGACGAAAAAGATGGCTTTCAATTATCAAAAGACTACCTAGCCAATCCAGGAAAAGAAAACGGATTAACTATCGTAATGGCCCACTTGCGGGCATATCATGCAAATGGTTTATTGCTTCCAGAAAGTGGAATGACATCGCTTGATGAATGTGCTGCACTTAATAAATCTTGTAAACTAACATCTCTAGGAAAATACTATAAAAATTTAGCGATAAGTGGGAGAATCTAATTAAAGCAAAACAATGAATCCATTAGAAAAATATAGATTAAGTCAGGATATTTTTTTCTCTCTTCAGGCTAAATACAGTATTAGAGATATCATAAGAATTTTACATAAATATCAAATAGATATTGATACTGTAAATATGTACACTCAAGATGAAATAAAAGAAATATTAGTTAACACTGTTGATGATACAGTATTTTCAATTGCTAATGATTTAAATATAACATTAGCTAATTACAAGATTAATTATAAAAACAAAAAATACGCTAGAGAAGAAAAAGAGCAAAAAGATACTTCAAACAATTTATACACTAATATAAAAAATATTTTTACGCTAGATAATTTGATAAATATTACCATCGCACTTTTAGTTCCAAGACTCATATTTTTACTATTAAAATGGTCAAATGAGAATGGTGGCGCTGCAGCTATAACTTCATTATTAAAAGATATTTCACTAAATATAGGCATGGAAGAAGGTATTGGTGTATTTGTGTTTCTAGGAATATTAGCTTATGTACTTTCATCTTATTATGTAGAAAAATTTTTTCTATATAAAATTTATAATAAGAGGTTGAAGAATAATTTTTTAACTCAAGAAGTTCTTGATCTTATTGATACCTATCCAATTTCTACGCCTTTACGACAAAAGCTAAAGTCCAAATATATTTTTCCAAGCTTAAAAAACAATAAAAACACATGAATCCAGTAACACAACACCGATTAATTCAAGACATCTTCTTTTCATTACAAACCAGTCACAGTATGAAAGAAATGGTCAGTATCCTCAGCGGATACGGAATTACAAACGAGTCAGTTAACGATTATACACAAACGGAAATCAAAAAATTGTTGGCAACCGCTTCCGATAAAGTATTATTACTTATTGCGGATGATTTAAAAATTGATACCTCAAACTATGTCATTCAAGAAAAAACAAGAGGTAAAACTGTTACTAAACCCAAAGAGAAATTCTTAAAAAAGGTCTTTGTAAGTCATTCTAGTAAAGATAAAGATGTCGTAACGAGTTTTGTACAGATTTTAGAAGTCATAGGAATTTCTCCAGAAAATATTTTTTGTACGTCTTTAGAAGGGTATGGTACAGGATTGGGCAATAACTTCATCGAAGAAATTGAAGCGCGTTTGGACGAAGATGTATTAGTATTCTTTATGTTGTCTGATAACTTTTATCAATCGCCAATGTGTTTGATAGAAATGGGCGCGGCTTGGGCAAAAACTAAAAGTCAAATCTCCGTAGCCATTACACCTTTTGAGTTGGGGAAAATAGAAGGTGTGTTTAAGCATTTTCAAGGAATTCAAATTGACAATGATCTTCATTACGATATGCTCAAAGAAACGTTGGAAGCAAAATTTGGCTTAGAACCCAAACGTCCGTTAGTATGGAGTCCGAAACGAAATATATTTTTAAATATGATTAAGCAGCAGTTGGGGAGTTAGTGAAAATTAAAATATCTAGTTGAATTTAGTAATGTATGAATCCAAAAGAAAAAACGAATGAAAATTCCATACTGTTAAATGTAGTAATTGCGGTATTTACAATGTTTTTAGTGGTGCGAAAAAATTACTTTAATTACTATAAAACAAAAGCAATAATTGGACTCATTGGTGGAACTACATTTTTTATATTTTTTATTGATAATAAAGGAATTGTCTTAATTATAACCGCGCTCATTTTAGTAAGTTTTTTGGAAATTACAGATCATCATTTATGGAAATATCCACCTTTTTCTTGGATGTATATCGTAAAAAACTTTTCGGGGACTTATAAAGGACGTCAATTAAACATGTATTTCTCAGAATTCAAAGAAAGCTTTTATAAAAAGGAAATATTTAAGGAGTGTAGGCAGGATTTAGAATTGACTATAGTTATCCATCAAACTGGTAGCAAAATAAATGTCAATTTTTTCTACTATGATACAAGTAGTAAAAAATCATCTAAACACAAATGTGATCAAGTTATTGTGTCGAAAACTGATGATGATCAACATTACATGCTAACGTGTCATTATGGAGATATTGGGACATTGGAAAAAGGAGGTCATCATGAAACAATGATTCTAAAATTTATAAAAAGAAATAGAAAATATCATATTGAAGGTGGCTGTTATGATAATCGAAAATTACAAGCTCGTGGGAAATTTGTGGATATTAAAAAAGTGAGTTCATCAAAAGATCATCCTTTTTAGAAAATTAATAATTTAAACTATAAAGTTATGAAGCACTATTACATTTATTTAAGCATACTTTTTTTAAACTTGGGTTGTGAAACCAAAACAGATTATATATATGATTATCAAAATTTCATGTATGAAGTAAAAACTAATTGGAAAGAGTATTCTGAGAATGATTGGGTAGAACAAACGAAAGTTTTTGAGAACTACAATCTTAATAATTATGACAAACATCAAAAAGATTTAACTCCAGCAGAAAAACTTAAACTAATTCGATTTGAATTTTGCTTTCATTTTTACAAAGGAGATATCTCTCTAAAGAAATTAGTTAAAGGCGAATATAATCAAGTCATTGGAGATTATTTGCAAGCCTTTTGGAAAGAAATCATGAAAATTTGGGAAGAAATTCTTCAAGGTGTAAAAGATATAAGAACTGAAGGTCTTGTTACAATAGTTAATCAGATACTACAGTAAAAATCTTTGGCACTTTTCTTGATGCATGTTGGCAACATTAAAACCATTTTATGAAGCCAAAAATTACACTATTTCTTCTGTTGTGTTGTTTTGCCTGTGCACTTACCAATGCACAAGGAAAATTAAATAGAGCCAAGGAAGATCTTTCTAGTACTAATTCCAGTAGTTCTTCAAGTTCCAGTAGGAGTTCTGATCAAGATTATTATGACAATGCAGGTTATTTCGATGGCGTGTTCATTGAATTAGCATATTACATTAGTTATGGTGTATTGTTTGGCGACATGGAATCACGGTACTTTTACAAATATCCTTATGCCGAAGGTTCGCACGGAGAATATTCGTTTCCAGAAGAAAATGTACCTTCAAAAAGAAGTCAGTTGATCATTTCGAATACATTTTTCGCCAGTGGGAAAGAATTCTATGGAAATAACACATCACTTAACTTTCGATTTCTCCCATTACTAGGAATTGAAGCCAATCATTTGCATTTCTTTGAGCAAAACCCGAAAGAAGAATTAAGTGTCAATTCTATAATGATTAATTATTATCGCGTTCGTGAACAATATGTTACTGCATATTGGGGCGTGGGAATTACACATGTTGGAAGTGGAGTAGACGATACGGGATTTGCATATCAAGTTGGACTTGATGTCTATCTAAAAAAGCCCTACAGTTTAGGAATTTCTTGGAAACAAAGTCTGATCAATGATTCAACAGTGGACGAACTTAAACTTCTCGTACGTCGACATCTAAAACGTGTTTCAATTCATGGCGGTTATCATCATTACAAACTAGGAAGCGTAACGATTAATGCTGCAGGCGTTGGTTTAGACTATCGTTTTTAACGGAACAAACTACTTTTTTCCGCCAACAAGACTGCCGATTAATGCAGCCAATCCAAGTCCAATCATAATATAAGCATTGGTGTTATCTTGTTGTTCAAATTCAACAATTGCAAGATCAACCGAAGTTTCAGGAGCAATAACCAAATAAACTCCGTAAGCTACCAAAGCAATTCCAACAATTAATAATACGAGCTTGACTGTTTTGTTCATAATTGTATTTTTTTGACTTTCTACATGTTAATATAGAAAAATTTAGCAGAAATAAAAACATAAAAAAATCGCATTGATCTTTCAATGCGATTTTTTATGTAAAATTATAAGTGCCGTTTTGTTCTGTCCTAATCTATGACCTAACAGCAAAGCGGTCCTACATCTCTTTAAAATTTATCCTTTAATAACACCTCTAGAAATTACAATTTTTTGAATCTCAGAAGTTCCTTCGTAAATCTGTGTAATTTTTGCATCACGCATCAAACGCTCCACATGATATTCCTTCACAAAACCATTTCCACCATGAATCTGAACAGCTTCCACTGTATGTTCCATCGCTACTTTAGAAGCAAATAACTTTGCCATAGCACTTTCCATATCATAATTCTCTTTTGCATCTTTCTTACAAGCCGCTTGCATCACTAAATGACGTGCCGCTGTAATATCAGTGTACATATCAGCTAATTTAAAAGCAATCGCTTGGTGGTTGCAAATTTCAGTTCCAAAGGCTTTACGCTCTTTAGAATATTTCAATGCCAATTCATACGCTCCAGAAGCAATTCCTAAGGCTTGCGCAGCAATTCCAATTCGTCCACCAGATAAAGTTTTCATGGCAAACTTAAATCCAAATCCATCTTCGCCGATACGATTCTCTTTCGGAACTTTAACATCATTAAACTGTAATGTATGTGTATCACTTCCGCGAATTCCTAACTTGTCTTCTTTAGGTCCAATATCAAAACCAGGCGTTCCTTTTTCAACAATAAAAGCATTAATTCCTCTATGTCCTTTATCTCTATCCGTTTGTGCAATTACTAAATATGTATCAGCGCGTCCACCACTTGTAATCCAGTTTTTTGTCCCGTTAATCACATAATGATCGCCCATATCAATAGCAGTTGTTCGTTGCGAAGTAGCATCACTTCCTGCTTCAGGTTCGCTCAAACAAAATGCACCTACATGCTCTCCTGTTGCTAACTTTGTTAAATATTTTTGTTTTTGTTCTTCAGTTCCATACGCTTCTAATCCGTAGCATACCAAAGAATTATTTACAGATACAATTACAGAGGCAGAAGCATCAATTTTTGACAATTCTTCCATAATCAAAACATATGAAATTGTGTCCATTCCGCTTCCTCCGTACTTAGGATCAACCATAATTCCCATAAAACCTAATTCGCCCATTTTGCGAACCAATTCTTGAGGAAATTCTTGTTTGTTGTCACGCTCTATAACGCCAGGAAGTAACTCAGTTTTTGCGAAGTCTCTAGCAGCATCGCGTATCATCATATGTTCTTCTGTAAGATTAAAATCCATAACTATTATATAATTGTATTAGTAAATTTCTAAAAAGTCGCACAAAGATAATTCTAAAATAGCAGATTTTCAATAATAAGCTTATATTTCTGAGAATTCTTAATTTAAAATCTTCAAAAACTGGATTCAATTGTGAATATTATCCTAAATTGAAGAATCAAATGCTAAAATTTAAATAATTTTACACTATGATTTCATACAAAGTGATTGGTGTCATGTCTGGAACTTCTCTTGACGGAATTGATCTTGCATACATACATTTTCAAAAAACAGCACGTTGGACATTTTCTATCCTAAAAGCGGAAACAATTCCGTACACCAAAGAATTGGAAAACGAACTTCGAGAAGCCATTCACTACGAAAAAGAAAAACTAGCTCAGTTTGATACATATTATACAAAGTATTTAGCAAATGTGATTCTTTCGTTTATCAAAAAACACAATCTCACAACAATTGACGCCGTTTGTTCGCACGGACACACCATTTTGCACCAACCAGAAAAAGGAATAACGTATCAAATTGGAAATCAGGAAATATTAGCAGAAATCATTCAACAAAAAGTAGTGTGCGATTTTAGAGTACAAGATGTTGCATTGGGCGGACAAGGCGCGCCATTAGTGCCAATTGGAGATGAATTGCTGTTTTCTGAATATGATTACTGTGTAAATTTAGGCGGATTTGCCAATGTATCATTTCACAAAGAAGGAAAACGAATTGCCTACGATATCTGTCCCGTAAATATTGTATTAAACAAATATGCCAAACAAATAGGATTTGATTATGATGACAAAGGAAAATTGGCAAAATCAGGCGAATATTTACGCGCTTTAGGAAGCGAATTAGACAACTTGTCGTATTACAAGCAAAAACCACCAAAATCGTTAGGATTAGAATGGGTGCAACAAGAAATATTTCCACGATTGGAAAGTACCAAACGAAAACAAATAGACATTTTACGAACTTTTACAGAACATATTGCGAATCAAATAGCTAAAAACTTTAAAATTCGCAGCAACATATTAATCACTGGCGGAGGCGCGTATAACGATTACTTACTATCAAGAATCAAATTTTACAAAGACGTGCACATTGTGAAACCAAGCGATGAACTCATTGAATATAAGGAAGCGGTTATTTTTGGATTCCTTGGAATTCGTAAGTTGCGAGATGAGGTAAACTGTTTAAAAAGTGTGACGGGAGCTATTAAAAACCATAGTTCGGGAAAAGTCTATGATTTTAAAGTAAATTAACCTAAAAGATGGTAACAATTTTTATATTTGTCTGTAAAGACTCAACATACCAATAAAACTTATTTTTAATTGAAAGAACTACTCAAATTATACGAAAATAAAGCACCAGAAATAGTATTTAACTGGAAAGATCCAGAAACAGATGCAGAAGGATGGACGGTAATTAACTCACTCCGTGGTGGTGCAGCAGGTGGTGGAACAAGAATGCGAAAAGGTTTGGATATGAACGAAGTACTTTCGTTAGCCAAAACGATGGAAGTAAAATTCACAGTTTCGGGTCCTGCAATTGGTGGCGCCAAGTCTGGAATCAACTTCGATCCGCAAGATCCACGAAAAAATGGCGTTTTAAAACGTTGGTACAATGCAGTAGCTCCTTTATTGAAAAGTTATTACGGAACTGGTGGCGATCTAAATGTAGATGAAATTCACGAAGTAATTCCAATTACGGAAGATAGTGGAGTGTGGCATCCGCAAGAAGGTGTCTTTAACGGACACTTTAAACCAACTGAAGCGGATAAAATCAATAGAATAGGACAATTGCGTTTGGGCGTAATCAAAGTCATTGAAAGCGCAGAATATTCGCCAGATGTATCTCGTAAATATACAGTTGCAGATATGATTACAGGTTTCGGAGTTGCAGAAGCAGCACGTCATTTTTATGATATCTATGGTGGATCAATCAAAGGAAAACGTGCCATTGTGCAAGGGTTCGGAAACGTTGGAGCTGCCGCAGCATACTATTTAGCGCAAATGGGTGCAAAAGTAGTCGGAATCATTGACAGAGTTGGTGGTGTGATAAATGAAGAAGGATTTTCATATGAAGAAATAAAAGACTATTTTCTACAAAAAGATGGAAACACGCTAGTTGCAGACCATATGATTTCGTTTGAAGAAATGAATCAACGTATTTGGGAATTGCCAACAGAGATATTTGCACCGTGTGCCGCATCACGACTCATCACGCAAGCGCAAATTGACAAAATGATTGATACAGGTTTGGAAGTTATTACCTGTGGTGCAAATGTACCTTTTGCAGACAAAGAAATCTTTTTTGGACCTATCATGGAACATACCGATCAAAAAGTAAGCTTAATTCCTGACTTTATCTCCAACTGTGGAATGGCAAGAGTATTTGCATATTTCATGGAACGCAGAGTAGCCATGACGGATGAAGCCATCTTTGAAGACACTTCTAAAATTATTAAAAAAGCATTACAAAATACATTCAAGCGAAATGCGTCAAAAGTAGATGTAAGCAAAACCGCTTTTGAAATTGCACTAAAAGAATTAGTATAATAAAAACTAACAACTAATAAAAACGATACATGGAATCAGCAATAATAGCCGTATTTGTCATAGGATATTTAGCCATAACCTTAGAACACAACCTTAAAATTGACAAGCTTATTCCAGCATTAGCCATGATGGCAATATGTTGGGCGTTCATCGCTTTTGGAATAGAAGACTTTCAAAGCTGGTTTGATTCTGGAGCACATGCCCTAGTTGATAACTTTGGCGAAATGGCGAAAGATGATAAAATGCACATTATGGAAGAATCCTTACTGCATCATCTTGGTAAAACCGCCGAAATACTAGTCTTCCTTCTCGGAGCAATGACAATTGTTGAAATTATTGACTATTTCAACGGATTTGCTACCATAAAAAGCTTTATCAAAACCCGCAGTAGAAGCAAAGTACTTTGGATTTTTGCCTTTTTAGCGTTTGTATTATCAGCTATTATTGATAACCTTACGGCAACGATTGTGTTAATTTCCATCTTACAAAAAATCATCAGTGATCGAAACATTCGTATCTGGTATGCAGGTTTAATTATCATTGCTGCGAACGCTGGTGGAGCATGGTCGCCAATTGGAGATGTAACGACAACCATGTTATGGATTGCTGATAGAGTTTCTACAGGAAAATTATTAGCATACCTATTCATTCCATCATTATTATGTATGTTAGTACCAACATTTATTGCAGCAACCTTCTTAAAACCATTCAAAGGAAATCTTCCTGAGGAAGCAGTTTCTAATGACGATAAGCAAACACATCGTTTTGGTCCAACCATGTTATATCTTGGATTATCAGCAATCATATTTGTACCAATATTCAAAGTAGTAACACATTTGCCACCATACGTTGGAATGATGTTATCACTTGCAATTGTTGCCATATTTGCAGAATTATACAGTAATACAAAATTCAGTATGTCAGCCGTTGGAGCAAACGAAGGACATGACGCAGATAGTGAGCATGCCATTGCACCACATCACAGTCCTGTACATCATTCATTATCAAAAATTGAATTGCCAAGTATACTATTCTTCTTAGGAATATTAATGGCAGTAGCCGCTTTAGAATCCTTAGGACTGTTATTTGGATTTGCAGATTGGTTAAAAACTGCGACACCACAATTAGGAACAGAAGCCGCTGCTGGTGGAGTTTCAGACTTAGTAGTACTACTACTTGGAGTTGGTTCGGCAGTAATTGATAATGTACCGTTAGTGGCTGCAAGTTTAGGAATGTTCACGGAAGCTATTGATAATCCATTATGGCATTTCATCGCATTTGCAGCAGGAACAGGAGGAAGTATGTTAATCATTGGTTCCGCAGCAGGAGTTGTGGCAATGGGAATGGAAAAAATAGATTTCTTTTGGTATTTCAAAAAAATATCATGGTTGGCGCTTGCAGGATTCATTGTAGGTTCTGTAGCTTTCATGATTATGAGAACCATTATTTAATATACTTTATTCAAAAATCACACGTTATTATAGTTTAAATTTAAAATACATATGTTATTAATTCAAAAAGGAACTGAGGCTGTTACAGATCCAGAAGTACAAGAAAAAACACTATCAATCTATGAACTCATTGTAAACGGAGGAATTGGAAGTATCATTATAATTAGTGTATTATTTGTATTACTAGCCGTTGCTTTATACATTTATTTTGAACGCTTATTTGCAATCAAATCAGCTTCTAAAATAGATAAAAACTTCATGAATCAAATTAGAGACAATGTTTCTAGTGGAAAGTTAGATGCCGCAAAAATGTTGTGTGCGCAAACCGATTCTCCAGTAGCGCGTTTAACGGAAAAAGGAATCTCTAGAATAGGAAAACCTTTGGAAGATATTAATAAAGCTATTGAAAACGCAGGAACATTAGAAGTATACAAACTAGAAAAAAACGTAAGTATTTTAGCAACAGTAGCTGGTGCCGCACCAATGATTGGTTTCTTGGGAACTGTAATTGGTATGATTTTGGCATTCCATGAAATGGCAACAAGTGGCGGTCAAGCCGAAATGGGCTCGCTAGCAGGCGGTATTTACACGGCAATGACAACAACGGTTGCTGGGTTGATTGTGGGAATTATTGCCTACATAGGATACAATCACTTAGTAGTAAAAACAGATAAAGTGGTGCATCAAATGGAAGCAAATGCAGTAGACTTCTTAGATTTATTAAACGAACCTGTATAATTCATTTCCATGAGATTAAAAGGGAGAAATAAAGTAAGTCCAGAATTCAGTATGTCGTCTATGACGGATATTGTATTCTTGCTATTGGTGTTTTTTATGCTAACATCCAATTCGCCAAATGCACTCGATTTACTCTTGCCAAAAGCAAAAGGAAAATCAACAAATACGCAAAACGTATCTGTAAGTATCAAGAAAAATTTAGAAGTATACATTGATGCAGACAGAGTAAGAGCAGGTCAAGTTGAAGCAAAACTAAGAGCAAAACTAAAAGGTCAAACAGAGCCGACAATCATACTAAGAGCAGAAGAAGGTGTGCCGATTGAAAAAGCGGTAAACATTATGGACATTGCCAATAGAAACAAATATAAAATCATTCTAGCAGTACGGCCACAGTAATGAGTTTGTTGGAAACGAGAAATAAAAAATTCAACGTACCATTCATCTTTATTGCAGGAGTTATATTTCTATTCGGATTAGCTTATTTTGCTAATTATATTGAAAATTTAGGGAAAGATGCGATTGATTTAGAGTTGCCAAAAACTACTGAAAGTGAAACAAATAGTACTTCAATTACTGTACGATTGGCAAAAGGAGAAATCACATATCTTGATTCAACACAAATAAATAGCGTTGAATTAAAAGAAAACATAAAAATAAAATTAGACGGACAACCAAATCCAACCATTCTACTGCATGCTGATGAAGATGTTAGTATTGATAAAGTAGTAGATATTATGGAATTTGCGAATAAAAATACATATAAAGTTATTTTAGGAGTACGATCAAAATAAACGTTATGTCAATATTAAACACAGTACACAAGCGAAAATCAGCAACCATTACTACAATGTTAATGGTATTGTTGTTAATACTCATGTTTCTTTTTGGGATGCAATATTTAGATCCGCCAGAAGAAAGTGGCATTGCTGTTAACTTTGGTACCACGGAAACTGGAAGTGGAAATGTACAGCCTAAAGAAGCTCTAAAACCTGATGCAGCGCCAACACAGCCAGAAGAAGAAGTAGAAGAGCCACAAGAAACCGAAGCAGTTACAGAAGAACAACCTGAAACCAAAACAGAAGAAGTTGCTACGGAAGAAGTAGTAACACAAGATTCAGAAGAAGCAATTGCCATAAAAAAAGCAGAAGAAGCAAAACGTAAAGCGGATGAAGCTGAAAAAGCTGCGAAAGCAGAAGCAGACAGAATTGCGAAAGAAAAACGTGAAGCTAAAGAAAAGTTAGAGCGCGAACAAGCGGAAAAAAGAGCAAAGCTAGATGCAATGATGAATGGCGTGAAAAACTCGGATGGAAATGCTGACGGTGGCGAAGGCGACGATAATGATAAAGGAGACAAAGGAAATCCTAAAGGAGATCCATATGCCACAAGTTACTACGGACAACCAGGCTCTGGAAATGGTGGAACTGGCGGTTTTGGATTAAACGGTAGAAGCAAAGTTAGTGGCGGAAATGTAGACAAACAAGACTGTAATGAATCGGGAAGAGTTGTCGTACAGATTACGGTAGACCGAAATGGTAAAGTAATTGATGCGATTGCTGGAGCAAAAGGAACTACAAATAACGCGGCATGTTTACTAAAACCTGCTGAAAAAGCTGCATATGAATACCGTTGGAATAAAGACGATAATGCGCCTGCAACACAAGTTGGATTCATAGTGGTAAACTTCAAATTGGGACAATAATTTCCTGAGAATAGTATGAATTACGAAGAAACTCTCGATTGGTTATTCAATCAATTACCTTTCTTTCAGCGCCAAGGTGCCAAAGCATTCAAAAAGGATTTACACAACATTCAAAAACTTTCCCAGCACTTACATTTTCCTGAGAAAAAGTTTAAAACAATCCATGTAGCAGGAACCAACGGAAAAGGTTCTACAAGTCATATGATTGCTTCTATTTTGCAAGAAGCTGGATACAATGTAGGTTTATACACATCGCCACATCTAAAAGATTTCAGAGAACGCATTCGCATCAATGGAAAAATGGCGAGCAAGCAATTCGTAATTCAATTTATAAAAAAACACAAAGCATTCTTAGAAGCTGAAAAACTTTCCTTTTTTGAAATGACTGTCGGAATGGCATTTGATTACTTCGCAAAGAAAAAAGTAGACATTGCAGTTATTGAAGTTGGATTAGGCGGACGATTAGATTCTACAAATATCATCACGCCAGAAGTAAGCGTCATCACGAATATAGGTTTTGATCATGTTGGTTTTCTTGGCGATACATTGCCAAAAATTGCGTTTGAAAAAGCAGGAATCATTAAAAAAAATGTACCTGTCGTGATCAGTGAATATCATGAAGAAACGTTTCCTGTATTTACAAAAAGAGCAACTGAAGATAATGCGCAATTACATCTGGCAGAAAAAACAGTGACGCAAAACTATCAAACCGATTTATTAGGAGACTATCAACAGAAAAACTACAAAGCGGCTGTGCAAGCTGCAAAGCTATTAAACGACTTTAAAATTGAAGAAAAACACATTCAAAATGGACTTTTCAATGTTGTTCATAATACAAAGCTTCAAGGAAGATGGCAAATTCTCAATGAAGTCCCAAAAACCATTTGTGATACTGCGCACAATAAAGAAGGTTTAGAAATTGTAATGCGTCAATTGCAAAAAGAACATTTCAGTAATTTGCACATTGTTTTCGGTGTTGTAAAAGACAAAGATTTAACAGAAGTATTTCCATTATTACCAAAAAACGCAACCTACTATTTCTGTTGTCCAAAAATAATTAGAGGATTAGATGCTGTAATATTGCAAGAAAAGGCAAAACAATATGCTTTATTTGGAGACGTATATAATTCTGTTTCAAAAGCCTATGAAGTTGCACAGCAAAAAGCATTGTCAAATGATGTAATATATATCGGTGGAAGTACATTTGTAGTGGCAGAAATAGTTTAAATTTTTTAAGCTTAAATTTTGTCAGATATAAAATCTATTCTATATTTGCATCCGCAATAAGGGCGATTAGCTCAGTTGGTTCAGAGCATCTGCCTTACAAGCAGAGGGTCACTGGTTCGAATCCAGTATCGCCCACTATCTTATTGAAAATGAATTTTGGGTGATTAGCTCAGCTGGTTCAGAGCATCTGCCTTACAAGCAGAGGGTCACTGGTTCGAATCCAGTATTACCCACAAAAAAAGCTTCTCTTAATTGAGAAGCTTTTTTTATTTTACAACAATTCTAATATTCTTTCCAATGCCATTCCGCGCGATCCTTTTATCAATAAGGTGCTATTTTTAACTTTTGGAAAATTCTGCTTTAACGATTCAAAGCTTTTATAAATATGGATGTTGTTGTGTTTATCTTCCGTACTATTAAAATGTTCGCCTATCAAGTAAATGGTGTCAATTTGTAAAGAAGCGGCATAATCGTTAATATGTTGATGTTCTTCAGTTGCAGTAGGACCTAATTCGAACATATCGCCCAAAAAAGCAATCTTTGAAGTGTCTGTTAAGTTTGAAAAGTTGTCCAAAGCGGCTTTCATGCTTGTAGGATTGGCATTATAAGCGTCTAAAATGATTTTATTAGATTCTTTAAGGATAATCTGCGATCTATTGTTAGAAGGGATATATGATTCAATGGCGTCTTTAATATCGCTAAGATCAACCTTGAAATACGTTCCAATAGCGATTGCGACTGCAATATTTGAAAAATTATACGCGCCAATTAACTGACTTCTAATTTTTGTATCCTTAACTTGTACATGAACCATTGGATTTGCTTCAATAAATTGAATGGTAATAGTTGAAGTGTCAGTGCTTCCAAATGTATACTGATTTGCATCTTGCGTTCGTTCAACTTGTTTTGGATCATCATTATTTACAAAAATGAATTTATCATTCGCTTTTAAATAATCATACAATTCGCTTTTTCCTTTAATAACGCCTTCCACACCGCCAAAACCTTCCAAATGGGCTTTTCCAAAATTTGTAATATATCCATAATCTGGTTCAGCAATACTGCTTAAGAAAGCAATTTCCTTTTGATGATTTGCGCCCATTTCTACAATTCCGATCTCCGTTTCAGAATTCATCGAAAGTAGTGTTAATGGTACGCCAATATGATTGTTTAGATTTCCTTTTGTAGCCGTAGTTTGAAATTTTTTAGCCAAAACAACATTGATAAGTTCCTTTGTGGTCGTTTTTCCGTTACTTCCTGTCAATGAAATAATCGGAATATTCAATTGATGTCGGTGGTAGTTTGCGAGTTTCTGTAATGTTTCTAAAACATTCTCAACAAGAATCATGTTGTCAGAACTTTGATGCGCTGCTTCATCAATAATAGCATAGGAAGCTCCTTTTTTTAGCGCTTCCTCGGCATAAATATTTCCGTTAAAATTTTCTCCTTTAAGCGCAAAGAATATACAGTTTGGAGTAATGTTTCTTGAATCTGTGCAAATCACAGGATGCTTCTTAAAAATGGTGTGTAATGCTGCAATCATATCTAAATAGCTGTAATTGGGTTGAAACGAAAAAAAGCCCTGAAACATCAGGGCTTTTTTCAATTACTATCAATAAGTAATATTATTTTCTAGGTCTTTTGTTGTTCTGAGCTTTTGAGCCAACTCTCGACATTGCACATCTAAATCCAATGTAAGAAGTTGCCATGTATTCTGGGAAAGCTCTTCTTTGCGCTGGGTCAATCCAGTATGCTCTATCTTTCCAAGATCCACCTTTGTATACACGAACGTTGTCGTCAATTAAAGTAGTTCTTTCTTCAGATTTGTCATATTGTCTTATCATTCCAGTAGAATCTGATCCAACTTCGTGTTTTGGAGCGTTGTACATTCTCTTCTTGCTTAGTTCAGCTTCGTCATCATCTTCACTAAATAAATCGTAATATCTTGAAGAAGCAACATCACCATCTCTATAGTTTCTGTTGTCAGACTTATCGAAGTTTGTACGTAAGTATGTTTCGTTTTCGTCAACAGGAACTTGCGCTAATTGTCCAGGAAGATTTCTTGCCATAATTCTACCGTTAGCAAGTGTATCATATTTAATACTATCTGCTTGTACAATTTCAACAGTTCCTTCTGAGTTAATTTTATTTTTCATATAAACGTTTCCACGATAGTAGTTAAAGTCACTCGCTTCATCATCTACAATCGGACGGTATACATCAGCTACCCATTCTGCAACGTTTCCAGCCATATCATACAATCCAAAATCATTTGGAGGATACGATTTTACGCGAGCAGTAATATCAGCGCCATCGTCAGACCAACCTGCGATACCACCATAATCACCTTTACCTTGCTTAAAGTTTGCTAACTGATCTCCACGTCTTTTTCTGTTTCCACTTCTTGTGAACTCACCTTTCCATGGATATTTTTTTCTACCACGTACATTGTTGTATTCTCGTAAACCATCTAAACCTTTAGCAGCATATTCCCACTCAGCTTCCGTTGGTAAACGATATTCTGGTAAAATAATTCCACTTGTACGTTTTGCGTATACATTAGAATCTTCTGCATCTTCACCGTCAGCAGCGTCATCATCACTTTCTTTTTTACTTTTTCTGTTAGATTTTTCAGCAATTCTTCCTTTATATTCGTCAATCTTACCACCGTAAGTTTCACTTGGTCTTGTTAAGTATGCTTCTGTACTAAATGTGCTTCCTGAATCAATACTATCTGTTTTTACACCTTTAGCAATATATCCTTCACGCTCAAGAACAGCTTCGTTTACACGATCAGTTCTCCATTGGCAAAATTGAACTGCTTGAATCCAGTTAACACCAACTACAGGATATTCTGCATATCCAGGATGTCTTAGGTAGTTTGTTGTCATCGTTTCGTTAAATCCTAAACGATCTCTCCAGACTAATGTATCTGGTAAAACACCAGTATAAATATTTCTGTAACTTGGATCTTCTGGAGGGAAAACAGTTTTTGTCCAATATAAGTACTCCGTGTACATTAAGTTGGTAACTTCTGTTTCATCCATATAAAATGATTGCACATGTTGTTGGTTTGGAGTATTGTTCCAATCGTGCATTGGGTCATCTTGTGTTTTTCCCATAGTGAAGGTTCCACCTTCTACAAATACTAAACCTGGAGCAGTTTCTTGATCTTTGTATTTAGTGTTGGCTGCAAATCCTCCGTCTTTACCGTCAATTCGCCATCCTGTGGCTCTTGATGTGTTATTAGAGGATGATCTTTTACAGCTAAAAAATCCTAATGAAACTACTGCGGCAAGTAGCATTATTTTTAGTGTTTGCTTTTTCATAGTCAAGACTTGAGTATTGAAAGAAATTTTAGGTTTGCAATATAGCAATTAAAGGCAACTTATCAAGTTTTATTTTAAAATTTAATATGATAGTTTTCTTCATCACAAATATCAATAGTTTTCATATAACGGCAACAGTTGTAATTTATTATTCTTAATTTTGTTTTTTTGAAGAAATACCCAAATCTTTTAATAATAATTGATTTGTTTTATCGTTACATATCCAAATGAAAAAAAAACTCACTTTTCTCCTTAGTCTCCTATTCCTAGGATTGCATGCGCAAAACAAGCATTTTGACATCGCTTGGGATGCAACTACAAAAGAATATACTGCCGAAAATGTTTCCATAAAATTACCAACATTTAACAAAGAAAACTTTGTATATAATGGTGATGGAACGATAAGTTTTGTAGCACAATGGGATGATGACCGAATTGCCAATCAAAATTCAATTCGTTTTGATAATATTACATATAGTGTCATGACAAGTGCGCAATTGGGGAATATTGACACACAAAAACTTCCGTCAGTAGCCGCATTAAAATTGTACAACTCCAAAGCACGCGGAAAAAATAATCACATCTTAGAGGTGTCTCCATTAATTAACGAAAATGGAGTTATAAAAAAAGTAACAAGTTTTGATATCAGTTACAATTTCAATGCTAGTAGAACTTTTTCTTCTAGTAAAACGGAAGATATTACAAACTCTGTATTAGCATCAGGAAATTTCTATAGATTCTCTGTGCAAGAATCTGGCGTGTATAGAATTGATGCGAATTTTTTAAATCAAATTGGACTCAATACAGGAAACATAAATCCAAGAAAATTAAAAATATATGGTAATGGAGGAAGAATGTTGCCATTATTAAACTCATTGAATGAAAATTATGACGTTGCCGAAAATGCAATTACGGTAATTGGCGAAGAAGATGGAGCATTCAACGAAAGTGATTATATTTTATTTTATGCGGAAGGTCCAAAAAAATGGAATAGCGACAGTCAAACACACATTAACGCATATACTGATAAAACTTTCTATTACATTACTACGGAAGGTGCCGAAGATGGAAAACGAATTCCAGAAGCAATTCAACCCGCAGGAACACCTGATGTAACAATTACACAATATAATGATTACCAATACCACGAAGAAGACAATGTAAATATTGTAAAGCTTGGGCGACGATGGTTTGGAGATGTATTTAATATTGAAACCGAAAAAACGTTCGATTTTACATTGCCAAATTTGGTTACTTCTGAACCTGTAATTATAGGAATCAAACCCGCAGCAATATCCAACAGTGCAACTTCAATGTCCACACTAATAAATGGACAACCTGCAGAAAATATCAACGGACAATCAACGTTTAATTTCAATTTTGCTGCTATAAACAATTCTTCGTTTGCAACACAACACATTGTTCCTGGAGCATCACAATTGCGTCAAGGATTGATAGAAGATCAAGTAAATTTAACTTCTGAAGACCTAAGTATTACACTGAACTATTCCAACAATGGTGTAGCAGGTTCTGTAGGATATTTAGACTATATCTCAGTAGCTTCAACGCGCATGTTAATGGGCGTCGGATCACAATTTAAATTTCAATACAATGAAGCGCGAAACATCATTGGAGTTGGAGAATACGTAATAGGAAATGCCGCTACCATTCCAGAAGTTTGGGACATTACAGATATTTGGAATGTAACAAAAATTACAAATACTGGAGCTGCTAATATGACGTTTACGGCACCAATGGGAGAAATAAGAGAATACATTGCGCTAGACAATTCGCAGATATTATTTCCAACATTAGAGCCAAACAGTTTAGTAGTAAATCAAGACCTAAAAGGAACAATATTTTCTAATGGCGATGTTGATTATATTATCATTTCTCCTCAAGAATTTGTTTCACAAGCAGAACGCTTAGCAGACTTTCATAGAACAAATTCTGGATTGCAAGTGCAAGTAGTTACGTTGCAAAGTATCTATAACGAATTCAATACAGGCAATGCAGACATTGGCGCTATTCGTAACTTCATTAAATATGTATATGACAATGCAAGTTCTGATGAAAACAGATTGAAATATGTCAATTTTTTCGGAGATGCTTCCTATGATTATAAAAATAGAATTGAAGAAAACACAAATATAGTTCCCGTATTTCAAGCCTATGAAAGCTTTAATCTTACTAGAGGTTTCATGACAGATGATTTCTTCGGAATGATGGATGACAATGAAGGCACATTAGCCATTGCCGATCGTTTAGACATCGCTTTAGGTAGAATGCTAATCATGGATCAAAGCCAGGCAAAAGCAATGGTAGACAAAGTGTTAACTTATTACAGCAAAGAAGCATACGGAAGATGGAGAAATACAGTTACCATTGTATCCGATGATGCCGAAGATAACTCTGATAAAGACTTACAAATTGACTTAGATGCGCTTGGAAATACAATAAGTTCCAACAAACCATTTATAAATGTATCTAAAATTCACTCGGATGCATACGTACAACAAACCTCGGCAGGTGGAGAACGATATCCTGAAGTAAATGAAGCTATCAAAGACAATATCGCCTTAGGTTCGTTAGTTGTAAACTACTTCGGACATGGAGGAGAAGACGGCTTGGCAGGAGAACGAATCTTTGAAAAAAATGATTCACAAGAACTTAGAAACGATTGCAGATTGCCATTATTTATCACAATTACTTGTGAATATACACGTTTTGACAATCCATTGCGTCAAACAGCTGGTGAATTCATGTTTTGGAACGAAGAAGGTGGCGCCGTATCACTTTTAACAACAACACGACAAATATTTCAAAACGTTGGTGTAAGCATCAACGAACTACTAGCAAGATACTTGTTTTCTTATGGTTCTAATGAATATCAGCCAATATCAGAAGCATTACGCCAGACAAAAAACTTAGTGACAACAAGCAATAAAAGAACCGTTTTCTACATCGGAGATCCAGCATTAACACTTGCAATACCAAAACCACGTGTCAATCTAACAGCCATCAACGATGTTCCTATAACACAAGCTACAGATACGCTAAAAGCGTTGAGTAAAATAAAAATGGCAGGAAACATCTCGGATGAGTTTGGAAACTTATTAAACACTTACAACGGAACGGTATTTTCTACGATTTATGATAAAAAAATTCAGCGTCAAACGCTATCAAATGACTTTCCTTTCATATTCAATTTTGAAACATTGGGCGAAATTATCTTCAGAGGAAAAGCCGCAGTAACCAACGGAATCTTTGAATTCGAATTTGTAGTGCCGCGTGATATTGCTATTCCTGTAGGAAGTGGAAGAATTAGTTTCTACGCAGAAAAAGGCGATGTGCTAGAAGATCATACGGGTGTCAATGAAAGTTTTCTTGTGGGAGAATTAAATGAAGATGCGCCAGTAGACAATGCGCCGCCAGTTGTAAACTTATTTATGAATGATGAAAGCTTTGTTTCTGGAGGAATTACCAATGAATCTCCATTCTTACTCGCAAAACTATCCGATGAAAATGGAATCAATACGGCAAGCGGAATTGGTCATGATATTGTCGGAATCCTTGATGGAGATGAAGTTAATCCATACATTCTTAACGACTATTACGAAACAGAACTCAACGATTACACACGCGGAATTGTAAAATTTCCATTTCGTGATTTAGAAGAAGGAACACATACACTCACACTAAAAGCTTGGGATGTATACAACAATTCAACAACAACGGAAATACAATTTACAGTCTTCAATGAAAACAACGCACTGACCATTACCAATGTGTTAAACTATCCAAACCCTTTTGTTAGCTATACCGAATTTTGGTTCAATCACAACAGTTCAAGCGAACTCGATGTAATGATTCAAGTATTTACTATTTCAGGTAAAGTAGTTCGTACACTTGTAGGAAAAGCAAATGCTGGTGCAAGTAGTAAAGATTTTGGTTCGCTTTCGCGAGATATTATCTGGGATGGAAAAGATGATTTTGGAGATAAATTGGCAAAAGGAGTCTATGTATACAAGATTACAGTAAAATCTCCGTTAACTAATCAGAAAGTTGAAAAATTCGAAAAACTTGTAATACTATAAATAAAACTTATATTTGTTAAAATTTAACTGAATGAAGAAGATATTTCTATCCATATTGTGTTTAATTCCCTTAGGGATGTATGCACAAACGACGATTGTTAATCCAAATGATACAAGAGTAATCACTACGGGAGTTCCTTTCCTACTCATCACTCCAGATGCACGTGCAGGAGGAATGGGAGAACTAGGAGTTGCCACATCGCCAGATACGTATTCGCAACAGTGGAATCCTGCTAAATACGCCTTTGCCAAAGAACAAATTGGAGTTGGTTTAAGTTATACACCATACTTAAGTGACTTGGTAAATGATATATTTCTAGGAAACCTAACATTCTATAACAGAATCAACGAAAGAAGTGCTTGGTCTGCAAGTATCAAATATTTCAGTTTAGGAGAAATTGAAATCATTACACAACAACAAGCTGATATCGGAAACTTTACACCACTAATCGAAAGACCAAACGAATTAGCAATTGATGCATCGTACGCTTTACGTTTAAGTGATCAATTCTCAATGTCGGTAACAGGTCGTTTCTTGCGTTCTGATTTAAAATTACAATCGCAACCAGACACAGAAGCCAATGCAGCAAGTACATTTGCGGTAGACATTGCAGGATACTATCAGTCTGAAGAAATTGCATACGACAGTTACAATGGTCGTTGGAGAGCTGGTTTCAACATCTCTAACTTAGGTCCAAAACTAAAATATGACGATTTAGGTCAAGAAAACTTCCTGCCAACTCAATTAAGACTTGGTGGAGGATTTGATTTTATCTTTGACGAATACAACAAACTATCGGTAAGTGCCGAAGTAACAAAACTATTAGTACCAACACCTCCGAAACTCGGTTTTGTTGATTTAGATGATAACGGATCACAAGATATTGACGATCCTACAACACCTAACGTTGACGAAAATGAACCAACAATCATTGTAGAAGGACAAGATGATGATGTAAGTTTCGTATCTGGAATATTTCAATCATTTGGAGATGCGCCAGGCGGATTTAGTGAAGAACTCAAAGAATTTACCTATGCATTAGGTGTAGAATATTGGTATCAAGATTCATTCGCATTACGTACAGGATATTTCAACGAAAGCGAAATCAAAGGAGCAAGAAAGTTTTTCACTCTTGGAGCTGGATTCAAATACAGCGCTGTAAAAATTGATGTATCATACCTTTTCTCAGCTTCACAAGTAAAAAATCCATTAGAAAACACATTGCGTTTCTCTCTCACATTCAACTTAGGAGATGAGTACGATGAATTCTAAAATTCAATAAAAAATATACAAAAGCCTTTCAACCAACTTGAAAGGCTTTTTTTATATAAAAGATTTTTTTCAAAATCTCACCAAACACCCAACACCCAATACCCAATACCCAATACCCAATACCCAAATTACGTCATTCCATAAATATTCATTATCTTTCTAAGCTTTTTTGATAACAATACAACTCGTCAAAAAGAAAACAGAAATTTCAAATGCAAGAAATAAAAATTACAACAACACTTACGTGTTATGACAACATAGCGGAACTTCCTGAAAATGTACAAGAACTCATGCAAAGTGCTGTAGAAGCGCGAAAAAAAGCATACGCTCCATATTCAAACTTTAGAGTTGGTGCGGCACTTCTTTTAGAAAATGGAGAAACAATACAAGGAAACAATCAGGAAAATGCGGCGTATCCATCAGGACTTTGCGCAGAACGTGTGGCAATCTTTCATGCGGGAGCCACGTATCCAGGTGTCAAAATAAAACAAATAGCGATTACGGCGACATCAGATCATCATGTCAACAAAACGCCAATTCCTCCATGTGGTTCGTGCAGACAATCAATTGCAGAATACGAAATGCGTCAAGAATCGCCAATTGAAATCTATTTCATGGGCGGCGAAGGAAAAATTATGAAATCTGATTCACTCAAAGATTTATTACCCTTAATTTTTGATAAGTCGTACCTATAACAAAACATAAAAATGCTCAAAAATATTCGTGAAGTGAAAAAATAAAGAGCCGAAAAAAATATTTTAGGCTTTCGATAACGTTTTCGAAATAATAATTCATGTTAAAACAGCGATAAATTCGCGCTACATTTTTTCACTTCTTATTAAAATAGTATTTTTGTTATCGTTTCATTAAAAAACAAACAACAAAAGCATAAACCCTTAAAATGGAATTGTTACTATTTTAAATAACAATACCAACCAATTTGAAATAGATGAAAAAGATCACTAAAGAAGTATACCGTAAATGGTATGAGGAGATGTTATTCTGGAGAAAATTTGAAGACAAACTAGCTGCTGTATACATTCAGCAAAAAGTTCGTGGATTTCTTCACTTATACAACGGTCAAGAAGCTGTTTTAGCAGGATCATTACACGCAATGGATTTATCAAAAGATAAAATGATAACTGCGTATAGAAACCACGTGCAACCAATTGGAATGGGCGTTGATCCTAAAAAAGTAATGGCAGAACTATACGGAAAAGCCACAGGAACATCACAAGGACTTGGAGGTTCAATGCACATATTTGCACCCGAACAAGGATTTTATGGTGGACACGGAATTGTGGGTGGACAAATTCCATTAGGAGCCGGATTAGCTTTTGCTGACAAATATTTCAAACGAAATGCAGTAACACTTTGCTACATGGGAGATGGAGCTGTACGTCAAGGATCCTTACATGAAACATTCAACATGGCAATGAACTGGAAACTTCCAGTAGTATTTATCTGTGAAAACAACGGATACGCCATGGGAACTTCTGTAGAAAGAACTGCAAACCATACAGACATTTGGAAACTAGGTTTGGGCTATGAAATGCCTTGCGGACCTGTAGACGGAATGAATCCTGAAAAAGTTGCCGAAGCTGTACACGAAGCTGTTGAAAGAGCTAGACGCGGAGACGGGCCAACATTCTTAGAAATGAAAACATACCGTTACAGAGGTCACTCAATGTCTGATGCACAAAAATATAGAACAAAAGACGAAGTAGAAGAATACAAAAAAATAGATCCTATTACGCAAGTAAAGGAAACGCTACTCGAAAAAAAGTACGCTACAGAAGACGAAATTGCAGAAATGGATAAGCGTGTAAAAGCGTTGGTAAAAGAATGTGAACAATTTGCTGAAGATTCGCCATATCCAGAAAAAAGCCTAATGTACGATGCTGTGTACGAACAAGAAGATTATCCATTTTTACCTCATAAACTATAATAAAACATGGCGGAAATCATAAACATGCCGAGATTAAGTGACACCATGGAAGAAGGTGTTGTGGCAACATGGTTAAAACAAGTAGGTGATAAAGTTGAAGAAGGTGATATTCTCGCTGAGATTGAAACCGACAAAGCAACAATGGAATTCGAATCCTTTCATGAAGGAACATTACTATACATTGGTGTTCAAGAAGGAGAAACGGCACCAGTTGACACACTTTTGGCAATCATAGGTGACGAAGGAGAAGATGTTGACGCTTTGGTAAAAGGTGCAGGATCAGCTTCAAATGAAGAAACGAAAGAAGACAAATCTGATGAGAAACCAGATGAAAAGTCTGAAGCAACAACAGCTTCAACAGATACATCCTCAGAAAAAGCAACAATGCCAGAAGGAGCAATCGTAGTTACGATGCCAAGACTGAGTGATACCATGGAAGAAGGAACAGTAGCTTCTTGGTTAAAATCAGTTGGAGACAAAATAGAAGAAGGCGACATCTTAGCAGAAATCGAAACAGATAAAGCAACGATGGAGTTTGAGTCCTTCAATGAAGGAACATTACTTTACATTGGTGTTCAAGAAGGAGAAACTGCACCGGTTGATAGCATTTTAGCCGTAATTGGTAAAGAAGGAACAGATGTAGATCAGGCGTTAAAAGCCGCTTCTGCGGGAAACGACTCAGCTCCAGAAGAAGAAACATCAACAAAGGAAGAAGCACCAAAAGAAGCAAGTCCAGCAACGGAAACAAAAGCTTCTGGAAGCGAATCTTCAGGTGATAGAATATTTGCATCACCATTAGCAAAGAAAATTGCAGCAGATAAAGGAATCAACTTAGCAGATGTTTCTGGTTCAGGAGAAAATGGACGTATCGTAAAGCGCGATATTGAAAACTTCCAACCAGCAGCAAAAGAAGCTCCAGCTGCCAAAGCAACGAATTCTAAATCTGCGGAAGCAACTACATCAGCTCCAGCTCCAGCACCTTTTGTGCCAGCAGGAGAAGAAAGCAGCGAAGAAGTGAAAAACTCGCAAATGCGTAAAACAATTGCACGCCGTTTAGGAGAATCAAAATTCTCTGCGCCACACTATTACCTTACGGTAGAATTGGACATGGACAATGCAATTGCTTCTAGAAAAACAATCAACGCGATTCCAGATATCAAAGTATCATTCAATGATATGATTGTTAAAGCCTGTGCGATGGCATTACGCAAACATCCACAAGTAAATACAAGCTGGAATGATGCCACAACTACATACAACAAACACATTCACGTTGGTGTAGCGGTTGCAGTTGATGACGGATTGTTAGTTCCTGTGTTAAAATTTGCAGATCAAATGAGTTTAACAACCATTGGCGCAAACGTACGTGATTTAGCAGGAAAAGCAAGAAACAAAAAGATTTCTCCAGCAGAAATGGAAGGAAGTACCTTTACGATTTCTAACTTAGGAATGTTTGGAATCTTAGAATTTACTTCAATTATCAATCAGCCAAACTCAGCAATCTTATCGGTTGGTGCTATTGTAGAAAAACCAGTAGTCAAAAACGGAGAAATTGTTGTCGGAAATACAATGAAAGTAACATTAGCATGCGATCACAGAACAGTTGATGGCGCAACAGGAGCACAATTCCTGCAAACTGTAAAACAGTATGTGGAAAATCCTGTGACAATGTTAGCATAAACAGAACACACTTAAAAAAATCCCACGGAAGTGGGATTTTTTGTTTAAATTCATATCATAATCAATCAAAAACTATCAATCAATGAAACACTTAAAAAATATACTAGGAATCTGTCTTATAACGCTTCTTGTTTTCTCATGTAAAACAAAAGAAATTGTCATCGAAGCACAAGAAGTTGACGATATTGTAACCTATTTGGCTTCTGACGAATTGGAAGGAAGAGATACAGGAACTGAAGGTATTGAAAAAGCGGCTGTGTACATCGAGAACTATTTCAAGGACTTAGGTGTAAAACCATATTTTGATACGTATCGTGATAGTTTTACGGTAAAAGATAAAAATGCGTTTAATGTAATTGGATACTTAGAAGGAACAGATCCTGATTTAAAAAATGAATTTGTCATCATTGGCGCACATTATGATCATATAGGAATGATAAAAGAAGAAAACGGAGATGCAATTGCTAATGGTGCTAATGACAACGCCGCAGGAGTAGGAACAGTTATGGCAATGGCAAAATACTTTGCGAAGACAAAAAGCAACAAAAGAAGTATCTTATTTACATTATTCTCTGCGGAAGAAAAAGGTTTATTGGGTTCAAAATATTTAGCAGAAACATTAAAAGCTAAAAACATTGATTTATACATTATGTTGAACTTTGAAATGGTTGGTGTGCCGTTAGTTGATAAAGATTACACAGCTTATGTAACAGGTTTTGACAAAACGAATCTTGCCGAAAAAATGAACGAATACGCAGGAAAGAAAATTGCAGGATTCTTGCCAAAAGCAGGCGAATACAGATTATTCATGCGTTCGGATAACTATCCGTTTTTCAAAGAATTCAATGTGCCTTGTCAAACATTCTCTACGTTCGATTTTACAAACTTTCAACACTATCACAAAGTAGGAGACGAGTCTGAAAAAATGGATTTCAATCACATGGCAACATTCGTAAATACGTTTATTCCAGCAGTGAAAAAAGCGGTCAATGCACCAACGAAAGAAATCAAAATGAAAAGTTTGCTAGATGAATAATTCAATTCAACATTAAAATTACCACTTGAATTTATCATATTAAGTTTTTATCAAAACTAGAATCATAAAAGAAAATACACACGATGAAAAACATCATCATTACAGGAACTAGTAGAGGAATCGGTTTCGAATTGGTACATCTTTTTGCAAAAGAAGGTTACAACATTTTAGCGCTTTCGCGAAATGAAAAACCAATTACAAATCTCAACTTTGAAAACATTACATCGTTTGCATTTGATCTTAGTAAGCCAGAAGATTATGAACGTGTCACAGATTTTGTAAAAGAAAACTGGGAACAAGTCGATATCGTAATTCACAATGCAGGCGCGTTGCTCAACAGACCTTTTGCAGAAACAACAATGGAAGATTTCAAATGGATTTATGAAGTCAATGTATTTGGTGTGGCTGAGTTGAGTCGTGTATTATTACCTTACATGGTTTCAGGAAGTCATGTAGTTACTATCAGTTCTATGGGAGGAATTCAAGGAAGCATGAAATTCCCAGGATTAGCCGCATACAGTTCCTCGAAAGGCGCTGTAATAACGTTGGTAGAACTATTAGCCGAAGAACACAAAGACGCAGGAATTGCATTCAATGTGTTAGCATTAGGCGCTGTACAAACCGAAATGTTGGAAGAAGCATTTCCAGGGTATCAAGCACCATTAAGTGCTTTAGAAATGGCAACATACATTCGCGATTTCTCTTTGACAGGAAACAAATACTACAACGGGAAAATCATGCAGGTTTCGAGTTCTACGCCTTAGTTTATTTTCTTCAAATAACATTTTACCTATATAAAAACAAAAAAACGGAAGCCAACTAGCTTCCGTTTTTCTATATATTTTTATTATACGCTTCAATTCTCAATTCTAAAAGCAAAGATTCTGTGTTAACAACCAAGA
>NZ_LBMG01000046.1 GCF_001005315.1 Kordia jejudonensis
TCGGAAGATTTTTTCTTCCGACCATGACTGGCTTCGGCTCGCTTTTTTGTTATACATATTAACGATCAAAAGGATTTACGATATGTTTTACGCTAACGTTTCGAGCGTAACAATCTAAATGTTTTTCAAATTCAGCAATATAATTATCAATAGAATTAATCCAAAAATTTATAGAATCATTTGTTTCAGATTCATTTATAAATTCAATCCTATATTCATAATATAGAATTCCCAAGACTTTTTTACTAGAGCGTGTAGGCTCAATACGTTTTATATTTTGAAGGCTGACTTTTCGTGTAGTATGTCTATTCTTTAAATATATATAATCAATATCATAAGAAACATTTTCAGTTCGATTGTAAATTTGTATAATGTAAAAAACGAAGAATCCTGTAATACTTAAAATTCCTAAAACAAGCCATAAAACGGTAGCTCTCAATAAAAAAGAAACAAAAAGAAACCCAAAAATTGACATAATTATTGGAGATGTAATTCGAAGTGAAGTATTGTCTGGAGAAAGTGGTTTCATATAATATATGTCTTTAGATTTAGTTTTTTGTTACTAAAAATGATTGAAGCGTTTTCAGTAATTCAATCTTCTAAATAATGGTACAATCAAAAAATCTAATAAGAAATTCCTATCTTGATACCTTCAACCCAAAACACCTCAAAAATTGAAAAAAATAAGTTACTTCTTATTAATTTGTTTGTTTGTACAGTGTCAGTCTAAACCAAAGAAAAATCAAGAAGAAAAAAATACTTCTTCTACCGTAGAAAAAGAAGATTCAATAGTTGTTTCTAGTAAAATTACCAAACTATCACTTGCAGAAGCCAATAGATTAGCGGCATTGCCATTACATTGCATGCAAGAAGAATATCCCAACAAGCTCAATCAAACTATCGGAAGTGGCGAAGATTTACAATCGCCCAAAGCATTGCATCCAGCGTTTTATGGATGTTTCGATTGGCATTCTTCAGTACATGGACATTGGTCATTAGTGACGTTGCTAAAACAATTTCCAAACTTGGAAAACAGTGCAGAAATCAGAAGAAAACTAGCACAAAATATCTCCAAAGAAAACATAGAAACTGAAATTTTATACTTCAAAGGAAAATACAACAAGTCATTTGAACGCACATACGGATGGGCTTGGTTGTTAAAACTCGCGGAAGAATTACACACGTGGAACGATCCACTTGCGCGCGAATTAGAAACCAATTTGCAACCAATGACGGACATTATTGTACAAGGATATTTAGACTTTTTACCAAAACTAAACTATCCAATTAGAGTTGGAGAGCATACCAATACTGCATTTGGACTTACATTTGCGTACGATTATGCAAAAACAGTTGAAAACAATACATTAAAAAACATTATAGAACAACGCGCAAAAGACTTCTATCTAAACGATGAAAACTGCCCAATAAGTTGGGAACCAAGCGGATTCGACTTTTTATCACCATGTTTGGAAGAAGCAGATATCATGCGAAGAATTCTTCCTGAAAATGAATTTAAAACTTGGTTACACAAGTTTTTACCGCAATTGTCAAGCAAAGACTTTCAACTTGCACAAGGAAAAGTTTCAGACAGAACCGATGGAAAATTGGTGCATTTAGATGGTGTTAATTTTAGCAGAGCTTGGTGTCTGTATGGAATTGCCAATCAATTTCCAGAATATAAGCACTTAAAAAATATCGCAAACGAACACATAAATTACTCCTTACCAAGCATTGTTGATGACAATTACGAAGGCACACATTGGTTGGGTTCATTTGCCATTTATGCACTAAATACGGCAGCTGATGTTCAAATGGATTAAAAATATTGGTCCTGGAACGCTCGTTGCGGCAGCATTTATTGGTCCAGGAACCGTAACAGTTTGCACAAAAGCAGGCGTACAATTTGGTTACAGTTTACTTTGGGCAATGTTGTTATCCATCATCGCAACCATTGTATTGCAAGAAATGGCGGCGCGTACAGGAATCATCACACAAAAAGGATTGGCGCAAGTCATCAAAGAACAAATCACAAGTCCACTATTACGAAACTTAGCCATTTTCTTAATCTTAGGCGCTATAGTTGTCGGAAATGCAGCATACGAAGCAGGAAACATAAGTGGCGCTTCGTTAGGAATGGAAGTCTTTGGGAAAGAAAATGCAGGATTCTATCCAATACTTATAGGAATCATAGCGTTTATCCTACTATTCATAGGGAATTATAAAGTATTGGAACGAAGTTTAGTCAGTTTAGTTTTAATCATGAGTATTTCATTTGTCATTACGGCAATACTCACAAAACCAGATATTATCGCAATCTTAAAAGGAACATTTATTCCGTCAATTCCAAAAGATAACATCTTGATTATTATTGGATTAATTGGTACAACGGTCGTTCCGTACAATCTATTTTTACACGCTTCATTGGTCAAAGAAAAATGGAAAACAAAAGATGATTTGGCAACAGCTAAAAAAGACACAATCGTTTCTATCATTTTAGGTGGAATTGTTTCTATGACAATTATCATCGCAGCAACAGCAACTACAGGCGGCGACATTACCAATGCTTTTGATTTAGCACAAGGATTAGAACCTTTATACGGAGAATATGCAAAATACCTACTTGGGCTGGGATTATTTGCAGCAGGAATCACATCGGCAATTACGGCACCTTTAGCAGCGGCGTATGTTGCCAAAAGTTGTTTTGGTTGGAAAGGAACCTTAAAAGACAACAGATTTAGAGCCGTTTGGGCTATTATTTTGATACTCGGAATTGTGTTTTCTTCGTTAAAATTCAAACCTGTAGAAGTTATCACGTTTGCACAAGTTGCCAATGGTCTATTATTGCCAATTGTTGCTATTTTCTTGGTGTGGATTGTAAACAAGACCAATGTTTTAGGGGAATACAAGAATACAATGTTTCAAAATATATTGGCAATTTGTATCATTCTCATCACACTAATTCTCGGAATTAAAGGAATCATAAGTGTATTCTAAAAAGTCTAGAAATCTAAAAATCTGATAATCTAAAATGCTACATATAAACTGCGATGTTGGTGAAGGCGTAGACAATGAGGAAATTCTCATGCCGTACATCAATGCGTGTAATATTGCCTGTGGCGGACATGCTGGCGATGCGAAAACGATGCATAAAGTTGTAGCGTTGGCAAAGAAGTTTCAAGTAGAAATTGGCGCGCATCCTTCATATCCTGATCGTGAAAATTTTGGTCGTACTTCAATAGATATGACTGAAGTCGAATTTATCAAAACGATTCAAAAACAGATCTCAGATTTAGAAGAAATTGTTGCTGTACATGATGCAGAAATCACACACATAAAACCACATGGAGCGTTGTACAATGATGTAGCAAAAAGTGAAGAAAAAGCAGAACTTTTTCTCAAAGCAATTGCAAAATATAAACACAAATATTCGCTCTATATTCCGTATAATTCTGTAATTGAAAAAGTAGCTTTACAGCAAAATTTTAATGTCTATTATGAAGCATTCGCTGATCGAAATTATAACGATGTTTTGACACTCGTTTCACGTAAAAAAAGCAATGCCGTTTTAACAGAAATAGGGGAGATTATTAAGCATATTTCTAGCATAAAAAATGATGAAAAAGTACAGACGATTTCAGCTAGAAAAATTATGCTAAAATCCGATACATTTTGTGTACATTCTGATACCAAAAATGCGATTGAAATTGTACAACAGTTGCATACACATTTCAACACTAAAAATAACATACAGAAAACAGAATTTCCACACTATAAACCATATGGAAATTCAGGTATTTTGCTAACTTGGGAAGCTAAAATGACTTCAGAAATGCTCGATTCTGTGTTGGATTTTAATGAAAGAATCATAAAATTTTATATTAAAGTAATAATTGAAGTAATTCAATCAAATAATTCATTATTAATAATTTACGATAAAAATAAATTGAATTTTAAAACATTCAAACATTTGTTGGAACGGCTATATTTGCTAAAATCCGACAACATGAAGCGACAAACACGTTTCTGTTGGGAAGTTCCTGTGTGTTATGCTACAGAATTTGGAATTGACTTAGCAGAAATTGCACAAAAAAACAAACTTGAAATAGATGAAATTATTCGTTTACATACTGCACCAAAATATCAAATATTTTCTATAGGTTTTTTACCTGGTTTTTTATACTTGGGCGGACTTGATAAACGACTTCATATTGATCGTAAATCAGCTCCAAGATTAGCTGTCAAAAAAGGTGCTGTTGGTATTGGTGGAATGCAGACAGGAATCTACCCAAAAGTAAGTCCTGGTGGATGGCAAATTATTGGAAATTCGCCCATCAATTTTTTTGACATTTCAAAACAAAATCCATGTTTTGCAAAAGCGGGAGACTTTATAAAATTTGTTCCAATTTCATTAGCAGAATATCATGAAATTTCAGCAGCAGTTTCAAGTGGAAATTACGAACTAAAATCGCATGTGGAATGTTAGAATTTTTACAAAGTGGTTTGTACACTTCCATACAAGATTTAGGACGATTTGGATATCGAAATTATGGAGTTCCAATTGCTGGAGTTATGGACGAATATCATGCAAAATTGGCAAATCATATTTTAGGAAATGATGAAAACGATGCTGTATTGGAAATTACATTGCAAGGTCCATATTTGTATTTTTACGAACCAACTCAAATTGTACTTTGTGGCGCCAATTTGTCGCCAAAGCTAAATAAAGAAGCTGTAAAGTTAAATACAATACTACATGTACGCAAAGGAGATCAACTTGAATTTGGCGCAAGGATATACGGCGTACGAACGTATTTGGGCGTCAAAAAGGGTTTTCAGATAGAAAAAGTATTGAACAGTTGTAGTTTTTATGATGGAATTACAAAAAAATCGCGTGTAGAAAATGGAGATTTTATCAAATATGAAACTGTTTCGCATCAAATTTCCTCAAATGCTACGATCGCGCCAAGCAAAGAAATATTTCAAAATCATCAATTAAACGTTTATAAAGGTCCAGAATTTGATTTGTTATCACAAAAACAGCAGGAACAGCTACTAAACACCAATTTTTCCATCGGTTTAAATAACAGAATGGCGTATCAACTCAATGAATTACTTGAAAACAATTTTCCGTCAATTATTACTTCGGCGGTATTGCCGGGAACAATTCAGCTAACGCCTTCAGGAAAATTACTTGTGCTACTGAAAGATTGTCAAACTACGGGCGGTTACCCAAGAATACTACAATTAGACGAAATTAGTATCACTATACTTTCGCAAAAACATACCAAGGATCGTGTGCAATTTAATATGATTTCAACTTCGTAATATCAATTTCGTCAGAAAGTAATTGCATGGCATCTTCTTCGCTAAGTTTCGATAAAATATGTTGTGTTCCGTCTTTGAAGTTGTCATGATTTCGAAACAATCGCCACAATGCACGAATGAACTCTGTATAATTTAATCCATCATTCCATTGAATGAATTTTTCAGAGAATGCTTTATCAATGTGCGATTGAATAATCACACGTGATGCATTCATATTTTTATCAACTGAGGTCATTTTGGAGGTTGTTTTAAAATAGTTTTGACGAAAATACTATCTCTTTATTAGTGGTACAAGAGGAAAGTTCCGCTAAAAAAGGGGAAAAAGCCCCTTTTGAAAAGGAAAATTCCTGAAATTTCACGATGAGTTAGTCTTTAAAAATCTAGGTATCAGTTTTTTAAGTAGTTTTGCGAGAAACGGACAAGTTTTAAATTTTTGCTATGTGCAAGTTTATAGATAACTTGGAGTCATTAATCAATAACATTAATAAGTATGAGTGACTACAAAACCCCTAATGACAAACTTATTACTAATGAACAAGCGGCAGAATTGAATGCTTGTTACAGAGAAAAGCAAAATGAAGGCTTTGGCGCAGAAAATGATACTAATTTTTCATGTTCTAGCTGGTATTCGCTAGAAGATTTGGAAGGTTACATCAACTATGTAAAGGAACAAGCTTTGAAAAAGAAAATTTCAGTTGATGGAATTCGTTTCTATTTCGGAGTCTACCCTGAAAATGCAGAGAATAAATCTAAAGCTGGTCAGAACACATTATTTATGTGTCCAACAAGTCCTTCGATTGAGAGTTGCAGCAAAGACGTCACTGGAATTCATGCTATGAATTATGGTGATAATGGAAATCCTCCACAAAACGAATATGGAGATTAACATTTTAAATTAATGGGAGATATAAGATTTCTTTCGAAATACTTGGCTTTAGTGGTATTGATTTATGGTTTTTATAACTACAAAAATTACTCAAATTCTAAAGCCAAATATTTTATTTTTTGTATATTATTTGCAGTAGTCACAGAATTTTTTGGCTCAGTCTTTTATAAGTTGTTCAATCATGTAAATTTCGTTGTATACAATGTATTTACTATTGTTCAGCTTACTTTCTTTTTATGGTGGTATCAACTTATTCTTAATTCTAAGCGCAGAAAGAATATTTTACGCCTTTGTATCTTAATCTACTTAATTTTCGCATTAGCTAATTGTTTCTTTGGAGAACATATATTGGAAGCAAATCAAATATATACGTTTACTTTAGGCGTTCTTTTTGTATTAATTGCTATCAGCTTTTATTTCATAGAATCTTTTAATAAGGAAACGATATTAAACATTACAGATTCAATTTATTTTTGGTTTAGTTTAGGAGTTTTACTTTTCTATGGGACATTTATGCCTTTCATGATTTCTGTGAAATTATTTCTAACTGGAGGACAGAAAATTTTAGGCGTTGTAACTTTTGTCTTAAATATAATAATGTATGTGTGCTTTGCTATAGGTTTTTATAAGTCTAAAAATAAAAATAATATTGACGTATTTTAAGAATGACTGTAGAAGAAATCCATACGCTAGTTTTTATTTGCGCTTCAACGATTTTTCTTGTAGGAATATTTTTAGTGATTACTTTCGTATTCTTACATAGGAAAAAAAGGAAATACATCGATTTAGAGTCAAACATTAAAACATTTCCATAAAATGATACTATTTTAAAGATTGTTATGAAAGATCAAGAAATACAAATGCTTGTTGCAGCAACATCTCTAGTGTTGCTTATTTTATTAACTACCGTTATTATTTTGTTTGTATTCTTTCAAAAGCGTAAACTAAAGTTTATTCTTGAAAAGAAAGAAGCCGAAAAGCGATACATGGAGGAAATTGCAAAATCGCAAATTGAAATCCAAGAACAAGCATTGCAAAATATGAGCTGGGAATTGCATGATAATATTGGACAGTTATTGTCAGTAGCACGCATGCATATTAATATTTTAGGAACACAACTTGCCGAAGAAAACAAAGAAAAACTGAATGAAGTCAGTGAAATTGTTGGAAAAAGTTTGCAGGAAATTCGTTTGCTATCAAAAACCATGAATACAGAAATTATTCAAAATATGGGATTGGTAAAATCGATAGAAGTAGAGCTCGATCGATTTAACAAACTAAATTTCTTAGTAGCAACTTTGCATATTGAAGGAGAAGAACGCGACTTAGATATCAAAGAAGAAATCATCTTATTCCGAATTTTACAAGAATTTTTCTCTAATGCTATAAAACATTCCAAAGCCAAAAACTTAGCGGTACATCTTAATTTTAAAGAAGATAAATTGTTGCTTACAGCAGAAGATGACGGCGTTGGTTTTGAGGATGATGAAATTGAAAAAGGATCAGGATTGATAAATATGAAAAGCCGTGCGGCAATCATAAATACAGAATTCACGATGAAATCTGCGAAAAATAAAGGAGTTTCCTTAACTTTATCCTATCCCTATAAAAAATAGTATGAAAAAACATTCAGTTGTTATTGTTGATGATCATTTGTTGTTTGCACAATCTTTACAAGGTTTGGTGAACACATTTGAGGAGTTTGAGGTTTTATACCACGTAAAGAATGGAAGCGAACTGATCAAAAAATTACTAGAGTCTGAAAATGTCCCAGATATAATCTTACTAGATATCAATATGCCCGTAATGAACGGTTTTGAAACCATGGAATGGATCAAGGAAAATCGTCCAAGTATACAAGTATTGGCGCTTTCTATGGACGATCATGAGGAAACTATTATAAAAATGTTGCGCTTAGGCGCGAAAGGCTATCTGCTGAAAGACATACATCCAGAAATATTTTACAAAGCGTTAAACGAAGTCATTTCTAACGGAATTTACTATTCGGAACGTGTAGCAACTACATTGTTAAACTCACTTCACGGTGGAAACGACAAAGATGTTGCCAACGGAAAACCACTCAAAGATACCGAATTGATGTTCTTAAAATTGGCGTGTACGGAAATGACCTATAAGGAAATTGCACAAGAAATGTGTCTGAGTCCAAAAACAATTGATGGCTATCGCGAATCCTTATTCAAGCATTTCAAAGTAAAAAGCCGAATTGGACTGGTATTGTATGCGATTCGAAACAACTTGGTAAACAGTAAATGAGATTTAAAAATTCAGAATTCAGAATTATGAATTAAAAAAGTATGCTGTAATTTAAAAAATTAAAATAATTTTCAATTCGCTGTTTTGTTTTTTAATTAAGTTGAAAATTCCACTTAACAACTTAACAACTTAACAACTTAACAACTTAACAACTCAACCAAAGACCCAAGACCCAAGACCCAAGACCCAAGACCCAAGACCCAAGAGAATAGAAAAGAGAAGATAGAGCCAAGAAAATAGAGTGTAAAAGGTAGTTTTGAACCTAGAACCCAAAACCCAAAACCCAAGACCGAACTCAGAAATGCTAAATTTTAAATGTTGAATGTTGAAACGATTAGTTGCAATC